>NZ_JBEOVB010000009.1:0-289221 GCF_040295245.1 Streptomyces sp. NPDC002884 | reverse complement strand
CCTCTCCCGCCCCCCCCAAACAACTGCGGGGGGGGGGGGCGTTCGACGCGGGCCCAAAACACATAAATTACCCCCCCCCGGGGGGGGGGGCCCCCCCCGGCCCGGGGCCCCCCCCCCCCCCCGCGAACGGGGATCAGAAGGTCCTGCGGGGGGCCGGCGGGAGCGCCGCGGGGATGTGGTGCATCGCGGTCGGCGCGGGCTGCTGGCCGAGCTGTCCGACCCGCTGCCACTGGGACTGCTGCCCGACCCGCGCGCTCTGTGCCCCCGCGCTGTACGCGCTGTAGGAGCTGCTGAACGACCCCGGGCGGGGCGCCGGGTAGGTGTTCGTGCTGTGCGGGATGTTCCCGAAGGCGGTGAACCCCAGTTCGTCCTCGCCGCTGCGGTCGCCCGGCAGCGAACGGAACGTCTTGACGTACTCGGCGTAGAGCGCGTCGTAGATCGGCGTGGCCGATGGGCCGCCCTGAGCGTCCTGAGCCGGTCGTGCGGACGGGATCGGCTGGAAGGACGGGCGGCGGGGAACGTCGTAGGTGTGCACGTATGTCCAAACGACGCGGCACTGGAAGAGATGCGGTTCGACGGGCGTCGTCGGGGGAGCGCGGGGCTGCGTCCGTGGACGGCCTTTCAGCCGCCGTACGACCGCAGCCCCCGCGCCCGGTGGGCGGACTCAGGTGCCGGCGAGCGGCAGGGCCGCCCCGACCAGCTGCCCGTTGGCCGCTGCCTTGTCCAGCGCGCCCCGCAGCAGGTCCTCCCGGGGCTGACGCCCGATGGAGCCCACCGGCGCCGCGAACATCAGCACCTGCTGGTGCTTGTTGGCGGCGGCCCGCCAGCCCTCCGTCACCTGCAACGGCTGGTGCGCCTGCCACCAGGCGACCGGCTGCCCGCCGTTCACCGAGGGCTGGAGCACCGCGTGCAGCTGGCCCATCGCGAGCAGCACGGACCAGCCGTGCTGCACCGGCGGTACCTCGGTCAGCTCGGACAGCGGCATGAAGCCCTGCTCGATGAGCAGCGGCAGGAAGTCGTCGCCGGCGCCGGTCGTGCCGGGCCGCACGATGGGCGCGGTCGGCTCGACGACCAGGGCCGGGTGCAACTCCCCGGCGATCAGGACGAGTCCGCTGGTGACGCCCAGCACCGCCTGCTCGGGTGCGACCTTGTCGGGGTCCAGGTCGACGGTGTCGCCGCTGATGGAGCGGACCGCCCCCTGGAGCTGCTCCTCGGTGACCTGGACGACCTGGGAGGGCAGACAGGTGGAGTGGGCGAAGGCGAGGACGGCGGTCTCGTCCCCGATGAACAGGACGGTGCTGGTGCGCTCGTTCTCGGAGTCGCCCGGGGTGCGGCAGGACGTGCAGTCGTAACTGCCCGGGGCGTTGTCTCCGGCGAGCAGCCGGTCGGCTTCTTCGTCGCCGATCTCGGCGCGTACCTCGTCGCTGACGTCGAGCATGCGCGGCACGGGTGGCTCCCTCGGATGCGGTGCGTGGGCGAGGCGGGTGGCCCCCGGCTCGTGGTCCGGGTCGGTCCCCGGCTCATGAAGAAGACAACGGGCGATCTGTGGCCAGGGTCACGCTGGATGGCGAACGGAATCGAACCATCCTGCGCGCGCGGTCACGATGCGTGCGGAATCCGCCACTCCATGTCAAGTAACGGAGAGGTCACGGGTGTTGATCCGGTGAGCTGACTCACAGTCCGTCCGGGGGTGTGGTCGACAAATCCGGAAATGAGGGAGCGAAGTAGGTGGCCGAAATTCGCCGCTACCTACGGTAACTGCTAACTGGCCTGGGACAACGGGGAGTTGGTTGATAACGACTCGTCAGCTGCCTAGATTGCTCCGCCGTGTGCAACGAGCACCGCTCGGGTACGTCCGCCGGCCGCGCAGAGCCAGACAGCGCGAAGCACCACCGCCGACGGACGGGGCCGGGCGTGACGACCGCGTCCCGCGCGGCCGACGCGCCCCGGCCAGGGGGAGCCCGGGTTCGTAGAGAGGGATCTACATGTCCGAATGTGCCGATATCCACACCCGCACCTCGTCGCGCAGGACGGCGGTCCTCGCCGGGGCGATCCTGCTCGCCCCCCTCGGACTGCTCTCCGCCACCGGTGACGCCGCGGCGGCCGACAGCGGGGTGTGGGACCGCATCGCCCAGTGCGAGAGCGGCGGCAACTGGTCGATCAACACCGGCAACGGCTACTACGGCGGACTCCAGTTCTCCGCCGGTACCTGGCGCGCGTACGGCGGCACCGCCTACGCGTCGACCGCCGACAAGGCCAGCAAGGCACAGCAGATCTCCGTCGCCACCAAGGTGCAGAACGCCCAGGGGTGGGGCGCGTGGCCGACCTGCTCGGCGCGCGCCGGAGCGTCCGGCAGCGCACCGGGGGCCGGATCGTCCTCCGCCGAGTCGAGCTCCGCCAAGTCGGGCTCCTCGAAGTCCGGTTCTTCGAAGTCCGGCACCTCGAACTCCTCGAAGTCGGGCTCCTCGCGGTCCGGTACCGGCTCCGCGCCCTCGGGTTCCTCCGGTTCCTCGCAGGCGCCGGAGCGCTCGACGGGCCAGACCTCGCGCGGCACGAACCGTGGTGACTACACCGTCCGGACGGGCGACACCCTCAGCACCATCGCGGCCCGCCACGGGCTGACCTGGCAGCGGGTCTACGCCGCCAACCGGGCCGTCGTCGGCGGCGACCCCGACCTGATCGTGCCCGGACAGCGCCTCACGCTCTGAGCCGTCCCCTCCGGGACCGGCGGGCCCCGTCCGGCGGGACGGCCGGGTGGGGTCCGCCCACCCCGTGGGACACACTGGGCGCATGCTGGAGACCTCCGCCCGACTGCTGCGCCTGCTGTCCCTTCTCCAGGCCCACCGCGAGTGGTCGGGCGCCCAGCTCGCCGACCGGCTGGGAGTCACCGCGCGCACCGTCCGCCGGGACGTGGACCGGCTGCGCGAGCTGGGCTACCCGGTCAACGCCAGCCCCGGCACCGGAGGCGGCTACCAGCTCGGCGCCGGCGCCGAGTTGCCGCCGCTGCTGCTGGACGACGACGAGGCCGTCGCCGTCGCGGTGGGGCTGCGGACGGCCGCGGGGCAGGGCATCGAGGGCATCGGCGAGACCTCCGTACGGGCCCTGTCGAAGCTGGAGCAGGTGCTGCCCGACCGGCTCCGGCGTCGGGTGGGGGCCCTGAACGCCTTCACCGTGCCGATGCTGCGCGGCCCGAGGTCCTCCGCCGTCGACCCGGGCATCCTCACCGAGCTCGCCCACCTCTGCCGGGACGCCGAACGCCTGCGTTTCGACTACCGGGGACACGACGGCACGGCGACCCGCCGCACCGTCGAACCGCACCGCCTGGTGTGCACCGAGCGCCGCTGGTACCTGGTCGCCTGGGACCTCGACCGCGCCGACTGGCGTACGTTCCGGGTGGACCGCCTCACGCCGAAGCCGCCGCACGGACCGCGCTTCCCCCCGCGCGAACCGCCCGCCGAGGACCTCGCCGCGTACGTCTCGCAAGGCGTCTCCACGCGCGCGTACGCCACCCGGGCCACCGTCCGGCTGTTCGTGCCCCTGGCCGAGGCCGCCGAACGGATCTCGCCCTCGGCCGGGACGCTGGAGCCCGACGGCGACGGGGCCTGCGTGCTGCGCACCGGGGCCGCGAGCCTCGACGTGATGGTGATCCACGTGATGATGGCGGGCTTCGAGTTCGAGGTGCTGGAGCCCGTGGAGCTGATCGAGGCGATCAGGACGGCCCGTGACCGGCTCGACGGCGCTCTGGCTCGGGCCGCGGGGTCAGGGCCGCGTACTGCGGATGGTGCAGGTCGAACGCCGGGGACTCCGAGCGGACCCTCGGCAGCGTCGTGAAGTTGTGCCGGGGCGGCGGGCAGGACGTCGCCCACTCCAGGGAACGGCCGAACCCCCAGGGGTCGTCCACCTCGACCCTGGTGCCGTACCTGGCGGTCTTCCAGACGTTGTAGAGGAACGGCAGGGTGGAGAGGCCGAGCAGGAAGGAGCCGATCGTCGAGACGGTGTTGAGCGTGGTGAACCCGTCGGCGGCGAGATAGTCGGCGTACCGGCGCGGCATGCCCTCGGCGCCCAGCCAGTGCTGCACCAGGAACGTGGTGTGGAAGCCGGTGAACAGCGTCCAGAAGTGGATCTTTCCCAGCCGTTCGTCGAGCAGCTTCCCGGTGAACTTGGGCCACCAGAAGTGGAATCCGCCGAAGACCGCGAAGACGACCGTGCCGAAGACGACGTAGTGGAAGTGGGCGACCACGAAGTACGAGTCGGAGACGTGGAAGTCCATGGGCGGTGACGCCAGGATCACCCCGGTCAGGCCGCCGAACAGGAACGTGACCAGGAACCCGGTCGCCCACAGCATCGGGGTCTCGAAGGAGAGCGACCCCTTGATCATGGTCCCGGTCCAGTTGAAGAACTTCACGCCCGTCGGGACCGCGATCAGGAAGCTCATGAGGGAGAAGAAGGGCAGCAGCACGGCGCCCGTGACGAACATGTGGTGCGCCCACACCACGATCGACAGCCCGGTGATCGCCATCGTCGCGCCGACCAGGGTGAGGTAGCCGAAGATCGGCTTCCTGCTGAAGACCGGGATGATCTCGGTGATGATCCCGAAGAACGGCAGCGCGATGATGTAGACCTCGGGATGCCCGAAGAACCAGAACAGGTGCTGCCACAGCAGCGCCCCGCCGTTGGCCGCCTCGAACACCGTCGAACCGAACCGCCGGTCCGCCTCCAGCACCAGCAGCGCGGCGGCCAGCACCGGGAAGGCCATCAGGATCAGGATCGACGTGAAGAGCGTGTTCCAGGTGAAGATCGGCATCCGGAACATCGTCATGCCGGGCGCCCGCATCCCGATGATCGTGGTGATGAAGTTGACCGCGCCGAGGATCGTGCCGAAGCCGGCCAGCGCCAGGCCCATGATCCACAGGTCGGGGCCGATCCCCGGCGAGAACTGCCCGCTGTTCAGCGGCGCGTAGGCGAACCAGCCGAACCCCGCCGCGCCGTCCGGTGTCAGCAGCGAGCCCAGCACCGTCAGCCCGCCGAACAGGAACAGCCAGTACGAGAGCATGTTCAGCCGGGGGAAGGCCACGTCCGGGGCGCCGATCTGGAGCGGCATCAGCTCGTTGGCGAAGCCCGCGAAGGACGGGGTCGCGAAGAGCAGCAGCATGATCGTGCCGTGCATCGTGAACAGCTGGTTGAACTGGTCGCCGTCCACGATCTGCAGCCCGGGCCGGGCGAGTTCGGCCCGCATCAGCAGTGCCATGATCCCGCCGACGAGGAAGAAGGAGAAGGACGTGATCAGGTAGAGGTGGCCGATCCTCTTGTGGTCGGTGGTGGTCAGCCAGTCGACGACCACCCGGCCACGGCCACCGCGCCTGGTGCCCGCGGTCCGTGCCGCCGCCACGGTCTGAGTCCCCATCGCTCGCCCCTTCGCTCGCCCTGTGCCGGGCCCGCCGACGCCCCGGGTGCGTACGGAGGATGTGTGGGGGAGCCGTGCATTTCCTATGAGCAGTCAGCTCCCGCGATCCCGTACGGAATCGGAATGCGATGGGGTCGGTGGACGGTTCTCCGCGAACTTTCCGCCGGGCCTTTCGGGGTGGCCGGGCGACACGCGGGAATTACGTTCGAATTCGCGCGGAAGGCGCACGGAACGGCTCGTACATCTGAGCGTCCGCTGTGCCCCGGCCGATGTCATGACCGCCGAAACGCGTGTCGTGATCCTGTGACAGAAGTGTGACCCGAGTGATTCGTATCGCCGGTCCGGGGTTCCCGGGGCGGGGCTCGCCGCCTAGCGTGGCGGTATGGCACCGAATCCCACTCCGCCAGCGGAGCCCCAGGACAATCCGGACGGATACGTCGGCCTCGAGGCCGCTCGGGCCGAGCGGCTCGCGCGCGAACGGGGGTGGTCGACGGTGCGTGCGCTGGCGCCGGGGACGATCGTCACCATGGAGTACCGCTTCGGCCGGTTGAACTTCGAGGTGCGCGACGGGCACGTGGCGCGCGCCTGGAAGGGCTGAGACGCCCGAGAAGGCCGAGACGAGCACGGCGAAGGCCCCGGTTCCCGTCTTCGGGAACCGGGGCCTTCGGGTGCGGAACCGGGTTGTGCGTACCGGGGTCCCGCTGTTCGGGGAGGTCAGCCGCCGGTGAGCGGGCGGGCCGCGGAGGCCGCCGTGCCGCGCGGGAGGCGGTCGGCGTGCGGTGGGCGGCGGCTGCCGACCGGGGTGACCGGGGTGCGCTCCGAGCGGGTCGTGTGCGGGCCCGGCGCCAGATAGACGGGCGCGCGCGGCGACCGGGCCGGGGCGGTCGGCTCGCGGGCCGCGGAGGCCTCCTCCTGAGCCGGCGCACCCGAGGCGAACGGCACGGGTACGGCGACGGGTGCGGCCGGAGCCGGAGCCGGTGCAGGGACCGGGGCGGTACCGGCGCGGCGGTCGCGCCAGCGGTCGCGCAGGTCGAAGATCGCGACCTCGGCGCGGGCGATCAGCGGCTCGCACCAGGGCAGCGCCAGCAGGATCAGCAGACCCGCGGCCCAGCCGAGCACCACGTCGCTGAGCCAGTGGGTGCCGAGGTAGACCGTGGCGAGGCCGACGCCGAGCGAGGTCACCGCCGAGAGCGCGGACAACCAGCGGCGGGCTCTCGGGGTGGAGGCCAGATACGCCAGGATTCCCCAGGTCACGACCGCGTTGGCGGTATGGCCGCTGGGAAATATATCGCCGCCCAGGCCCATCTCGTTCGAGCCGATGGTGGTCGCGTAGTGCGGCCCCAGCCGTCCCATGCCGAGCTTGGCGGCGCCGACGGTGATGTTCAGCAGCAGCAGCGAGGCGCCGAGCGTGAGCAGCGGGCGCAGGGTGTGCTGCCGCCAGGATCTCCAGCCGAGCCAGGCGGCGACCATCACGGCGGTCGGACCGCGCTGGCCGAGGACCACGTAGTAGTCGACGAACCAGTGGATGCCGGACCACTGCTGGTACGGCCGGAAGAACATGACCAGCCAGTCGAGGCGGACCAGCCACGAGGTGATCACCACGAGCCACACGATCGCCAGATAGAAGGCCAGGGTCGCCAGGGCCAGCGCGACCCGGTGCCTGCTCATCTTCGGGACATCGATGTGGGCCGGTCGTTCCGGCTCCCGGTCGAGCCTGGCGAACACCCGGTCCAGACGGGTGAGGTTTTGTTCGGTACGCACCTAAACGACGTTACAGCGAGTGAGCTCGCGACCCGGCCGATTCCGCTGGTTTGTGATGACGATGTGATGTGGGATTGCTCTCAGAAGGGCAATTATTCCTGTGGAATCACTAATCGTCGAACGCCGTTCCCTTCAATTCCTTTGATCATTCCAGGAGATAGTTTTAGGGAACGTATAAGAGGGTTCACCGGAAAGGCGGATTCTCTTACGGAGGACCGCTGCCGTTCAGCCACCACGCGCCGTACACGGCCGATGCCGCCGCGAGGCACCCCACCACCGGAGCCGACCTGGACGTCCGCAGCCGGGCCAGGGCCAGGGCGGGCGGCAGCAGCAGCGGGAAGGCCGGCAGCAGCAGACGCGGCTTGGAACCGAAGTAGCTCGACGCGCACAGGGCGAGCGCGAGGACCGCACCCCCGTACACCAGCAGCGGGAGCGGCTGGCGCTGCCGCACGCAGACGACGTACAGCCACAGCAGCAGGGCGACGCCGACGATCAGTCCGACGCCGGCGAGGGCCGACGGGAATGACGTGAACTTGTCGGCGACGAAGCGGGCGAAGGCGTAGCCGCCGTCGAAGCCGTTGCGCCAGCCCGCCTGGACGTCGAGGTAGCCGAGCGGGCCCTTGCCGGTGCGGTGGCCGACCCACAGGACGTATCCGGCGACGCCGAGGGGCGCGAGGAGCATGCCGAGGGCGCGTGGCACGACACGGGTGCCGGTCTTCCCGGCCCCGCGCCGGGGAGGGGAGTCGGCGGTCGGGGTCTCCCGGTCGCGGACGGTCGGGTTCTTCCGGTCGCGGACGAAGGACGCCACGGCCGCCGCCCAGACCGCCGCGACCACCGCCAGCCCCACCGGACGGGTCAGACCGGCCAGCGAGGCGAGTACCCCCGCGGTCACCCAGCGGCCGGTGAGCACCGCGTACAGCGACCAGGCGGCCAGCGCGGTGAACAGTGACTCGCTGTACGCCATCGACTGCACGATCCCGACGGGCAGGACGGCCCACACCAGCACCGCGCACACCCCGGCCCGGCGCCCGTACACCTGGTCGGCGACCGCGAAGACGCCCCAGGCCGCGGCGAACGAGGCGAGCAGGGACACGGTGAAACCGGCGTCGGCGTACGACAGCGGGGTCACCGCGTGCAGAGACCTCTCCAGCCAGGGCAGCAGCGGGAAGAAGGCGAGGTTGGAGTGGACGTCGCCGTTCGGCAGACGGACCTCGTAGCCGTATCCCAGCTCGGCGACCCTGGTGTACCACAGGGCGTCCCAGCGGGCGGTCAGCAGCGTGTACGCGCTCTTGTCGCGGGCGGCGCTCCACAGCACCAGGGCGAGCAGACCCAGGGCACGCACGGCCGCGTACCCCAGGAGGGCGGGAGCCGCCCGGCGCAGGGTCGCGGAGCCGGGGGGCGTCACGCGCGTATCGAGATCGGTCACGGGCCCGATTATCGACGGCCCGCCCGGCGACCCGGTCCGGCGGGGCTCCCGGGGCGCTCCGGGAGGCGGCGCGGGGCGGGGCACGGGGGGTGGCGCGGGGCGGGGTACGGGGTGGTGCGGGGCGGGGTACGGGGGGTGGCCCGGAAGTGACACGGGAGTGGCGTACGCCACATGGGTTGCCCATGGGTCGTGAGAGGTCCGCCACGTGGCCCTGGCGCGAACTCGCGTACGCTGCGTTCCACTCGTGTTCGTCTGCGCGGGCCGGAGACACCGCTCCTCTCCGGCCGAGCCGCGGGGAGTCCCCACCCCGTGAGCCCGCCGAACCGGGGGATCACCTGGGAGGTGCGTACATGTCCGGGACGACCACGGCCGCCGCTGGGCTGCGCCGTCGGGCGGCCGGGGCCGGTGCCAACCGCTGGGTCGTCCTGGTGGTGCTGTGCGTCAGCCTGCTGCTGGTGGCCGTCGACGCGACCGTGCTGCATGTGGCGGTGCCCGCCGTCACCGAGGACCTGCGGCCCGGCGCGATCGAACTGCTCTGGATCGTCGACACCTATCCGCTGGTCTGCGCCGCGTTGCTGATCCTCTTCGGCACGCTCGGCGACAAGGTGGGCCGTAGACGGATCCTGCTGCTCGGCTACGCCCTGTTCGGCGTCGCCTCCGCGCTGGCCGCGTTCGCGGGCAGCGCGCAGACCCTGATCCTGGCGCGTGCGCTGCTGGGTGTGGGCGGCGCGATGATCATGCCCGCGACGCTGTCGATCCTGCGGCAGGTGTTCCCGGAGCGGCGTGAGCGGGCGCTCGCGATCGGTATCTGGAGCGCGGTGGCCGCGGTGGGCGCGGCGGTCGGCCCGCTTCTGGGCGGCTTCCTCCTCGAGCACTTCTGGTGGGGCTCGGTCTTCCTCGTCAACATCCCGCTGATGCTGGTCAGCCTGCCGGTGGGCCGGCTTCTGCTGCCCGAGTCGCGGGGCACGGCGAACGGCCCCTGGGACGTGGTCGGCGCGCTGATGGCGGCGGCCGGCCTGTTCGGCGTCGTGCTGGGCGTGAAGCGGCTGGGCGGCGGGGAACTCGGGCTGTTCACCGTCGTGCCGCTGATGGTGGGCGCGGTGCTGATCGTGCTGTTCGTCCGCCGTCAGCGACGTCGCCTGCATCCACTGGTGGACCTGCGGATGTTCGGGCGGCCGGCGTTCAGTACGTCGGTCGGGTGCATCGTGCTGGCGATGCTGGCACTGGTGGGCCTCGAACTGATCGCGGCGCAGTACCTGCAGCTGGTGCTGGGGCTGTCCCCACTGGAGACGGGCCTGCGACTGCTGCCCCTGACCTTCGCCGCGATGGCGGCCGGGCTGGCCGGGGCACGGCTGCTCCGGCAGTTCGGGCCGCGCCGGATGGTGTGCGGGGGGTTCGTCCTCACCGCGCTGGCGGTGCTGACACTCACCGCGATGGGCGGGTCGGACAACACGGGGCTGCTGCTGTTCGGGTTCCTGCTGCTGGGCTTCGGCCTGGAGACGACCTTGTTCGCGGCGTACGAGTCGATGCTGAGCGAGGCTCCGCCGGAGCAGGCGGGCGGGGCGGCGGCGATCGGGGAGACGTCGTACCAGCTGGGCGCGGGGATCGGGATCGCGCTGCTCGGAAGCGTGATGAACGCCGCGTACGCGCCCGGGCTGAAGTCCGTGCCGGGGGTGCCGGCGTCGGCGTCGGACGCGGCGGGGCATTCGCTGGGCGAGGCGTACGAGGTCGCCGGGCAGTTGGGCGGGCCGGTCGGGGTCGCGCTGCGGCGGGTCGCCAGGGACAGCTTCGTGCACGGGCTGCATGTCACGCTGCTGGTGAGTGCCGGGTTGCTGCTGCTGGGGGCGGTGTGGGCGCTGCGGCTGCCGCGGGTCATGCAGTGCGAGGTGCCTCCGGCGGGAGTGGAGCTTCCGTCGCCCCGGGAAGTCGTGGAGTCCCGCGTCTCCGCATGAGGGTCTGCGCATGAGCCTCTCCGCATGAGCCTCCCGGCCACGCGCCCACCCCGCCACCACCCGTCCGCTGTCGATCGAAAGGTGGGCGTTTCCCGCGGGAGACGCGTCGCCGTCGGCGGCTTGCGGTAGCGTCGGACCTGGTAGTTAGCGGTGCTAGTTTTAGTCTGGCGGAGGGTTTGCCGATGTCTGCGTCCTCGAAGTTGCCCCCGTTCGACCCCGCCGATCCCCTGGGGATCGACGATCTGCTGGAGCCGGAGGATCTCGCGATCCGGGACACCGTGCGTAACTGGGCCGCGGACCGGGTGCTGCCCCGGGTCGCCGAGTGGTACGAGCGCGGGGAGCTGCCGGAGATCCGGGAGCTGGCGCGCGAGCTCGGCGCCATCGGGGCGCTCGGGATGTCGCTGAGCGGCTACGGGTGCGCCGGCGCCAGCGCCGTGCAGTACGGCCTCGCCTGTCTCGAGCTCGAAGCCGCCGACTCCGGCATCCGGTCCCTCGTCTCGGTGCAGGGCTCCCTCGCCATGTACGCCCTGCACCGCTTCGGCAGCGAGGAGCAGAAGCGGACCTGGCTGCCGGGGATGGCCGCGGGCGAGATCATCGGGTGCTTCGGGCTCACCGAACCCGATCACGGCTCCGACCCGGCCGGCATGCGGACGTACGCCAAGCGGGACGGCTCCGACTGGGTGCTCAACGGCCGCAAGATGTGGATCACCAACGGGTCCGTCGCCGGGGTGGCCGTCGTCTGGGCGCAGAGCGACGACGGGATCCGCGGCTTCGTGGTGCCCGCCGGCACTCCGGGGTTCTCCGCGCCCGAGATCAAGCACAAGTGGTCCCTGCGGGCCAGCGTGACCAGCGAGCTCGTGCTCGACGACGTGCGGTTGCCCGCCGACGCCGTCCTGCCGGAGGCCACCGGGCTGCGCGGACCGCTCAGCTGTCTGTCCCACGCGCGCTACGGCATCGTGTGGGGGGCGATGGGAGCGGCGCGCTCCTGCTTCGAGACCGCCGTCGAGTACGCGAAGACCCGCGAGCAGTTCGGACGGCCCATCGGGGGGTTCCAGCTCACCCAGGCCAAGCTCGCCGACATGGCGGTCGAGCTGCACAAGGGGATTCTGCTCGCCCATCATCTGGGGCGGCGCATGGACGCCGGCCGCCTGCGTCCCGAGCAGGTCAGCTTCGGCAAGCTCAACAACGTGCGGGAGGCGATCGAGATCTGCCGGACCGCCCGCACCGTCCTCGGCGCCAACGGGATCTCGCTCGAATACCCCGTCATGCGCCACGCGACCAACCTCGAGTCGGTCCTCACCTACGAGGGCACCGTCGAGATGCACCAGCTCGTGCTGGGCAAGGCGCTCACCGGACTCGACGCCTTCCGCTGAGCCGGCCCGGGAGCCGGGGCAGGGCCGGTGAGCGGCCCTGCCTCAGCTCTGGTTGAAGAAACCGTCCGTGCGGTGCGCGGACGGGTCTCCGTTCACGATCTCCGTGTTGGCGGGGCTCAGCAGGAACACGCGGGTGGACACCCGCTCGATCGAACCCCGCAGGCCGAAGATCAGCCCGGCCGCGAAGTCGACGACGCGCTTGGCGTCGCCGGCCTCCATGGCCGTGAGGTTCATGATGACCGGCACGCCCTCGCGGAACAGTTCACCGATCGCCCGTGCGTCCCGGAAGCTGTCCGGGGTGACGGTGCCGATCCGGCGGCCCTTCTCCTCGGCCGTGTCCGTCGCCACCTTCACACGGGGGTCGGTGACCCAGGCGTCGCCCGAGTCGGTCCCCTCGGAATAGTCGTCGTCGTAGTAACGCTCGTCATCGTTGTCGTCGACGAGGCCAAGCCAGGCACTCGCCTTGCGCACCGATCCCATGGACGCCTCCTCTCACAGCGGTCTTTCTGCTTTCCGCATTCCCCATGGTCGTCCATGATGCGGATGTCGCGCCAAGTGGATAGACGCCGCGCGGGGGGTTTGTGACGGTACTGGTGCACAGCGAATCCGTCGAGAGCCCGCGTCTCCCAAGGGTCGTACCGCATACGGCTGCTGACTGTGAGTGAAATATGATTCTTCGTGGCGAACGAGTGACGCACGGTGCGTCCGGGTGAACCGAGTGCCCCCGATCCGGCATGACAATCGGTCGATAGCATGCCGCAGCTGAATGTCCCAAGGACGACGGGGGTTGTCGTGTTCGGAATCGTCAGGCCGTGCAGTCACCGGCTCGGGGAGGGTCTCAGGACCCAGTGGATGGCCCACCTGTGCGGGCTGTGTCTCGCGCTGCGCGGCGACCACGGGCAGTTCGCGCGGGTCGTCACCAACTACGACGGGCTGCTCATATCGGTCCTGACGGAGGCTCAGGCGGCCCGGGTCACGGTCGGCGGAGGGCGGCGGACGGCGGGACCGTGCCCGCTGCGCGGGATGCGCACCGCGTCCGTCGCGCAGGGCGAGGGCGCCCGGCTCGCGGCCGCCGTCTCGCTGGTGCTCGCCTCGGCCAAGGTGCGCGACCACGTCGCCGACGGCGACGGGCTGCTGGCGCGGCGGCCCGTCGCCGTAGCCGCGCGCCGGGTCGCCGCGAGCTGGGGCCGGGCCGGGGAACGCGGCGGGGCCGCCGTCGGATTCGACACCGCCGTCCTCGTCGACGCGGTGGAACGGCAGGTGGGCATCGAGGCGCTCGCCGGGCCCGGCACCCCGCTGTGCGCCGTCACCGAGCCGACCGAGACCGCGACCGCCGCCGCCTTCGCGCACACCGCGGTCCTGGCGGGCCGGCCCGGCAACGCCGCTCCGCTCGCCGAGGCCGGCCGGCTCTTCGGACGGCTGGCGCATCTGCTGGACGCGGTCGAGGACCGGGAGTCCGACGCGGCGGCCGGTGCCTGGAACCCGCTGACGGCCACCGGCACCCCGCTCACCGAGGCCCGCCGGCTCGCCGACGACGCCCTGCACGGCATCCGGCTCGCGTTGCGTGATGTCGAGTTCGAGGACGGCAGGCTCGCGCATCTGCTGCTGGCGCACGAGCTGGAGCGGTCGGTCGACCGGGCGTTCGGGACCCAGTCCTGCGGGCACGCGCACCCGCCGGAGGGCGCCTTCGGGCCGCCGACCGGCCCGTACGCCCCCCAGGGGCCGGCGGACCCGCACGCGCCCGGCAACCCCTACGGCGGCAATCCCTTCGGCGGTGAGCCGCCGCGGCCCGGGAAGCGGGGCTTCTGGGCCGGCTGCGCGGTCGCGCTCGGGCTGTGCTGCACCTGCCGGGCCTGCTGCGCCGACGAGTTCGAGGGGCCCTGGTCGCGGAAGAAGCGCGAGGGCTGGTGCCGCGACGGCTGTGACGGCTGCGATTGCTGCTGCGACGGGTGTCAGTGCTGCGAGTGCTGTGAGTGCTGCTCCTGCGACTGCTGACGCGGCGTCACTGTTGCGGCCCGTGGCGCCCCGTGCGGGGCGCCACGGTGAGCGGCGGGCATCCCCGGAACGTATCTCCGGTCGAGGACGCGGACTTCGTACGGCCGTCCATCGTCATCGGCGGTTCGGCCGTTCGCGTGCCGGCAACCCGCGGAGCCGTCGCTCCGGATGCGCGAAAGGATCAATGATCATGCCCGGGCGCTCTGACAAAACCGTTCCGCTCGCCGTGAAGATCGTGGTGAGCGGCGGGCTCGGGGTCGGGAAGACGACCTTCATCGGGGCCGTCTCCGAGATCGACCCGCTCGACACCGAGGCGCCGATCACCCAGGTGTCGGTCGGCGTGGACTCGCTCGTGGGCGTGGAGTCCAAGACCACCACCACCGTCGCGCTCGACTTCGGACGGATCACGCTCGACCCGGCCATCGCGCTGTACCTGTTCGGCACGCCGGGGCAGGACCGGTTCTCCTTCCTGTGGGACGACTTGGTGGAGGGCGCGCTCGGAACGGTGGTCCTCGCGGACACCCGGCGGATCGAGGAGTGTTTCCCGGCCGTCGACTACTTCGAGGCCCAGGGCGCGCCGTTCGTCCTCGCGGTGAATCGCTTCGACGGGGCCGAACACTTCGAACTGGAGGAGGTGCGGGCGGCGTTGGGGCTGAACGCCGACGTGCCCGTGCTGGAGTGCGACGCGCGTGAGCGCGGTTCCGTGCGGGACGTGCTGGGGGCGTTGATGGATCGGGTGGTCGGGTTCCGCGCCGCTCCGGGACGGAGGGCGGTCGGGGCGCGCTGATCGCAGCGGGACAGGCGTGGGGTACGGCGAAAACGGTGGAAAAGGTGCGGCTCGAGGGGAGAGCGCGGGTGTGAAGGCGGAGCTGCGTGAGGGGAGTACGCGAGAAGGGCGCCCCGGAAGCGGGGGCCGCAGTGGGTCAGCTCAACAGGAACAGGACCACACGCGACCGAAGTCGATGTGGGAGCGGGTGACCAGACACTGCTGCGGATGCATGGGCCAAGTGGAACAGGTCTCCGGTTAGGCGTCAACCGACTTGAGACGTACCGCTCACAGTGTGGACGGCCTTGACAGTGAGGGGAAACGCCCACGTACTCTCGCTGCACGGCCCTGCTGAGGGGCTCGGCCGTATCTGCGCCGCGCGGCGCGCCCCATTCGGTGTGTGAAGGCACCTACCCGTGTTCGATCCCAGCTGTCACGGAGCCTTCGCATGTCTTCCGAAACCCTCGACCCCGAATCCCCTGCCACCCTCGTGATCGTCGGGGCCGGGCCGCGGGGGACCGGCCTCATCGAGCGGATCGCCGCCAACGCGTCCGAGCTGTACGCCGGTTCGGGGCTCGACATCCATCTCGTCGATCCGCATCCGCCGGGCGCCGGGCGCATCTGGCGCGCCGCCCAGTCGCCGCTGCTGTGGATGAACTCGCATGCCGAGGACGTCACCATGTTCACCGACGAGACGGTGGAGATGGCCGGTCCGGTGCGGCCCGGCCCGACGCTGCACGAGTGGGCCGGCCTCGACGGGGGCACCTTCGCCGACCGGCAGATCCAGGGCTCCTATCTGCGCTGGGTGCACGAGCAGGCGGTCGCCGCCCTGCCCCCGGAGGTCACCGTCCACCATCATCCGGGGCGCGCCCTGCGGGTGAGCGGCCCCCGGGCGGGACGCCAGCAGGTGTGGCTGGAAGGCCGGGACCAGCCCCTGTCCGCCGACCTCGTCGTCCTCGCCCTCGGCCATCTCGACGCCGAACTCGACCAGGAACAGCGCGAGTTGGCGGCCTACGCGGAGGAGCACGGGCTCGTCCATCTGCCGCCGGACTTCACGGCCGACAGCGACCTGTCCGCGCTGCCGGCCGGTGAGCCCGTGCTGGTGCGTGGTTTCGGGCTCGCCTTCGTCGACCTGATGGTGCTGCTCACCGAGGGCCGCGGCGGCCGGTACGAGGGGGACACCTATGTGCCCTCGGGACGGGAACCGGTGCTGTACGTCGGCTCGCGGCGCGGTGTGCCGTACCACTCGAAGATCGGCTACGACTGGACCGGTGAGCGGCCGCCGCTGCCCCGGTTCCTGGGGCCCGCCGAGATCGACGGACTGCTCGCGCGGCCCGAGGGCTTCGACTTCCGGCGGGATGTGTGGCCGTTGGTGGAGAAGGAGCTGGGCTTCGCCCACTACCACCGGCTGTTCACGGTCCACGCCGAGCGGACCGCGATCGCCTGGACCGACTTCGAGGAGAAGTACGAGGCCGCGGCCGAGGGCGCCGAACGGGAGGCCCTGGTGGCATCCGCCGTGCCCGATCCGCGGGACCGGCTCGACCTGGCCGCCCTCGACCGGCCGTTGGACGGCGTGACGTACGGGTCCTTCGAGGAGTTCCAGGAAGGGCTGCGCGGCTATGTGGAGGACGACCTGAGCCGCCGTCACGACGCCGCCCACAGCACCGACCTGGCCGTGTTCCTCGGACTGCTGTCCGTGTACGGGCAGCTGATCCGGCTCGGGGGCATCGGCTCCTGGTGGCACGGATTCTTCAGCTACCTCGCCTCCGGGCCGCCGGGCCCCCGGCTGAGACAGCTGCTCGCGCTGTCCCGGGCGGGCGTGCTGAAGTTCGTCGGGGCCGACATGGCCGTACACGCGCGGGACGGGGTGTTCCGGGCGTCGAGCGCCACCGTGCCGGGTTTCTCGGTCGAGGCGCGGGCGCTGGTGGAGGCCCGGCTGCCGGAGCCGACGCTCCGGCGCGCCCTCGACCCGCTGCTGCGGGACCTGCACGCCGACGGCGCCGGCGAGACCCCGGACGGACTGCTGCGGGTGGACCGGGCCGACGGCCGGGTCCTGGACCGGGCCGGCCTGCCGCACCCACGGCGCTTCGCGCTCGGGCCGCACACCGACGGCCGTACGCCGGGCGCGTTCACCCGGCCGCGCACCGGCGGCCCCGCGTTTCGGCAGAACGACGCCACCGCCCGGGCCGTCCTGGTGTTCCTGCGGGATCTGGGCGCCGATGCCGTCGGGTGAACCGCTCCACTTCGAAGCGTCACGGAAGAAAGGGTTCTCCCCCATGACCTCATCGCACGGCCGGGGCCCGCTGCACCTGGCGGCCGCGGTCGACCAGCCGGGGGCGTACGACGCCGGGCCCTATGTCGAGCTGGCGCGGCTCGCCGAGCGGGGCGGACTCGACTTCGTGACGCTGGACGACACCTTCGCCCGGCCCGGGCCCGACGCGTCGGCCGTGCTGTCCCGGGTGGCGCCCGCCACGCAGCGCGTCGGACTGGTGCCCACCCTCACCACCACCCACACCGAGCCCTTCCACGTCCAGGCCACGGTCGCCACGCTCGACTGGGTCAGCCGCGGCCGGGCCGGCTGGCGGATCGACGTCTCCACCACGGAGGGGGAGGCCCGTCTCTTCGGCCGCCGGCACTCCGCACCGCTGGACGCGCTGTGGCGGGAGGCCGGCGAAGTCGCCGACGTGGCGGCCAGACTGTGGGACAGCTGGGAGGACGGCGCCGAGATACGGCACGTGCCGACCGGCCGTTTCCTCGACCGGGACAAGCTGCACCACGTCGACTTCACCGGCGCGGCCTTCTCGGTGCGGGGCCCCTCCCTGGCGCCCAGACCTCCGCAGGGACACCCCGTGCGCGTGGTCGACGCCACCGAGGGACACGCCCGGTCCACCGCCGCCCGCCACGCCGACGTGGCCCTCGTACGCGCGGTGAGCCCCGCGCAGGCCCGCACCGTCCGCGACCGGCTGCGGGCCGACGCGGCCGGAGCGGGGCGCGACCCGAACTCCCTGCTCGTCCTGGTGAGTCTGCTGATCGACCTCGGGGACGGCGAGCACGCCGCCGAACCCGGCCACGGCGGCGGCGGCCCCCGGCAGACCGCGCAGGGCCCGCTCTACCGGGGCGGCCCCGTCGACCTCGCCGACCTGATCACCTCCTGGTACAAGGACGGCGCCGCCGACGGCTTCCACCTCGTTCCCGTCGAACCGCGCCGCGATCTGGAACGGCTGGTCAACGGCACGGTCGCGCTGCTTCAGCACCGTGGTCTGTTCCGCACCTTCTATCCGGGCAGCACGCTCCGCGAGCACCTGGGACTGGGCCGGCCCGCCAACCAGTACGCGGGGGGAGCGGCATGAGCGGCCGTGAACCCCACGGCCCGAGGCCGCCCGGCAAGCACGTCCACCTGGCCGCGTACTTCCCCGGCGCCGACACCACCACCGTCTGGACCGGCCCCGAGACGAAGTCGCCGATCGAGTTCTCCTCCTTCGAGCACCTCGCCCGGACCGCCGAACGCGGCCTGTTCGACTTCTTCCTCCTCGCCGAGGGGCTGCGGCCGCGCGGACACCGGGGCCGTATCCACGACCTGGACGTGGCGGGCCGCCCCGAGCCGCTCACCGTCCTCAACGCGCTCGCCGCCGTGACCGAGCGCCTGGGGCTGGCCGCCACGGCCGACGCCACCTTCAACGAGCCGTTCGAACTCGCCCGCAGACTGGCCACCCTGGACCATCTCAGCGGCGGCCGGGCGGCCTGGCACGTGGTGACCTCCTCGGACGACCTCACCGGCGAGAACTTCCGCAGAGGGGGTTACCTCGACCGCGCCGACCGGTACCCGCGGGCCACCGAGTTCGTCGCCACCGCGAGAAGACTGTGGGACTCCTGGACAGCGGACGAGGCGTCCCGGCCGTTCGCGCACCAGGGCCGGTACTTCGACATCGCCGGGGAGTTCACCGTGCCCCGCTCACCGCAGGGACACCCGGTGGTGATCCAGGCGGGGGCCTCCGGAGAGGGCCGGGAGTTCGCGGCCGCCACCGCCGATGTCGTCCTCGCGCGGCACGGCACGCCGGAGGCCGGGCGCGCCTTCTACGCCGACGTCAAGAGAAGGCTGGCCAAGTACGGCCGTACCGAAGACGACCTGAAGATCATGTCCGGCGTCACCGTCGTCCTCGGTGACAACGCCGCCGAGGCACAGGAACGGGCCGCCACGATCAGACGGCAGCAGGTCTCCCCGCAGCGCGCCCTCCTCACCCTGGAGCGGCTCTGGGGCGTCGACCTGTCGGCGTACGACCCCGACGGGCCGTTGCCCGAGTTCGACCCGGTGGCCGACCCGCGGCCGGCGTGGGGCCGTCCCCGGCACGGTGAGGCCGTCGCGACGGCCGGGAGGCTGCGCGCCCTGTCCAAGGAGAAGGGGCTGTCCATCCGGCAGACCGTGATCGAGACGAGCGCCCGGCAGTCCCTCGTCGGCACGCCCGAGGCGGTCGCCGCCGAACTCGCGCGGTGCGTGCGCGAGGACGCCGCCGACGGCTTCGTCCTCGTACCGCAGCTCACGCCCGGCGGGCTCGACGAGTTCGTCGACCGGGTGGTGCCGCTGCTTCAGGAACGCGGCGTGTTCCGTACGGAGTACGAAGGACACACCCTGCGCTCCCACCTCGGACTGCCCGGCCCGGTGGGGGACGGACAGACCCCATGACGAGACGACAGAACGGAGCCCCGGCGCCTGAGACGGCCCGGGGGAACCCCCGGCTGGAGGACTCTCCGGGCGGTCGACTTCCGGACACCCCCGGGACCTGGGTGGCGTAAGAGGACGCCGTGGTGCTCACCGCGACCGACTCCGACGGCCTGACCGCGGACGGGAAGCCGTTCAGCGGGGAGGTACGGCTCGGCGCCGGCACCGGACCGACGGACGCGGCAGGGGGCCGCGCACGGTGACCGGCCGCCGGTGGTGCCGGTCCGTGAGGACGTCCGGGAGGCAGGCGACTTCGCCCCCGGCTCGGCGGCCCGGCACGGGTTCCCCGGCATCGACGCGCCCCCCGCGACGCGCGCCGGGCGGTGCCCGGACGCTCCACCCCGTACGGCGAGGACCGTACCGCCGGGGTGCCGAACGCCGACGGGCGCGGGCGTGGTCCCGGGATCGGCGGAGAACCGGCGTTCGTCCTGGCCGGGCAGCGGCTGCCCGCCAGGTGAGCGCGCGGGGCGACGGTTCGCCGTGGGCCGTGTCCGCCGGCGGCGTGAGCAGCTACCGGTTCCGGTTCCCGTACTCCGGCGCACCCGACGCGGACGGACGCACGACCGTCGACCTCGACCGGGCCGTACCGCCTCCGTGCGCCTGTGCGGATGCTTTCCTCCGCCCCTGCCCGCCGCCGGGGAACACATAGGACGTGGCGGTCGAGGCAGGGGAGCGCAACCTGGTCTGAGCTGGGGCAAGAGGCTGCAAGAGGGCTCAACTCACGCAGTTCGTTGAAGGTCTGACGGCCGAAAGGCGCCCTTGCGCCGACCGGCCGTTCGGCCGAATACTCCCCCTCAGCGCTTGTCAGGGTCACGGCGTGTCCGAAATCCGGACGAACGTCGGTCCCTGGCTGCGCCTCACGGGCCCCGACCCCACACCACGGGCCCCCGACTTCCCCTGGGAGGGAACGAAACGTGAGGATCAAGCGCACCACCCCCACCACCCCCACGAGCGGTATCTCGAGACGGACCCGGCTGACCGCCGTGGCCACCGGACTCGTGGCCGCCGCCGCCATCGCCATCCCCCACGCAAGCGCGGCCGACACCGCCACCTTCAGTACCGCCGAACTGAAGAGCGCCGGCGACTCGGTGCTCCAGGCGGACATCCCGGGCACCGCCTGGGCGGTCGACAGCAAGACCAACCGCCTCATGGTCACCGTCGACAGCACGGTCTCGGACGCCGAGATCGCGCAGATCAAGGAAGCGGCGGGCGACAACGCCGGCGCGCTCACCATCAAGCACACCCCGGGCAAGTTCAACAAGCTGATCGGCGGCGGCGACGCCATCTACGGCGGCGGCTACCGTTGCTCGCTCGGCTTCAACGTCGTCAGCGGGAGCACCTACTACTTCCTGACCGCCGGGCACTGCGGCGAGGTCGCCTCGACCTGGTACTCCAACTCCGGTCAGACCACCGTGCTGGGCACGAACTCCGGCTACAGCTTCCCGACCAACGACTACGCGCTGGTCCGCTACACCAACACCTCGGTCGCCAAGGCGGGCACCGCGGGCAACACCGACATCACCAGCGCCGGCAACGCCACCGTCGGCCAGTCGGTCATCCGGGACGGCTCCACGACCGGTATCCACACCGGCCGGGTGACCGCCCTCAACGCCACGGTCAACTACGGCAGCGGCGACGTGGTCTACCAGATGATCCAGACCAACGTCTGCGCCGAGGGAGGCGACTCCGGCGGAGCCCTCTACACCTCCGGCGGTGTCGCGCTGGGTCTGACCTCCGGTGGCAGCGGCAACTGCACCTCGGGCGGTACGACCTTCTTCCAGCCCGTGACCGAGGCCCTGAGCCGCTACGGCGTCAGCGTCTTCTAGTCCCCACGCGGGAGCCCTCGCGCAGGGGCCCTTGCGCAGGAGGCCTCACGCGGGACCGCTCCACCTGGCCTGTGGCCGATCGCAGGCGAGCCCCCGTACGCAACCGGCGTGCGGGGGCTCGCTCTTGCCCGGGGCCAGGGTTACCGTCGGAGTACAGGCAGTGATGCGCGGGCAGTGCTGTGGACCCTTGGGGGCCGGCCATGGTCGAGGAGCTGGTGGTGGCGGGCGTCGCGCTGGTGTCCGCCGGAGCGGTGTACGTGGCGGCGGCGGCGCGGGTCGTCAAGCAGTACGAGCGGGGCGTGGTCTTCCGGCTCGGGAAGCTCCGGCCCGAGGTGCGCGGCCCCGGGCTGGCCCTGATCCTTCCGGGCGTCGACCGGCTCCGGAAGGTCAACATGCAGATCGTCACGATGCCGGTGCCCGGACAGGAGGGCATCACCCGGGACAACGTCACCGTGCGCGTGGACGCCGTCGTCTACTTCAAGGTGACCTCGCCGGCCGAGGCGGTCGTCCGGGTGGAGGACTACCGGTTCGCCGTCTCGCAGATGGCGCAGACCTCCCTGCGGTCCATCATCGGCAAGAGCGATCTGGACGATCTGCTGTCCGACCGCGAAAAGCTGAACCAGGGACTGGAGTTGATGATCGACAGCCCGGCCGTGGAGTGGGGCGTCACCATCGACCGGGTGGAGATCAAGGACGTCTCCCTGCCGGAGACGATGAAGCGCTCGATGGCCCGGCAGGCCGAGGCCGACCGGGAGCGGCGGGCCCGGATCATCAACGCCGACGCCGAGCTCCAGGCGTCGAAGAAGCTCGCCGAGGCGGCGAAGGAGATGTCCGAGCAGCCCGCCGCGCTCCAGCTGCGGCTGCTCCAGACGGTGGTGGCGGTCGCCGCCGAGAAGAACTCCACGCTGGTGCTCCCGTTCCCGGTGGAGCTGCTGAGGTTCCTGGAGCGTGCCCAGCAGCAGCAACCGCTTCCCCCGACGTCCTCCACACCCCCGACCACTTCCACACCTCCGCCGCCGGCGGCGGAGTCGGGTTCCGGCCAGGACTAGACCTCACCGCCGCGTGAGTGGTTACTCACGCGTAGCGTTTGCAGTGCGAATTTTCCTGTGGTGGCCAGGGGATGGCCCGGGGTGGTGAAGGCGTGGAGGGCGCGCGGTGTTCACCCTGTGCGCGTCCTGAAGTCGACCTTGTGTGCTCCCTGTGCGGTTCGGAAGAGTGGGCGCCCGTCAACCAGCCTTCCGGCCCGGCGCTGTCCCCATAACCGCCCGGGCCGCCCCCCCCACAGGAGGACGCGAGTTGAAGCACCGACGCATATCCGGGCGGCGGACGGTCATGACGGGTGCGGGTATCGCCGCGCTCGTCGCAGCCGGAGTCACCTTCCAGACTGCGAACGCCAGTGAGCCTGCGAAGACCTCGCAGCCCGCCCCCCTCTCGGCCTTCGCGGCCGGAAAGCTCGCCTCGACCCTCGGCCAGGACCTCGGCGCCGACGCGGCGGGCACGTACTACGACGCGAAGAGCAAGAGCCTCGTGGTGAACGTCCTCGACGCCGCCGCCGCGAAGACCGTCGAGGCGGCCGGCGCCAAGGCCAGAATCGTCGAGAACTCCCTCGCCGAACTGACCGGAGCCCGTACGAAGCTCAAGGCGGACGCGTCCGTCCCGGGCACCGCCTGGGTGACCGACCCGACCACCAACCAGGTCGTCGTCACCGCCGACCGCACCGTCTCCGACGCCGAGTGGGCCAAGCTCACCAAGGTCGTCGACGGGCTCGGCCAGGTGGCCGAACTCCAGCGCACCAAGGGGGAGTTCACACCCTTCATCGCGGGCGGCGACGCCATCACCGGCGGCACCGGGCGCTGCTCCCTCGGCTTCAACGTGGTCAAGGGCGGCCAGCCGTACTTCCTGACCGCCGGGCACTGCACCGACGCCATCTCCACCTGGTCGGACTCCTCCGGCACCGAGATCGGCGCCAACGAGGTGTCCAGCTTCCCGGACAACGACTACGGGCTGGTCAAGTACACCGCCGAGGTCGCCCACCCCAGCGAGGTCGACCTCTACAACGGCTCGGCCCAGCAGATCACCGGCGCCGCCGAGGCCACCGTCGGGATGAAGGTCACCCGCAGTGGCTCGACCACCCAGGTCCACTCCGGCACGGTCACCGGCCTGGACGCCACGGTGAACTACGGCAACGGCGACATCGTCAACGGACTCGTCCAGACCGACGTCTGCGCCGAGCCCGGCGACAGCGGCGGCTCCCTCTTCTCGGGCAGCAGCGCCGTCGGCCTGACCTCGGGCGGCAGCGGCGACTGCACCTCCGGCGGGGAGACGTTCTTCCAGCCGGTGACGGAGGCACTGTCGGCGACGGGGGCGCAGATCGGCTGACGGTCCCGTAGCGCAGCCTTCTGAGCGGCTGAAGTCCCGCCCCGAGTGTGAGGGGCGGGGCTTCACGCGTATCCGGCGCGGTGCGCACGGCCCGCACCGCGGGTCGGAGGAGGAGCCGGGGGAGGGGGCGTCGGGGGGAGCCGTGGGGTGTGTCGGCGCCTGGGGTCGGTGTCATGTCCCCGCAGTTCCCCGCAGCCCGGGTCGCGGGGTGTTTCCGCAGGTGGGAGGCGTTCTCGCGGCTGTCGTACACATGTTCGGAAATTGGTCTATGGTGGGGGTGGGAGAGTTGGGAACTGATGTTCGATTAGTGGGAGGTGCGGATGCCAGGGTTCACGCATCTGCACACCGTCTCCGGGTTCTCCCTGCGCTACGGCGCCTCGCACCCGGAGCGGCTGGCCGAGCGCGCCTCGGAGCGGGGGATGGACGCCCTCGCCCTCACCGACCGCGACACCCTCGCCGGCACGGTCCGCTTCGCCAAGGCCTGCGCGAAGGCGGGCGTGCGCCCGCTGTTCGGGGTGGACCTGGCGGTGGCGCCCCCCGAGCGGCCGCAGGACGACGCGTCCGTACGGCGGGACAGGCGCCGCACTCCCGTGCGCGGCGGCGCCTTCATCGACGAGTCGACACCCCGCGTCACCTTCCTCGCCCGCGACGGAGCCCGGGGCTGGGGCGACCTGTGCCGGATCGTCACGGCCGCGCACGGGGGCGAGGGGACCCCGCTGCTGCCCTGGGCCGAGAGCCACGGCGCCGGCCTGACCGTCCTGCTCGGTCCCGCCTCCGACGTCGGCCGCGCACTCGCCGCGGGCCGGCCGGACCGCGCGGCGAAGCTCCTCGTCCCCTGGCGGGAGGTGTACGGCGACGCCCTGCGGCTGGAGGCCGTCTGGCACGGGCGCACCGGCACCGGACCCGGTTCCCTGCGGCTGGCCGCCCGCACCGTCGGCTTCGCCGCCGAACAGCGGATCCGGCCCGTCCTCAGCAACGCCGTCCGGTACGCCGACCCCGGTCAGGGCCCGGTCGCGGACGTCCTGGACGCCGCCCGTCGGCTGGTCCCCGTCGACCCGGCGAAGGAGCTGGACTCCGGGGAGGCCTGGCTCAAGGACGCGGGCGCGATGCTGGGCGCGGCCGAACGGATCGTCGAGGCCGCGGGCTACCGGCGCGACACCGCGCACCACCTGCTGGAACAGACACGGGCGACGGCCGCCGAGTGCCTGGTCGACCCCGAGGACGACCTCGGCATGGGCGCCGTCCACTTCCCCGAGCCGCACCTCGTCGGCGCGGGCCGCCGCACCGCCCAGCGGACGCTGGCCTCCCGGGCGGCGGCCGGGATGGTGCTGCGCGGCCACTCCGGGAAGCGCGCCCACTGGGAGCGGATGCACCGGGAGCTGGACATCATCGCCCACCACGGCTTCGCCTCGTACTTCCTGACGGTCGCCCAGGTCGTGGACGACGTGAGGGCGATGGGTATCCGGGTCGCGGCCCGCGGCTCCGGCGCGGGCTCGCTGGTGAACCACCTGCTCGGCATCGCGAACGCCGATCCCGTCGAGCACGGGCTGCTGATGGAGCGCTTCCTGTCCAAGGAGCGGGTCGTGCTGCCGGACATCGACATCGACGTGGAGTCCGCGCGCCGGCTGGAGGTCTACCGGGCGATCATCGGCCGGTTCGGCACCGAGCGGGTCGCGACGGTCGCGATGCCGGAGACCTACCGGGTCCGCCACGCCGTCCGGGACGTCGGCGCGGCCCTGTCCATGGACCCGGCCGACATCGACCGCATCGCCAAGTCCTTCCCGCACATCCGGGCGCGCGACGCCCGGGCGGCGCTGGAGGAACTGCCCGAACTCAGGTCGCTGGCGGCGGAGAAGGAGAGGTACGGGCGGTTCTGGGAGCTGGTCGAGTCCCTCGACGCCCTCCCGCGCGGAGTCGCCATGCATCCGTGCGGGGTGCTCCTCTCCGACGCCTCCCTGCTCTCCCGTACGCCGGTCATGCCGACCAGCGGCGAGGGGTTCCCGATGGCCCAGTTCGACAAGGACGACGTCGAGGACCTCGGGCTGCTCAAGCTGGACGTGCTGGGCGTGCGGATGCAGTCGGCGATGGCGCACGCGGTGGGCGAGGTGGCGCGGGCGACGGGGGAGCGGATCGACCTGGACACGCTGAAGGGCGGCGATCCGGCGACGTACCGGCTCATCCGGTCCACCGAGACGCTGGGATGCTTCCAGATCGAGTCGCCGGGGCAGCGGGACCTGGTGGGACGGCTGCAGCCGGCCACCTTCCACGATCTCGTCGTCGACATCTCGCTCTTCCGGCCCGGGCCGGTCGCCGCCGACATGGTGCGGCCGTTCATCGAGGCGCGGCACGGGCGGGCGCCGGTCCGGTATCCGCATCCGGATCTGGCGGAGCCGCTGCGGGACACCTACGGGGTCGTCGTCTTCCACGAGCAGATCATCGACATCGTCGCCATCATGACCGGCTGCGGGCGCGGCGAGGCGGACCGGGTCCGGCGCGGGCTGTCGGATCCGGAGTCGCAGGGGCGGATCAAGGTGTGGTTCGCCCAGCACGCGGCGGTCGGCGGATATGACGCAGAAACGATTCAGCGGACCTGGGAGATCATCGAGGCGTTCGGCTCGTACGGCTTCTGCAAGGCGCACGCGGTCGCCTTCGCCGTGCCGACGTACCAGTCGGCGTGGCTGAAGGCGCACCACCCGGCCGCCTTCTACGCCGGGTTGCTCACCCATGACCCCGGGATGTACCCGAAGCGGCTGCTGCTGGCGGACGCGCGACGGCGGGGGGTGCCGGTGCTGCCGTTGGACGTGAACAGGTCGGCGGTCGCCCACCGTATCGAACTGGTGTCTGATTCGGGGTCGGATCCATCCGGCGCAGGCCCTGATCCATCCGGTTCAGGGGTATGGGGACTGCGGCTCGCCCTGTCCGACGTGTACGGCATCACCGAGGCCGAGGCGGCACGGATCGCGGACGGGCAGCCGTACGCCTCGCTGCTGGACTTCTGGGAACGGGCGCGGCCGAGCCGTCCGCTCGCCGCGCGGCTCGCACAGGTCGGCGCGCTGGACGCGTTCGGCGCCAACCGGCGTGATCTGCAACTGCACCTGACCGAACTGCACCGAGGCGCCCGGGGCGCGGGCGGGGGCCAACTCCCCCTGGCGGGCGGCCGGAAGACCGACCCCGCCGGACTGCCGGACCTGTCCTCCGCCGAGAAGCTCAGCGCCGAACTGGGTGTGCTGTCCATGGACGCCTCGCGCCATCTGATGGACGACCACCGGAGCTTCCTCGGCGAACTCGGCGTGGTGTCGGCGCGCCGGCTGCGCGAGACCCGGCACGGGGAGACGGTCCTGGTGGCGGGTGCCAAGGCGGCCACCCAGACCCCGCCGATCCGGTCCGGCAAGCGGGTCATCTTCACCACCCTGGACGACGGCACCGGCCTGGTCGACCTCGCCTTCTTCGACGACTCCCACGACGCCTGCGCGCACACCGTCTTCCACTCCTGGCTGCTGCTGGTGCGCGGGGTGGTGCAGCGGCGCGGCCCGCGCAGCCTCAGCGTGGTGGGCGCCGCCGCCTGGAACCTCGCCGAACTGCTGGAGGTGCGCCGGGACGAGGGGCTGGAAGGGGTCGCGGCCCGGCTGGCCGACCCCGGTGGCGCCCCGGACACGGGATCCCCCGACGCGGGTTCCCCCGACGCGGGCGCCGACGGCCCGGCGCGCGGCCGGCTCGCCGGTTCGGACGGGCTGCCCGCACCGGCGGGCTCGGCCGCCCGGGACGCGGGGGAGCAGCGTCGCATCCGCATGCCCACGGGGTACGAGATGCACCCCTGGGCCGATCTGCGCCCCGCGGGCGAAGGGCCCGCGGTGGGAAGGAAGTTGTGGCACCAGAGTCCGGGGAGTGCGGGATGACCATCCTCTGCGTACGTTTCCAGCTGCCTTCGACGGACGAGGCCGCCCTGCCGGCGCTGCTCGGGCTGCTGGAGGAGTTCACGCCGGTCGTCGAGGCGTTGCCCCCGGACGGGGCGCTGGCCGATCTGCGCGGCGCCGAACGGTACTTCGGGCGCAGCGCGGTCGAGCTGGCGTCGGTGATCAGGGTGCGCGCGCTCGCGCTGCACGGGGTCGACTGCGTGATCGGCGCGGGTCCCGGCCCGATGTCGGCCCGCATGGCGCTGCGGGGCGCCCGGCCCGGGGTGACGTGCGCGGTCCCCGAGGACGGGGTGCGGGAGTTCCTCGCCGAGAGGCCCGTCGTCGCGCTGCCCGGTGTCGGTACGGCGACCGCCCGCACCCTGTGCGAGTACGGCCTCGACACCCTCGGCCGGGTCGCCGCCGCACCCCTGTCCACGCTCCAGCGTCTGGTCGGCGCGAAGGCGGGCCGGGAACTGCACGAGAAGGCGAACGGCGTCGACCGCGGCCGGGTCGTGCCGAACGCCGTATCCCGCTCCCTGGCCACCGAACGCCCCTTCGGGCGGGACGAGTCGGACCCCGACCGGCATCGCCGCGCGCTTCTCTCGGCCGCCGGGGAACTGGGCGCCCGGCTGCGCGCCGTGGAGAAGGTCTGCCGCACCCTGACCCTCACCGTGCGCTATGCGGACCGCTCCGGCACCACCCGCAGCCGCACCCTCGGGGAGCCGACCGCGCACTCGGCGGCCCTGACGAGAACGGCGTACGGCCTGTACGAGGCGCTCGGTCTGCAACGCGCCCGGGTCCGCGCGATCGTCCTGCGCGCCGAGGCCCTCGGCCCCGCCGACCAGGCCTCCCACCAGCTCACCTTCGATCCCGTGGACGAGAAGGTCCGCCGGATCGAGGAGGTGGCCGACCGGGTGCGGGCGAAGTTCGGGCCGGGGGCGCTGAAGCCCGGGACGCTGGCGGCGTGAGGCGAGGGCGAGGGCGGCGGAACGGTGTGGAGGTGGAGGTCGGGGTCAGTTGGCCCACGGGGGAGTGATCAGGGTCCCGTCGGCCAGCTCCGCCTCCAGGCCGATGGACGTGGTGACCCAGGAGAGCGCGGTGTGATCGGTCGGGTTCTCGACGGCCAGGGTCGTCCCCGGATTGACGATCACCGTGTCTCCGGCCCTGATCCGCTCGGCGCTGCCGTCGAGCGTGAGGATTAGCTCGCCGACGAGCAGATGGAAGATCTCCTCCCGGTTGACGGTGTGCGCGGGAGCCTTCGTCCCGGCGGGGATCTCGCCCCTCCAGGCGCACAGCTCCTTGCTGCCGGTGCGGGGAGTGGCGTACGAGACGAAGCGGGCCCCGTGGATCTCGTGGGTGACGGCGTCGGACGAACGGACGACGGGCATGGGTGTCTCCTGTCGGTTGCGGCTTCTGGCGGGCGTCGCTGCTGGTCGCACGCTCGAAGCGGGCCGGAAGATGGTCAAGTAGATTGACCATCTGGTCCCATGGTCAAGCTGCTTGACCAATCTGTCAAGAATGTTTCAATGCAGACGTGCAGAACTCCGAAGCCATCGCCCTCACCGCCGCCCTGCTCGCCGCCGCGGGTGAACTCACCCAGCGCATCAACGACGGCGTCCTCGCCCGTGGATTCGAGGGGCGGCCCGCCTACGGCTTCGCCTTCACCCGGCTCGCCCCGGACGGCGCCACGGTCACCGAGCTGGGCGCGCACCTCGGGGTCACCAAGCAGGCGGCGAGTCAGCTCGTCGAGGAGCTCGTGCGGAAGGGGTATGTCGAGCGCCGCCCGCACCCCGGGGACGCGCGGGCCCGGTTGGTCGTGCTCACCGAACGCGGTTGGGAGTGCACCCGGGCGGCGGAGGAGGCGGCCGCCGAGGCGGTGCGGGCGTGGGTCGCCGTGCTCGGCGAGGGTGAAGTGCGCGTTCTGCGCGACCAGTTGTCGCGCATCGCCCCCCATGGGCCCATTCGCCCCGCTTGGTGACGGCGCTATCAGCGATCCCGACCGGCGGTGGCTATCACTGGAAGTTTTTACTGACGCGTAACTTCACAGTTCAGCTACTCGCCCGTAACTTGACGAGTGAACAGCATCCTCGTGATCCGGGTCACAGGGCGTAAGACCATCGCACCTCCCCTTGAGCCGCAAGGAGATCACCCGATGCTGCCCTGGAAACGCGCGCTCAGACCACTCGCCGCACTGCTGCTGGCCGCCGTGGCCGCGATCGTCCCCGCCGGCGCCGCCCACGCCGACTCCACCGCCACCGACTCCACCGCCGCCTCGTCGAGCGGCTGGAACGACTACCGCTGCAAGCCCTCCGCCGCCCACCCCCGCCCCGTCGTCCTCGTGCACGGTACCTTCGGCAACTCGGTCGACAACTGGCTGGCCCTCGCCCCGTACCTCACGGTCCGCGGCTACTGCGTCTTCTCCGTCGACTACGGCCAACTGCCGGGCGTCCCGTTCTTCAACGGCCTCGGACCCATCGACAAGTCGGCCGCGCAGCTCTCCACCTTCGTCGACAAGGTGCTCGCCGCGACCGGCGCCGCCGAGGCCGACCTCGTCGGCCACTCGCAGGGCGGCCTGATGCCCCGCTACTACCTGAAGTTCCTCGGCGGAGCCGCCAAGGTCAACGCGCTCGTCGGCATCGCGCCCGACAACCACGGCACCACACTGAGCGGACTCGCCAACCTGCTGCCCTACTTCCCGGGCGCCGAGGACCTGCTCTCGACCGCCACCCCCGGCCTCGCCGACCAGGTCGCCGGATCGGCCTTCCTCACCAAGCTCAACGCGGGCGGCGACACCGTCGCCGGCGTCCGCTACACCGTCATCGCCACCAAGTACGACGAAGTGGTCACGCCGTGGCGCACCCAGTACCTCAGCGGATCCGACGTGCACAACGTCCTGCTCCAGGACCTGTGCCCGGTGGACCTCTCCGAGCACCTGGCGATCGGTCTGTTCGACCGGATCGCCTTCCACGAGGTGGCCAACGCGCTCGACCCGTCCCGCGCCACCGCCACCACCTGCGCGTCCGTCTTCAGCTGACGAGCTGACGAGCTGACACGCCGGCGCGCAGGTGTTCCGCCGGGGCCTGTCCGACCTGAGCCGCCGGTCAGGCCCCGGAGTTCTCGAAGGGGACGGCGGCTCAGCGGCCGTGGCGTCCGCCGCTCATCGCCCGCCTGCGCACCGACCCGAAGAGCAGCGCCGCGCCCAGCGCCAGGACGGCCGCGCCGCCCACCGCGAGGTAGGGGGCGCTGCCGTCGCCGCCGGTCTCCGCGAGGCTCTTGCCCGAACCCGATCCGGCGCCGGCCGCCCTCGGCTCGTCGGCCGTGCCGGGCGACCCGGCCGCGGCGGCGGGCTCGGCCGTGGCGGACGGCCCGCTCGTCGGGTCGGTCGCCGGGTCGCCGGTCGGGTCCGTCGTCGTGGTGGCGTCGTCGTCCCCGTGACCGTGGTGCTCGATCGTCGACTTGTCGGCGCCGTCCTCGATCTGCTCCTCGGAGGGCGCGGAGGCGGACGGCGCGGTACCGGAACCGGCCCCCGCTCCAGTACCCGTTCCGGTGCCGGCGCCGGCGCCCGTTCCCCCGAACGTCACGTCCGAGCAGGAGTAGAACGCCTCCGGGCTGTCCGAGCGCTGCCAGATCGCATACAGCAGCTGCTTGCCCGAACGCTCGGGCAGGGTTCCGGAGAAGGTGTAGAAGCCGCCCGCCGCGACCGGGTCGGTGGCCGTCGCCACCGGGTGCTCGAGGTCGAGGTCGGACCAGGCCAGCGGCCCGGCGGCGGCGTAGCCGGCCTTGGTGAGGTAGACCTTGAAGGTGCCCTTGTGCGGGGCGGTCACGCGGTACTTGAAGGTGTACGAGCCGCTGCCGACGCTCGTCGCCGGCCAGTCGGCGCGGGCCAGGTCCAGGCCCTTGAACTCCTCGTTGTTCGCGCTGCACAGCTTGCCGTCCGGGATCAGCTCCTGGTGGCGGCCGCCGGCGTCGCCGATGCGGATGCCGTTCCAGTCGTACAGCGCCTGGGTCCCGCCCGCCGCGACCGCGGCCCGGCACGCGTCCGACTTCGGGCTCTCCGGACCCTCCGCGTAGCACTGGGCGACCCGGCTGACCGGATCGCCCATCGACCCGTGCGCGGCGGCGGGCGCGGCGGCCAGCACGGTCAGGACCGGCGGGATCAGCCCGACGGAGGCGACGACGGCGGCGGCCTTGCGGCGTGCGGGCATGGGGGAACTCCTCGGAACCGGAACAGGTGGTGGCCTGATGTGTGCCGGAACCAAGAAACCGCGAAAACACCCGCTCGGGGCGGTCCGTGGCGATCTTTAGGGTCGCCTTAAGGAAGCGCTGAGCCGGGGATCAGGTAGGTAACGTCCAGGGCATGACGAACGAGGAGATCCGGCCCGCCACGGCGGCCGACGTGCCGGCCGTGAAGGCCGTGACGGACGCGGCGTACACGCCCTACATCGCGCGCATCGGGCAGGTGCCGCCTCCCATGGAGGCGGACCACGCGGCGAACGTGGCCGCGGGGAAGGTGTTCGTGACCGGCGACCCGCTCGGTGGCGGGGTGGTCGGCCTCGTGGTGGTCGAGGCGTTCACCGACCACCTGTTCCTCGACAGCATCGCCGTCCGTCCCGACGCCCATGGCAAGGGCATCGGGCGGCGGCTGCTGCACTTCGTGGACGCACACGCGCGTGCGCTGGGCCTGTCCGAGGTCAGGCTCTGCACGAACGCGATGATGTGGGAGAACCAGGAGATCTACCCGAAGTACGGCTACGTGTTCGTGGAGCGGCGCATGGACGGACCGTACGACCGCCTTCACTACCGCAAGCGGCTCGACTGAACGCGGCGTCGCTCAGCCGTCCGGCCACCAGGTGCGGGCGATGTCCTTGCGCACCTCGGGGCGTCCGGCCGGCCGTTCGTCGACCTCGTCGCGGATCCGGCGGGAGTCCGTCTTCTTCAGGGGCTTCTGCACGGTCGTACGGCGCATGGCTGCCTCCTTCAGGTGCCACCGGGTTCCGCGTTCTCACGGAGGTAGACCCTTTGGGGGAGAGTTCCTCATCGGCCCCCCTTCTGTCAGTGGCGACTGTCACGATTCGATTGTCAGTGGTGGGTGTCACTCTTGGGCACATGAGGAAAAAGAGTGACGAAACGACCGCGCCGAGTGTCGACCGGGACGCGGCGGCGGCCGCCTTCGACGAGGAGCCGGACCACGGTCTGCGCGACCCGGCTGCGCAACCGGCGGCCCCTCACTCCAGTCACTCCAGCAGCGACTCCAGGCCGCCCTCGACGGTGGCCAGCGCCTCCAGCTCGTCGAGCGCGGTCACCGCGGCGGCCGCGGCCGCCGGGTCCCGCTCCGCCAGCCCGCTCTCCTCGAACTCGTCCTCGTCCAGTCGTCGTACGTCCGTCCCGTCGGCGGAGCGCCACAGGTCAAGGTCGAGGTCCTCGACGACCAGTTCACCGCCGGACAGCGTGGCCGGGCGGGTGATGTCGCAGTACCAGCCCTTCAGGGCGCCCGTCGCGTCGCGCACCTCCTTCACCGCGTACCAGCGGTCCCGCCAGTAGTACTCGGTGAAGACGTCACCCGCCTCGAAGCGGACGAAGCCGAAGTCGCGTACGGCGTCGCCCGCCCAGGGGGCGCGCACGATGATCCGGGTGCCGTCGTCGGACAGCAGCCCGGCCGCGTAACGGATCTTCGTCCGGCCGCCCTTGACGAGGACGACGTCCACCGAACCCGCCGGCTCAGCCGAGTTCACGGACATACCGCACCTCCGTCGCACAGATCTCGTACCCGAACCACTTGTTGATCGCGAGCATCGGCCCGTTGTCCGCGTCGTTGCCCGTGCGGGCCTCCGTGTACCCCGCTGCGCGGGCCCGGTGCAGCGAGTCGTTCTTGACGAGCTTGGCCAGGCCCCGGCCGCGGTGGTCGCGGGCGGTGCCGGTCATGCCCGTGGAGTACCGGCCGCCCTCGTGGGTGTGGGCCACGGTGAAGGCGACGGGGCGGCCGCCCGCCACGGCGACCGAGGTCAGCTCCCGGTCCAGATGCGGATGCTTCCAGTACTCGTCGACCCAGGCCGGGTAGTCCGTGAACTCGGTGGCGATGTCGCCGGGTTCGTCCGAGCCCGCCTCCGCGTCCAGCGCGAACAGCGGGCGCGGGTCGTCGGCGAAGTCGGCGGCCGTGCGCAGCTCCACGCCGGGCGGGGGGTCCTGGAGCGGGGGCAGCGCGGCAGCGGCCAGGTCCAGGCGGAGGAAGTGCGCGGAGCGGCTCGACCGGTAGCCGTGCCGTTCGGCGAAGGCACGGTCGGCCGGCTCGTCCAGGACCCAGGCGAACAGCTTCGTCGCCCCGTGGGCCGCCAGATGTTCCTCGGCGGTACGGACCAGCAGGGTGCCCGCGCCACGCCCGGTGCGCGCGGGGTCCACGTACACGTTGAGGGACCCCTGGCCGGACTCGGGGCTGTCCTGGGCGAGACCCACCTGGGCCGTGCCGATGATCTCGCCGTCCTCCACGGCGACCAGCTTGCGGGCATGGGCGTCGGGGCGGGACAGCGAGAGGCCGTGCAGCACGGAGGCCGGGCTGAAGAACACATGGGGCAGGGCGAGGTGCCGGACCCGGATGAAGCCCTCGATGTCGGCGGGCGTCCCGGGACGCAGGTCGCGCACGATGACGGTCATGTGAGCGCACGCTACGGTCGGGCGGTGCCCGGCTGCCTCCCATTTTCCGCTCCGCCCGCGCGCCCGTTCCCCGGCGGGTGCGGGACAATCGGCCCGTGACCTTGAAGATCCACATCGATGAGAGCGCCGCGCCCTACGAGCAGGTGCGGGCGCAGATCGCCGAGCAGGCGCGGTCGGGGGCGCTGCCGGTCGGCTACCGCCTGCCGACGGTGCGGGGCCTGGCCGAGTCGCTCGGCCTCGCCGCGAACACCGTCGCCAAGGCGTACCGGGCGCTGGAGGGGGACGGGGTGATCGAGACCCGGGGGCGCAACGGCACGTTCGTCGCCGCTGCCGGACCGGCGGCGGAGCGCGAGGCGGCTGGCGCCGCGCAGGCCTACGCCGAGCGGGTGCTGCGGCTGGGACTCACCGAGGAACAGGCCTCGGCCGCCGTGCGGGACGCCCTGCGGGCGGCCTACGACCGGTGATCGGCGGTGATCGGTGACCAGCGGTGGGCGGTGACCGGCCGCGTGCGGTGACCGGAAGGGCGCGGTGATCAGCAGGGTGCGGCGAGCACGCCGCGTGTACGGGTCACCCCCAGGAGCGCTGTACCGCCGGCCGGACGTGCCGACGTACAGCGTCGCACCCCCGTCGGCACACCTACAGGTACAGTCCCGCGTCCGAGCGCCCCCGGGGTTCCGGCAGCGAGGTCGGCGAGGTGCCCCGGCGCAGTGCGTACAGCTCGGCCAGCGTCGCGCCCTCGCGGCCGACACCCTCCTCCGTACCGAGCCAGTCCACGGCCTCGCGGCGGGTCAGCCCGCCGACCTCGATACGGGCCAGACAGCGGCCGGGGCGGACGACGGCGGGGTGCAGGCGCTCCAGGTCCTCGTTGGTCGTGACCCCGACCAGGACGTTGCGGCCCTGGCCGAGGAGGCCGTCGGTGAGATTCAGCAGCCGGGACAGGGCCTGGCCCGCGGTGTGCTTGGCCTCGCCGCGGATCAGTTCGTCGCAGTCCTCCAGGAGCAGCAGCCGCCAGCGGCCCTTGCCGGTGCCGTCCTCCTCGCCGATCGCGATGTCCATCAGATAGCCGACGTCGGAGAAGAGCCGCTCGGGGTCCAGGACGCAGTCGACCTGGCACCACTCGCGCCAGGAGCGGGCCAGCGTGCGCAGCGCCGAGGTCTTGCCGGTGCCGGGCGGACCGTGCAGCAGGAGCAGCCGGCCGGCGATGTCCTGCGGGGTCGTCCCCATCAGCTGGTCCAGCGCGTCGGCGACGGGCGCCGTGTAGTTGGGGCGGACCTCGTCCCAGGTGCCCGCGGAGATCTGCCGGGTGGTGCGGTGCGGGCCGCGCCGCGGCGAGACGTACCAGAAGCCCATGGTCACGTTCTCCGGCTGCGGCTCGGGTTCGTCCGCCGCGCCGTCGGTGGCCTGGTCGAGCACCTGCGCGGCCAGTTCGGCGGTGGTCGCGGTGACCGTGACGTCGGCCCCGCGGTTCCAGCGGGAGACCAGCAGCGTCCAGCCGTCGCCCTCGGCCAGGGTGGCGCTGCGGTCCTCGTCCCGGGCGACGCGCAGCACACGGGCGTGCGGTGGCAGCAGGGTCGCGCCGGAGCGCACGCGGTCGATGTTCACCGCGTGCGAGTACGGCTGCTCGCCCGTCGCGAAGCGGCCGAGGAACAGCGCGTCGACGACATCGGACGGGGAGTCGGAGTCGTCGACGTTGAGCCGGATCGGCAGTGCGTCGTGCGGGGGTACGGACATGCCGCCATGATCCGGCACAAGGGCGTCGCCCGCACCCGGTTTCCGCAGTGCGCGAGGTACGCCCGGTGTGTCGGGTGTGTCGGGTGTGCCGGACGCGGGCGACCGCTCCCGTTCCGCGTGCGTGGCCCCGACGGGCTCGGCCGGGGCCACCTCTCAGACCTGTCGACGGAGTCGGCGGGCCCGCCGCACCAACGCGTAGCCCTTGGTGAGCACGCGGTCCTTCGCGAACGTCCGGCCGATCGCCCGGCCGTCGACGAGCCGTTCGAACTCCTCGGTGTCCGTGGTGCGCCGAACCGTCACCCGCCGCAGCGCGTACGGCCCCTGGGCGCGCCGGGCGAGGGAGTTGCCCACGGCGAGCGCCTGGGCGAACCCGTGTCCGCGCACCGCCGTGCGCACCCGGCGGCTGGAGTAGCCGTACGGGTAGGCGAACGACATCGGCGGGGCGCCCAGTTCGCCCGCGACGATGTCCCGGCAGCGGGTCAGCTCGGCGCGCAGCCGGGCGTCGTCGATCCGGTCGAGCTGCGGGTGGGTGTGGCTGTGGCCGCCGATCTCCACGCCGCCGTCCGCCAGCGCGCGCACCTGCCGCCAGTCCAGCATGGTGTCCAGGCCGCCCCCGGTGTCGTGGGCGCCCCGGACCCAGCCGGTGGTGACGAACAGGGTGGCCGGGAAGCCGTGCTCGGCCAGCGCCGGGAGGGCGTACCGGTGCACGCCCTCGTAGCCGTCGTCGAAGGTGATCAGGACCGGGCGGTCCGGCAGCGGCCGGCCGGACCGCCAACGCGCCGCCAGGCCGGCGGTGGTGAGCGGGGTGAGGCCCCGGTCCGCGAGTACCGCCATCTGGTCGGCGAACGCCTCGGGCGTGACCGAGAGGGTGCGGGTCGCGTCGTTCGGGTCGGGGGTCACCGCGTGGTACATGAGGATCGGCACGCCCGCCCCTGTCATACGGCCCGCTCCACCTGGTCCACCGAGATCGGCACCACGGCGAACGTCGTCCCCGCCCGCCGTGCCCGCACGCTGCCGACCAGGTACCCGCCGGCCGCCGTGAGCACCCCGGTGACGATCGCGGCGGCCCGCCGGGCCCCGCCGGGCCGGGCCAGCAGCTGGTCGCGCAGTCCGCGGACCACACCGGCGGGCAACACCCGGGTGGCGTACCGGCGTTCGGACTCCAGTCCCTTGTCGACGCCGACGCTGCGCGCGACGAGTGCCTTGGACAGGCCCTCGGCGTAGGTGCGCGTGCGGAAGTACCCGAAGTGCTCACGCGCCTCGGGCACCTTGTGGTGGATCACCGCGCGGTCGTCCATCAGCAGGATCGCGTCGGGTCTCGCGCGGCTGAGCCGGATGCACAGATCCGTCTCCTCGCCGCCCATCGGGCGTTTGCTGCCGTCACGTCCGATGCCGGTGGCGAAGCCGCCCACGAAGTCGAACGCGGTGCGCCGGAAGGAGGCGTTCCCGCCGAGGATGTTGCGTACCCGGACCCGGCCGGGCGGCAGGCCCCGGTAGGAGCAGCCCACCACCCAGTCGAACTCGTCGGGGAACCAGTCGGGCCGTCGGCCGGAGGACCAGACGGGCACCGCCCGGCCGCCCACGGCCAGGACCCGGGGATCGGAGTACGGGTCGGCGAACCGGCGCAGCCAGTCCCGTTCCGCGACGGCGTCGTCGTCGAGGAAGGCGACGACCTCGCCCCGGGAGGCGGCGATGCCGGTGTTGCGGCCGGCCGACAGACCGCGCGGGCCCGCGTTGGGCAGCACCCGCGCCTCGTCGCTCTCCTTGTACTCGCTCCTCAGCCGTTCCAGGAGCGCCGGGTTGTGGTCGACGACGACCAGGGTCTCCAGGGCCGGGTGGGTCTGCGCCCGCACCGAGGCGACCGCCGCGAGGATGTCCTCCCAGCGGTCCTCGGTGTACGCGCAGATGACGACGGAGACGTCGATCGTGCTCAAGACGCCTCTCCCCGTGCCGAGTCGAGCATCGGCGAGCGGCGGGTCACCCGGCGCAGCGCACGCCGGTTGGACCGCTCCTGGAGGATCACCCGCAGCACGCGCAGCCCGTCGCGGACGGCGCGCAGGTTGCTGACGCCGTGGATGCGCAGGTACTCGTGGCTGGGGATCTCCTGCACCTTCAGGCCGGCCTTGACGACCCGGATGTTCATCAGGGTCTCGACCTCGAAGCCGGTGCAGTCCAGCTCGATCTTGTCCAGGCAGTGCCGCCAGAACGCGTTGTAGCCGTAGCACAGGTCGGTGTAACGGGCGCCGAACTTGCGGTTGACCAGGGCGCACAGGACCCCGTTGCCGAGCCGGCGGATGAAGGTCATGTCGTCGGTGCCGCCGCCGTTGGCGAAGCGGGAGCCCTTGGCGAAGTCCGCGCCGGAGACGAGGGCGGAGACGTACGACACGATCTCGTTGCCGTCGGCCGAGCCGTCCGCGTCGACCATCACGATGATGTCGCCGCTGCACGCCTCGAAGCCGGTGATCAGGGCGTCGCCCTTGCCGCGGCCCTGCTGTCCGACGACCTTGACACCGGGCCACAGATCACGCGCGACCTGCACGGTGTCGTCGGTGGAGTTGCCGTCGACCAGGACCACCTCGTGGATCCAGTCCGGCAGGGTCTTGAACACGTACGGAAGGTTCTCGGCCTCGTTCATCGCCGGGATGACCACGCTCACCGGTGGCGCGATGGCCAGGTGAGAGGAGACGGGCCGGTACTTGCCGACGGTCGACGGGCTTTCGAGATCCTGGCCCGATGTCGCCGGTTGCAGAACGGAACTCATGAGTCTGGTCCCTCTCGTCCGGTGGGCCGCCCGCCCCTGGGCGGCCCGGAATCCACGTCCGGTTCGAAAGGGGGGTTCCTCACCCATGGCGGAGTGATCTCCGCGCAGACACGGGTGAGCTGGCAGAACTTACCGGCCACCGTCGAAGGACGGCAGCCGACCGCGCGGCACGGCCCGGTCACCAGTGCGGTCACCGAGCTCGGCACCCCCCTACCGCGCTCCCGCCCCGATACCGCCGCGGTCCCTGAGCCCTCCCCTGGAGCCGTTGCCGACGGTCCGATGCGAGTGAGATGTATGACGGTATTGATGATTACGCCCGGATGGCAAGCCCTTGGCGTCTCACTCCCCTTTTTGTTCGTTTGACCGTTACATCGTGATGCGTCCCCTTCGAAAGCAACCGGTACAGGAACGGACATGGGAACGGACAGAAGTGTTCCCCGGAGGCCATGGGGCCTCCGGGGAACGGTGGTTCAGATCAGTACCGAGGGGGTCGGTACCGCGGGATCAGGTGCCGCGCCGGTCAGGGGACGATCTTGAGGAGCTTGTTCGGCGAGCCGGTGCCGGGACTGGTGACCACGTTCGAGGTCGCGCCGTTCACCAGCGCCGTGGCCACCTGGGCCGGGGTGGCCGAGGTGTGGCCCGCCAGGTAGACCGCGGCCGCTCCCGCGACGTGCGGGGTCGCCATCGACGTACCGGAGATGGTGTTCGTGGCGGTGTCGCTGGTGTACCAGCCCGCGGTGATGGAGGAGCCGGGGGCGAAGATGTCCAGCACCGAACCGTAGTTGGAGTAGCTGGCCCTGGCGTCGGTGCTGGTGGTGGCGCCGACGGTGATGGCCTGGGTGACGCGGGCCGGGGAGTACGAGGAGGCGTTGGCGCTGCTGTTGCCCGCGGCCACCGCGTAGGTCACACCGCTGGCGATGGAGTTGCGCACCGCCGTGTCCAGGGTGGTGGACGCGCCGCCGCCGAGCGAGAGGTTGGCGACCGAGGGGCCCGAGTGGTTGTTCGTGACCCAGTCGATGCCCGCGATGACGCCCGCGGTGGTGCCGGAACCGGCGTTGTCGAGCACCCGCACCGCCACGATCTTCGCCTTCTTGGCGACGCCGTAGGTCGAGCCCGCGATCGTCGTGGCCACGTGGGTGCCGTGACCGTTGCCGTCGGAGGCGGTGGTGTCGCCGTCGACGGCGTCGTAGCCGTACGAGGCCCGACCGCTGATCTGGGAGTGGGTGATACGGACGCCGGTGTCGATGACGTACGCGGTGACGCCGCTGCCGGCGGTGTCCGGGTAGGTGTACGTGCCGGACAGCGGGAGCGAGGTCTGGTCGACGCGGTCCAGGCCCCAGGGGGCGCTCGACTGCGTCGTGTCACTCACCCGGACGGTCTGGTCCTGCTCGACGGCGGCCACCGCCGGGTCCGCGGCCAGTCTCCTGGCCTCGGTGGCGGAGAGCGTGGCGGTGTAGCCGTTCAGCGCGGAGCCGAACGTCTTCCTGACGGTGCCGCCGTACCCCTTGACGAGGTTCTTGCCGGTGGCCGAGGACGCCTTGAAGCCCGCCTGCGGCTTCAGGGTGACGATGTAGCTGTCCTTGACGGCGGTGGGGGAGCCGGCCGCGAGGACCTTGCCCTCGGCCGGTGCGGCCTGGGCGGGGAGCGCGGTGAGCCCGCCGACGAGGGCGGCGGCCGCGACGGTGGCGGCGGCGGTTATACGGGCCTTGTTGCTACGCAGTTGTGCCATTACGAGGGAGTCCTCCTCTAGGCAGCCCGCGCCCGGGTCGGCGCACGGCTGTGGGGGAGTGCGCGCGGTCGCGCACACGGCCCCGAACGTCGCGTTCCGTTCGCGGCTGAGGTAAAGCCTCGGCCGTCTACGGGCGTAGAACAAGGGAGTTGAGGTGTTGTCAACAACCTTGACATGGGCACGCAATGCCACGCGCACAAAGGGGCCGCGAATAGTCCCGCTCGGCGCCGAAAGTCTTGGCATGGACACTTCCGGTCAACACGCGTAGTTGGTACGACAGTTATGGCAGAGATCCTGCTAAAGGAGGTTCCATGAGACGTTCCCGACTTGTCGTATTCGTGAGCTCACTCCTCCTCGCCCTCGGCACCGCCCTCACCGGGGCGGCATCGGCGCAGGGCGCCCAACTCGCGGCCACAGGTGGCTATGTGGCGCTGGGGGACTCCTACTCCTCCGGTGTCGGCGCGGGCAGCTACATCAGCTCCAGCGGCAACTGCAAGCGCAGCACCAAGGCGTATCCGTACCTCTGGAACGCCGCCCACGCCCCCTCGTCGTTCACCTTCGCGGCCTGCTCGGGCGCCCGAACGGATGAAGTTCTGGCGAGTCAGCTCGGCGGCCTCAACTCCTCGACCGGCCTGGTCTCCGTCACCGCCGGCGGCAACGACGCGGGCTTCGCCGACGTCATGACTACCTGTGTCACCGGCTCCGACAGCACTTGCCTGTCCCGCATCAACACGGCCAGGGCCTACGTCGACTCGACGCTCCCCGGCAAACTCGACACCGTCTACTCCGCCATCCGCGCCAAGGCGCCCAACGCACGCGTCGTCGTCATCGGCTACCCCCGCTTCTACAAGCTCGGCACGGTCTGCCTGGGCCTGTCCGAGACCAAGCGCTCCGCCATCAACAGCGCGGCCGACTACCTGGACGCCGCGACCGCCCGGCGCGCGGCCGCCCACGGCTTCGTCTTCGGCGACGTCCGCACCCCGTTCACCGGCCACGAGATCTGCTCCGGCAGCTCCTGGCTGCACAGCCTCAACTGGCTGAACATCGGTGAGTCGTACCACCCGACCGCGTCCGGCCAGTCGGGTGGCTACCTGCCGGTCCTGAACAGCGCCGCCTGATCCGACAGCCCCAACAGCCCCGACAGCCCCAACAGCCCCAACAGCTCAGTCAGTTACGCCAGTTCCGCCAGTTACGCCAGTTCCGTCACTCCGAGGCGGAAGGTGAGGGGGAGGCCCCGTCCGTCGGGGTCTCCGTCTCGCAGGTGACCGAGAACGGCACCGAGTCGGACGTCGTCTTCACCGGCTCCCGGATCTCGACGGCGATCGAGTTCTGGTACGTCCCGCTCTCGGCGTACGTCGACACGATCACCTGGTCCTGCTTGGACTTCCCGCCGCCGGAGGGGAAGTCGAGCGTCTTCCAGGTCTGGCCGGAGAGCTCACCGTCCTTCGACACCCAGCGGTAGGACACCGTCGCGGGCAGCCGCCCCACCGTGATCGTCGCGGTGAAGGCGGGCGCGTCGCCGTCCGGCGGCGGACAGCTGCCCGAGTAGTCCGTGTGCGCGCCGGTGACGGTGACCGAGACGGTCTGCGCCGGGGCCTCGGAGCTCGCGCTCTCGCTCGGACTGGGGCTGGGGCTCGGCGACTCGCTGCTCTCCTCGCTCGTCTCCGGCTGCGTCGGCGGCGAACTCAGGATCCCTGTCGCGCTGTCGGTGACCCCGCCGCCGGCGTCGCCACCGCCGTCGTCGCGGTTCAGCAGCCCGTACGTCAGCCCGGCGACCGCCAGCGCCAGCACCACCACACCGGCGACGAGGAGCACACCGGCGCGCCGGCTGCGGTCCGGCCCCGCCGGGCCGTTCGTCGTGGCCGGGGCGGCCGACCAGGACTGGGGCGGGGTCGGAGAAGGCGGTTCCTGGCGGAACGGCTCGGCCGGGGTCGAGACCGTCGGCGGATACGGCGCGAACGGCGCCGGTGGCGTCGAACGGGTCGTGTCGCGGCGGGGGGCGCCGCCCGCGGCGACGAGCCGCAGGTCCTGCTCGGCCCGGTCGGCCGGCAGCCGCTCGGCCGGTTCCTTGCGCAGCAGCCCCTCGATCACGGGAGCGAGCGGTCCGGCGCGCCGCGGCGGCGGCAGCTCCTCGTCCACGATCGCGCGCAGGGTGCTCAGCGGAGTGTCGTGGCGGAAGGGGGAGTTGCCCTCCACCGCCGCGTACAGCAGCACGCCCAGCGACCACAGGTCCGACTCGGGCCCCGGCGTGCGGCCCAGCGCCCGCTCCGGCGCCAGGAACTCGGGGGAGCCGATGACCTCGCCGGTCATCGTCAGCGCCGACGTGCCCTCGACGGTCGCGATACCGAAGTCGGTGAGCACGACCCGGCCGTCGTTCGACATCAGTACGTTCGCCGGTTTCACGTCCCGGTGCAGCACTCCGGCCTCGTGCGCGGCCCGCAGCGCGGACAGCACCTCGGCGCCGATGTGCGCGGCCCGCGCCGGTTCGAGCGGCCCCTCGGCGTCGAGCAGCTCGGCGAGGGAGATCCCGCGCACGATCTCCATGACGATCCACGGCCGCCCGTCCTGCGTGGCGACGTCGTAGACCGTGACGACGTTCCGGTTCGCGACCCGGGCCGCGGCCCACGCCTCGCGCTCCAGCCGCGCGTACATCCGCTCCACGTCAGAGGCCGCCAGCCCGTGCGGCGCACGCACCTCCTTGACGGCGACCTCGCGGTGCAGCACCTCGTCACGGGCCCGCCACACCGTGCCCATGCCGCCCTCGCCCAGCGGGGTCAGCAGGCGGTAGCGTCCCGCGATCAGACGTTCACTGCCCGGTTCTTCGGACACCGCGCCCCCATTTCGCTCTTCGTATCCGGGCGAAAACCTCCGCAACCCCACAAACGTAGCTCAGCCGAGTACGGATGATGCCCCCTTGAGCACCAGTCCGGCGCCCAGGGCGACGACGAGGAACGCGGACCACAGGGGCAGATTGCGGCGGACCAGCGTCACGACCGGGTGGCCCGTCCAGCGCGGCTGCCGGTCCAGCAGCCGGGTCGCCCCGGCGCCCAGCCTGACGACGGCGAACCCGGCGGCGGTCAGGGTCAGGGCCAGCCCGACGCCGTACGCGACGACGAGCAGCAGCCCGAACCAGGCGTGGCCGAGCGCCGCCGCGCCGACCAGCACGACCACGGCGGACGGACTGGGCACCATGCCGCCGGCGAAGCCGAGGAGGAGTGTGCCGCGGAGCGTGGGCGCGACGGCGTGGGTGTGGGTCCGGCCGCCGTGGGAGTGCGTGTGAGCGTGGTCGTGGTCGTGGCTGTGGTCGTGACCGTGCTCGTGGTGGCGGTCGTGGTCGTGACGGTGTTCGTGGTCCTGCCCGGCGTCGTGATGGGCATGGGTGTGCGGGGTGGGGGCGCCGACCAGGGCGAGTTGACGGTCGGGGGTCTTCGCGGGCTCATGGGTGTGCGGCTGCCCGCCGTCAGGGTGGGGATGGGGGTGCGGATGCGGGTGGGTGTGTCCGTGGGGGCTGTCGGGGCCCCGGCCGCGCCAGGCCCGCCGTGCGAGGCTCGCACCCGCGAAGAGCACCAGCGCGCCGCTCGCCAGGCCCAGCCAGGCGATCACCGACGGCGCCGCGGCCGAACCGGCGGTGACGAGGAGGCCGAGGGCGACGACGCCCAGGGTGTGGGTGACGGTGACCGAGGCGGCGAGCGGAAGGACGTCCTTCATCCGCGCCTTGCCGCCCCGGGCCGCCGCCGTCGCCGCCATGATGGTCTTGCCGTGGCCGGGCGCGACCGCGTGCATCGCGCCGAGGCCGACGGCGATCACCAAGGCCAGCGCGGCGAAGCCGACGGTGAGTTCCTGCCGGGCCACCAGGTTGTCCAGGGCCCGCGTCCAGCGGTCGGCGCCCCGCGGCAGCACGGACGCGGCCGGCGCGTCCCGGTCCTCCTCGACGAGGGCCGCGCCACCGGGCCGCACCCGGAAGGACGCGGTCGAGGTGTCGGCGGGCGAGGAGAGCAACTCCTTCGGATAGCTGGTGAGTTCCGAAGAGAGCGACTTCTTCGGTACGTCGGAGCCGGCGAGCGTCATCCGGTCGCCGCGCGCGGTGATCTCGCGCCAGCCGGGCCCGGAGGAGGCGCCCTCGCTGTGGAAGGTGAGGGAGACGGTGTCCTCGCCGGACACGGCGGGCAGCGGAGCCGTCAGCCCGCACTCCACGCGCAGGGTGTCGAGCCCCGCCTGACCGGGCCGTACGACCGCCTCGGCAGAGCCGGCCGTGAGGGTGACGGCCCGGCCGTCCACGGTCAGCCTGCTGCCGGTCGCCGCCGTCGCGCAGCGCTGCCGGGCCCACTCGGTCATCCCGAGCCGTTCGATGTCCGGCTTCGCCTGGGTCGCCGGGATCTCGGCGAGATCCTCGACGTGGTCGACACGGAGTTGTCCGGGGGCGGCGACGAGACCGTCGTAGCGGTTGACGGTGAAGTTGCCGAGGGGGTGCGCGCTCGCGTTGGCGGAAGGGACCAGCGCGAGCGCGCAGCCGGCCGTGAACACGGCCGCGCAGGAGGCCAGCAGTCGACGGGAGATCACTTGCCCGCCTCCAGCGTCTTGAGTGCCGTACGGGCCTCGCGGGCGCCGAGCGGCGAGAAGCCGGGGTTCAGCTTCAGGGCGGCGACGAGGTGGGTACGGGCGTCGGCGGGGTGTCCTGTGGCCTTCTCGATCACCCCGCGGTGGTAGAGGAAGGACGCGTTGCGGTAGCCGGTGGCCGTGGCCTGCCGGGCGTAGGGGAGGGCCTCGGCGTCCTTGCCGTTGACGTGCAGGGCCCAGGCCAGGGCGTCCGCCGTGTGCACGGTGTGTCGGCGGGCCCAGTCGTCCCGGGCCGCGCGCAGGGCCGTCGCCCGGTCGCCGTGGTCGGCCGCGGCGAGCGCGGTGTCGAGGTCGGCGTTGACGCCGTTGGCGCGGGCGATGGCCGTCCACGCGTCGACGAGGAGGTACTGGTTCTCGGCCTTCGCCGCGTCGCCCTCGCCGCCCCGGGCCTCGTACAGCTCGCCCAGCTCCACCAGCGGTCCGGGGAGCGGATAACGGGCGACGATCAGCTCCAACCCCTTGATCGCCTCGGCCTGCTGTCCGCTCGCGGCCTGGGCGCGGGCGCGGCCCTCCAGCGCGGGGAGATAGTTCTCGTCGGCGGCGAGGGCGCGGGCGTAGTGGGTGAGCGCGGCGGTGTAGTCGCCCTGGTTCCAGGCGAGTTGGCCGAGCTGGGCGGCGACGTAGGCGATGTCGCCCGGTGAGGTGGACGCGGCGAGCGCCCGCTCCAGGACCTGGCGGGCGGTGGTGACGTCGCCGCGCAGTTCGTGGACGTACGCGTAGCGGGTGAACACCGGTACGCCCGGCCGCCGTTCGTCGGCCGTCTTCGCGGCCTCCTCGGCGTCGTCGTACCGGCCGAGCTCGACGAGGGCGTCGACACGGGAGCACAGGGCGCGCTCGTTGTAGGGGTTCTGCCCCAGCGCCCGGTCGGCCAGGTCCAGGGCGTTCGCGAAGTCGTGCCGGGCGGCGGCGAGGGCGGCCCGGCCGGCGAGCGCCTGGTCGTTGTCGGAGCGCAGCGAGAGGGAGCGCTTCAGCGCCTGCTCGGCCTGCGGGTAGCGCGAGGGGTCACCCTTGGTCCGGGCCTGTTCGACGTAGGCGAGCCCGAGGGTGGCCCAGCCGCCGAAGTCCTTCGGCTGCGCCCGGAGATGGGCCTGGAGCGCGGTGATGCCCGAGTCGAGGTCGCCACTGGCGAGCAGTCCGGGGGAGACCGCCGCCGCGGTCGACACGGGCACGTTCTGCCCGTCCCGCACCGCGCCGAGCGCGACCGCCCCGGCGGTGAGCGCCACGGCCAGCATGGCGGCACAGGCGCTGAGCTGAGCGGCCCGCCACCGACGACCGGCAGCACCCGCCCGGCGCACGGCGGCGACGCGCTCGTCACCACCGGCCACGACGTCAGCGGCGCCGGCGCCGTCGTGCTCACCGGCGTCGCCGCCGGGCCCCGCACCGGCTTCGGCATCCCCACCGGCTTCGGCGCCCGCACCCACGACGACGTCGGCAGTGGTCCCGGCGTCCGGACCCGCCCCGGCCTCTGTCCTTGCCTCTGTCCCGGCCTTGGGCCGCGCGGTGGAGGTTTCCTCAGGAGCCGAAGCCGAAGCCGAAGCCGAAGCCGGAGCGGTGTTCGGGGCCGGTGGGCCGGGGTCCGCGATCGGGCCGTCGGAGTCCGGGCCGGCGGAGTCCGGTGTGCCGGAATCCACTGTGCCGGGGGCCGGTCGGGTGGGCTCCGGTGCGCCGTCGTTCGTCCGCGGGGACATGCCCTCTCCTAGGTCGCCTGGGGTCGTTCAGCCTGCTCGCGTGGGGGTGGCGCGGCCCGCGCCGTGGGGGATGAATACGCGGGCCGCGCCAGTCTGTGGGGCGGGCCGGGGAGCGCAGGATTCTCCCCGGCCCGCTCAGGAGGAGGGCCCGGTGGGCCCCGCTCAGGAGGAGGGCCTAGTAGGCCCGCCGCCGACCGCGCCACCACATCAGGCCACCGCCGATGAGGAGGATGCCCGCAGCGCCGGCGCCCGCGGAGGACGCGATCAGCGTGGTGTTGCTCTCGGAACCCGTGAGGGCGTCACCGAGCTGGCTGCGGGTGGCCGCGTCGGTCTTGGCGGTCGCGCCGCGCGAGCCCTCGGTGGGCAGGGCCACGTACGGGAAGTACTTCTCGAAGGACTTGTCGTTCTTGTCGACCGCGTCGCCCAGGTCGTTCTTGGAACCGACCAGCTCACCCTCGACGACCTGGAGCGAGGCGTCGATCACGTCGTCGGTGAGGCGACGGCCGTTCGGGAAGCCCGCGTTGTCGCCGTCCAGGACACCGAGCCGCTTGGGGCTGGCGGTCGGCTTGATCGAGGTGTTGAGGCGCAGCTCCTCCGACGGCGTCACGTACGGCGGCTGGTTGAGGCCCTTGACGCCCTTCAGGAATACGTCGACGAGGTCGTTGCGCGGCTCGGCCGGCGCCTTGATCTTGTAGATCGCCTCTATGAGCTTCGGCAGCTCGGGGTTGGTGACGTTCTTCAGGAACTGGCCGTCGTCCTTGGGCTCGGACGCGTTGAACTTGTCCTTGTCCTTGATCGGGTTGACGACCTCGTTGACCAGCGGCATGCCGAGACGCGAGACCTGGGAGTAGTGGCCCTGGGCGTTCTCGCGCTGGGTCGTCGACCAGATGCCGACGATCGGCTGGTGCTTCGACTCGGCGATCATGTCGTTCGGCACCTGAAGCGCGATCGAGTTGACGTTGTAGCCCTTGAGCGTGTCGTTGCCGACCTCGGAGAGGTCACCGCCGTACAGCAGGTCGAAGACGCGCAGGTCCAGGAAGAACGGGTCGTCGGCCTGGCCCGCGAAGGTCTTGGCGCCGCTGGAGAGCTTGTAGATCGCCTGGTCGCGCAGCTTCGAGTAGTGCGGCATCGAGGCCTTGCCCACGTTCGACGGCGCCACCGGCACGTCGTCCGCGATCTTCGTCTCGTGCTCGACCTTCCCCTTCTTCGACTTGATGAGTTCGAGGTCGTACGTCTGCGTGATGTTCAGGTCGGCGTCGTCCAGGCTCTCGACAACGCCCGTGTTGTAGAGGAACGTCTTCTTGTTCTTCACGTGCGTCTTGAAGGTGTAGCGGAAGGTCAGATCCTCCTTCGCGTCACCGTTGTTGTCGATGTGCAGGTCGTACTGGGCGTCCTCGGCGAACGGGAAGAAGTTGGGACCGCCGGCCGGCTCCTCGAAGGGGATCCAGTTGGCGACGATCGTCGTCGTGTCCGGGTGGTCCGGGCTGACGAAGGCGTACACGTCGGTGTTGTCGTACTGAGGGGTACCCGAGATGAGGGGGGCCTCGCGGTGGCTGGAGGCGTAGGCCGCCCCCGGCACCAGCGTGGCCACGCCGGCGGCTGCGAGCCCCCCGGCGGCCAACGCACCGCAGACGAGGGTCGCGACGCTCCTGCGTCCGTTGCCGCTCCTGGAGAAAGCTGTCATGCCGTCCGTCCTCTGTGCCAAGTTGCCTGACGGACAGTGATACGGAGCGGGGGGTGGGTTCGGATTGGTCGAATCCAAAAAACTTTTTCTTTCCTGCTCACCCGCGTTTTCGGCCCTTCGATACGTACCCCCCATCCGGAGGTGTGTTCGTTGCGAATGCCTGGTGTGACGGGGCGGTCCGGGTGTGGCGGCCGCAGAGAGGGGGACCGCATGGAGGCGGACGAGCTACTGGTGCTCGTGGCTGGGGGCGACCAGCAGGCATTCGAACAGCTCTACGGACTGGTGTCGGGGCCGGTGTTCGGGCTCGTGCGCCGGGTCGTCAGGGATCCCGCGCAGTCGGAGGAGGTCTCCCAGGAGGTGCTTCTGGAGGCCTGGCGCTCGGCCGGCCGGTTCGACCCGAGCCGGGGCAGCGCCCTCTCCTGGATCCTCACCCTCGCGCACCGCCGCGCCGTCGACCGGGTGCGCAGCGCCCGCGCGGCCGTGGACCGTGAGCAGCGCGAGGCGTCGCGGTATCACGACCCCGCCTTCGACCAGGTGGCGGAGGAGGTCGAGGCGGGTCTGGAACGCCAGTTGGTCCGTCGCTGCCTCGACCGGCTGACGGCGCTCCAGCGCCAGTCCGTCACCCTCGCCTACTACGACGGCTACACGTACCGTGAGGTGGCCGACCGGCTCTCGCTGCCGCTGGGCACGGTCAAGACCCGGATGCGTGACGGACTCACGCGGCTGCGCGACTGCCTGGGAGGTGCCGCATGAGTGTGCTCGGCCTGTTCCGCCGCGAGGACCTGCACTCGCTGGCCGCCCCCTATGCGCTCGACGCCCTCGAACCCGACGAACGCCGCCGCTTCGAGAAGCATCTGACGGGGTGCGACCGCTGCTCCGCCGAGGTGCGGGTGCTGGCCGAGGACGCCGTCCGGCTCGCCTGGTCCCAGGCGGCGCAGCCGCCGGCCGCCATGCGCACCCGGGTGCTGGCGGCCGTGCAGAGAACGCCGCAGGAGTTTTCCCGCGCGCCGGCGCGGGAGCGCGCGCCCCAACTGCCGCCGCACGTCTGGGGCACGCAGCCGCCGCCCGGACGCTCCCGTGCGCCCCGCGCGCGCCGCCCGCTGTTCGTGCCGTTCGCCACGGCCACCGCCGCCGCGGCCCTCGTCGTCGCCTCGCTCTTCGCGGTGCAGGCGGGCCGCACGCAGGACGAGCTGAACGCCGAGCGCGCCCAGGCGCGTGAGATCGCGCACGTTCTCGCAGCTCCCGACGCTCGGGCGAGCACCGGGAAGGACGCGCAGGGCCGCAGTATCGGCGTGATCGCCTCCGCCGGGGAGGGACAGGCGATCGTCACCCTGAGCGGATACGCGAAGCTGCCCACCGGACAGGTGCATCAGCTGTGGCTCATGCGCCCCGACGCGCAACCGCGCTCCCTCGGGCTCTTCGACGGCGACACGCCCTTGGTCGCCACCGGTCTCGACAAGGTCGCGACATCACTCGCTGTGACCGTCGAGCCCGACGGGGGATCACCACAGCCCACTACCCAGCCAGTTGTCCAACTCGCCCTGAAATCGGTTGGATTCGGAGAGTGATCGGAGAGGGGTCGTCAACCCCCTTACGGGGAAGGTGAATCCTGTGAGCTCGATACACGTGTGCCTCGACGGGGCGATAGGGTTACCCTGCCCGGGCCGGGTGGACTCGTACGGGTGGGGAGTGACATGGAACAGATAACGATGCACAGCAGGGCGCGGGTCCCTGCGATCACCTGCGGGAGCAGCGCGACCAGTTCGCGCCTCGACCGCCATCTCTCGGTGCTGGCGGGCCCCGCCATACCGCAGCGCGAGACGCTCGAGGCGACCTCGCTCATGCGGGAACTGACCGCGCGTGAGCCCGCGCGTGGCCACGGTCCCAAGACGACGCGGGCACGGGTGAGCCGCGTCTCGCTCTTCGCACCGCTGCGCCGACTGCGGCGTTCGCTGTTCGGAGGCAACAAGCACTGACCGGTCGGCGCGTTCTCACGTACTGAGTCCCGCGCTCAGGCGGCCACACCGTCCCGGCGCAGCGCTGCGATCTCCTCGTCCGTCATCCCCACGGCACGCAGCAATGCTTCGGTGTGTTCCCCGAGCGCGGGCACGTCTCCCATTCGTGCCTCCGTCCCGCCCGGCAGCGTGATCGGCGGCAGCAGTGCCCGCAGCGGCCCGACCGGCGTCCCCACCTCCCGCCACCGCTCGCGGGCCGCCAGCTGCGGATGTTCCGCCAGTTCGTGCAGATCCCTCAAGCGTGCGCACGCGATGCCCGCGCCCTCCAGCCGCCCGAGCGCCTCGTCGGCGTCCAGGGCGCCCAGCGCCCCGGCCACCAGCGCGTCCGTACGCTCCCGGTTCACCACTCTCGCCGCGTTCGTCGCGTACGCCGGATCCGTCCCCAATTCGGGTCGGCCGACCACCTGTTCGGCCAGCCGTCGCCACTCCCGGTCGTTCTGCACGGACAGCAGCACCCGGCCGCCGTCGGCGGTGGCGTAGGCGTCGTACGGCGCGATCACCGCGTGCGCGAGACCGGTGCGGGCCGGGGCGGCGCCGCCGTGCATGGTGTGGTGCAGCGGATGCCCCATCCACTCCGCGAGCGCCTCCAGCATCGACACCTCCACCGGTCCGCCCCGCCCGGTGGTGCCCCGCCGCACCAGCGCCGCCAGGACGCCCGAGAAGGCGTACATGGCCGCCGCGATGTCCGCCGCCGGGATTCCCGCCTTCACCGGCCGCTCCGGCGTCCCGGTCACCGACACCAGCCCCGCCTCGCACTGCACGAGCATGTCGTACGCCCGCTTGTCCGCGTACGGCCCGCTCGCCCCGTACCCGGAGATGTCGACGGCGATCAGCCGCGGATGTGCCGCGCACAGGGTGGCCGCGTCCAGACCCAGCCGGGCCGCCGCCCCCTGCGCGAGGTTCTGCACGAACACGTCCGCGCCGGCGATCAGCCGCCGTACGACGTCCTGGCCGCGCGGGTCCTTGAGGTCCAGCGCGATGGACTCCTTGCCCCGGTTGCACCACACGAAGTGCGAGGCGAGGCCGGCGGCGGCCGTGTCGTAGCCACGGGCGAAGTCACCGCCGTCGAGCCGTTCGACCTTGATCACCCGGGCGCCGAGGTCGGCGAGCTGCCGGGTGGCGAACGGGGCCGCGACCGCCTGTTCGACGGCGACGACGGTGAGGCCCTCCAGGGGCGGCGGCAGCGGCGGGGGGCTCTGGTCCATGGGGTGGATGCTAGATCAGGGCGAACTGGCCCTCCGGGCCCTCCTCGTGGTGGTCGAGGACCGTCGCCGGGTGCCGGGCCGGGTCCGGGACCGGCAGGACGCCCGCCGCGCGCAGTTCGCTCGCCGTGATCGTGTCCGGCACCGTGAACTCCTCCTGCCGGGCACGCGCTTCCGCGAACAGCGCCGACACCGTGATCAGTTCGAGGAGTTCGGACGTCCAGGCCTGCGGCCAGGTCTTCGGGCGGATCGCGGACAGGGTGTCCGGCTCGGGCTCCGCCGTCCGGGCCGCGAACCACTGCTCCAGGACGCGGACCCCGCCCGCCGCGAAGTCCCAGGCCGCCGGCGGGACCGGGGAGACCCGGCCGCCGTCGAGGTGCAGGGTCTCCTCGTCGCGGTCGTAGTGCAGCGTCAGCGGCCGGCCGGTCAGCGGGGCGCGGACATAGGGGCGGCGGCCGCCGGGGAGCCGGGGGCGGTCGCCGTCCCTGCGCAGCAGCCACAGGGCGCGGCGGCCCAGCTCCACGCCGCGGGCCCACAGCCCGGGGTCCCGGGTGAGCGGGACGGTCAGGTCGGGGCGGACGGCGGTCAGGGTCCAGGCCAGGAAGTCCACCGGATCGGGGGAGTGGCCGAGATGTTCCAGCAGGCCGGGCGCCAGGTTGGGTTCCGCTCCGCCGGGGCGCCGGTACAGCGGGCGGACCCGGCCGGGGCGCGTCAGCGGGATCAGGGAGGTCGCGAGCAGGGGCGGGCCCGGTGGGGACGGCGTCTCCACCACGAAGACCTGGTGCTCGTCCGCCACCCGCCACAGCTCCGGGCGGGCCGCGTCGATCAGCCGGTGGTCGGGGATGAGCCAGTGCTCGTCGAAGGGGGCGGCCAGCACCCGTACCGGCTCCGGGCAGGGGCCGAAGGCGCGGACGAGCTTCTCCGTGCCGCCGAGGTGGCCGGGCAGTTGCCCGACCGCCGTGTGCAGGGTGCGTGAGCGCGTCGGCTCGAACAGGGCCTCGCGGACCGGGCCCTCGGCCTTCAGCAGGGCGTCCCAGCGGGCTTTCAGGGAAGCCGGGTCGGGGTCCGTCGGCCACCCCCGGCCGAGCCGCGGCGGTGCGACGGACCACGGCATGAGGTCCGCCAGCGGCGGAGCGTCGTCGGGCGTCACGCTGGGCATCGTACGACGGGTCGCCCGCGGCCGGTCACGTCGCGTCGAGCGTGACCGAGAAGGAGAAACGGTCACCCCGGTAGTGGATGACGGCCACGTCGAGGACCCGCCCGCCGGTGTCCTGGATGACGCCCGTGTAGTGCAGGATCGGGCTGAGCAGCGGGACCCCCAGCAGCCGGGCGGTCTCCGGGTCGGCCAGCCGGGCCTCGACCGTGTCCGTGATCCGGCTGATGTCCACGCCCGCGAGGTCCCGCAGCACCTTCGTCATGGGCCGGCGGACCAGGTCGTCGGGGTCGATCCGGGCGGCGAGTTCGGGACGGACGTAGTTGCGGGCGTGGTTGGTCGGCTCACCGGTGTTCTCGTCGCTGCGCAGCCGGTGGTACGTCGCCACCTCGGCCAGGTCGGGGAAGTGCTCGGCGACTTCGGCGGGGACGGCCGTACGGCCGTGGCCGAGGAGCTCCGTCGTCATGGCGGACTGCTGGGCCACGATCGCGTCGACCGAGCCCAGCAGCCGGACCGGAGCGCCCCGCCGCGCGCTCGGCTCGATGAAGGTCCCGCGCCGGCGGTGCCGGCTGATCAGCCCCTCGTCCTCCAGCTCCTTCAGCGCCTGGCGCATGGTCAGCACGCTCACCCCGTAGTGACCCGCCAGCTGCTCCTCGGTGGGCAGCCGGAGCGGATCCTGTGGCGAGCGGCCGAGTATCGAGGCGCGCAGCGACTGCGACACCTGGTACCAGAGCGGCAGCTTGCGGGTGAGGACGATCGAGTCCGGGGCGAAGGAGGTCACGGGCTATCCGTACCGGTCGACAACGTTCAGTGCAATGTTCCGTCGGACGGACGGAAGTGGCGTTCGAGGCCCTGCCAGACATCGTCGTAGCGCTGCTGGAGGTGGTCCGCCCGCGCCGCGTGCGGAGTGAGAGCGATCGGCCAGCGGGTCTCGAACATGAACGCCAGCCCGTCGTCGATCTTCTGCGGCCCCAGCTCGGCGGCGCTCGCCCGGTCGAACGTCTCCCGGTCCGGGCCGTGCGCCGACATCATGTTGTGCAGCGATCCGCCGCCCGGCACGAAGCCCCCCTTTCCGGCCGTCTTGGCGTCGTACGCGCCCTCGATCAGGCCCATGTACTCGCTCATCACGTTCCGGTGGAAGTACGGCGGCCTGAAGGTGTCCTCGCCGACCAGCCAGCGCGGGGCGAAGACCACGAAGTCGACGCCGGCCAGACCGGGGGTGTCGGACGGGGCGGTCAGCACTGTGAAGATCGACGGGTCGGGATGGTCGTAGGAGATGGTTCCGATGACATTGAAACGGCGCAGGTCGTAGACGTACGGCACATGGTTGCCGTGCCAGGCGACCACGTCGAGCGGGGAGTGGCCGTACGTCGCGCTCCAGAGGTGGCCGCAGTACTTGTTGACCACCTCCACCGGGCCCTCGACGTCCTCGTACGCGGCGACGGGCGCGCGGAAGTCGCGGGGGTTGGCGAGGCCGTTGGCGCCGATCGGGCCGAGGTCGGGGAGGCGGAAGGGGGCGCCGTAGTTCTCGCAGACGTAACCGCGGGCGGAGGCGTCCAGCAGGTCGACGCGGAAGCGGACCCCGCGCGGGATCAGCGCCACCTCGCCGGGCTCGGCGTGCAGCTGTCCGAACTCCGTGCGCAGCAGCAGTCCGCCCTGCTCGGGGACGATCAGCAGCTCGCCGTCGGCGTCGCTGAACACGCGTTCCATGGAGGCGTTCGCGTGGTACAGGTGCACGGCCATGCCGGTGCGCTGGGTGACGTCGCCGTTGCCGCCGAGGGTCCACAGGCCGCGGAGGAGGTCCGTGCCGGCCGGCGGTTCGGGCAAGGGGTCCCAGCGCAGCCGGTTCGGGTCGGCGACCGTCTCCGTGAAGGGGCCGGCGCGCAGGGCGCCGTCGTCGACGCGGGTGAACGCCGGGTGCGCGGCCGACGGGCGGATCCGGTAGAGCCACGAGCGGCGGTTGTGGGCGCGCGGCTCGGTGAACGCCGTACCGCTGAGCTGCTCCGCGTACAGGCCGAGAGGCGCGCGCTGCGGCGAGTTGCGGCCGTCGGGCAGGGCCCCCGGAACGGCCTCGGAGGCGTGCTCGTTGCCGAACCCGGAGAGATAGGCCAGACCCTCGGCCGTCTTGCGTGCGTCCCCGCTGCTCATGATCGCTCCTTCCGGCGCCCCGCGGGTGCGCCTGCTGATTCCTATGCATCACCGTAGGATTGCGATTTCCCCGGCGCAAGAGGTGCGCGGGTCCTCCTCCTGGAGGACGATCAAGACGGCCGGAACCAGACCCCAGGGGGATCCGCGTGTCGGTGCGTTGTTCTACGCTCCCCCGCATGTCGTGGACGCGCGGAAGCCTCGCCGTGCCCGCGGTCTGTGTCCTGCTGCTGACCGGATCCGCGGGCTGTGGCACCAGTGATGCCCATGAACGGGGGGAGGCGACGACCGCGGTGTCGGTCGCCCCCTCGCCGGTGGGCAAGGTCCTGAAGGACACGGACGACGAAGGGCGGCACTACCGCGAGGTGGAGAAGAAGGGGGCACCCGAGGTCGGTGTCGAGGTGGAGCCCGAGGCCGACGGCAGCTGGGACGTCCGTCTGAAGGTGGAGAACTTCCGGTTCACGCCGACCGCCGCGAAGGCGGGGGCGGCCCACGGTCGCGGCGCCGCCCGGCTCTACGTGGACGACCAGCCGGTGGCCGACCTGCGCACCCCCTCCTACCGCATCCCGGCCGGCTACCTCCCGCACGGCACCCACCAGGTCACCGCGCGGCTGTACGCGGACGACGGCACGGTGTGGGCGGTGGACGGCAGGCCGGTGGAGAGCACGGCGTACATCACGGCGTCGGAGCCCTCCCCCTGAGTGCCCTTCCCCGAGTGCCCCTCCCCGAAGAGCCCCCGTTGAGTGCATCAGGCATCTTTCTCCGTACCGAGGGGTGAGGTTCACCCCGCCGCGACGGAAAGGCATCATGAGCTCCGTGCCCCAAGCGACATCGCTCCGTCGTGCGCCCGTGCAGCGGCGCAGTGCCGAACGGCTGACCAGAATCCTCGACGCCTGCGCCGACCTGCTGGACGAGGTCGGCTACGACGGCCTGAGCACTCGGGCCGTCGCCGAGCGCGCCGCCGTCCCCATCGGCTCCGTCTACCGCTTCTTCGGCAACAAGCGGCAGATGGCCGACGCGCTGGCCCAGCGCAACCTCGAGCGCTACTCCGAGCGCGTCACCGAGCGGCTGAAGGGGGCGCGCCGGGGCGACTGGCGGGCCGCCATGGACGCCGTGCTCGACGAGTACCTGGCCATGAAGCACACCGCGCCCGGGTTCTCCCTCGTCGACTTCGGCAACCAGATCCCGGTCGGGGCCCGGCACGCGGAACCCAACCACCGGGTCGCCGACCGCCTCACCGACCTGCTCTCCGACTATCTCGTGCGCGAGCCCGACGAGGACCTGCGCCGTACCTTCCTGATCGCCGTGGAGACCGCGGACACCCTCGTCCAGCTGGCCTTCCGGGTGGATCCGGAGGGCGACCCCAAGGTGATCGACGAGGCGCGGGAGCTGCTGCGGGCGTATCTGGCGCGGAGCCTGGACTGAGCCGTCCGGCACGGGTGCCGGAACGAGCCGCTCGCGAGTTTGCGCCGTCACCCCGAGACCCCTCCCCTCCGTTCATACCGGTCGGTATGCTCGGTGGCAGCCCGTGCGTCATCGCTGCCGCCACGCTCCAGGAGGACCCGTGTCCCGCACCGCCCTGCGAATCTGCCCGTTGTGCGAGGCCACCTGCGGGCTGACGCTCACCATCGAGGGGACGAAGGTCACCGGCGCCCGCGGCGACCGGGAGGACGTCTTCAGCAAGGGCTTCATCTGCCCCAAGGGCGCCTCCTTCGGTGCCGTCGACGGCGACCCCGACCGGCTGCGGACGCCCCTGGTGCGCCGGGACGGCGAGCTGCGCGAGGCCACCTGGGAGGAGGCCTTCGACGCCGTGGCCGCCGGGATCCGGCCGGTCGTGGAGCGGTACGGGGCGAACTCCGTCGGCGTCGTCCTCGGCAACCCGAACGTGCACACCATGGCCGGCGCGCTCTACCCGACCGTCCTGATCGCCGGCCTCGGCACCCGCAGCCTGTTCACCGCCTCCACGGTCGACCAGATGCCCAAGCACGTCTCCAGCGGACTGCTCTACGGCGACGCCAACGCGATCCCCGTGCCGGACCTGGACCACACCGACCACCTGCTGCTCATCGGCGCCAACCCCCTGGAGTCCAACGGGAGTCTGTGCACCGCCGCCGACTTCCCCGGCAAGCTCAAGGCGCTCAAGGCCCGCGGCGGCACCCTCACCGTCATCGACCCGCGCCGCACCCGCACCGCGAAGCTCGCCGACCGGCACATCGCGATCCGGCCCGGCACGGACGCGCTGCTCCTCGCCGCCATGGCCCAGGTGCTCTTCGAGGAACGCCTCGTCGATCCCGGCGCCTCGGCACCGCACCTCGAAGGTCTCGAGGAACTCGCGGAAGCCGTACGAGACTTCACCCCCGAAGCGGTCACCGCCGCCTGTGACGTGGACGCCTCGCTCATCCGCGCCCTGGCCCGCGAACTCGCCGCCGCCCCCACCGCCGCCGTCTACGGCCGCATCGGCAGCTGCACGGTCCCCTACGGCACCCTCGCCAGCTGGCTCGTCGACATCCTGAACATCCTCACCGGCAACCTGGACCGGCCCGGCGGCGCGCTCTTCCCGCAGGCCGCCACCGACCGCACCCCCCGGCCGGCCGGCCCCGGCCACGGCTTCCGGCTCGCGCGCTGGCACTCCCGGGTGAGCCGGCACCCGGAGGCCAAGGGCGAACTGCCGCTGTCGGCGCTCGCCGAGGAGATCGACACCGTGACGGAGCAGGGCGAGCCGGTCCACGCCCTCGTCGCCGTGGCCGCCAACCCCGTCCTGTCCGCCCCGGACGGCGACCGGCTCGACAAGGCGCTCGGCTCCCTCGACTTCATGGTCAGCGTCGACCCCTATCTGAACGAGACCTCCCGCCACGCCGACGTGGTGCTGCCCCCGCCGCCGCCCTCGCAGAGCCCGCACCACGACTTCGCCTTCAACACCCTCGCCGTGCGCAACCAGGTCCGCTACAGCCGCCCGGCCGTCCCGCTCGAGCCCGGCCGGATGGCCGAGACCGAGATCCTCGCCCGGCTGACCCTGGCCGCCACCGGGATGCACGGCGCCGACCCCTCCGCCGTGGACGACCTGGTCATCGGCCAGACCCTCGGCAAGGCGGTGAAGGAGCCGCACTCGCCCGTGCACGGCCGCGACCCGCATGAGCTCGCGGCACAGCTCACCGGCGAGACCGGTCCCGAGCGCCGGCTCGACATGATGCTGCGCCTGGGCCCCTACGGCGACGGCTTCGGCACCCGCCCGGACGGACTCGGCCTCGCCCGGCTGCTCGCCCACCCGCACGGCATCGACCTCGGGCCGCTGCGCCCCCGCCTGCCTCAGCCGCTGAAGACGCGCAGCGGGCGGATCGAACTGCTGCCGCAACCGATCGTCGACGATCTCCCGCGGCTGCGGGAGGGGCTGCGGCGGCAGCCCGACGAGCTCGTCCTGGTCGGCCGGCGCCATCTGCGGTCCAACAACAGCTGGATGCACAACGTCCCCGCGCTCACCGGCGGCACCAACCGCTGCACCCTGCACATCCACCCCGAGGACGCCGAGCGGCTCGGTGTGGTCGACGGCGCGCCGGTACGGGTGAAGGGCGCCGGGGGAGAGGTGACCGCACCCGCCGAGGTCACCGACGGCGTGCGCAGGGGCGTGGTCAGCCTGCCGCACGGCTGGGGCCACGACCGCCCCGGCACCCGTCTCAGCCATGCCGCCACCGACCCCGGCGTCAACGTCAACCAGCTCCTCGACGGCAGCCTGCTGGACCCGCTGTCGGGCAACGCGGTTCTCAACGGAGTGCCCGTGGAACTCACCGCCGTGGTGGCCCGCTGACCTGAGCAAAGCTGTGACCTGGACTTTTGCGCTTATTGCTCGCACGTCAACGTCTTGTTAACACCGTTTGAACGGACCTAACGTCGACCCACCGCTCACCCCCAGGTGGGATGTTCAAGGGCGAACGTTAGGTATCCACTCATGCTGACCATCCTCGGCTTCGCCATGATCGCGACCTTCCTGGTCCTGATCATGCTGAAGAAGATGTCGCCGATCGCGGCGCTCGTGCTGATCCCGGCACTGTTCTGTGTCTTCGTCGGGAAGGGCGCCAAGCTCGGTGACTACGTCATCGACGGCGTCACCAGCCTCGCCCCCACGGCGGCGATGCTCATGTTCGCGATCGTCTACTTCGGTGTGATGATCGACGTCGGTCTCTTCGACCCGATCGTCCGGGGCATCCTGAAGTTCTGCAAGGCCGACCCGCTCCGCATCGTCGTGGGGACGGCGCTGCTCGCCGCGATCGTGTCCCTCGACGGCGACGGCTCCACCACGTTCATGATCACCGTCTCGGCGATGTACCCGCTGTACAAGCGCCTGAAGATGAGCCTGGTCGTGATGACCGGTGTCGCGGCGATGGCCAACGGCGTGATGAACACGCTGCCCTGGGGCGGCCCGACCGCCCGTGCCGCCACCGCGCTGAAGCTCGACGCCAGCGACATCTTCGTGCCGATGATCCCGGCGCTGGCCGTGGGCCTGCTGTTCGTCATCGCCCTCTCCTACGTGCTCGGCCGCCGTGAGCGCGCCCGGCTCGGCACCCTGACGCTGGACGAGGTGCTGGTCGAGGAGCAGGAGACCGAGACGGTCCTGGTGGGCGCCGGCGGCTCCGGCGACGGCAAGACCCCTGTCCGCACCGGCGGTTCGGGCTCCGGCTCCGGCACCGACGCGGCCGCGCGGGACGCGCTCGGCCACGCCGACGCCGACGAGGACGACGACGACTTCCAGGGCCTCGACCCGCACCGGGCCACCCTGCGCCCCAGGCTGTACTGGTTCAACGCGCTGCTCACGGTCGTGCTGCTCACCTCCATGATCATGGAGTGGCTGCCGATCCCGGTGCTGTTCCTGCTCGGCGCCGCGCTCGCCCTCTCCGTCAACTTCCCGCACATCCCGGACCAGAAGGCCCGGCTGGCCGCCCACGCCGACAACGTCCTCAACGTCTCCGGCATGGTCTTCGCCGCCGCCGTCTTCACCGGCGTCCTCCAGGGCACCGGCATGGTCGACCACATGGCCACCTGGATGGTGGACGTCATCCCCGCGGGCATGGGCCCGCACATGGCCCTCGTCACCGGCGTCCTGAGCCTCCCGCTCACCTACTTCATGTCGAACGACGGCTTCTACTTCGGCGTCCTGCCGGTCCTCGCCGAAGCCGGCGCGGCGCACGGCGTCTCGCCCCTGGAGATGGCCCGCGCCTCGCTCGTCGGCCAGCCCCTGCACATGTCGAGCCCGCTCGTCCCGGCCGTCTACGTCCTCGTCGGCATGGCCAGGGTCGAGTTCGGCGACCACACGAGGTTCGTGGTCAAGTGGGCCGCCCTCACCAGCCTGGTGATCCTCGGCGCGGGCATCCTGTTCGGGATCATCTGAGCCACCCATGGAGGAACTTGTGAGGCCCGGCGGGAACCGCGGCTGGCTGCTCCGTCTCGTCATCGCCTTCGGCTTCGCGCAGGGGGCGGTGTCGATGGCCCGGCCCGCCGTCTCCTACCGGGCCCTCGCACTGGGCGCGGACGAGCGGGCGATCGGCGTCATCGCGGGCGTGTACGCGCTGCTGCCGCTCTTCGCCGCCGTACCGCTCGGCCGGCGCACCGACCACGGCCGCTGCGCGCCCCTGCTGCCCGTCGGGGTGGTCCTCATATCCGGCGGCTGTGTGCTGAGCGGTGTCGCCGGCTCGCTCTGGACGATGGCCCTGTGGAGCGGGGTGATGGGCCTCGGCCATCTCTGCTTCGTCATCGGCTCGCAGTCGCTGGTCGCCCGTCAGTCCGCGCCGCACGAACAGGACCGCAACTTCGGCCACTTCACCATCGGCGCCTCCCTCGGCCAGCTGGTCGGCCCGATCGCGGCCGGAGCGCTGATCGGCGGCGCCGACATGGCGGCCGGCAGCGCACTGGCCCTGCTGGTCGCGGGCGCCGGCTGCGCGGTCGCGTTCACCTCGCTGTGGCGCATCGAACACCGCGACACCGCGCCCAAGTCCCGTACGGAGCAGGGCGAGCGGGTCCCCGTGGGCCGCATCCTGAACGCGCGGGGCGTCCCCGCGGGCATCCTCATCAGCCTGTCCGTGCTGTCCGCGACGGACATCCTCACCGCCTATCTGCCGGTGGTCGGCGAACACCGGGGCATCGCGCCGGCTGTCGTCGGCGTCCTGCTCAGCGTCCGGGCGGCGGCCTCCATAGCCTGCCGGCTCGTCCTCACCCCCCTGTTGCGGCTGCTCGGCCGGACCCCGCTGCTCACCGTGACGTGTCTGCTGGCCGCCCTGCTGTGCGCCGGGATCGCCCTGCCGGTGCCCGTCTGGGGACTGGGCGTGATCCTCGCGCTGCTCGGCTTCTGCCTCGGCGTCGGGCAGCCGCTGTCCATGACGACCGTCGTCCAGGCGGCGCCCGACGGCGCCCGTTCCACCGCCCTGGCGCTCCGCCTCACCGGCAACCGGCTCGGCCAGGTCGCCGCGCCCGCCGCCGCGGGGCTGGTGGCCGGGGTCGCGGGGGTGGCCGCGCCGTTCGTGATGCTGGGGGCGCTGTTGCTGGTGTCGTCGGGGGTGGCGGTGCGCTCGCGGGGGGACGGCGGAGCGGGGGCGGCCGTGCCGCGGCGCCGGTCCGGATCGGGGTTGCGCCGGTCGAGCGATGTCTGACGGCGCGTCGGGCGGCGCTCCCACAGTCGTGGACGCCGATGTGAAAGAGAGTCAGGTGCAAGAGCGATTTGTATGAAAATCGTCCTGACTCGGAGGAATGCGCATGTCCAGCTCGACGCTCCCGTCCGCCCTCGGCTCCCGCCTCGGCGTCACGGCCCTCACGGTGCTCGCCGCGGCGGGGTTCACCTGCCTCTCGGCACCGTCCGCCGTGGCCGTGGGGGAGGCCGGTGACATCAGGATCCACCGCGAGCAGGTCCCCCCGGGCGTCTCGAAGGACGACCCGGTGGCCTGCCGCTTCTACCTCGACGCCGCCAACTTCGGCGAGCTGCCGACCGTCGCCTACACGATCAAGGCGCGGCCCCCGGCCCCCGACACCGCCACCGTCTCCGGCAACATCACCCTGACCCAGGGCGCCGGGCACACCGACATCCTGGGACTGGCCGAGGGGTCGTACACGCTCGAGTGGACCATCGCCGGGGACATCCCGATCACGCCCAAGGTGAAGGTCTTCAAGATCAACTGCCCGGAGGGCCGGCGCGACGGGAACGGGAGCCCGAACCGGCCGATCACCGACGACGGCCGTGAAGCCGGCGGGCCGAACGGCCAGAACGGCGGCGGCCAAAATGGCGGCGGCCAGAACGGTGGCGGTCAGAACGGCACCGCGCTGAACGGCACCACGCAGAGCGGCGGTGGTCAGGACGGCGCCGCGCAGAACGGCACCACGCAGAACGGCACCACGCAGGGCGCCGGCGGCCGGGAAGGCGGCACGCAGGGCGGCTCCGCCTGGAGCGGCGAGAAGGGCGGCCCGGAGGGCGGCGTGCACGCGGGCGGCGGCGGCCTCGCCGACCCCTCGCAGGCCTTCACCCCGCTGGCCGGAGCCGCGGCCGTCGGACTGGTGGCCGTCGGCGGAGTCGCCTACTTCCGGCTGATCCGCCGCCGCGCCCATGGTGCCGCGTAGGCGCACACGCAGGCCCTGGCACCGGACCCGCGCCTACCGCCTCACCAGGACGGCCGTGCTCGCGGTCGTCCTGGTGACGGTCGGCGTCCGGTGCGGAGGACACGACGGCCCTGCGACGGCGGCCGGGGCCGGGGAGGTGGCGTCCGGCGGGGCGCGGGCCGTCCTCGCCCTCGGGGGCGACGCCGACGAGGAGGACCGGACGGCGGGGAAGAAGGCGTCCGAGAGCCCGGGCCCCCCTCCCCGCCCGCTGCCCCGGTCCCCGGCGACCACCCTGCGGGTGCCCTCCCTGGGCATCGACGCGCCGATCGTCCCGCTCCGGCTCGGCCCGGACCGGCACCTCGGGACGCCCCCGCTCGACCGGCCCAAGCTGGTCGGCTGGTACGGGGGCGGCCCCACACCGGGGGAGCGGGGCACCGCCATCGCCGTGGGCCACCGCGACACCAAGACCGGCCCGGCGGTTTTCGCGGGCCTCGCACGCGTGGCCCGGGGCGCCCGCATCGAGGCCCGGCGCGCCGACGGACACACGGCCGTCTACACCGTGGACCGGGTGCGCGTCTTCGACAAGGCCACCTTCCCCGACAAGGAGGTGTACGGCCCGACCCGCCGCCCCGAACTGCGCGTCCTCACCTGCGGGGGCCTCTTCCGGCACGCGACGGGATACACCAGCAACGTCGTCGTCTTCGCCCATCTGACGGCGACCCGCTGACCCGCCGCCGGGCCGCGCCGGTGTCCGCGGCCCGCGGCCGGCGCCCGCTGAATCAGGCAGTCCGGTTTCTCACCTGTCGGACGGGAGCGTCCGATCCGGGCGTGTCTCTTCCCCCGGGCGCACACAGTCCGTTAACTTCCGTGACTCACAAGCCCCGTTCGACCCGCACGGGGCAGGTCGGACAGCGGAGCACCGGCCGGGCCGGCCCGGCACACGAGTCCCCGGGGACACTTCTCATGACACGCGCCATCTCGTTGCACGACGTCAGCAAGGTCCACACCCGAGGCGTCCGGGTCGTGGACCGGCTGTCGCTGGACATCGCGCCCGGCGAGTTCCTGGTCCTGCTGGGCCCTTCCGGCTGCGGCAAGTCCACCGTGCTCCGCATGATCGCCGGCCTGGAGCACATCACGGAGGGCGAGTTACGGCTCGACGGCGAGTACGCCAACGACCTGGCGCCCTCGGGGCGGGACATCGCGATGGTCTTCCAGAACTTCGCGCTCTACCCGAACATGACCGGCCGGGACAATATCGGCTTCCCGCTGCGCATCGAGGCCCCCGGCGCCGACCCGGGCCCCCGCGTGGACGCCACCGCCCGGATGCTCGGCATCGAGGACCTCCTCGACCGCTTCCCCGGCCAGCTCTCCGGCGGCGAACGCCAGCGCGTGGCCATGGGCCGGGCCATCGCCCGGCACCCCTCCGCCTTCCTGATGGACGAGCCGCTGTCCAACCTCGACGCCAAGCTCCGCAACCATCTGCGGGCCGAGATATCCAAACTGACCCGGCATCTGGGCGTCACCACGGTCTACGTCACGCACGACCAGGCCGAGGCCATGTCGCTCGGCGACCGGGTCGCCGTACTGCGCGGCGGCGTCCTCCAGCAGGTGGGCACCCCGCGGTCGGTCTACGCCCTGCCGCGCAACGTCTTCGTCGCCGCCTTCATCGGCACCCCGCGCATCAACCTTCTGCGCGGCCTGGTCCGCGCCCCGCTCGACGGAGCCATGACGATCAGCCTCGGCAAGCAGGCGCTGCGGCTGCCCGAACCCCACTGCCTGGACCACAAGCTGCTGCGGGTGCAGCAGGGCCGCGAGGTGATCGTCGGACTGCGTTCGGAGGCGGTCCGTATCGCCACGCCCGCCGACGCCCGGCCCGGCGAGACGCACATCACCGGTCTGGTGGAGCACGTGGAGTTCCAGGGCCACGAGGTGCTCGTCCACTTCAACACCGGCTCCCGGCTCGCGGTCGTGCCGGAGCTGGAGGCGCCCCGCCCCGTCCAGCGGCCGCCCCGGCGGCGCCGTCGCGAGGGCGGGGTCCTGGGCCGGCTGCGCAAGGGTGCGGGTGGCCTGCGGTCCGGTGCGGTCGGCGTCCTGGACGACCCGGCGGCGCAGGAGGGGCCGCCCGCGTCCCCGGAGGCCCGCCCCCTCGGCGACCTCGTCGTGCGGACCACGCCCGACTTCGACCTCCGGCACGGGATGCAGGTGCCGCTCCTCGTCGACATCGCCCATCTCTTCGTCTTCGACCAGCACGGCGAGCGCATCAGCCCGGCTCCGGCCCGGCTGCCGGACCTCGACGAGTGAGCGGGCGTCCCGAGCCGTCCGCGGTCCGGGGCCGGTCGTCCCGCGCGTTCTCCGTCCTGAATCCGCCGTCCTCTGGTGCCAGAAAACTAACAGCGCTAGTTTAGGTCGCGGACGACGAGGCCCGCCCGAAGGGAACGCGATGAAGGCACATGACGGCATCTATCTCGACGGCGCCTGGCGCCCGGCTGCCGGCCGGGATGTGATCGAGGTCGTCGACCCGGTGGACGAGCAGGTGATCGCCCGGGTCCCGGCGGGCGACGCCGTCGACGTCGACGCCGCCGTACGGGCGGCCCGCGCCGCCCTGCCGGGCTGGTCCTCGACCCCGCCCGCCGAGCGCGCCGCCCGCCTGACCGCGCTCCGGGACGTCCTGGCGGCCCGCAAGGACGAGATCGCCGAGACGGTCACCGCCGAACTCGGCTCGCCCCTGGCCTTCTCCCGGGCCGTCCACGCGGCCGTGCCGATCGCGGTCGCGGGCACCTACGCCGAGTTGGCCGCGACCCACTCCTTCGAGGAGAAGGTCGGCAACTCGACGGTGTTCCAGGAGCCGATCGGCGTCGTCGGCGCCGTCACCCCCTGGAACTACCCGCTGCACCAGATCGTCGCCAAGGTCGCCCCGGCCCTCGCCGCGGGCTGCACGGTGGTCCTGAAGCCCGCCGAGGACACCCCGCTGACCGCCCAGCTCTTCGCCGAGGCGGTCCACGAGGCGGGCGTCCCGGCCGGCGTCTTCAACCTGGTCACCGGCCTCGGCCCGGTCGCCGGCCAGGCGCTCGTCGAGCACCCCGGCGTCGACCTGGTGTCCTTCACCGGCTCCACGGCCGTCGGCAGGCGGATCGCTGCGACGGCGGGCGCGGCCGTCAAGAAGGTGGCCCTGGAACTCGGCGGCAAGTCCGCCAACGTCATCCTGCCGAGCGCCGACCTCGCCAGGGCGGTCAACGTCGGCGTCGCCAACGTGATGTCCAACTCCGGCCAGACATGCAGCGCCTGGACCCGGATGCTCGTCCACCGCGACCGGTACGACGAGGCGGTCGAGCTCGCCGCGGCGGCGGCCGCCAAGTACGCCGACCGCATCGGCCCCGTCGTCAACGCCGAACAGCGGGCCCGGGTGCGGGGTTACATCGAGAAGGGCGTCGCCGAGGGCGCGCGGCTGGTCGCGGGCGGCCTCGAATCCCCGCACGAACAGGGCTACTTCGTCAGCCCCACGGTCTTCGCCGACGTCACCCCCGACATGGCCGTCGCCCAGGAGGAGATCTTCGGCCCCGTCCTGTCCGTCCTGCGCTACGAGGACGAGGAGGACGCCCTGCGGATCGCCAACGGCACCGTCTACGGACTCGCGGGCGCCGTCTGGGCCGGCGACGAGGCGGAGGCGGTCGCCTTCGCCCGCCGGATGGAGACCGGCCAGGTCGACATCAACGGCGGACGCTTCAACCCGCTCGCGCCGTTCGGCGGCTACAAGCAGTCGGGCGTCGGCCGTGAACTCGGCGCCCACGGCCTCGCCGAGTACCTCCAGACCAAATCCCTCCAGTTCTAAGGGAGTCACCCGAACATGGCTGTCCGCGCCGCCGTACTCCCCGCCATCGGTGCTCCGTTGGAGATCACGGAGATCGACCTTCCGGACCCCGGCCCCGGCCGGGTCCGCGTCCGGCTCGCCGCCGCCGGAGTCTGTCACTCCGACCTGTCCCTGTCCGACGGCACCATGCGGGTGCCGGTCCCCGCCGTCCTCGGGCACGAGGGCGCGGGCACGGTCGTCGCCGTCGGCGAGGGAGTCGAACACCTGGCGCCCGGCGCCGACGTCATCCTCAACTGGGCTCCTTCCTGCGGAAGTTGCCACCCCTGCACGCTCGGCGAGGTGTGGCTGTGCGTGAACGCCCTCAACGGGGCCGCGGAGGTGTACGCCCGCACGACGGACGGCACGGACCTGCACCCCGGGCTGAACGTCGCCGCCTTCGCCGAGGAGACCGTCGTCCCGGCCTCCTGCGTGCTGCCCCTGCCGGACGGCATCCCCCTCACCGACGCCGCCCTCCTCGGCTGCGCCGTCCTCACCGGCTACGGCGCGGTCCACCACTCCGCGCAGGTCCGTCCCGGCGAGACGGTCGCCGTCTTCGGCGTCGGCGGAGTCGGCCTCGCCACCCTCCAGGCGGCCCGGATCGCCGGCGCCTCGACGATCGTCGCCGTCGACGTCTCCCCGGAGAAGGAGGAACTGGCTCGGGCGGCCGGCGCCACGGAGTACGTGGTCGCCTCCGACCGGACCGCCCGCGAGATCCGCGCCCTCACCGGCAAGCAGGGGGTCGACGTGGCCGTCGAGTGCGTGGGCCGCGCGGTCACCATCCGGACGGCCTGGGAGTCGACCCGGCGCGGCGGCCGCACCACGGTCGTCGGCATCGGCGGCAAGGACCAGCAGGTCACCTTCAACGCCCTGGAACTCTTCCACTGGGGCCGCACCCTCGCCGGCTGCGTCTACGGCAACTGCGACCCGGCGAAGGACCTCCCGGTCCTCGCCGACCACGTCCGGGCGGGCCGGCTGGACCTGAGCGCCCTGGTGACGGAGCGCATCGCCCTGGAGGACATCCCGGGCGCCTTCGAGAACATGCTGGCGGGCAAGGGAGGACGCGCACTGGTGCTGTTCTGACGGCGCCCCCGCCCGTCCGGCGGCGATCCCGCCCGCCCGGCCTCGTTCCGGCGACGATCCCGCCCGCCCGGCCTCGTTCCGGCGACGATCCCGCCCACCCGGCCTCGTTCCGGCGACGATCCCGCTCGGCCTCGGCCCGCTCGGTCCCGGCCCGCTAGGGCTCGGCGAGCAGGGGCGCGGCCCCGCTCCGGCAGCACAGCGCGCTGGGGCGGTGCGGGCCGGGGCGGCGGCCTCAGTCCGTCCGGACAGCGGCCTCAGCCCGCCCGCACGGTCTCTGCCGAGCTGGGCGTCCTCGCCCCGTCCGGGGGCCGACCTCCTGGTCAGGCCCCCGGCTTCGGAACATCCACCCGCGCCGCGTCCGTCCCCTGCGTTGCGTCCGCCGCCGCGTCGGCCGTCTGCGTCGGCGGCGTGCGGGGCCTCGACCGCGACACGGCCACTCCCGCCAGACACAGCGCGCCACCGGCCAGGGTGAGCAGCCCCGGCACCTCGCCCAGCGCCAACCACGACATCAGGACGACCAGTGCGGGTACCGCGTACGTGGTCGCGCCCATGCGGCTCGCGGTCGTCCGGGCCAGGGCGTACGCCCATGTGGTGAAGGCGAGGGCGGTCGGGAAGACGCCCAGGTAGACCATGTTGAGCGTCGCGGAGACCGGCGCGTCGGCCGCCTCGTGGACCAGCTGCCCCGCGAACGGCAGACAGACCACCGTCCCGATGACACATCCGAACGTCGTCACCTGGAGCGCGGTCGCCCGGCTCAGGGCGGGCTTCTGGGCGACGACCCCGCCCGCGTAACCGAACGCGGCAAGCAGACACAGCACCACCCCGAGCACCGACGATCCGCCCTCGCCCGACATCGACAGCCCCACCGCGACCGCGCCCGCGAACGACACCGCCATCCCCGCCAGCAGCCGCGGCGGCATCACGTCCCCGAGCAGCCGCGCGCCGAGCAGGGCGATGAGGATCGGCCCGATGTTCACCACCAGGGCCGCCGTGCCCGCGTCCACCTGCTGCTCGCCCCAGTTGAGGACGACCATGTAGAAGCCGAACCACAGCACGCCCGACACGGCGATCCCGCGCCAGGCGGCCCGCGGCGGCCACCCCGCGCGCCGTACGGCGCAGATGACCCCCAGCACCAGCGCCCCGGAGGCCAGCCGCCCGAGCGCCAGCGCCCCCGGTGAGTAGGCCCCGCCCGCACTGCGGATCGACACGAAGGCCGAGGCCCACAGCACGACGGTCACGGTGGCCGCACCGGCGGCGAGCAACTCTGTACGACGTTCGGTACGCCGGGGGCTGTTCATCATGCTCCTCAGGCTAGGAAGAAGGGCGGGTCGAAGCTCGCGGATTTCGGACGTCAGCGCAGCGCCGCCGCCTCGATGCCCAGCAGCTCGGCCAGCGCCCGTTCGCCCGCCACCGTCACCTTCACGGCCCGCTCGGAGCCGATCCGCACGCACCATCCCGCGTCGAGGGCGTGCCGGCACAGGGCCGCGCCCGCCGCACCGGCCAGGTGGGGGCGGCGCTCGGTCCAGTCGAGGCAGGCGCGGGCGAGCGGCCTGCGGGTCGCGCGGTCGAGCGCGATGCCGTTGCCCTCGAACCACCGCAGCCCGGCCTCGGTCAGCAGGAACCCGGTGGCCCGTTCCCTGGTCGGAGCCGTCGGAGCCGCCGAGGCCGCCGGTGTCGTGGGTCTGCTCGCGTCCAGCCCCGCTGTCGCTGCCGCTGTCGCTGCCGCTTGCGCTGCCGGTACGGCTGTCGCTTTCGTCCCGGCCCCGCCGGTCCGCCCTTCAGGCTCACTCGCCGCGCTCAGCAGTCCGTGGGCGGTGAGCGCGTCGGTGACGGCGATGCCGAGCCGGCCGGCGAGGTGGTCGTAGCAGGTCCGGCCCCGGGCCATCGCCGATCCCGCGCTCGCGGCGCGCAGGGTGCGCGGTCGGTGGGCGCGGTGCGGGGCGACCTGGCCGGCCAGGTCCTCCACGAGCTGGGCGACCCGGGTGTCGGCGAGCCGTACGTACCGGTGCCGCCCCTGACGTTCCTCGGCCAGCAGTCCACCCCCGACCAGCTTGCCCAGGTGCTCGCTCAGCGTCGACGGGGCCACTCCCGCGTGCCGGGCCAGCTCACCGGCGGTCCACGCCCGCCCGTCGAGCAGCGCCAGCAGACAGACGGCCCGCGTCTCGTCGGCGACGAGCGCGGCGAGGGCGGCCAGCCCCGGCGCCCGTACGTCCCTGTCGTTCCCGGTGTCCGTGATGCTCACGTGTTCCAGCATGCGCGACGGACAGTTCGGTGGCCGCCGAACCGTGCTAGGGCAGCTGCTCGAACTGCTGGGAGAGCCCGTCCAGCAGTGCCGTCAGCCCGGTCTCGAACGCCCGCTCGTCGATCTTCTCCTGCTGGTCGGCGAGGAGGTGGGCCTGTCCGAGGTGCGGGTAGTCGGCGGGGTCGTAGGCGCTCACGTCGTCGACGAATCCGCCGGCGAACGAGCCGAGGGCGGATCCCATGACGAAGTACCGCATCAGCGCGCCGATGGAGGTGGCCTGCGCGGGCGGCCACCCGGCGCGGACCATCGCGCCGTACACCGCGTCGGCGAGCCGCAGCCCGGCGGGCCGGCGGCCGGGGCCTTGGGCGAGCACCGGGACGATGTTCGGGTGGTCGCGCAGGGCGGCGCGGTAGGAGACGGCCCAGTCGTGCAGCGCGGTCCGCCACTCCCGGCCGTCCTCGAACATCGACAGGTCTACCTGCGCGCTCACCGAGTCGGCGACGGCCTCCAGGATCTCGTCCTTCGTGCGGAAGTGGTTGTAGAGCGAGGGTCCGCTCACCCCCAGCTCGGCGGCGAGCCGCCGGGTGGAGACGGCCGGCAGGCCCTCCGCGTCCACGAGCGTCCGTGCGGTCTCGACGATCCGGTCGGTGCTGAGAAGGGGCTTGCGCGGTCGGGCCATGGCGCACATAGTAGGGCTGCACAGCGTAAACTAGCAGTGCTAATTTAAATGCGAATGACGAAGCGGTCCTGAAGGCCTTCCTCTGTGAGGTGATCTCGTGGTGAATCTGGCGCTCAGCGAGGAGCAGGAGGCCGTCCGGCGGCTCGCCAAGGACTTCGTGGACCGAGAGGTCGCCCCGCACGTCGTCGCCTGGGACCGTGCCGAGGACATCGACCGGTCCCTGGTCAAGAAGCTCGGCGAGGTCGGCTTCCTCGGCCTGACGATCGACGAGGAGTACGGCGGTTCGGGCGGCGACCACCTCGCGTACTGCCTGGTCACGGAGGAGCTGGGCCGCGGGGACTCGTCCGTGCGCGGGATCGTGTCCGTCTCCTTGGGACTGGTTGCGAAGTCCGTCGCCGCCTGGGGGGACGAGGAGCAGAAGCGGCGCTGGCTGCCGGGACTGACGTCCGGCGAGTACGTCGGCTGCTTCGGCCTCACCGAGCCCGGCACCGGCTCGGACGCCGGCAATCTCGGCACCCGCGCGGTCCGCGACGGCGACTCCTACGTCATCAACGGCACCAAGATGTTCATCACCAACGGCACCTGGGCCGACGTGGTCCTGCTCTTCGCCCGCTCGACGGACGCGCCGGGCCACAAGGGCGTCTCCGCGTTCCTGGTCCCCACCGACGCCCCGGGCCTGAGCCGTCGCGCGATCCACGGCAAGCTCGGCCTGCGCGGCCAGGCGACCGCCGAACTGGTCCTGGACGACGTCCGGGTGCCCGCCTCCGCGATGCTGGCGCCCGAGGGGAAGGGTTTCTCCGTCGCGATGTCGGCGCTGGCCAAGGGTCGTATGTCGGTCGCGGCCGGCTGTGTCGGCATCGCGCAGGCCGCCCTGGACGTGGCGGTGCGGTACGCGGGCGAGCGCGAGCAGTTCGGCAAGACCATCGCCCACCACCAGCTGGTCCAGGAACTGATCAGCGACATCGCGGTCGACGTGGACGCGGCCCGGTTGCTGACCTGGCGGGTCGCCGACCTGATCGACCGGGGCCTGCCCTTCGCCACCGAGTCCTCCAAGGCCAAGCTGTTCGCCTCGGAGGCCGCCGTCCGCGCCGCCAACAACGCCCTCCAGGTCTTCGGCGGCTACGGCTACGTCGACGAGTACCCGGCGGGCAAACTCCTGCGCGACGCCCGGGTGATGACCCTCTACGAGGGCACGAGCCAGATCCAGAAGCTGCTCATCGGGCGGGCGCTGACGGGGGTGTCGGCGTTCTGAGGAGGAGCACCTGAGTACGAGTCTGAGTAGGTGCGCGGATGTGGCGCGGGCCACCTCCGCCGAAGCTTGTCCCCATGAGTGACACACCGGTCAAGCAGCAGAGCACGGCAGCGTTCTACGGACAGGCCGTGGCCTCCTTCGGTATAGCCATCGCGGCCACCGCCATCGGCATCTACAACCTCCACACCGACGGCTGGGTGCGCGGCTTCCTGGCGATCGCGGTCCTGTATCTGGTGACCTCCGCCTTCACGCTGGCGAAGGTGATCCGCGACCGTCAGGAGGCCGGGCAGATCGTGAGCCGGGTGGACCAGGCCCGCCTGGAGAAGCTCCTCGCCGACCACGATCCCTTCGAGAAGATCTGAGCAGGCACTCTAAGCGGCCGCTCACCTTCGGCGGTATGGTGTAGCTCCTGTACCGAGAGGGGCGAACGAGCGATGAGTACCGCGGAGGAGACGGCCGGCGGCGAGATCGAGCCGTGGGAAGAGGTCACCCCTGACGCGGCCCGGCGACTGCTGGTCGCCGCTGTGGAGGCCTTCGCCGAGCGCGGCTACCACGCGACGACGACCCGCGACATCGCGGGCCGTGCGGGGATGAGCCCGGCGGCCCTGTACATCCACTACAAGACCAAGGAAGAGCTGCTCCACCGCATCAGTCGGATCGGCCACGACCGCGCGCTGGGCATCCTGCGCACGGCGGCCGCCGGCGAGGGCGACGCGACCCGGCGCCTCGCGGACGCCGTGAGCTCCTTCGTCCGCTGGCACGCCGGGCGGCGCACCACGGCACGGGTCGTCCAGTACGAACTGGACGCGCTCGGCCCCGACGCCCGCGCCGAGATCCTCGGCCTGCGCCGGCAGGTCGACGCCGAGGTGCGCGGGATCATCGAGGACGGCGTGGCGAGCGGCGAGTTCGCCGTACCGGACGTGCAGGGCACGACCCTCGCCGTGCTGTCCCTCTGCATCGACGTGGCCCGCTGGTTCAACGTGGACGGCCCCCGCACGCCCGACGAGGTCGGCGAGCTGTACGCCGACCTCGTGCTGCGGATGGTGGGCGCCGCGAAGTAGCACCCACGGGCGGTCGCCCGCGGGTGGTCGCCTACAGGTAGTAGCGGGCCACCGACTCCGCCACGCACACGGGCTTGTCCCCGCCCTCGCGCTCCACGGTGAAGGCGACGGCCACCTGGACGCCGCCGGTGACGTCCTCGACGCCGGTGATCGTCGCGGTGGCGCGCACCCGTGAGCCGACGGGTACCGGGGCGGGGAAACGGACCTTGTTCGTCCCGTAGTTGACGCCCATCTTCACGTTCTCGACCTTGATCAGCTGCGGGCCGAAGAGCGGCAGCAGGGAGAGCGTGAGATAGCCGTGCGCGATGGTGGTGCCGAAGGGGCCGGCGGCGGCCTTCTCGGGGTCGACATGGATCCACTGGTGGTCTCCGGTGGCTTCCGCGAAGAGGTCGATCCGCTTCTGGTCGACCTCCAGCCAGTCGGTGTGGCCCAACTGCTCGCCCACCGCCGCCTTCAGGTCGTCGGCGGATGTGAAGATCCTCGGCTCTGCCATGTCTGCGGCCCTTTCGCGTCACTAGCTGCCCATGTCACCGTGCCATAGGTCTAAGCGACTGCTTAGCATGGTCGGGTGCCGGGCCGATGTCAACGGACCCGTGGGTGAGCCGGTGGGTAGGCTTCCAGGGGTGCCCCAGATTCCCGAGAAGATCCACGAGCTCACGGTCGGCCAGCTCGCCGCGCGCAGCGGTGCCGCCGTCTCCGCCCTGCACTTCTACGAGACGAAGGGGCTGATCAGCAGCCGTCGCACGACGGGCAACCAGCGCCGCTACCACCGTGACACGCTGCGGCGTGTCGCCTTCGTCCGTGCGGCGCAACGCGTCGGCATCCCGCTGGCCACGATCCGTGAGGCCCTCGCAGAGCTCCCCGAGGAGCGCACCCCGACCCGTGAGGACTGGGCTCGTCTCTCGGCGGCGTGGCGCGCGGAGCTGGACGAACGCATCAAGCAGCTCAACCGGCTCCGCGACCATCTCACCGACTGCATCGGCTGCGGCTGCCTGTCCCTCGCCACCTGCGTCCTGTCCAACCCGGACGACGCTTTCGGCGAACGGGGCTCCGGCTCACGGCTGTTGGTGGAGCAGCGGGCGGGGGAGAAGAAGGCGGGGGAGAAAAGGGCGGCCGCCCGGAGGGCGGGAGAGGAGCCGGCGGGGGAGGAGCGGGAGGAGGAGAAGGCGTCCGGCTGCTGCTGAGCCGGGCCCGGTGACGCACTCGGCGCTCCCGGACACTCGGCGCCCCTCCCCGGCGCTCCCGGGCCACTTGGCGCTCTTCCTCGGACACTTGGCGCCCCCCCCGGGCGCCCCGCTGTGTCCGGAGCCCCACGCCCCTACAGCCCCAGGCAGCCCCACGCCCCTACAGCCCCAGGCCCCCCTGCACCGCCACGCCCGCTACACCCCGCCCGCCCGCGTGCCGCCCCGGCACGCCCGCCCGCGTGCCGCCGCCCGCGCCGCCGGCCCCTCTCCCGCTCGGTTCCTCACTCGTACTCGGTGCCGCCCTTGCGGGTCAGATACGCGCCGCTCACCGCCTTGGCGATGGCCCGTCCCCCCGTCACCGGGCTGTACCGCTCGACTGCGGGCCGGATGACCACGCCCTCGCGCAGATGCAGCCCGCGTCCGGACACCGTCTCGCGGCCGGTCGCGATCTCCAGGACCCGCTCGCTGTCGTACGGGCCCTCGAACAGGCGGGGCACGAGCGGCAGTTCGCCGTCCAGCAGCTCCGCCGCGTCCAGCCAGCGCACCACGCCGTCGATCTCCGCGGACACGTCGAACACCGCGTATCCGAGGGTGTCGCGTCGGCCGTCCGCGCCGTACGTCAGGTCCTGCACACCCGCTCCGTACACCTCCCCGAAGACGCCGATCCGGCGCGCGCCCAGCCGCTGGGCGAGACGGGCCGCGGCCCCGGGGACGTCATGGCCGTGCACGGCCCGCCAGTACAGGTTCCTCGGATCCTCCGTCAGCGCCAGGGACTTCGAGCCGAAGCCCTTCGAGGAGACGTACACCCGCTCCTCGTCCGCGACATACGTCAGCAGGCACGCCGTGCCGTGCAGTTTCTCGGTCAGGATCACCGGCTCGCCGGGTTCGAAGATGCCGGGGTAGCGCTGGATGTTCTCGATGTCGACCCAGGGCAGCAGATCCGGCGCCGACTCGACGTCGCCGCTCATGGTCGGCGGGATCGGCGGCACCCACTTGACGATGCCCAGCCGCTCCGCGAAGTCGGTGCCCTCCACGGCGGCCAGCGCCAGGTCGACGTCCGCCAGCGCCTCGGGCCGGCACACGATCCCCTGCGACAGCTCGCCCCGCAGCCGCACCGCCTTCACCCGGTCCGACCTGCTCCCCGCCAGCCGCCCGGTCAGCCCCAGCTCCTCGACCAGGGCGGTGGGGAGCACCGACTGCTCGGGGATGTACAGAGCGGCCTCGCCGGTGCGGTACGCGCCCTTGGCGACGACGGCCCGGTAGAGGCCGACCTGGGCCAGTTCGAGGGCGTCGGCGTCGGGGTGTTCGTGGACGGTCAGCACTTCGGCGGTGACACGCAGCGTCGACATGTGGGGCTCCTTCAAGGCCGCTGAGGGTGGCTCAGTTGGGTTTCATCGCCCCCAACTCTCCCTGCCGGAAAGGGATGGAGCGACCCGATTAGCGGCTGGTACCGTCTCTTCCTCGCGCGGTGGCTCAGCCGTGCCCGGCCAGCGCCTCCGCCACCAACTGGGCATTGGACAGAGCTGGTTCGCCGTCCGGCAGGCTCAGCGTGTCCTCCAGGCCCACGCGGGTCGGCAGGCCCAGTCGCCCCGCCAGCCGCAGCACCGGCCATGCGCCGCCGTCCTCCCCGTGCAGCAGGATCGGACGTCCGAACGCGCCGCCCAGCCCGGCCAGGAGAGCGTGCGCGGTCGACTCGGCCGTGTCCGGGACGGTGTCCGTCACCTCCGCGAGCACCCGCAGCACCTTCGGGCCGAGGGGCGAGCGGGCGAACCGCGCCGCCCCGTCCGTACCGGACCAGATGCCGGCCTCCACGCCCACACCTCTGTGGAGGAGGGCGGCGGCCAGCTCCTCCGCGCCCGGCTCGTGCCAGTTGACGGAGGCGTGGTCGGGCAGGACCGTCCAGTCGCGCACCCGGCTGAGCCGGGCCGCCGGGTCCGGGTGCGCCCAGGCGCCTGTCGTCACGCCGACAGGCACCGCCACCCGTGCCCGTATCGCGTCGAGGGTCGCCGCGACCACCCGCGGTGACATCGTGTCCTGACCGCACGGCGTCTTGGGATGGACATGGACATCCGTGGCCCCCGCCGCGACGGCCTCGGCCGCGGCGTCCGCCATCGCCTCGGGCGTCAGCGGCACGACCGCACCGTCCGCGGCGCCGCGCGCTCCGTTGAGACAGACCTGCACCATGGCTCGATGGTGACACCCGCCACTGACAACGGGCGTCGGTCGACGGCGTCGGCCGGCGGTATCGGCCGGCCGCACCGGCATGACCGAGGGTGCGGCATCCCCGGCGCACCCCCGCCGTGCTCTCAGGCCGGCCGCGGGCCGACCTTGGGCAGAGCTCAGGCCGGTGTCAGGCCGACACCAGCAGTCGTCCGCTCCTGGCGTACGCCAGTGCCTCGGGCGTGAGCACGGGGCGCGGTACGAGAATTCCGCAGTCCGCGCAGACCGGCCCGGCCGACGGTTCGTGATCCAGGTCGTACCTCCAGGGCAGCCGCTCGCCGCCGCACACCGGGCAGCCGGAACCCGGCGCGCGCTCCAGCGCGGCGATCAGCTTGCGCAGCACGTCGGCCAGCGGCTCACGGGGGTGGAGCCGCGGGTCGTCGCACCAGGCGACGCCGAAACCGCCCCAGGTCAGCCGGTGCCAGTCGTCGACGCTGCCGGGCCTGCGCAGTCCGTCGTGCTTCTCCTTCTTGCGGCGCTCGGCGAACTCGACCTCGTAGGCCAGCCATACCGCGCGCGCCTCCTCCAGCTCGTCCAACGCGGCCACGAGCCGCGCCGGATCGGGGGAGCGGTCCTCCGGACCGAACCCGGCCCGGGAGCTCAGGTGGTCCCAGGTCGCGCGGTGTCCGTAGGGGGCGAACCGCTCAAGGCACTTGCGCAGTGAGTACCGCCGCAGTGCGAGATCGCACCGGGGGTCCCGCACCTGTCTCGCCAGACTCCGGAAACCGGCCATCGCCTTGCACCTCCGTCACATCTGCATCTGCACTTCGGTCACTTCGGCGTCGTCGTACGGACGTCGTCGAATAGACGTATCGACATGCGATTCGGCTCCATCCGATTTCCGAGGACCTCCCCCTGCCGAAAACTTGACGCATGTTCATCTTCAATCCCGGGGATACCGGCGGTAACCTTCCGCCGACCCCCCCGTCGCTAGGAGCAGCCGATGCCACGGCGAACCCCCCGCTTCACTCTCGACAGACTGAGAACTCCCGGCAGATTCCCCGGGTTCCTGAAGACAGCCTCCGTATGCGCGCTGATCGCCGGTCTTTTGTCGCCGCTTTCCCAAATGGCGGCAGCCGCCGAGGTCACAGCGGCGAACGACTACTGCGGCGGCCAGTGTTCCGACATCCTGCCGCCCGGCGAGAACGGCAACGCCACCCTCGCCCAGATCCTCCTCAACCAGGCCTTCGGCACCCAGCCCGAGCATGCCGAGGACCAGCTCGGTCCCTACGCCAACCTGGCCAAGGGCTACCCCACCCTCACCAACGCCACGATCAACACGTTCTTCAACGACGCGTCGTTCGGTGTCGCCTCCGATCAAGTCGCCTCCACCCTGAGTCCCGCGGGCCGCACCGACGTGACGATCGTCCGCGACAAGAAGACGGGCGTACCGCACATCACCGGTACCACCAGATACGGCACCGAGTTCGGCGCCGGGTATGCGGCGGCCCAGGACCGGCTGTGGCTCATGGACGTGTTCCGGCACGTCGGCCGAGGCCAGCTCACCACCTTCGCGGGTGGCGACCCCTCCAACCAGGGTCTTGAACAGCAGTTCTGGCGCAACGCTCCGTACACCGAGGCAGACCTCCAGGCCCAGATCGACAACGCCGTAGCCAACAACGGCACCCGCGGTCAGCAGGCCCTCGCCGACGCCAACGCCTACCTGGCCGGCATCAACGCCTACATCGACGCCTCCGACAGCGGCCGCTACTTCCCCGGTGAATACGTCCTGACCGGCCACAAGGACTCAATCACCAACGCGGGCACCATCGACCACTTCAAGATCACCGACCTGGTGGCGCTGGCCTCGGTCATCGGCGCGCTCTTCGGCTCGGGCGGCGGCGGCGAGGTCAACAACGCGGTCTCCCTGCTCGCCGCGCAGGAGAAGTACGGCGTGGAGCAGGGCACCCAGGTCTGGGAGGCGTTCCGTGAGCGCAACGACCCCGAGGCCGTGCTCACCGTCCACAACGGCCAGAGCTTCCCGTACGCCACCAAGCCCGCGAGCCCGCAGGGCGCGGCGCTGCCCGACACCGGCTCGGTGGCCTCGGAGCCGCTGATCTACGACGCCACGGGCACCGGGGGCGACGCCACGGCGACCGCCACCTCCGCCACGGCGACCGCGACCGCCCTCAGCTCGGCCAGGCGCGGTATGTCCAACGCCCTCGTCGTCAGCGGCCAGGCCACCGCGAGCGGCCACCCGATCGCCGTCTTCGGCCCGCAGACCGGCTACTTCGCCCCGCAGCTGCTCATGCTCCAGGAGATCCAGGGCCCGGGCATCAGCGCCCGCGGCGCCTCCTTCGCGGGGCTGAGCATGTACGTCGAGCTCGGCCGCGGCCAGGACTACGCGTGGAGCGCCACGACCTCCGGCCAGGACATCATCGACACCTACGCGGTCGAACTCTGCCAGGACGACTTCCACTACCTCTACCACGGCACCTGCACGGCCATGGACGTGGTGGAGCAGAAGAACGTCTGGAAGCCCACCACCGCCGACGGGACGGCCGCCGGTTCGTACACGATGCGCGTGTACCGCACCAAGTACGGTCCCGTGGAGTACCGGGCGACCGTGGGCGGAAAGAAGGTCGCCTACACGACCTTGCGCTCGTCCTTCATGCACGAGGCCGACTCGATCATCGGCTTCCAGATGCTGAACGACCCGGACTACGTCAAGAGCCCGCAGACCTTCCAGAGCGCGGTGCAGCACATCAACTACACCTTCAACTGGTTCTACGCCGACTCCACGCACACCGCGTACTACAACAGCGGCGACAATCCGGTGCGGGCGAGCGGCGTCGACGCCGAGTTCCCGGTGTGGGCGCAGTCGGCGTACGAGTGGAAGGACTGGGTCCCGGCCACCAACACGGCCGCGTACACGCCGGCCTCGGCGCATCCCAACTCCATCGACCAGGACTACTACATCTCCTGGAACAACAAGCAGGCCAAGGACTACTCGACGGCCTCCTGGGGCGACGGTTCCGTGCACCGCGGCAACCTGCTGGAGGACCGGGTGAAGAAACTGGTCGCCGCCGGCGGCGTCACGCGCGCGTCCCTGACCAAGGCGATGGGGGAGGCGGCGCTCGCCGACCTGCGCGCCGAAAACGTCCTGCCCGACCTGCTGAAGGTGATCAACAGCTCCACGGTCACCGACTCCACGGCCGCGGCCGCGGTGACCAAGCTCCAGGCCTGGCTGACGGCGGGGGGCAGGCGCACGGAGACGACGGCCGGTTCCAAGACGTACGCCGACGCCGACGCGATCCGCATCCTGGACGCCTGGTGGCCGCTGCTGGTGAAGGCCGAGTTCGAACCCGGTCTCGGCGCCGGCCTGTACACGGCGTTCACCGCCAACCTGCCGATCGACGAGGCCCCGTCGGCCGCCCACGGTCCGACCGGGGCGCACGCCGGAAGCTCCTTCCAGTACGGCTGGTGGAGCTATGTCGACAAGGACATCCGGGCCGTGCTCGGCGAGTCGGTGCAGGGCGCGCTGCCCCAGAAGTACTGCGGCAGCGGCACCGTCAGCAGTTGCCGGGACGTCCTCATCAGCACCCTGAAGACGGCGGCCGGCAAGACCGCGGCCCAGGTCTACCCGGGCGACACCCTGTGCGCGGCGGGCAACCAGTGGTGCGCCGACTCGATCGTCCAGCGCACCCTGGGCGGCATCAAGCACGGCAACATCAGCTGGCAGAACCGGCCCACCTTCCAGCAGGTGGTGGAGTTCACGTCACACAGGTAGTCACGTCCCATCGGTAGTCACGTCACACGGATAGTCACGTCACACCGGTGGTCACCACGCCGGTGGTCCCTGCGGCGGCGGGTCGTGTCCTAGCGGATGCGGCCCGCCGCCAGCACCAGCCGCGCCAGCTCGGGGTGCACGATGTCGCTGTGCGCCCCGGCCGGCGCCCCGCCGCGCCGGACCACCGCCGCCGCGTCGACGTTCACGCACCCCGACTTCGGCAGCGGCCCGGACAGCGCGTCGGCGAGCACGCGCGCGTGCGTGCCCGGCACGGCCTGCACCCCGTCGTGTCCCATGGCGCCCCACTTGGCGCCCAGTGCCTCCCCGACGAGCCCCTGGGCGTCGCCCGCCATCCGCGAGGCGAGCGGGTACATCGTGCTCAGCGCCTGGTCGAACCGCGAGTAACAGCACACCAGGGGGCCGTCGATCCGGTTCTGCTGGCCCTGGAGCACCCCACGCGGGGCGAACGCGTAGTGCGAGAAGGCCCCTTGGAGCAGCGTCACCGACTTCACCGTGCGCACCCCGTCCGGCAGCCCCCGCAGCGCGAACGACACCAGCCGCCCGCCGAAGCTGTGCCCCACCAGATGCACCCTGACGGCCGGCGCCACCGACGCCAACCGCCCGACGAACGGCCCGAGTCCACGCTCGCCGACCGTCCCGGCGCGCCGCTTCATCGCGTAGTACGTCGCCTGCCGCAGCAGCTCGTGTGCCCCGTCCCAGGGGTTGGGCAGCGCGAACTCCCCGGCCCCCGGTGCGGAATCGAGGCCGGACAGGGCCCGCGCGAACTCCTCGCAGGCCACCGCCGTCGGGCAGGCGAACATCTCCGGCTCGTCCTGCGGCACACCCTCCGCCAGCGTGTCCGCCCCGAACAGAGCCTGCGGTCCCGGCGGGACCACGTCCACCAGCAGCCGCACCAGCCGGCCGAACTCCTCCAGCTCGGCCTCCTCGGGCGGCCGCTGCTCCAGCAGCCGGGAGATCCGGTCGACCACCGTGGCCCGGCCGGGGAAGGTCTCGAGCAGCGCGTGCCGGGTGTCGCCGTCCAGGGCCGGGGGCCTGGTCTCCGCGGCCGCCGCGGAGCGCGGGAGGTCGGGGATGGGCTCGTCCGAGAACCGCATCGACGGCCACACCACGCCCACGTAGCCGATGCGCGCCGCCGGGGCGAGCGCCGGGATCGGGGCGAAGAAGCGGCTGTAGAGCCTGGTCGCGCCGGAGCGGTCGCTGTTCCAGCCGTGCGAGAAGACGATCAGATCGCGGACACCGCCGCGCTTCACCCCGGCCAGCAGCCGGTCCCGCCGCCCGCCGTCGACGTCCCCGTCGGCGTCGAAGGTCAGCTCCCAGTAGGGAGTCACACTCATCGCCGGTTCCGCCATGACAGCCCCCTCGTCCCCCGAAGCGGTGCGCCAAGTGCACGCATCGTCCTGCGAACGGGGGCAATTGGCCATACGTCACGGCTCATCCGTACAAGAGGCAATCCCGTCCCGTCCGCCGGAACAGGTCCGAGCCGATTCCGGGCACCCCTTCCGCCGCAACATACCGACTGGTTAGTCTGACGGTAGAGCCGATTCGTGCCGCAGTCGCGTCGAAGGAGACCGATGGTGGAAGCCGTGCAGGATGCCGGAGTGGTCGTGACCGGAGCGGGAGGCGGTATCGGGGCCGCGCTGGCCCGCCGCTTCGCCGCCGAGGGAGCCCGGGTCGTCGTCAACGACCTGGACGCGGACCGGGCGCACGCCGTCGCCGAGGAGATCGGCGGGATCGCGGTCCCCGGCGACGCTTCCGAGATCGTCGGCCGGGCCCGGGAGGCGCTCGGCGGCACTGTCGACGTGTACTGCGCCAACGCCGGGGTCGCCTCGGGCGGCTCGGAGTCGGCCGAGGAGGCCGTCTGGGCACTGGCCTGGGACGTCAACGTCATGGCCCATGTCCGCGCGGCCCACGCGCTGCTCCCGGACTGGCTGGAGCGCGGCCGGGGCCGGTTCGTCTCGACCGTGTCCGCCGCCGGGCTGCTCACGATGATCGGCGCCGCCCCGTACAGCGTGACCAAGCACGGCGCCTACGCCTTCGCCGAGTGGCTGTCGCTGACCTACCGCCACCGGGGGGTCAAGGTCCACGCGATCTGTCCCCAGGGCGTGCGCACCGACATGCTGGACGCCACCGGCAGCGCGGGCGACCTGGTGCTCAAGCCGACCGCGATCGAGCCCCAGGACGTGGCGGACGCCCTGTTCAAGGGCATCGCGGAGGACCGTTTCCTGATCCTGCCGCACCCCGAGGTCGCCGGGTACTACCAGGTACGGGCCGGTGACCCCGACCGCTGGCTGACCAACATGAACCACCTCCAGCAGAAGTGGGAGACCGCCGGATGACCGCGCCCGCCTCCCGTTACGCGGACAAGCCCTGGGTGGCCCTCCTCGACGAGGCCCAGCGGGCCCCGATCGACCCCGCCGACTCCCTCGTGCACGCGTTCCGCAGGTCCGTCGCCGAGGCGCCCGACCGCACCTGCCTCGCCTACTTCGACGGGCGGCTCGGCTACCGCGAGCTGGACGAGCTCAGCGACTCCGTGGCCGGTCACCTCGCCGCCCGCGGCCTGGAGCCCGGCGACCGGGTCGCCGTGCTGCTGCAGAACTCCCCGCTCTTCGTCATCGCCCTGCTCGGCGCCTGGAAGGCGGGCGCGACCGTCGTCCCGGTCAACCCGATGTACAAGTCGGGCGAGGTCGCCCACGTCCTGCGGGACGGCGAGGTGGCCGCGCTGATCTGCTCCGACCGGGCCTGGGAGTCGTACCTGCGGGAGACGGCCGCCGACTCGCCGGTGCGGATCGTGCTCACCGGCTGCGAGCTGGACTTCCAGACCCGGGGCGACGCGCGCGTGCTGGCCTTCGAACGGCTCCCGCAGGCGCCGGACGCCGACGACCTCACCACCGTCGCCCGCGCCGGCCACAAGGCCCCCGAGGGCCGCGAGGCCGCCCCCGCCGACATCGCCCTGATCAGCTACACCTCGGGCACGAGCGGCGCTCCCAAGGGCGCCACCAACACCCACCGCAACATCATGGTCAACGCCGAGCGGCAGCGCACCGGGCTGCGGCTGCCCGAGGCGCCCGTCTACTACGCGCTCGCGCCGCTGTTCCACATCACCGGCATGGTCTGCCAGCTCGGCGCCTGTCTGAACAGCGCGGGGACCCTGGTCCTGACGTACCGCTTCGAGGCGGGCGTCGTGCTGGAGGCGTTCGCCGAGCACAAGCCGCACTACACGGTGGGACCGTCCACCGCCTTCATGGCGCTGGCCGCCCACCCCGACGTCACCCGGGACCACTTCGCGTCCTTCGTGAACATCTCCTCCGGCGGCGCGCCGGTGCCGCCCGCCCTGGTGGAGAAGTTCCGGGCGGGCTTCGGGCCCTACATCCGCAACGGCTACGGACTCACCGAGTGCACGGCGCCCTGCGCCTCCGTGCCGCCCCAGCTCGAGGCGCCGGTCGACCCGGCCTCCGGGACCCTCGCCGTCGGCGTGCCCGGACCCGACACGGTCGTGCGCATCGTCGACGAGCGGGGCGCGGAGGTGCCGTTCGGCGAGCAGGGCGAGATCGTCGTACGGGGTCCGCAGGTGGTCCCCGGGTACTGGCGCCTGCCCGAGGCCACCGCCGAGACCTTCCCCGGCGGAGAGCTGCGCACCGGCGACATCGGGTTCATGGACGAACAGGGCTGGCTGTACGTCGTCGACCGCAAGAAGGACATGATCAACGCGTCCGGCTTCAAGGTGTGGCCGCGCGAGGTCGAGGACGTGCTGTACACGCATCCGGCGGTGCGCGAGGCGGCCGTCGTCGGGGTGCCGGACGGCTATCGCGGCGAGACCGTCAAGGCCTACATCAGCCTGCGTCCCGGCGCCGACGCGGATGCCGATACGCTCGCGGCCTACTGCAAGGACAGGCTGGCGGCGTACAAGTATCCGCGTCAGGTGGAGATCCTGCCCGACCTGCCCAAGACGGCGAGTGGCAAGATCCTCCGTCGGGAGCTGCGTGCCCGCCCACAGGACACTCGGTAACAATCAGCAGCAGGTCAGCGGTACGACAGCGGTACGACAGCAGCAAGTCAGCAGTACGACAGCCGGTAAGGCTCGCCGATAAGGCATCGAGGAAGGCAGGTGGCGGCAGTGCCCAGGACGACGGACGGTGCAGAGGCTCCTGTCCCGCAACGGCTCCTTGCCGCCGCCACCCGGCTCTTCGCCGAGCAGGGCTACGACCGCACCTCGGTGCAGGAGATCGTCGAGGCGGCCGGCGTCACCAAGGGTGCGCTGTACCACTACTTCGGCTCCAAGGACGACCTGCTGCACGAGGTGTACGCGCGCGTGCTGCGCGTTCAGCAGGAGCGTCTGGACGCCTTCGCCAACGCCGACGAGCCGATCGAGAAGCGGCTGCGGGGCGCGGCGGCGGACGTCGTCGTCACGACGATCGAGAACCTCGACGACGCGTCGATCTTTTTCCGTTCGATGCACCACCTGAGCCCCGAGAAGAACAAGCAGGTGCGGGCCGAGCGCCGGCGCTACCACGAACGCTTCCGCGCCCTCGTCGAGGAGGGCCAGGAGGCCGGTGTCTTCTCCACGGCGACCCCGGCCGACCTGGTCGTGGACTACCACTTCGGCTCGGTCCACCACCTGTCGACCTGGTACCGCCCGGACGGTTCGATGGGGCCGCAGGAGGTCGCCGACCATCTGGCGGACCTTCTGCTGCGGGCCCTGCGTCCCTGAACAGCCGACGGGTGAGGGGCGGTCGCCACGGCGACCGCCCCTCACCGCGTGGACCTAGAGGTACTTCTTCAGCTCGCGCCGTGCCAGTGACCGCTGGTGCACCTCGTCGGGCCCGTCGGCGATCATCAGGGTGCGCGCCCCGGCGTACAGCTCGGCCAGCGGGAAGTCCTGGCTGACGCCGCCCGCGCCGTGCAGCTGGATCGCCCGGTCGAGGATGTCGACGACCGCGCGGGGCGTCGCGATCTTGATGGCCTGGATCTCGGTGTGGGCGCCCCGGTTGCCGACCGTGTCCATCATCCACGCGGTCTTGAGGACCAGCAGCCGCAGCTGCTCGACCGTCACGCGCGCGTCCGCGATCCAGTTGTGGACCACGCCCTGCTGGGCCAGCGCCTTGCCGAAGGCGTCACGGGAGACCGCCCGCCGGCACATCAGCTCGATCGCCCGCTCCGCCATGCCGATCAGCCGCATGCAGTGGTGGATGCGGCCGGGGCCGAGCCGGGCCTGGGCGATGGCGAAGCCGCCGCCCTCCTCGCCGATCAGGTTCGTCACCGGCACCCGCGCCCGGTCGAAGACCACCTCGGCGTGGCCGCCGTGGGAGTGGTCCTCGTAGCCGAACACCTTCATGGCGCGCCTGACGGTGACGCCGGGCGTGTCGCGCGGCACCAGCACCATGGACTGCTGACGGCGGATGTCGGCGCCGTCCGGGTCCGTCTTGCCCATCACGATGAAGATCTTGCAGTCCGGGTTCATCGCCCCGGAGATGTACCACTTGCGCCCGGTGACGACGTACTCGTCGCCGTCCCGCTCGATGAGGGTGGTGATGTTGGTGGCGTCGGAGGAGGCCACCTCTGGTTCGGTCATCGCGAACGCCGAGCGGATCTCCCCGGCCAGCAGCGGCTCCAGCCACTGCTTCTGCTGCCGCTCGTCACCGAACTGGGCGAGCACCTCCATGTTCCCGGTGTCCGGGGCGGCGCAGTTCAGGGCCGTCGGCGCCAGTTGCGGGGAACGCCCGGTGATCTCGGCCAGCGGCGCGTACTGCAGGTTGGTCAGACCGGCGCCGTGCTCGGCGTCGGGGAGGAACAGGTTCCACAGGCCCTGGCTGCGGGCCCGCTCCTTCAGCTCCTCGACCACGGCCGGGGTGTCCCACGGCGAGGCGAGCAGCGCGCGCTGCTCCTCGGCGACGGGCTCGGCCGGGTACACGTACTCGTCCATGAAGGCGAGCAGCCTGGCGCGGAGCTCCTCGGTGCGTGCGTCGAACGCGAAGTCCATGCCGGTCAGCCTTCCTGGAGAGTGGTCAGTCCGTGCTCGATGAAGACGGGGACGAGCTCCCCGATGCGGTCGAAGCCGCGCCCGACCGTCTGGCCCAGCGTGTACCGGTAGTGGATGCCCTCCAGGATCACGGCGAGCTTGAACCAGGCGAACGCCGTGTACCAGGAGACCGCCGACACGTCTCGCCCCGAGCGGTTCGCGTACCGCTCGATCAGCTCGGCGGGCGACGGGTGCCCGGGAGCCGAGGCGGTCGTGGAGATGGGCGAGTTCGGGAGTTCCAGCGGCACGCTGTACATCACCAGCAGCCCCAGGTCGGTCAGCGGATCGCCGAGCGTCGACATCTCCCAGTCGAGGATCGCCCGGATGGTGTCGTCGGGCCCGATCAGGACGTTGTCGAGCCGGTAGTCGCCGTGCACGACCGCCGGGGCGGGGGAGTGCGGCAGCCCGCGGCCGAGCGCCGCGTGCAGCTCGTCGATCCCGGGCAGCTCGCGGCTGCGGGAGGCGTCCAGCTGCTTGCCCCAGCGGCGCAGCTGCCGGTCGAGGAAGCCCTCGGGCCGGCCGAAGTCGGCGAGGCCCACCGAGGCGGGGTCCACCGCGTGCAGCTCCACCAGCGTGTCCGCCAGCGAGAGGACCGCGTCCCTGGTGCGCCGTTCGCCGAGCGGGGCGAGCTCGTGGGCGGTGCGGTAGGGGGTGCCCTCGACGAACTCCATGACGTAGAAGGGCGCTCCGAGCACTTCCTCGTCCTCGCACAGCAGCACCGGGCGCGGCACCGGCACGCTCGTCGGGTGCAGGGCGCTGATCACCCGGTGTTCGCGCCGCATGTCGTGCGCGGTGGCCAGGACGTGCCCGAGCGGAGGGCGCCGCACGACCCACTTCGCGGCGCCGTCGGAGACCGCGTAGGTGAGGTTCGACCGTCCGCCCTCGATCAGCCGGCCGGTGAGGGGGCCGTCGACCAGACCGGGACGCTCGCGCTCCAGCAGGGCGCGCAGCCGGTCGAGGTCGAGTCCGGGCGGATGGTCGGGGCTCATGCGCAGCTCCTGCGGACGGGACGGGAAATCAGCATGCGCACCATGATGCCGACCGGTCGGTATGCCGTCCAGTGGTCACGCCCAACGTGATCGGGGCCACGATAGGACGACGGCTCCCCGGGCAGTGCCCGGGGAGCCGTCGAAGAGCGGTTCTCGGCCGCCTGGGCCGTGCTCCCGGGGACCGCTCAGTGATCGTCCCAGTGGCCGTCGTGCTCGGCGTGCCGGTGCCCGTCGTGCAGATAGTCCAGGTGGTCGCCGTGCCGCACGTGCGCGTGCCCGCAGTCCTCGCCGTGCCGGTGCTCGTGCCCGTCGTGGGCCACGTGCCCGCCCGGCTCGCACTCGTCCCAGTGGCCGCCGTGCTCGCGGTGCAGATGCCCGTCGTGGACGTAGTCGAGGTGGTCGCCGTGCCGCACCTCGGTGTGCCCGCAGTCCGGGCCGTGCGTGTGGGTGTGGGCGGAGTGCTCGAGATGGAGGGTGGTCATGCTGCTCACCTTCGAAGCTGCGGGGTGATGACGTCGGACACGCTGCCACGCGAACTCCGCATATCGGGTCATTCGGCTTGCGTGGCGTCCGGGTACCCCGGAGGGTCGGACCCATGAAGGCCATCAGCTACTCACGCTACGGCGGCCCCGAGACGCTCGCGTACGGGGACGTCCCCGAGCCCAAGATCGGTCCCGACTCGGTGCTGGTGAAGGTCCGGGCGGCGGCCGTGAACCCCGTCGACTGGAAGGCCCGCGAGGGCTATCTGGACCCGATGCTCGACGCCGTCTTCCCGGTGATCCCCGGGTGGGACGTCTCCGGGGTCGTCGTGCAGCTCGGGGTGTCCGTCGCGGAGTACGCGGTCGGCGACGAGGTCATCGGCTACGTCCGCGAGGACTTCCTCTCCCGCGGCACCTTCGCCGAGTACGTCGGCGCTCCGGTGCGCACCCTCGCCCGCAAGCCGCGCAACCTCACCTGGGAGGAGGCCGCGGGCCTGCCGCTGACCGGGCTCACCGCCTACCAGGTGCTCACCGAGGCCCTCCGGGTGAAGCGCGGCGAGACCGTCCTCGTCCACGCGGCCGCGGGCGGCGTCGGCTCGGTCGCCGTGCAGCTCGCCCGCCATCTGGGCGCCCGGGTGATCGGCACGGCGAGCGAGGCCAACCACGACTTCGTACGCTCGCTGGGCGGCGAGCCCGTGACCTACGGCGAGGGGCTCGCCGAACGGGTCCGCGGGCTGGCCCCCGAGGGCGTGGACGCGGCCTTCGACACGGTCGGCGGCGACACGCTGAAGGTCTCCGCCAACCTGCTGGCCCCGGAGGGACGCCTGGCGTCGATCGCCGACGGGGACGTCGTGGGCTACGGCGGCCGGTACTTCTGGGTCCGGCCGAACGCCGACGACCTCACCCGGTTGTCGGAACTGGCCGAACAGGGTGTGGTGTCCGTGCACGTCTCCGACACGTTCCCGCTGGAGCGCGCGGCGGACGCCTACCGGCTGAACGAGCAGGGCCGCACCCGGGGCAAGATCGTGGTGACGGTGGACTGGGCGGACGAGGCCCCGGAGAACGGGGAACAGTGAGTCCTGCGAGGTCGCGGACGAGGTCCTAGACCACCACCAGCGCGGCGGCGCACACCGCCGTCGCCACCGCGCACAGGACCGCCGCCGTGGCGTGCCGCGGGGCGAGGGCCGCCGGGCTCGTCGCGGCCGAGAGGGCGTGGATCCGGTGGTGGGCGAGCAGCAGGAACGCCAGCCACAGGCCGCCGTACAGCGCGCAGGCGACGATCCCGGACACCGACACCCCGCCGTGCAGCGCCGCCTTCACGGCGAGCACGGCGGCCACCGTGCTCGCCAGCGTCGTACGCCGCCAGGCGAGCCGGGTCCGCTCGGGCTGAAGACCGGGGTCGCGCGCCGGCCGGGCCTCTTCGCTCATCCCTCCCACCCGAACAGCACCACGACGGCCATCGCCAGGGCCACCACCGCGATCAGCACGCCCAGCAGCGCCGGGAAGCGGGACGCCGGCAGGTCCTCGCCCCGGCGCATCGCCCGTTCGCAGCGCATCCAGTGGTTGACCGCGCGCAGGGAGCACAGCACGCCCGCGGCCAGCAGCGCCAGCGCCAGCCCGACCCGCCAGCCCCAGCGCAGATCCGGCAGGAACTGGTCCACCGCGAAGCCCCCGCCGATCAGCGCGAGCGAGGTGCGCAGCCAGGCCAGGAACGTGCGCTCGTTCGCCAGCGAGAACCGGTAGTCGGGTGTGCGGCCCTCCTCCCGGGCCTGCTCGGGAGCGAACCACAACCGGACGTTCCGTACGATCTCGATCACCCGCTGGACCCTACCCGCCGCCCGCCGGCCGCCCGGATCGCGGTGCCCGCGAGGGTGGGTCCGCGAGGGTGGGTCAGTGGGTCCGCGAGGGTGGTGTCCGACCGGCTCAGCCGGTCGCCCGGTGCGCCTTCAGCCGCTCGTACGCCGCCAGCCCGTCCGGCACCCACTCCCAGACGGGAAGCCGCCGTTCGACCTCCTCCTCGGGGAGGAAGCCGTGCCAGGCCACCTCCTCCACCTGGGGGTCCACCGGCAGATCGCAGCGGACCTCGTAGACGGCCGACCACCAGCTCCCGGCGGCCCCCGCGTCGTACAGGAACTTGAAGAGGAACTCCGGGCGGGGCAGGCCGCTCACCCCCAGTTCCTCCTCGGCCTCGCGCAGGGCGGCGTCGTCGTAGGCCTCGCCCGCGCCGACCACACCGCCGACGAACATGTCGTACAGCGAGGGGAAGACCAGCTTGGTCGGGGTGCGGCGGTGGACGAAGACACGGCCCTCGGCGTCCCTGGCCCGGACGAAGACGCAGCGGTGACGCAACCCCTCGGCGTATGCGTGCCCGCGAGGGGCCTGTCCGACCACCCGGTCGTTCTCGTCGACGATGTCGAGGATCTCGTCAGCAGCGCTCATGGGCCCATCCAAGCAGGCCCGCCACCCGTGCCGACGGCTGGTCACCGGTGCCGCAGGCCGCCGGTCATTGGTGCCGACGGCCGGTCACCGGCCGGCGGCTACTGGGGCTGGAGGTCGGGGACCCGCTCCCGCGGCGCCGTGCCGCGCGGCATCGCCGGGTGCAGTCCGAGGAGCACGATGCCCGCGACGATCGCCGCGAGCCCCGCCGCCTCCCAGGCCAGCGCGCCGGTGTCGGTGCGCAACCGGTCGCCGAGGAAGCCCACCCCGCAGATGATCCCCGCGAGAGGCTGCGCCGCGGTCAGCGCGGGCAGCGACAGCCGCAGGGGCGCCGTCTCGAACGCGCTCTGGACGAGCACGAGACCGGTCACGCCGAGGGCCAGCACCGCGTACGGCTGCCAGCCGGTCAGCAGCTCGCCGAGACCGCCCGCCGAGAAGCGCTGCCCGCTGACCCTGGTCAGCGCGTCCTGGACGCCGTACAGCAGACCGGCCGCGAGGGACAGCAGCACAGGGCCGGAGCTCAGCCGGGAGCGTTTGGCGTAGGTGGTGAGCAGCAGGGCCAGCCCGATCATCACTCCCATGATCAGCCAGTGCCGTACCGGATCCGCGACCGCGGTGCCGCCGCGCGGCTCGCCCGCCACGATGAAGGTGGTCACCCCGCCGGCGAGCAGGACCAGGCCCGCCCAGCCCTGGCGGCCCAGCGACTGCTTCGTCTGGTGCCGGGAGAGCGCGAGGGCGAACAGCAGATTCGTCGCGAGGAGCGGCTCCACCAGGGAGATCTCGCCCTGTCCGAGCGCGACCGCACCCAGTGCCATGCCCGCCACCATGAGACCGATGCCACCCAGCCAGCGGGGCACCTTCATCAGGTCGAGCAGCAGCCGGGGCGAGAGGAAGTCACCGAGCGGCGCCCGCTGGGCCGCGTTCTGCTGGAGTACGAACCCGAAGCCCAGGCAGCAGGCGGCACTCACGGCGAGAACCAGAACCAGAACCGACACGCTGCCTACCTCGATCATCCGGTCGGACCACGGACGGGATGCGTAGTGGCCGACTGTAGCGTCCCAGCGCCCTCGGCGCCTCGAGTACCCGGAACCGGGCGGTTGACCCGGCCGCGGCACCCGGGAACAGGACCGGGGGTTGCGGGGCGGCCCTACGGCCATGGTGTGGGCTCCGGCCGGGCCGCGCCATGGCGTACGCCACACCGGTCGCCGCGGCACCCGGTGGCAGGGGGTCCCACCAGCGGCGCTCCGCCACCGGAATTCCGTCACCGGACAGCGGCCGTCGTCCGTCGTCTCCTCCCGACCCTTGACGGTGACTGTTCCCTAGGGATTGGCTGTGCGTGATCGGTCGATCGCAGGCCGATGTCAGAGCCGCCGCCGAGGGAGATGAGGAAGTCCCGCGGTGCCCTTATCCCCGCCCCCTCCCGGCCGTGATCACGACCGCGTCCCCCGGACCCCCGACCCGGCCCTGGACGACACCGATCTCGGCCTCGCCCGCGCCGCGCTGGCCCAGGGCCGCCGGCAGCCCGTCCGAGCCCTGCTGGCCAGGACCGGCGCCGACTGGGACCGGCGCGCACACCGGACGACGGTCCTCGCCCTCGAACCCTGCGCGGCCGCCCGGGCCCACGAGTGGCTGCTCGCCGAACCCGGCAGCGCCGACGCCGCCGTGCTGCTCGCCCTGGCCCGGGTCGGCCGGGCCCTGCGCGGCGAGGAGGACGCGGCGCTCGCCCGGGCGGCGTGCCGTTCGGCCGCCGCGCTCGCACCCGCCGACCCCACCCCCTGGCTCGGCCTGCTCCAGCTGGAACGGGACGGCGGGGCGGCGGCCGTGCGGATCTTCGAGGAGGTCCGGGCCCGGCACCGCGACCACCACCACGCGCACCACCTCATGGTCGCCCGGCTCGCCGAGCGTCGCGCGGACGGTGGCCCGGACCCGCTGCACGAGGTCTACGACTTCGCCGCCTGGGCCGCCGAACAGGCGCCCGCCGACTCCCCGCTGGCGATCCTCCCGGTCGTCGCGCACGCCGAGCGCTACCGCGTCCTGGCCGCCCACGGCTTCGCGCCCGCCGACCCCGCCGCCTCCGGGCACTGGCGGGACGGCCGGACCCGGGGCGTGATGAAGGCCGCCTTCGACTGGTGGCTGGAGTGGGAGCACGACGACCACCCCCGCCACCTGATCGACCTGAACTTCCTCGCCCACGCCAAGGTCCTGGAGGGCCGGGGCGCCGAGGCCGCCGCCCTCTTCCACCGCATCGGCCGGCACGCCACCCCGGAGCCCTGGTCCTACCCGGACCGTGACCCGGGAACGGCCTTCCACGCGGCCCGAGCCGCCGCGCTCGGTCTGGGAACGGGGTGGGACGCGCTCGGTCCGGGAACCGGGTAGGACGCGCTCGGTCTGAGAGCCGGGTGAGAAGTGATGACGTAAATCTGACGTCCGCCCGGGATCCCTGGCCCCGGCGGCCCTCCGGGTGCTCGAATGGAAGGGTGAACCCCGAACCACCCGAGCCGGCCGAGGCACCCCAGGCGTCCGGTCCGCACGCAGCACCCGCGGAACGCGGCGCGCCCGTCGGCCGGCGGGTCTTCCTCGGCACGCTCGCCCTGGGCGCGCTGGGAGTCGTCGCGGCGCCCCCGCTCCAGCGCGGTATGGAGGCGTTCCTCGGCAGCGCCGCCGACAAGGACCCCACCGGCCTCACGGGTCTGCTGCCCAACGGCGGCGGCTTCCGCTACTACTCGGTGACCTCCTCGGTCCCGCACAGGAGCGCCACGGACTACCGCCTCACCGTGGACGGTCTCGTGGACCGGCCCGCCGGCTACACGCTGGCCGACCTCAGGGCCCTGCCCCAGACCCGGATGGTCAAGGACGTCCAGTGCGTCACCGGCTGGCGGGTGCCGGGCACACCCTTCGAGGGCGTCCGGCTGTCCACCCTGCTCGACGCGGCCGGAGTCCGCGCCGAGGCGGGCGCCGTCCGCTTCACCTGCTTCGACGGCGCCTACACCGAGAGCCTCACCCTCGCCCAGGCCCGCCGCGCCGACGTCCTGGTCGCGCTGCGCATGCAGGACAAGGACCTCGGCCACGACCACGGCGGACCCGTCCGCCTCTATGTGGCGCCCATGTACTTCTACAAGTCCGCCAAGTGGCTCTCCGGCATCACCGTCACCGAGAAGGTGAAGCCCGGCTACTGGGAGGAGCGTGGCTACGACGTCGACGCCTGGGTCGGCCGCTCGAACGGACGGGACGATGAGCCTACGAGCTGAGGCGCCGCCGGCGACCACGGAGATCCCCCGCTTCACCCGCGCCGAACGGTGGGTGCACCGCACCACGGCCCTGCTGATGGGCGTGTGCGTGGTGACGGCGGCCGTGCTGTACATCCCCGAGTTCGCCCAGCTCGTCGGCCGCCGCGAGCTGGTGGTCCGCGTCCACGAGTGGGCGGGCCTGGCCCTGCCCGTCCCGGTCCTCGCGGGCCTCGCCTCCCGCGCGTTCCGCGCCGACCTGCGGCACCTCAACCGCTTCGGCCCGCACGACCGCCGCTGGCTGGGCGCCGCCCTGCGCCGGGACAAGCGGCGGCAGTCGCGTCCGGCGGCCAAGTTCAACGCCGGACAGAAGGTCTACGCGGCCTGGATCGCCGGGGCGAGCCTCGTGATGCTCGGCACCGGCCTGCTCATGTGGTTCACCCACCTCACCCCGATCATGTGGCGCACCAGCGCGACCTTCGTCCACGACTGGCTCGCCCTCACCATCGGCGTGGTCCTGGCCGGCCACATCGGCATGGCCCTGGGCGACCCGGAGGCCCGGCGCGGGATGCGCACGGGCTCCGTGAGCCGGGAATGGGCCCACCGGGAACACCGCCTGTGGCGTCCTTAGGCGAGCCCCCTCCGCTAGACGACCAGTGAGAGGAGCAGGACCAGACCGCCGGCGACCACGGAGATGATGGTCTCCATGACCGACCAGGTCTTGATGTTCTGGCCGACGGTGAGCCCGAAGTACTCCTTCACCAGCCAGAACCCGGCGTCGTTGACATGGCTGAAGAACAGCGAGCCGGCGCCGATGGCCAGGACCAGCAGGGCGGTGTGCGTGGTCGACATGTCGGCCGCGAGCGGCGCGACCAGGCCGGCCGCCGAGATCGTCGCCACGGTCGCCGAACCGGTCGCCAGCCGGATGGTCACCGCGATCAGCCAGGCCAGCAGCAGCGCCGGGATCGACCAGTCCTTGGAGATGTCCAGGACCATCTGGCCCACGCCGCAGTCGATCAGCGTCTGCTTGAAGCCGCCGCCCGCGCCGACGATCAGCAGGATGCCCGCGATGGGCGCGAGGCCCTTCTCGACCAGCCCCGAGATCCGGTCCTTGGCGAACCCGGCGGGCCTCAGCAGGGTGAAGATGCCGACGAGCACGGCGGTGAGCAGCGCTATCAGCGGCGAGCCGACGACGTCGAAGACACGCTGCACGGTGTGCTCGGGGTCGTCCACCACGATGTCGACCAGCGCCTTGGACAGCATGAGCACGACGGGCAGCAGGATGGTGGCGAGCGTGGCGCCGAAGCCGGGCCGCTTCTCCAGGTCCTCGGAGGGCCGCTGGGGAATCATGCGGTCGGGGGCGGGGACGTCGACCCAGCGGGCGGCGACCCGCGAGAACAGCGGACCCGCGACGACGACCGTCGGCACGGCGATGAGCACGCCGAGCGCCAGGGTGACGCCCAGGTTGGCGCCGACCGCGTCGATCGCGACCAGCGGACCGGGATGCGGGGGGACGAGACCGTGCATGACCGACAGACCGGCCAGCGCTGGGATGCCGATCCGCATGAGCGAGTAGTTGCCCCGCTTGGCGACCATCAGCACGACGGGGATCAGCAGCACCACGCCGACCTCGAAGAACAGCGGCAGACCGATGACGGAGGCGATCAGCACCATCGCCCACGGCATCGAGCGGCCGCCCGCCCTGGCGAGGATCGTGTCCACGATCTGGTCGGCGCCGCCGGAGTCCGCGAGCATCTTGCCGAGGATCGCGCCCAGCGCGATCAGCACGCCCACCCCGGCGACGGTGGCGCCGAGTCCGGTGGTGAACGAGGCGATGGCCTTGTCGAGCGGCGCCCCGGCGAACGCGCCGAGCGCGAGCGAGCCGATGGTCAGCGCGAGGAAGGCGTGGAGCTTGAACTGAGTGATGAGCAGGACGATCACGGCGATGCCCGCCAGGACGGCGATGCCCAGCTGCGCGTGGCCGGCCGAGGTGATCGGCTCGACGGTGTCCGCTGCCAGCATCTCGACACTGAGTCTGGTCACGGGTGATTCCCTTTGCAGATATGGGGACGGGGGGGAAGTGCGGGGTGGTCGGTGCGAGGTGGTCAGGCAGGCTGAGGAAGCGCGTCGAGCGCGGTCACGGCCCGCCCGGCGATGGCCTCCGGGCTGCCGGAGACGTCGACGACGACGCCGGTCTCGTCCGCCTGGAGCGGCTGGAGCGTGGCGAACTGGGAGTCGAGCAGCGCGGTCGGCATGAAGTGGCCCTGCCGGTGCGCCATGCGGTCCTCGATCAGCGCGCGGTCGCCCGCGAGGTGTACGAAGACGACCCCGGGGGCCGCGGCCCGCAGCCGGTCGCGGTACGACCGCTTCAGCGCCGAGCAGCTGACGACCCCGCCGAGCCCGGCCCGCTCGTCCGCCCAGCCGCCGATGGCGTCGAGCCACGGCCACCGGTCGTCGTCGCCGAGCGGGGTGCCGGCCGACATCTTGTCGATGTTGGCCTGCGGGTGGAAGTCGTCGCCCTCGGCGTACGGAACGCCCAGCCGGGCGGCGAGCAGGGGACCGATGGTGGTCTTGCCCGTGCCGGCGACGCCCATCACCACGACGACGTGCGGGGTACGCATCTCTGCCTCACTGTCTGCCTCGACGTCTGACGTCAACGGACGCCGACGACACTGAATCCGATTAGGTCCGACTAATTCAAGAGTGTGTGACAAATAAGTCTGACTTTTTGGCTCAGTGATCTACCCCGTACTCTGAGTGCATGACCACTCCGGGCCGGGGTCTGCACGGCCAACTACTGGACGCCCTGGGCCCCGCGATCACCGCGGGTGAGTACCCGCCGGGCAGCGTTCTGCGCACCGACGAACTGGCCCAGCGCTTCGACGTCTCCCGCTCGGTGATGCGCGAGGCGGTCCGCGTCCTGGAATCCATGCACCTGGTCGAGTCCCGCCGCCGGGTGGGCGTGACGGTCCGCCCCCGGTCCGCGTGGAACGTCTACGACCCGGAGGTCATCCGCTGGCGGCTGGCCGGCGCCGACCGCCCGCACCAGCTGCGCTCGCTCACCGTCCTGCGCTCGGCGATCGAACCGGTCGCGGCGGGCCTGGCGGCGAGACACGCCACGGCGCAGCAGTGCGCCGAGCTCACGGAGTGCGCGCTCGGCATGGTGGCCAACTCACGCGGCCACCGGCTGGAGGGATACCTCGTCCACGACGTCGCCTTCCACCGGGTGATCCTCGCCGCCTCGGGCAACGAGATGTTCGCCCGCCTCGGCGACGTCGTCGCGGAGGTCCTGGCGGGCCGCACCCATCACGAGGTCATGTTCGAGGACCCCGACCCGGCCGCCGTCACCCTGCACGTCCAGGTCGCGGAGGCGGTCCGCGAGAGGGACGCGGCCCGCGCGGAGCGGCTCACCCGGGAGATCACGGCCGGCGCCCTCCAGGAACTGGACATCCTGGCGCCCTGACGCGCCGGCGCGTCACTCGGGGAATTCCCCGTCCACGTACACCCAGGCCCTGGTCACCCGCTCGAACCGGCTGCGCTCGTGCAGCGCGCCGCCCCGGTAGGAGGCCCGGAACTCCACGGTCCCGGTCGTGTGGAAGGCGCTCCCGTCCGCCGTCCCGAGGATCTCCAGGCCCGTCCACCGCATCCCCGGATCGAGCTCGAGCCGCTCCGGCCGCGTCCGCGGATGCCATGTCCGCAGCAGATACCCCACGTCACCCCGCACGAAGGCGCAGTACCGCGACCGCATGAGCGCCTCGGCGGTCGGCGCGGCCTCGGCGCCCGCGTGGCGACGACCACAGCAGGCCTCGTACGGCGCGGGCAGCCCGCAGGGGCAGCCGGCGGGCGTGGCGGGTGAGGTGCGGACGGCGGCGGAGGCGCGCTGTCGCGGGCGGGCGGTGCGTCGGGCCATGCCCCCATTGTGCCCGCCCGCCGATCGCGCCCGTCGGAGGGCGCCGTGCCCCGTAGGGGGCGCGGGGAACCGTGCGATCGACCCCCACCGGCCCGCGGGCCGAACACCGTGCCGGCCGTCTCACCACCCGGTCGGTGCAGCACCGCGAGCACAGCGGAGCGCCTACGCCGACTCCGCGCCCCGGGCCACCGACGGGACCGGCAGCGGCGGCAGCGCCGTGCCGTACACCCATGCCTCGAACAGCTCGTCCAGCGGCTCCGGCGCGAACCGGGCCGCGTGCGCGGCGAGCGTCGACGTCGTCACCGACCCGCCCCGGTGCAGCCCGAGCCAGGCGCGCAGCATCCGGAAGAACGCGTCGTCGCCCAGCGCGCAGCGCAGCGCGTGCACGGTGAGCCCGCCGCGCTCGTAGAGCCGGTCGTCGAACATCGACTTGCGGCCGGGGTCGGCGAGGCGCAGGTCCTGCGGCAGCGAGGACAGCGACCGGTGCGCGACCGCGGCGAGCTGCTGCGCGCTGCGCCCGCCCGACCGCTCCGACCACAGCCACTCCGCGTACTTCGCGAACCCCTCGTTCAGCCAGATGTGCCGCCAGTCGGCGATGGACACACTGTTGCCGAACCACTGGTGCGCCAGCTCGTGCGCCACCAGCCGCTCCGAACCCCGCGCGCCGTCCACGTGGTTGGCGCCGAACAGCGACAACCCCTGGGCCTCGACGGGGACATCGAGGTCCTCCTCCGTCACCACCACCGCGTACTCGTCGAACGGGTAGGGCCCGAAGAGCTGTTGGAAGAGGTGCATCATCCCGGGCTGGCGCGCGAAGTCCCGCGAGAACTCCGCCAGCAGCTCGGCAGGAAGGTGCCCGTGCTGGGGGATGCCCCCGAGTCCCGGGTCGCCCAGCAGGACGGTCTGGTACTTGCCTATGGACAGGCCGACCAGATAGCTCGACGTCGGCGCCGCCTGCTCGTACACCCAGGTGGTCGTCGAGGCCTTCGTGGTCCGCGTCAGCAGCCGGCCGCCCGCCACCACCGAGTACGCCGACGGTGTCGTGACCGATATCAGGTACGACGCCTTGTCCGCGGGCCGGTCGTTGCACGGATACCAGGAGGGCGCCCCGACGGGCTGGCTGGCCACCAGCGCCCCGTCGCCCAGCTCCTCCCAGCCGATCCCGCCCCAGGGGCTGTTCACCGGCTTGGGGTTGCCCGACCAGTGCACCTCGACGGTGAAGGCGGCCCCGGCGCGCAGCGGCTTGGCGGGCCGCACGCGCAGCCGGCCGCCACGGTGGGTGTAATGCGTCGGCCGGCCGTCCACCCGGACCCGGCCGATCTTGAAGTCGGCCAGGTTCAACTGGAACTCCGGCAGCGCCGAGCGCCCCACGATGGCGTTGATCCGCGCCGCGCCCGACAGCCGGTTCGGGCCGGGCCGGTAGTCCAGCGTGAGCTCGTAGCGGTGCACCCGGTAACGGGAATCACCGTTCGCCGGGAAATAGGGATCCGGCCCGACCGCCTGCTGAACTGCCACTTCCCCGTCCGCTCCCTGACCTGTAATCGAACCACCCGCCGCCGGCGCACCGCCCACCGACTCCGAGTAGCCCCCTCTCAGGGACGCCATGCCTCGATCGGGTTGCCGAGCCAGCGGGTGTCGTCCGGGACGGACTCCGCGGCCATGACGAGCGACGCGGGACCCAGGGTCGTCCGGGCCCCGATCGTGCTGCCGGGCAGCACGATCCCGCCAGGGCCCAGCGTGGCACCCTCACGGAGGACCACAGTATCCGTCCGCAAGATCCGGTCGTGGAAGAGGTGAGTCTGCAGGACGCACCCACGGTTCACCGTCGCCCCGTCCCCGAGCGTCACCAGGTCGGACTCCGGCAGCCAGTAGCTCTCCACCCACGCGCCCCTGCCGATCCGCGCGCCGAGCCCGCGCAGCCACGCCGTCATCACCGGCGTCCCCGGCACGGCGCCCGCCAGCCACGGCACCGCCACGACCTCGACGAAGGTGTCCGCCAGCTCGTTGCGCCACACGAAGCCGCTCCACAGCGGATGCTCGCCGCTGCGATGCCGCCCGACGAGCAGCCACTTGGCGACGATCGAGACGACGGCCGCCGCGGCCCCCGCCCCGAGCAGGACGAGCCCGGACAGCAGCGGCGCCCAGACGCCCAGCGCGCACAGCACCGCCACCGTCAGCACGGCCAGCCCCGCCGAGCAGAACACCGGCACGATCCGGCACAGTTCCACCAGCGCACGAGCCCACAGCAGCCGCGCGGGCGGCTCGTACGTCCGGCTCTGGTCACCGCCGGTCGTGTTCCGCGGCAGCTTCACCGGCGGCAGCCCCAGGTACGAGCTGCCCTTCTTCGCCTTCTTCGGCGTCGCCGACAGCACCCCCACCAGGCCGCCGTCCGGCACGCTCCGCCCCGGCGCGGTCATCCCCGAGTTGCCGAGGAACGCCCGCCGCCCGATCTCCGCCCGCCCGATCCGCATCCAGCCGCCGCCGAGCTCGTACGGCGCGGTCAGCGTGTCGTCGGCGAGGAACGCGCCCTCGCCGACCGTGGTCAGGCTGGGCAGCGCGAGGACCGTGGAGACCTCCGCGCCCTTGCCGATCCGCATCCCGAGCAGCCGCAGCCACACCGGCGTGACCAGCCCCGCGTACAGCGGGAAGAGGGTCTCGCGCGAGTGGTCCATGAGCTGTGTGACGGTCCAGGCCTGCCAGCCGATCCTGCTGTGCGTGGGATGCGTGCCCTCGCGCAGACCGAGGCTCAGCAGCCGTACGGCGATCAGCAGCAGCACGGCGTACGCCAGACCGAAGGCGAGCGTGGCCGGGACCAGGGCGAGCGCGGCGCCCCGCAGGGCCTCACCCAGCCCGCCGTCCGGGGTCACGAAGCGGCTCGCCACCAGCAGGGCCGCCCCGCCCGCCAGCACCGGCAGCGCGGTCAGCGCGAAACCGGCCAGGCCGTACAGCACACGCCAGGACGTGCCCCGCGCCGGCCGTTCCTTGGGCCAGTTGCGCTTGGCCTTGCCGAGCTTGACCGCGGGCGCGCCCGCCCACCGCTGACCGGTGGGTACCTGACCGGTGACCGCCGAACCCGGCGCCACCTCGGCCCGCTTGCCGACCCGGGCGCCGGGGAAGAGCATGCTGCGCGTGCCGACGACGGCGTGCGCGCCCACCTTGACCGTCCCGATCTCCAGCCGGTCGCCGTCCAGCCACCAGCCGGACAGGTCCACCTCGGACTCCACGGCCGCGCCCCGGCCCAGCTTCAGCATGCCGGTCACCGGCGGCAGCGAGTGCAGGTCCACGTCCGGCCCGACCTTGGCCCCCAGGGCCCGTGCGTAGCGCTCCAGCCAGGACCCGGTCAGCGAGGTCGCCCCGCTGAACTCGGCCAGCCGCTCCGCCGTCCACAGCCGCAGATGGACGCCGCCACCGCGCGGGTACCGCCCCGGCTGCACCTCGCGCAGCAGCAGCCGCGCCCCGCCCGCGGCGATCGCGAGCCGTCCGGGCGGGCTGAACAGCAGCAGGGCGGCGGACCCGACCAGCCACCACGGGGCGGTCGGCAGCCAGGCGTACGCGGGCAGCAGGTTGCCGAGCGCGGCCAGCGGCACCGTCCAGCGCAGCCCCAGCAGCGTGAACAGCGGTACGAGCAGCAGCGTCTGGATCACCTTGGCGCGCGCGGGCACCGGCGCGATGACGCGGGTCGCCCCGTCGTCCTGCGCGGACTTCTCCAGGTGCCGGGCCAGCTTGCGCAGGGTGGGCTGCTGGTAGATGTCGAGGACGGCCGCGCTGGGGTAGCGGGTGCGCAGCCGCGTCGTCAGCTGGGCGGCGGCGAGGCTGCTGCCGCCGATCGCGAAGAAGTCGTCGCGGGCACTGCCCACGGGGATGCCGAGGACCTCGGTCCACTGTTCCGCCAGCCAGGCCTCGGTGCCGTAGAGCTGCTCGGCCGGGCCGCCCGTCTCCACCCCTTCCAGGGGCCAGGGCAGGGCGTTGCGGTCGACCTTGCCCGAGGTCCGGGTCGGCAGGTCGTCCACCGGCGCGAGCAGCGGCACCAGGGCGGCGGGCAGCTCGGCGCGCAGCCGCTGCACGGCCGCCGCCTGGTCCCAGCCGTCCTGCGTCACGACGTATCCCACCAGGAGCTGATTGCCGCCGCGGGCGGTCCGCACGGCGGCGGCGGCCCCCGCGACACCCGGCAGCGCCTGGAGTGCCGCGTCCACCTCGCCCAGCTCGATCCGCCGCCCGCCGAGCTTGATCTGCTCGTCGGCCCGTCCGAGGAAGACGAGCCCCTCGACGTCGGCGCGCACCAGGTCACCGCTGCGGTACGCCCGCTCCCAGCCCAGCGACTCGAGCGGCGCGTACTTCTCCGCGTCCTTCTCGGCGTCGAGATAGCGCGCGAGCCCGACCCCGCCGATCACCAGCTGCCCGCTGCCGCCCAGCGGCACGGGCTCCCCGGCCTCGTCCACGACGGCCAGCTCCCAGCCCCTGAGCGGCAGTCCGATCCGGATCGGCTCCTCGCCGGACATCAGGGAGGCGCAGGCGACGACGGTGGCCTCGGTCGGCCCGTACGTGTTCCAGACCTCCCGCCCCTCCGTCACCAGCCGCTGCACCAGCTCGGGCGGGCAGGCCTCACCGCCGAAGATCAGCAGCCGTACGTCGTTGAGGGTCTCGGGCTCCCACAGCGCGGCCAGCGTCGGCACCGTGGAGACGACCGTGATCTCCTGCTCGACCAGCCAGGGCCCCAGATCGGCGCCGCTGCGGACCTGGGAGCGGGGCACGGGCACCAGGCAGGCCCCGTAGCGCCAGGCGAGCCACATCTCCTCGCAGGACGCGTCGAAGGCCACGGAGAGCCCGGCCATGACCCGGTCGACGGGCCCGATCGGCTCCTCGGTGAGGAACAGCGCGGCCTCGGCGTCCACGAAGGCGGCGGCGCTGCGGTGGCTGACGGCGACGCCCTTGGGCTTCCCGGTGGAGCCGGAGGTGAAGATGATCCAGGCGTCGTGCTCGGTGCCTGGGCGGGCGGCGGCCGCCCCGGACGTGCCGTGGACGGTGATCTCGTGCCGGGCGCCGACGACGGCCCGCACGTCCGCCTCCCCGAAGACCAGCTCGGCCCGCTCGTCGGGATCCTCGGCGTCCACCGGGACGTAGGCGGCGCCGGCGGCGAGGACGGCGAGGATCGCCACGTAGAGGTCGTTGGTGCCGGACGGGACACGGATGCCCACCCGGTCGCCGAGCCCGACCCCGGCGGCGGAGAGCCGGCGCCGGAGGTTCTCCACCTCGACGGCGAGGGCGCGGTAGGTGAGGGGCGTGCTGCCGTCGTCCAGGGCGAGCTCGTCCGGGAACGACCGTACGGACGCGTCGAAGACGTCGACGAGGGTGCGGGGGGAGGCGGCGGGGCCGCCGGAGAAGCGTGCGGTGTCACCGAGTCGAGCGTGGATTTCTTCGTCGAGCAGGCCGAGAGCACTGCTCTCGTGAATGGCTGCCATCGGTCCTCGCGTCTCGATCCCGGAAGCCTCCGGGGCGCCGGCGGGCCCGCAGGTCTGCCTGGGGTTGTCCGGTCCAGCTCCGTAACAAGCCGGAAATTTTAGTACGACGCTAGGCTCGCCGCAGGGGAGCGGCCACTCGGGGAGGCCGTCCGGGGTGCCGTGGAAGATCAACGGCAACGCTCTGACCTGGAAGCTTCGCACCGCGGAGAGACTTGCCCCACATCGGCGGGAAGGACGCCTCTGCCGCCCTGATGTCCCGCTTTGGCGTGGCACGCGCCGAGGACGGGAACGGGGCCGAGGCGGGCGGCCGGCCGCTCGGCACCGCTGGAAGGCGGTGGCCCGACCCGCGCTCCGGAGCCCTCCCGCACGGCTCCGGCAGTCGTATGGTTCGGGGTGATTTATGGTGAATCAAGGAGTATGCCCCTACCGGAGGTGCAATGATGCGCGCCGCGGCAGCGATCGGCTCCCTGGCTGTCGGCGTGGCGCTCATCGTCGCGACATCGGCCTGTGACCAGGGCGGGTCGCGGTCGCCGAACGTCCGCTACGGCGACTGCCCGGTCTCGGGACATTACGGGGAGTTCCACCTGACACCCGAGACGGCGGGCGCCCTCACGGTCAAGACGACCCTGCCCGCGCCCGGCTGGTGGAACGGCGACACGCCGGACTCCATCAAGAGCGGCTACGAGTACTGCATGGCCGCCAACATCGCCTATCGGTCCGGACTCGACCGGGTGAAGGTGGAGAACGCCCCCTTCCCGGAGGTCGTGTCCGGCCGGACCAAGGACTTCGACCTGGCCCTGGCGCAGATCACGATCACCCCGGAACGCATGAAGGTGGCCGAGTTCTCCCCGCCCTACCTCTCCTCGACCCTGGGAGTGCTGATCAGGGACGACGAGAAGATCGACGAAGCCGACATCCGTGACGTCCGCATCGGAGTGGCCGAGGGCACCACGGGCGAGGAGTTCGTCGAGAAGCGCCTCAAGCCGACCAAGCCCGTCACCGCCTTCCCCAACGACCCGGAGATGGTCACGGCGCTGGAGGAGGGACGGGTCGACGCGGTCGTCCACGACACGACGATCCTGCTGGCGTATCCCCAGAAGCGGGAGGGCAAGGTGCGCCTCGTGGGCCAGTACCGGACGGACCAGGGCTACGGCGCCCTCTACCCGAAGGGGTCACCCGACAAGGACGAGCTGGACCGGATCATCAGACAGCTGATCGACGACGGGACGCTCACCAAACTGTCGGCCGTCTATCTCGGGGCCGCTTTCGGCCAGGACCCGGCCAAGATCCCGTACTTCACGGTCGGCGACGGCTCCTGAACGCTCCGGGCGCGGGCCCGCCCGGAGCGGCGGCCCGGAGCGGCGGCCCGGAGCCGCGGCCCGGTCTCCGTCCCGCTCCCCGCTTCACAGGTCCGCCATCGGGAGACCGCCTAGGTCCCCGGCGGCTCCGGCGTCGAGCGCCTGCTCAGCCCAGATGATCTTGCCTCGGTCGGTGTACCGGGTCCCCCAGCGGCGGGACATCTGCGCGACGAGGAACAGACCACGCCCCCCCTCGTCGGTGAAGGCCGCACGGCGCAGGTGCGGGGAGGTGCTGGTGCCGTCGGCGACCTCGCAGATCAGACTGTCGCGGTCGCGAAGCAGCCGCAGGCTGATGGGGCTCGCTCCGTACCGGATGGCGTTCGTCACGAGTTCGCTGAGGATCAGCTCGGTCGTGAACGCGGCCGCGCCGAGCCCCCAGGACTCCAGCCTGCGCGTGGCCTCGGCGCGGATCCGGGAGACGGCCGCGGGGTCGCCGGGCACCTCCCACTCCCCGACCTGGCCCGGGTCGAGCAGCCGGGTGCGTGCGACGAGCAGGGCGACGTCGTCACTCGACCTGGTGCGCAGCATCGCGTCGAGCACCGCCCGGCAGGTGTCGTCCGGGTCGGCGCCGTCCGTATGGGCGAGCGCCTGCCTCAGCATGCCGAGCCCGGTGTCGATGTCACGGCCGCGGGCCTCGACCAGACCGTCGGTGTACAGGACCAGCCGGCTGCCGGCTGCCAGCCGGAGTACGGCCGTCTCGACCGGCAGGCCTCCTCCCACGCCGAGCGGCGGGGCGACGGGGATGTCGGGGAAGGTCACGGAGCCGTCGGGCGAGACCAGCGCCGGACCGGGATGACCGGCCCGGCCGAGAACACACCGCCCGGAGACCGGATCGTAGACCGCGTACAGGCAGGTGGCGCCGGTGACGGCCTCGGTGTTCCCCTGCGCCGCCGCGTCCTGGTCGATCCGGGTGATCAGGTCGTCCAGGTGCGCGAGAAGCTCGTCCGGAGGCAGGTCCAGGGCGGCGAAGTTGTGCACCGCGGTCCTCAGGCGACCCATCGTCGCGGCGGCGTGCAGACCGTGCCCGACGACGTCGCCGACCACCAGGGCCACCCGGGCCCCCGGCAGCGGGATGACGTCGTACCAGTCACCGCCCACCCCCGCCTGGGCGGGCAGGTACCGGTGCCCGACCTCCAGGGCGGACAACTCGGGGAGCACGCCGGGCAGCAGGCTGCGCTGAAGGGTGACGGCCGTGGTGTGCTCGCGGGTGTATCGCCGCGCGTTGTCGATGCACACGGCCGCCCGGCCGGCGAGTTCCTCGGCGGGGGACAGGTCGTCCGCCTCGAAGGGGTCCTGCTCCGAACGCCAGAACTCCACGACACCCAGCAATTGGCCTCGGGCCCGGAGCGGCACCGAGATCATGGAGCGGATACCGAACTCGATGACCTTCCGGGCCCGCTCCGGGTTCTGGGCCCGCCATCCGTCGGCCATGGCGAGGTCCGCCACCAGGACCGGCCGGCCGGTGGCCATACCGATGGCCACGGGGTTGTCCGGCGCGTAGCGCATACGCCTCCCGACGGGGTAGAGGGGCACGTCGTCCCGGATGCCCTCGGAGGCGATACGGCGCATCCCCGTACTCGCCCCCGTCGGTTCGCCCCCTTGCAGCACGGGCTCCAGCAACTCGACGGTGGCGAAGTCGGCGAAGCGCGGGACCGCCATCTCGGTCAGTTCCTCGGCGGTGCGCGTCATGTCGAGGGTGGTACCGATCCGCGTGCTGGCCTCGTAGAGCAGTTGCAGGCGCCCGCCCGCCACGTCCGCCCGGCCCGCGAGGGCGCGCAGCTCCGTGGTGTCCCGCAGGGTGGCCACGCTGCCCCCCTGCGGGCCGACCACCGGCCGCACGCTGACCGCGAGCAGGATGTCCCCGGCCAGAAAGACCTCGTCCGTGGCAGCCAGCCCGGATCCCAGCAGCCCGGCCAGGGCCGGGCTCAGCCCGAGTCCGGTGACCGGCCTGCCCTCGGCCTCCGGCGGCAGTGCGAGCAGCCGGCGCGCCTCGTCGTTGACCAGCAGCAGCCTGCCGCCACCGTCCAGAATGAGCACGCCTTCGCGGACCGCGTGCAGCACCGCGTCGTGGTGCTCGTACATGCGGGTCATCTCCACCGGTCCGAGGCCCCGGGTCTGGCGCCGCAAACGCCCGCTGACCAGGGCCGACCCGCCCGCGGCCAGCAGCAGCGCGACACCGCCGGCGGCGAAGATCACCGGCAGCTGGTGCTGCACCACGCTGGTCACCTTGTCCGCGGTGACCCCCACGGTGACGAGGCCGACCGCGGTCCCCTTCTCGTCGAAGACGGCCACCGTCGAGTCGACCGCCTTCCCCAGACTGCTGTCGAACGTGGTCTGGTGGGGCTCGCCTTCGAGTGCCTGGCCGTAGGAGGTGGAGACGTGCTTCCCGATCTGGTCCGGGTCCGGGTGGGTCCAGCGGAAGCCGTAGGGGCTCAGTGCCACGACGTAGTCGACGCCGGTCTTCTTGCGCACCGCCTCGGCGTGTGGCTGGAGTGCCGCCGTCGGGTCGTCGCTCTTCATCGCCTCCGCGGTGCCCGGGGCGTTCGCGAACGACTCGGCCGCCACCAGCGACCGGTCGCCGGCTTCCTGGATCGCGCGATTGCGGTCCTGGATGACGAGCACCACGACGGCCGTGGCGATGAGCAGGAGGACGACCGCCAGTTGCAGCAGGAAGACCTGACCGGCGACGCTGCGCGGTTTCCGCAACGACAGCAGACGTCGGCCTGCCGAACGGTGACGGGCCTTCGGACCGGCTCGCGGTGGCCCGGCCTTCGGTGGCAAGGGGTCGGCCCGTCGGCTCGCTGGGGCATGTTGCCCAAGTTTGCCCATTTTCCCAGTATCGGTGACCGGCCCGACGGGCGCGGCTCAGGACGGGCCCGGGCTGGTACGGGCGGGCCGGTGCCGCGACGAGCGGGGAGCCCGAAGGTCCGAAGGGCTCCAGGAACGAAGAATTGCCGGTGAGTCACGTGACTCACCGGCAATTCGCAGATCCATCGAGGACGATCTCGTGAACGTCCCGGCTGGTTCTGCCTCTGTGTCCGAGGGGGGACTTGAACCCCCACGCCCGATAAAGGGCACTAGCACCTCAAGCTAGCGCGTCTGCCATTCCGCCACCCGGACAAGGTGTCTGTCGTGCGGGGTTTCCCCCGCGGCGACGTCGTAAACATTACCAGGCTTTCCGGGGTGCCCGATCACGGGCAGTCGCCCCCGCCGGATGCCGTATCCCGCGTGAACGGCGTGTGACGGGCCGGGACCGGCCTTGGGCGGGGGGCGGGGGAGAGAGAGGATGAGGGGGACCCACCAGCAGTGACAGCGGGAGGAACCAGCGTGAGCGCGACCGACGGCACGGCCAGGAGCGTCACCGGCGAGGACGAGGTCGTGGACCTCTGCCGCGAGCTGATCCGGATCGACACCAGCAACTACGGCGACCACTCGGGCCCGGGTGAACGCAAGGCGGCCGAGTGGGTCGCCGAGAAGCTCGCCGAAGTGGGACTCGAACCGAAGATCTTCGAGTCGCACCCGGGACGCGCCTCCACCGTGGCCCGCATCGAGGGCGAGGACCCGTCCAGGCCCGCGCTGCTCATCCACGGTCACCTCGACGTCGTACCGGCGAACGCGGTCGACTGGACCCACCACCCCTTCTCCGGCGAGGTCGCCGACGGATGCGTCTGGGGCCGGGGCGCGGTCGACATGAAGGACATGGACGCGATGACGCTCGCGGTCGTCCGCGACCGGCTGCGCACCGGGCGCAAGCCGCCCCGGGACATCGTGCTCGCGTTCCTCGCCGACGAGGAGGCGGGCGGCACCTACGGCGCCCGTCACCTCGTCGACAACCACCCCGACCTGCTCGAGGGCGTCACCGAGGCGATCAGCGAGGTGGGCGGTTTCTCGTTCACCGTGAGCGAGGAGCGGCGGCTCTACCTCATCCAGACGGCCGAGAAGGGCATGCACTGGATGAAGCTGACCGTGGCCGGCACCGCCGGACACGGCTCGATGATCCACCGGGACAACGCGATCACCGAGCTCTCCGAGGCGGTCGCGCGGCTCGGCCGGCACACCTTCCCGGTACGGGTCACCAAGACGACCCGCGCCTTCCTCGACGAACTCGGCGACGCGCTCGGCACCCAGCTCGACCCCGAGGACATGCAGTCGACCCTCGCCAGGCTGGGAGGGATCGCCAAGCTGATCGGCGCGACCCTGAGCAACACCGCCAACCCGACCCAGCTGGGCGCCGGCTACAAGGTCAACGTCATCCCGGGCGAGGCCACCGCGCATGTCGACGGACGGTTCCTGCCGGGGCACGAGGACGAGTTCCTCGCCGACCTCGACCGGATCCTCGGCCCGAAGGTGCGCCGCGAGGACGTGCACTCCGACAAGGCGCTGGAGACCTCCTTCGACGGGCCGCTGGTCGAGGCGATGCAGTCCGCGCTGCTCGCCGAGGACCCGACCGCCAAGGCCATCCCCTACATGCTCTCCGGCGGAACCGACGCCAAGTCCTTCGACGACCTCGGTATCCGCGGCTTCGGCTTCGCCCCGCTGAAGCTGCCGCCGGAGCTGGACTTCGCCGGGATGTTCCACGGCGTGGACGAGCGGGTTCCGGTGGACGGGCTCCAGTTCGGGGTGCGTGTGCTCGACCGGTTCATCGACGCGTCCTGAATTGTCCCGCTGAAACGAGATTTCACCGGACCGAGAACGGACGAAGGGAATCGGCCGCCTGTGCGGGCGCGACTGGGAAGAGTGAATGCGCCGATAAGCGCGTAGCCTCATTAATTCCCCCTCGTTACTGGTGATGCGATCCGCTGCTTGGGATCGCATTGCCAACAAGGAGGAATAATGATCAAGAAGGTCGTCGCTGCTGCGGCTGCCACTGGTGGGCTGGTTCTCGCGGGCGCGGGTCTGGCTGTTGCCGACGCCGGTGCCCAGGGTGCTGCCGTGCACTCCCCGGGTGTCGCCTCGGGCAACGTGATCCAGGTGCCCGTGCACGTCCCGGTGAACGTCTGCGGCAACACGATCTCGGTGATCGGGCTGCTGAACCCCGCCTTCGGCAACACCTGCATCAACAAGTGACGCCGACCCGCTGAGGGGTCGTCCGTCCACACCGTCGGCCCCGGAGCGCGCGCCATGCGCTCCGGGGCCGACGGTATTTCTCCGAAGGAAAAGCCGAAGAAGTCGAAGAGCCCGAAACTAATCGAACAGCTGCCATGATGCGAGCAATTCGGGCCGAGTGACGAGATTGAAAGCAGGGATTCAGCAATGCGACAGGTCACCCGCAAAAGCCTCATGACCGTGGCGGCGGCGACGGGGGTGATCGCCGCCGCAGGCGGCTACGCCCACGCCGACTCCGGCGCGAACGGTGCCGCCACGGACTCGCCCGGCGTCCTGTCGGGCAACTCGGTGCAGGCGCCGGTCAACGTTCCGGTGAACGTCTGCGGCAACACCGTCGACGTCGTCGGGGCGCTCAACCCGACCTTCGGCAACTCCTGCGCCAACAAGGGCGGCGGCGCGCGGTCGGGCGGCTACGGCGACCAACGGGGCGGCGGCCACGGCCACCACCAGGGCGGCGGCTACGGCGACCATCAGGGCGGGGGCTACGGCGACCACCAGGGCGGCGGTGGCGGCCGGGGCGGTCACCACGGCGGCGGCCACGGCGGTCACCACGGCGGCGGCCACGGCGGCTCCGGGGGCGCGCACGCGGGCGGGTACACCGGCGGATCGCCCGGTGTCGGCTCCGGCAACCAGGTCCAGGCGCCGATCGACGTGCCGGTCAACGTGTGCGGCAACAGCATCGACGTCGTCGGGATCCTCAACCCGTCCTTCGGCAACGACTGCGCCAACGACAGCGGTACCGGCGCCCACACGCCTCCCTCCCGCGGCCACGAGACGCCGGGCAAGCCCGGAGGGCACGGCCCCGGCAAGCCGGGCGGGCACGGACAGTCCAACCCGTCCCGCCCCGGGAACGTACCGTCCACCTCGGATCACGTGACCCCGGCCGGCGCCTCCGGCGTCCAGCGGCCCGCCGCCCACACCGCGCAACTCGCGCACACCGGCAGCGAACTGCCGATGGGCCTCGCCCTGCCGGCCGGCGTGGGCGCGCTGCTCGCGGGCGCGGTGCTCTACCGCAAGGCACGCCCCTCCGCGTGAACCCCGAGTGAGCCCACGACGGAGCGGGCCCCGCCTCGGCGGGGCCCGCTCCGTATCCGTCGGCTCACCTCACCACGTGGCCCGCACCTGGCGGATGATCCGCCGGCGCAGCCGCACCCTGCGGCTGCCGTCACGCAGCAGGCTCAGGCGGTCCAACTCCCAGTGTCCGTACTCGGCATGGTCGGTCAGCAGTCGGGTCGCGTCCTTGCGGGAGACTCCGCGCGGTACGTAGACGTCGACAAATTCGTATTCCGGCATCGCATCTATTGTGCGGTCTGGGGTCCGGTACGGATAGCGTCTGCACTATGTCTGATGCTGCGCAGCCCACCGCTGCCGAGGTACGCGCCGCCGCCGAGGCGGTCAAGACCGCGCTCGACCGCCACCTGGCGGCGGTCGAACGTAGGACGGGGGAGGACGACCCGGCTGTCTACGAGGCGTTCAACGAGCTGGCCGCGGCCGCCGAGGTCTACGACGAACTGCTCTACGACCGCTATGACGAGGTCACGCCCTTCGAGATCCCCGGCGCGGAGGACTCCCTGCCGCCGTACGCGGGTCCCGAGGAGCCGAACGCGCTGAGTGTGCTGATCCGCCGCGACTACGCCGTCGCGGAGCCGCAGCGGCTGCTGGCGCAGGCCCAGCGGATCGAGGCGGCGGACGACGAGGGAGTGGGCGGCGCGGTCTCGGACACGGTGCACGGAGCGCTGGGCATTCTGTTCGGCGAGTTCGAGCCGGACGAGATCGCCTCCCGGCACAAGGAGTTCGGCCTGGAGGAGGGCGACTCCACGCTGTGGGTGCTGGCGGCGGACGAACCGGCCGAGCCGGGCGAGTGGCTGGAGACACCGTTCGAGCAGGCCGACCCCGGGCGGGTCGTCTGCCGCTTCGACGTGAGCTCGGTCTTCGACGAGCTCGACGACGGTGACGACGACGAGGATCTCGCGGACGACATCGAGGACGAGGAACTGGAGCCACTGGACGCGGACCGCTAGTCGGCGGCCGACAGCGGGCCGACGGGACGCGGGAGCCTCCGAGGCTTCATGACGGCGGCGGTCGCGAGGGGGAGACCCTTCGGGACCGCCGCCGTCCGCGCTACTCGGCCGCCGGGACCTGGGTGCGCAGCAGCACCGGCAGCCGCGTCGTGCGGGGCTTCGCCGGGATCTCGGCGACGGCCTTCGGCAGGGCCTGCTCGACCCCGTGCACCACGGACAGATGGCGCTCCGCCCGGCCGAACGCCGTGTACACCCAGGGACGGGAGAGGGCCTGTGCGGCGTCCCCGGGCAGGACCACGACCGCCGCGGGCCACCGGCTGCCCACGGCCTGGTGCGCGGTCAGCGCCCACCCGTGCCGTACGGCCTGCTCCACCCGTTCCCTCGGGACGACCACCGGGCCGTCGGCACAGGACAGATGCAGCCCGTCCGCGTCGGCCGTCACCACCCGGCCCGGCACCGTACGGCCGGGCGCGGGCGAGTAGGCGATCCGGTCACCGGGGTCGAAGCCGCCGAAGCGGCCGGGGCCGGGATTGAGCCGTTCCTTGAGGGCGGCGTTCAGCGCGCGTGTGCCGGCCGCGCCGCCGTGCCCGGGGGTGATCGCCACCGTCTCCTCGGGGGTGATCCCGAAGGCCCGCGGCACCGAGTCGGCGACGAGCTGCACGGTCCGGTGCACGGCCTCGCCCGCCTCCCGCACCGGCACGATCACGATCTCCTTGCCGGGCGCGTCGACCTGGTTCAGCTCGCCGATGCCGACGCCGGAGACGAGTTCGCCGATCGGCCCCGGATCGGGTGTGCGCGAGGCGACCTGCGGGCAGGCGCGCGCCGCGAGCAGATCGGCGAAGACCCGGCCCGGACCGGCCGACCACAGCACCGCCGGATCCCCGCTCAGCACCAGCCGCGCCCCGTCCGGCAGCGACTCCGCCAGCATCGCGGCGTTCTCCACGTCCAGTTGCGGAGCGTCGAGCAGCACCAGCAGGTCGAGGGCGAAGGCCCCGTCGGCGTCCCGTCCGGGACCCTCGGTGCCGGCCAGCAGACCGTCGACGGTGACGACGGCGCCGTCCGCCGCCCGCTCGCCGAGGAGAGCTGTGAACCGCCGCCGTCCGTCCGGCGTGTGACAGGCGGCGACCGCGCGCAGGCCCAGGGTCCGGGCCGCGGTGAGCAGCGTCGCCGGTTCGGAGTGCGAGGCGTCGCCGCCGGTGTGCAGCACCAGACCGTGTCCGGCGACGGCGCGCAGCAGTTCGGCCGTGCTGCCGGACGCGCCGGCCGTCACCGACTCCCACGGCGCGGAGGCCTCCTTGGCCAGGGAGTTGACCACCCGGGCCAGCGCGTCGGCGAGGCTCTCCTCCGCCAGCGCGTACCGCTCCAGGCCCACCAGGACACGGACCGGCCGGGCCTCCTCGCCGTCTTCGCCGCTCTCGTCCTCGCCGCTCTCCTCCCGGCCGTGCGCGCTGTTCTCGGCGGTCGCCCCGGGCTGGGCGGCCCGGGCGGCGTCCACCGAGTCCAGGGCGTCCTGGAAGACGAGGGCGTCGCCCTCGGCCAGCGCGCTCTGCACGGCCGCCTCGGCGTCCGGCACGGCCTGGCGGCCGAGAGCGGCGGTGAGCGTCGGCAGCTCCAGGGCGGTGTGTCCGGCCAGGGCGGCCTGCTCCAGCAGCCAGACCGTCACCGCGCGGCCGCGCCGTTCGTCGTCGGGGGCGCACTCCGGGCCGAGCAGCGCCCGCGCGAACCCGTCGGCCTGCTCGGGACGCACACTCGGGACGCGCAGCAGCTGCCACGGGTCCTCGCGCAGCAGCTCCTCGGCGCCCTCGCCGAGCGCCGCTGCGGCCTGCGGCGCGAGAGCCTCGGGCGCGCCGCCGTCGGCGAGCACGCGCCGCACCCCCTCGACGGCTTCCGCCGCGGGCGCCGGTGCGGTGTCCGCGGCCGGTCCGGCGGTCACCGGCTGGGAGCGCCGCTCCGGCTCCGGGGCGGGGCGGCGCGGGGCGGGCGCCGGCTCGGCGAACACGGTGGCCGGGGGCTTCGCCCCGCCCTCCACCGCGCGCACGGCCGCCAGCAGGTCGGCGGCCTTCCCGCTCAGCTTGGTCCCGCTGTCGATGGGCTCCGCCTTCTCGGCCCGGCGCCGCTCGATCCGCTCCCGCTCGCGCTTCTGCGCGGCGAGCTCGGCCTGCGCCTCGGAGAGCTGCGCGGCCGCTTCGCCGTCGCCGGTCTTGCCGGCTTCCGCCTCTGCTTCCGTCTCTGTTTCCGCTTCGGGATCTGCTTCCGGATCTGCCTCGGCCCCTGCGGCGAGCGTCTCCCCGCCGTCGCCGTCGCCGTCGCCGTCGCCGTCGCCGTCGCTCACGGCTTCTGCGCCGGGGGCGGGAGACGGGGTGTCGGCGTCGCTCGTCGGGGCGCTGTCGGCCGGCGCCGGTTCGGGCCGCGCCGTCGCGGTGTCGTCCGGGGTCCCGGGCTCCCCGGCCGCGTCCGGCGTCGCCGGTCCGGCGTTCTCCGTGCTCTCCGGGGGAACCGACTCCGTGCTCACAGCGTGCTCCAGTCGTGATCGGGATAGCGGTGCACGGGCGCCGACACGTCGTCGAGAGCCCGGCAGATCTCGTCAGGAAGACTAAGGGCCTCCACTGACAATGCCGCCGTGAGCTGCTGCGCGTTGCGCGCGCCGACGATCGGGGCGGCCACGCCGGGCCGGTCGCGGATCCAGGCGAGGGCGACCTGGAGCGGCGTCACCGCCAGGCCGTCCGCGGCGGTCGATACGGCGTCCACGATGCGGCTCGCGGTGTCGTCGAGATACGGCTCGACGAAGAGGCCGAAGTGGTCGGAGGCACCGCGCGAGCCGGGCGGCAGGGCGTCGCCCCGGTACTTGCCGGTGAGCACGCCGCGGCCCAGCGGCGAGGAGGGCAGCAGACCGACGCCCAGATCCAGCGCGGCCGGCAGCACCTCGCGCTCGACGCCGCGTTGCAGCAGCGAGTACTCCATCTGCGTCGCCGCGAGGCGGGTCCGGGTGCCCGGCGCGGAGAGCTGCCAGGTGGCCGCCTTGGCGAGCTGCCAGCCGCAGAAGTTGGAGACCCCGGCGTAGCGGGCACGGCCGGTGGCGACAGCGATGTCGAGGGCCTGGAGGGTCTCCTCCAGCGGGGTGTCGGCGTCGAAGGCGTGCACCTGCCACAGGTCGACATGGTCCGTGCCCAGCCGGACCAGCGAGGCGTCGAGCGCGGCGAGGAGGTGCCCCCGTGAGCCGTCGTAGGGGCGGTCCGGGTCGGGGACGCTGCCCGCCTTGGTCGAGATGATCAGGTCCCGGCGCGGCACCAGGCCCTCCAGCAGCCGTCCGAGCAGATACTCGGCGTCCCCGTCGCCGTACACGTCGGCCGTGTCGACGAGGGTCCCGCCCGCCTCCCAGAACGTCTTCATGACGTCCGCGGCGTCGTGCTCGTCGGTGTCGCGGCCCCAGGTCAGGGTGCCGAGCCCGATGCGGGACACGCGCAGGCCGGTGCGGCCGAGATGCCTCTGCTCCATGAACGCCGAGATTACTGGCCAGAACTGGGCAGTGGGTTGCCTGTGGATAACCGAATTTCCGGGAGGGGGAGGTCAGTTCCGCAGGCCGCGGCCCCGGCCCCGATCGGCGCGACCCTCGCCACACCACCCTCCCCGGCCCCCGGCCCCCGCGCTAAGGTCTCCGCAACAGCGTCGTTACTGATCAGTAAGGGGATCGGCCATGCAGCTCGGGATCAACCTCGGCTACTGGGGTGCCGGAATGGACGGCGACAACCTCGCCGTCGCCCAGGAGGCCGACCGCCTCGGATACGCCGTCTGCTGGGCCGCCGAGGCCTACGGCTCCGACGCGGCCACCGTGCTCACCTGGGTGGCCGCGCAGACCGAGCGCATCGACGTCGGCTCGGCGATCTTCCAGATCCCCGCCCGCCAGCCGGCGATGACCGCGATGACCGCCGCCACCCTCGACTCGCTCTCCGGCGGCCGCTTCCGCCTCGGTCTCGGCGTGTCGGGACCGCAGGTCTCCGAGGGCTGGTACGGCGTCAAGTTCGACAAGCCGCTGTCCCGCACGCGCGAGTACGTGGAGATCGTCCGCAAGGCGATGACGCGGGAGCGGCTGTCGTACGAGGGCGAGCACTGGACGCTGCCGCTGCCCGGCGGCCCGGGCAAGCCGATCAAGCTGACCGTGCACCCGGAGCGCGAGCACATCCCGCTGTACATCGCCGCGATCGGCCCGAAGAACCTCGAGCAGACCGGCGAGATCGCCGACGGCGCCCTGCTCATCTTCCCGTCCGCCGAGCACCTCGAGGACACCGCGATCAAGCACCTGCGGGCCGGGCGCGAGAAGGCCGGAAAGACCCTCGAGGGCTTCGACGTCTGCCCGACGCTGCCGCTGGCCCTCGGCGAGGACAAGGACGTCGAGCGGCTCGCCGACACCTTCCGCCCCTACACCGCGCTGTACGTCGGCGGTATGGGCAGCCGTAAGCAGAACTTCTACAACCAGCTCGCGCGCCGCATGGGCTACGAGGCCGCGGCCGACGAGATCCAGGACAAGTACCTGTCCGGCGACAAGCAGGGCGCCGCGGCCGCCGTACCGCACGAGCTGATCGACCGGACCACGCTGCTGGGTTCGGTGGAGCGGATCGCCGACCGGATGAAGGCCTACGCTGCGGCCGGCGTCACCACGCTCACCCTCGCCCCCGCGGGCTTCACCCTGGACGAGCGTCTCGCCTCGCTGCGAGCCGGCGCGCAGGCCGTCGAACTCGCCGGTCTGAGCTAGCCGGTCTGGAGCTGGCCGGTCTGAGTTGACCGGGACCGCGTGTCCGGGTCCGGGGGTCCGGGAATTTCAGCGGCCGTGGTGGGGGCTCGGGGGTCATCCCCGCCACGGCCGTCACGCAGAACAACGCGCCATCCGGCGCGCGGTTACGCTCCCGGGCCGACTCCTGGGGTCCCTCTTTTGGCGGAGTTGTCCGACACACCTGTTGCAGCGCCTCCCGTGCCGCATTTGACTCGTTCCTTGCGGAATGCTGCGGAATCCTGCGCAATGCGGAGAGGTGCCCCACGATGCTTTCGGCCAAGAGTCTGTTCCAGGAGATCATCGACAACGACGAGTCCTTCGCGCTCTTCTGTTCCATCGCCGCCGGCGGGGAGTCGCAGGGCGGCTGGGAGAACGCCCGGATCGCCGCGCTCGTCCCGCAGAGCGAACACCACCTGGCTCCCAGGATCGCCCGGCACGGCGCCGACGAGGACAAGCACGGGCGGATCTTCAACGCCCTGATGCGCAAGCGCGGGCTCGCCCCCGTGCCGGTCCCGCGCGACACCGACTACACGATGCTCCTGGAGCGCGCCGGCGTCGGTCTCGCGCACGACAGGCTCCGGGCCGACCATCCGCTGACCGTGCACGACCTCGTCACCTACCTTGCCCACAGCCGGGTCACCGAACAGCGGGCCTCCGAGCAGATGGAGTTGCTGCGCAGGCACTTCGCCGACCACCCCGACCTCGGCCGCGCGGTGAAGATGATCTCGAACGACGAGGACAACCACCTCGCCTACTGTCACGAGGAGCTGCTGCGCCTGGCCCGCGCGGGGCACGGCCGCGCCATCCAGCGGACGCTGCGCGGGTGCGCGCTCGCCGAGATCCGCATCTACCGCGACGTGAGCCTGGCCGTCATGGCCCACATGGGGGACATCCTCGGCTGGCCGAGGGCCAGGTCGGCGTTCCTCGCGGCCGGCATCCACGCCGTGTACGCGTGGGAGCGGTTCGCGGGCTGGCGGCGGATGGTCTCCCTGGAGATGCCCGAGCGCCGCGACGCGCTGGGCGGCCCGGCGGTCGCGGCTCCCGAGCTCGCCTGAGCCCCGACCGCGCGGGCACGACCGCGCGGGCTCCAACGCGCGGGCTTCCGCCGCACGGGCCGCCCCCTGGACCGTCCCCGAGCCGAGCCGAGCCGAGCCGGACCCGGACCCGGACCCGGACCCGGAACCCGGACCCGGACCTAGAGCCATCCCCGATGCTTGAACAACCGGTACAGCAGCACCTCGAGCACGGCCATCAGCGCGATCACCGCCGGATACGCCCACACCCACCGCAGCTCCGGCATGTGCTCGAAGTTCATGCCGTAGATCCCCGCGATCATCGTGGGGACCGCGGCCATGGCCGCCCACGCCGAGATCTTCCGCATGTCGTCGTTCTGCCGGACGCTCATCTGCGCCAGGTGCGCCGAGAGGATGTCCGTGACCAGCCGGTCCAGCCCCTCCACGGACTCGTTCACCCGCGTGAGATGGTCGCTGACGTCCCGGAAGAAGGGCCGCGCCCGCTCGTCCACGAAGGGCACTCCCGGCCCGGGCGCGCTGGTGCCGGCCAGCCGGGTCAGCGGCGGCCCCAGCGGACCGGTGGCCCGCCGGAACTCCAGGATCTGCCGCTTGAACCGGTAGATCCGCGACGCGGTGTGCCGCGAGCCGCCGCCGTCCGGCGAGAACACCTCCGCCTCCAGTTCCTCCAGGTCCGTCTGGAGTTCCGTCGCCACGTCCAGGTAGTGGTCCACGGTGGCGTCGGCGATCGCGTACACCACCGCCGTGGGGCCCTTGGCGAGCAGCTGCGGCTCGTGCTCCAGCCGGTGCCGTACGGCGGCCAGCGGAGCGCCCTCGCCGTGCCGGACGGTCACCACGAAGCCGTCGCCGAGGAAGACCATCACCTCACCGGAGGAGACCGCGTCGCTCTCGGGCTCGTAGACGACCGGCTTGAACACCAGGAAGAGCGAGTCGTCGTAGATCTCCAGCTTGGGCCGCTGGTGGGCCTTCAGGGCGTCCTCGACGGCGAGCGGGTGCAGGCCGAACTCCCGAGTGACGTGGTCGAACTCCTTCTCCGTCGGCTCGTGCAGTCCGATCCACACGAAGCCGCCCGCGGCCCGTGCCTCGGCGAGGGCGTCCGAGAAGTCCTCCGGGCCCTCCGTGCGGCGCCCGTCGCGATAGACGGCGCAGTCGACGATCACTCTGCGCACTCTCCCGTCGGACGCCCACCGACGCACGCCCGCGTGCGCCTACCCTGGGCCGCATGCCCACGTTGATCCTCGTCCGGCACGGCCGGTCCACCGCCAACACCTCCGGACTGCTCGCCGGCTGGACGCCCGGCGTCGCCCTCGACGAACGCGGAGCCGCCCAGGCCGCCGCGCTGCCGGGGCGGCTCGGCGCGCTGCCGATCGCCGAGGTCGTCGCAAGCCCCCTCCAGCGCTGCCAGGAGACGATCCGGCCGCTCCTCGACGCCCGCCCCGGGCTGCGCGCCCACACCGACGAGCGGATCGGGGAGTGCCACTACGGAGACTGGTCCGGACGCAAGCTCGCCGAACTGATGGACGAGCCCCTGATGGAGGTCGTGCAGGCGCACCCCTCCGCCGCCGCCTTCCCCGGCGGCGAGTCGATGCGGGCGATGCAGACCCGCGCCGCGGAGGCGGTACGGGAGTGGAACGCGCGCGTGGAGCGCGACCACGGCGCCGACGCCGTCTATCTGATGTGCTCGCACGGCGACATCATCAAGTCGCTCGTGGCGGACGCCCTCGGGCTTCATCTCGACCTCTTCCAGCGGATCTCTGTGGAACCGTGTTCCGTGACCGCGATCCGTTACACCCGGCTGCGCCCCTTTCTCGTACGCCTCGGCGACACCGGCGACTTCGCGTCGCTCGCCCCGCGCGAGGAGCCGCCGGCCGGGGACGCGACGGTCGGGGGTGGTGCGGGCGCACCGTGATCGTCGGCCGCAGTAGGGTGAAGCGGTCCGCAAACGCGCGCGTACCCGCAGGGACGTTCCCCCACTCGTTCCCCGGCCCACGATGACCCACGATTCCCATGGAGACAGGACGTGTCCCGTCAGGTGTTCCTCTACGACCCCCCGGACCGCTTCGTGGCCGGTACGGTCGGACTGCCCGGGCGCCGTACCTTCTTCCTCCAGGCCACCGCCGGTTCCCGAGTGACCAGCGTGGCCCTGGAGAAGACCCAGGTCGCCGCGCTCGCCGAGCGCATGGACGAACTGCTGGACGAGGTCGTACGCCGGACCGGCGGCAGCGCCCCCGTGCCCGCGATGTCGCCCGCCGAGAACACCGACACGGCCCCCCTCGACACGCCGATCGAGGAGGAGTTCCGGGTCGGCACCATGGCCCTCGCCTGGGACGGCGAGGAACAGCGCATGATCGTCGAGGCGCAGGCCCTCGTGGAGCTCGACGCGGACTCCGAGGAGGACCTCGCCGAGGCCGAGGAGAAGCTCCTCCAGGACGAGGAGAACGGGCCCCCGATGCTGCGGGTCCGGCTCAGCGGCGCGCAGGCGAGGGCCTTCGCCAAACGCGCCCTCGACGTCGTCAACGCGGGCCGGCCGCCGTGTCCGCTGTGCAGCCTGCCGCTCGATCCGGAAGGACACGTATGTCCGCGCCAGAACGGATACCGCCGGGGGGCGTGACGACCATCGACCCGGCCGCCGCCGAACTCCTCGCGCGCGGCGAGCTCACCGTCCGCGGACGCATCAGCGACGCCTCCAACGCGGCCCTGTACTGCACCGTCGGGCACGAGGGCCGCGAGGCCGCCTGCGTCTACAAGCCCGTCGCCGGGGAGCGGCCGCTGTGGGACTTCCCCGACGGCACCCTCGCCCAGCGCGAGGTCGCCGCCTACGAGGTCTCCGAGGCGACCGGCTGGGGCCTCGTGCCGCCGACCGTGCTGCGGGAGGGGCCCTACGGCGAGGGCATGTGCCAGCTGTGGATCGAGACGGCCCCGGAGTCCGAGCTGCTCGCCCTGGTGGACGCGGAGGAGCCCGGGCCGGGCTGGCGGGCGATCGGCTTCGCCGAGGTCGGCGAGGGCCGGACGGCGCTGCTGGTGCACGCCGACGACGAACGGCTGCGCCGGCTCGCCGTCCTCGACGCGGTGATCAACAACGCCGACCGTAAGGGCGGCCATCTGCTGCCCACCGCCGACGGCCGGCTGTACGGCATCGACCACGGGGTCACCTTCAACGCCGAGAACAAGCTGCGCACGCTCCTGTGGGGCTGGGCGGGGGAGTCCCTGACCGGCGAGGCCGTCGAGGTGCTCAAGGGCCTCAGAGGCGCCCTGGAGCCCGGCGGGCGGCTGGCGGTCACCCTGGCCGCGCTGATCACCCCCGCCGAGGTCGACGCCACACGCGCGCGTGTCGACGCGCTGCTGGAGGCCGGCAGGCACCCGGAGCCGAGCGGCGACTGGCCGGCCATCCCCTGGCCCCCGGTCTGACCACCCGTACGCCGGGACACAGGCCTGCCACCCGTATGCCGGGACACAGGCCGTCATGCATGCCGGACGGAATCGCACAAGAGGGCCTTCCCGGCCATCTGGCCTGCTCCGGTTCGTATACGCAACTTCCGTCCGGTTAGGCTCATGACATGCATGCCTGGCCCGCTTCCGAGGTCCCCGCCCTGCCTGGTCAGGGCCGCGACCTGAGGATCCACGACACCGCGACCGGCGGCTTGGTCTCCCTCGACCCCGGTCCCGTCGCCCGTATCTACGTCTGTGGCATCACGCCGTACGACGCGACCCACATGGGTCACGCGGCGACCTACAACGCGTTCGACCTCGTCCAGCGCGTGTGGCTCGACACCAAGCGGCAGGTTCACTACGTCCAGAACGTCACCGACGTCGACGACCCGCTCCTGGAGCGGGCCGAACGCGACGGCGTCGACTGGGTCGCCCTCGCCGAGAAGGAGACGGCGCTCTTCCGCGAGGACATGACGGCCCTGCGGATGCTGCCGCCGCGGCACTACATAGGCGCCGTCGAGGCGATACCCGGCATCGTCCCGCTCGTCGAGCGGCTGCGCGACGCCGGCGCCGCCTACGAGCTCGACGGCGACGTCTACTTCTCCGTCGGGTCCGACCCGCACTTCGGCCGGGTCTCCGGCCTGGACGCGGCCGCCATGCGGCTGCTCTCCGCGGAGCGCGGCGGTGACCCCGACCGCCCCGGCAAGAAGAACCCGCTCGACCCGATGCTCTGGATGGCGGCCCGTGAGGGCGAGCCCAGCTGGGACGGCGGCTCGCTCGGCCGCGGCCGGCCGGGCTGGCACATCGAGTGCGTGGCCATCGCCCTGGACCACCTCGGGATGGGCTTCGACGTGCAGGGCGGCGGTTCCGACCTCGCCTTCCCGCACCACGAGATGGGCGCCTCGCACGCCCAGGTGCTGACCGGCGAGTTCCCCATGGCACAGGCGTACGTCCACGCCGGCATGGTCGCCCTGGACGGCGAGAAGATGTCCAAGTCCCGGGGCAACCTCGTCTTCGTCTCGAAGCTGCGCCAGGACGGCGTCGACCCCGCCGCCATCCGGCTCACCCTCCTCGCCCACCACTACCGGGCCGACTGGGAGTGGACCGACCAGGTCCTGGTGGACGCCGAGGCCCGGCTCGGGCGCTGGCGTGCCGCCGTCTCCCGGCCCGACGGACCGCCCGCCGAGGCGCTCGTCGACGAGATCCGTGAGGCGCTCGGCAACGACCTCGACGCCCCGGCCGCACTCGCCGCCGTCGACCGCTGGGCGGCGCTCCAGCAGGAGCGGGGCGGCACGGACATCGGCGCTCCCGGTGTCGTCTCGCGGGCCGTGGACGCACTGCTGGGTGTGGCGTTGTAGCCGAAGGCGTCCTTCCACCGGACACGACCAGGGGCGGTGCGCCGAAGCGCACCGCCCCTTCCGGTCCCTGTGTCCTGCCCGCCGTACTAGTCCTCCGAGGAATCGCTGTCGTCGGCGACGTCGCCGCTCGGCTTCGGCGGCTTCGGCGGCCGGGTCCGTTCCCCGGGGCCCGGCGGGCCGCCGCCGTCCCGGCGCCGCAGATAGCGCTCGAACTCGCGGGCGATCGCCTCGCCCGACGCCTCCGGCAGCTCCGCGGTGTCCCGCGCCTCCTCCAGCGTCTGCACGTACTCGGCGACCTCGGTGTCCTCGGCGGCCAGCTGGTCCACGCCCACCTGCCAGGCACGCGCGTCCTCGGGCAGCTCGCCCAGCGGGATGCGTACGTCGATCAGGTCCTCGAGGCGGTTGAGGAGCGCCAGCGTCGCCTTGGGGTTCGGCGGCTGCGAGACGTAGTGCGGCACGGCGGCCCAGAGGCTCACCGCGGGCACGCCCGCGTGCGTGCAGGCCTCCTGGAGGACGCCGACGATGCCCGTGGGGCCCTCGTACTTGGTCTCCTCCAGGTCCATCCGCTGCGCCAGGTCCGCGTCGGACGTGGTGCCGCTGATGGGCACCGGACGCGTGTGCGGGGTGTCACCGAGCAGGGCGCCCAGGATGACCACCAGCTCCACGCCCAACTCGTGCGCGAAACCCAGCAGCTCGTTGCAGAACGAGCGCCAGCGCATGGACGGTTCGATGCCGCGGACGAGCACCAGGTCGCGTGGCTTGTCGCCGCCCACCCGGACGACCGACAACCTTGTCGTCGGCCACGTGATCTTGCGCACGCCGGCGTCCATCCACACCGTGGGGCGGTTCACCTGGAAGTCGTAGTAGTCCTCGGCGTCCAGTGCCGCGAACACCTCGCCCTTCCACTCCCGCTCCAGGTGCCCGACCGCGGTGGAGGCGGCGTCGCCGGCATCGTTCCAGCCCTCGAACGCGGCCACCATGACCGGGTCGATCAGCTCGGGAACCCCCTCGAGCTCGATCACCCAGCGCCTCCTTCCGACGTGCCCTCGCTTGACCACCCAACCTTACGGCGTTCCGCGGGGGCGCTCGCAGCCCCCTTGCACGGGGGAGTGAACGGATCACTGCCCCGTTCGTCACCCGCGAACACCCCTTGCCGGACCCGACTCACGGCATCGACTCACAGGTGGCGCACAGGGTGGGTGTCCAGCGCGGGTGTGCAAGGTGGGTGCGCAAGGTGGGTGCACGTCGCGGACTCACAGCGTCGAGCGCAGCCACTGCTCCACGCTCGCGATGTGGACCGTGGCCCAGGACCGTGCCGCCTCCGCGTCCCGGTCGCGCAGTGCCGCCAGGATCGCCCGGTGCTCGCGCAGGGTGCCGGCGACCGCGTCCTCCTGCGTCAGGCCGCGCCAGATGCGGGCCCGGGTGGTGGGCCCGGACAGTCCGTCGAGCAGTGAACACAGCACCGAGTTGCCGGCGCTCTGCACGATGCCGCGGTGGAACTCCAGGTCGCCCGCGACCAGTTCCTCCACCGAGGGCTCGGCCCCGAGCTTGTCCAACTGGGCGTCGAGCGCGTCAAGTTGCTGCTCGCTGATGCGCAGGGCGGCCATCGCGGTGGCGGCCGGCTCCAGGATGCGGCGCACGGCGAGGAACTCCAGGACCGTGTCGTCGCGGTGGAAGTCGACGACGAAACTCAGCGCCTCCAGGAGGAGTTGCGGGTCGAGGCTGGTGACGTAGGTGCCGTCGCCCTGCCGCACGTCCAGGATCCGGATCAGCGACAGGGCGCGCACCGCCTCGCGCAGGGAGTTGCGGGACAGGCCCAGCTCGGCGGCCAGCTCGCTCTCCTTGGGCAGCCGGTCCCCGGGCCGCAGCGCGCCCGAGACGATCATGCCCTTGATCTTCTCGATCGCCTCGTCGGTGACTGCCATGACCGGCCTCCCTGTCGCTCGCCGCCCGGACATCGGACCCGGGGGTCGGATCCGGATATCGGATGAAGACATCGGAGCAAGACATCCGATGTCTCAGCGCCATTATGGGGGCAGATCAGAGGAGTGCCTCCAGGTCCGCGATCACCGCCCGCTCGTCGACCGTGGTCAGGCCACGATCGCGCATCAGCACCCGCCCGTCGACGACGGTGTCCCGCACGTCCGACGGGTGCGCAGCGTACGCCAGCGTCGACCACGGGTCGTGGCGCGGCCGCAGATGCGGTGCGTCCAGATCGAGGACGATCAGATCGGCCCGCTTGCCGGCCTCCAGCGAGCCGAGCTGCCCGCCGAGCCCGAGCGCCCGCGCGCCCTCGATCGTCGCCATCCGTACGGCCTGCTCGGCGCCGACCGCCGTCGGATCGCCCGCCGCCTTGTGCACCAGCGCCGCCTGCCGTACGGCCCCCAGTACGTCCAGCGAGTTGGAGCTGACGGCGCCGTCCGTGCCCAGCCCCACCGTCACGCCCGCGCTGAGCAGCCGTGGCACGGGCGCGATGCCGCAGCCCAGTTTCAGGTTCGACACCGGACAGTGGGCGACGGCCGTGCCCGTGCGGGCCATCGCCGCGATCTCGGGCCCGGTGAGGTCGACGGCGTGCGCGAGCAGCACATCGGGGCCGAGCAGCCCGAGGGAGTCCAGCAGCTCCACCGGCCGCTTGCCGTGCTGCACCTCGACGGTGGCGACCTCGGTGGCGTTCTCGGCCGCGTGGATGTGCACCAGCGCCCCGAACTCCCGGGCCAGCGCGAAGACTTCGGTGAGCTGGCCGGGGGAGAGGGTGTACGCCGAGTGCGCGAAGACGACGGGCCGGTGGCCGGGCCGCGCGGGTCCGCGCGCCTCGAGGTCACGCCGTGCCCACCCGAGCCGTTCCTCGTACGCGATGCCGTCGGGCGGGCCGGGCACGTCCATGAAGGTCGGTCCGGTGTGCAGCCGCCAGCCCGTCTCGCGGGCCGCCCGCTCGGCCGCCTCGTGGAACCAGTACATGTCCAGCGCCGACGTCACTCCGGCCCGCAGGCTCTCCGCGACCGCCAGCCGCACCGCCGCCGCCACGTTCTCCGGCGCCAGCAGCTCCGCCTCCCACTTCAGGACGCGTTCCAGGAAACCCTGGAGCGTGACGTCGTCTGCGCGGCCGCGCAGCAGGGTCATCGCGAGGTGGGTGTGCGTGTTGATCAGTCCGGGGAGGACGAGACACCCGGCGGCGTCGATCTCCTCGGCGGCGGTGTACCGCTCGCGCAGCTCGTCGGCCGGTCCCACGGCGAGGATCGCGCCCTCGTGGACCGCGACCGCCCCGCCCGGGACGACGGTCGCGTCGTCGTCCATCGTCAGGACGTCGCCGCCGTGCACCAGCAGGTCGATGCTCACGCCTGCCCACCTTCGGCTTCCGCGAGCAGCCGCAGCGCCTCCAGGGACACCACCGCGCCCCGTTCGACGCCGGCCGCGACGACCTCGCGGTGCGGGTCGTAGCCGCCCGTGGTCTGCTCGTCGACCAGTTCGTCGGCGTTGGCTCCGTCGATCACCAGCACACCGCCCGCGACCAGGCCGCGAAGCGAGGCCGTGACCAGCAGCGCGGACAGTTCCATCTCGATGGCGGCGAGCCCGGCGCCGGCGTAGGAGAAGAGCGGCAGCAGGCCCGGCTGGAAGGCCGCCCGGGTCCACACGACGCCCCGGTGGTGCGGGGCGCCGGCCTGGCGGGCCGCCCGCTGGAGGGCGAGGACCGCCTCGGGCGCGGAGACCGCCGGGTACTCGGGGGGCAGCAGCTGGTGGGTGACGCCGTCGTCGCGGACGGCCGCCTCCGCGACGACCAGGTCGCCGTCCCCGATGCCCGGCTTCATCGCGCCCGCCGTGCCGAACCGCAGGAACGTGGTGACGCCCGCGTCCGCCAGCTCCTGGAAGAGCAGGATCGCGCCCGGCGCGCCCACCCCGTGCGAGGCGACGACGACCGGCACGCCCTTCCAGCTTCCGCTGAACACCCGGTACTCGCGGTGGTACGAGACCTCCTCGGCGCCGTCGAGGAGTGCGGCGACGGCCGCGGCGCGGGCCGGGTCGCCGACGACCACGGCGTGCGCCGGGAGACCGGTGCGCGGGATGCGGGTGACGGGCAGCAGGTCCTGGGTCATTGGACGGCTCCGGTGGTACGGGGGCGGCGACGGCGGCGGGCCGTCGTGAGGAAGAGGGCGCCGAGCGTGACGACGTAGGGCGCGGCGTCGGTCGCCTGCTGCGGCAGGCCGAGACCCTGGAGGCGGAACCCGGCCGCTTCGGCGAGCCCGAACAGCAGCGCGGCGAGCAGCACGCCCAGGGGCGCGGCGCGGCCCAGCATGACGGCCACGACAGCGATCCAACCACGGCCCGCCGTCATGTTCTCGGTGAACAACGTGACGTTGCCGAGGGCGAGCTGGGCGCCCGCGAGGCCGCACAGCACTCCCGACAGCAGGATCGCGCCGTACTGGTACTTCGCCGGGCTCACCCCGAGGGTGGCCGCCGCGTCGGGCGCCTCGCCGACCCCGCGCAGCCGGAGTCCCCACACATGCCGCGACAGCAGCAGCGCGGCGACCGCGACCGCCGCCCACGAGAGGTACGCGAGCGGGGTGAAGCCACCGATCAGCGGCAGCCCGGCGAGGGACGGATCGTCGAAGGTGCCCTGCACGCCGAAGACCGTGCGCAGCAGGAAGCTGGTCAGGCCGACGGCCAGGAGGTTCATGGCGATGCCGAGGACCACCGCGTCCCCGCGCAGGGTGACCGCCCCCACGGCCAGGATCAGCGAGTACGCGGCCGCCGCGAGGGCCGCCGCCAGCACGCCGAGCCAGGGGCTGCCGGTGAACCAGCTGGTCGCCACGGAGGTGAAGCAGCCCATCAGCATCATGCCCTCGAGGCCGATGTTGAAGACCCCGGCGCGCTCGCACAGGGCGCCGCCGAGGGCCGCCAGCAGGATCGGGGTGAGCGCGCGCAGCGCCGACATGAGGAGATCGGAGTCGAGGAACATCACACCGCCTCGCTTTCCCGGGTGCGGCGGCCGAACAGGCGGCTGGGGAAGCGCAGCCGGGCCGCGAGGAACACGATCACGATCGCCTGGAGCACCTGGGTCAGTTCGCGCGGCACCTCGGTGGTGCGCTCCATCGCCAGTCCGCCGACCTGGAGGACGGCGAAGAAGAACGCGGCGACGACCGTGCCCAGCGGAGCCGCGGCGGCGAGCAGGGCCGCGGTGAGGCCGGTCCAGGTGTAGCCGGGGGCGGTGAGCGAGCCGTCCACGAAGCGGTAGGGGAAGCTCAGCACCCCGATGGCGCCCACGAGTCCGGCGAGGCCTCCGGAGAGTGCCATCAACTTCAGGGTCAGGCCCCGGCGTTCGACGCCCGCGTACGCGGAGAAGCGCGGGTTGAGACCCGTCATGCGGATCTCGTAGCCGACGGCGGTGCGCCGGTCGGTGAACCAGTACGCGGCGGCGGCGAGCACGACGAGGACGAGCCCGAGGGTGACCGTGGAGTCCCCGAACGCGGGCAGCGCCACCCCGTCGGGCAGCGCACGGGTCTGGGGCAGGCTGGAGCCCGGCTCCTTGAGCGGATAGCGGGCCAGGTAGGAGGCGAGCGACACCGCCGGGTAGCTCAGCAGCAGGCTGCTGACCAGCAGCGGGACCCCGAGGTGGTTCTCGCACAGGGCGGCCAGGACGGCGTAGCCGGCGCCCGCCGCCATGCCGGCCAGCAGGGCCAGGGCCACGGTGAGGGGCGCGGGGAGCGGCGAGTAGAGGCCGGTCACGGCGGCCGTGATCCCGCCGAGCACCATCTGCCCGTCGCCGCCGAGGTTGATCAGCCCGGCCCGCAGCGGGATCGCCAGCGCGAGCGCCAGGCCGAGCACGCTGGTGCCGGTGGTCAGGGTCGAGCCGATGCCGTCGGCGCCGAGCGCGCCGGTCACGACCGCTTCGTACGCCGAGACCGGGTCCGCGCCGGTGCCGAGCAGGAACAGCGCGCCGATGACGAGGCCCGCGAGGACGGAGAAGGCGAGGGGGGAGCGCAGGGCTCCTGATATGCGTGTCATGTCAGTGGGTTCATCTCGGTGGCCTCCACGGGGGCGCCCGCCATCGCGAGGCCCAGCGTCCGCTCGTCCGCCTCTTCCTTGGCGTACGAGGCCGCGACCCGGCCCTCGTACATGACGAGAACACGGTCCGCGAGGCCGCGGATCTCGCTCAGCTCGGCCGAGACGAGGAGGACGGCGTGCCCGGCGTCGCGGTAGGCGATCAGCTGGTCGTGGATGTTCTGGATGGCGCCGATGTCGACGCCCCGGGTCGGCTGCTCGACCAGCAACAGTGGTGCTTCATGGGCGAGTTCGCGGCCGATGAGCAGCTTCTGGAGGTTGCCGCCGGACAGCGCGGAGGCGGGGACCTCGGTGGTCGCCGCCTTGATGCCGAAGCGTTCGACGAGCCGCCGGGCGTGCGCGCGGACGGCCGCGGGCGGCAGCAGACCGCGGGTGGAGAGGGTGCTGCGGTGGTGGCCCATCGCCAGGTTGTCGGCGACCGAGGCGGCGGGGGCCGTACCGACCGCGTGCCGGTCCTCCGGGACGTAGGCGAGCCCCTTCGCGCGCCGCTCGGTGGCCGAGGCGTGCGTGATGTCGTCGCCCTGGAGCGTGACCTGTCCGGCGGCGACCGGACGCAGCCCGGCCAGCGCCTCGACCAGCTCGCTCTGGCCGTTCCCGGCGACCCCCGCGATACCGACGATCTCACCGGCGCGCACGGTGAGGTCCACATCGTGGACGGAATCCGTGTGGAAACCGGTGACCCGCAGCACCGCCGCACCGGGCGTGCCCGGTGCGTGGACGCGGTCCAGTTCCACCGCGCGCCCGGTCATCGCGGCGGCGATCTCGTCGGCCGTCGTGTCGGAGGTGACCAGCCGGGCGGCGACCCGGCCGTCCCGCAGGACGGTCACCCGGTCGCTGCCCTCCAGCACCTCGCGCAGCTTGTGGGTGACGAGGACGACCGTACGGCCCTGCGCGGTCAGCGACTTGAGCACGCCGAACAGGGCGTCCGCCTCGGCCGGGGTGAGCACGGCCGTCGGCTCGTCGAGGATGAGCGTCCGGGCGCCCCGGTGCAGCAGCTTGAGGATCTCCACGCGCTGCCGCAGCCCGACCGGCAGGTCGCCCACCCGGGCTTCGGGATCGACGGCCAGCCCGTGCTCCGCGGCGAGTTCGCGCACCCGGCGGCGGGCCGCGGCCCGGTCGACCAGGCCGAAGCGGCGCGGCTCGGCGGCGTAGACGACGTTCTCGGCGACCGTCAGCGAGTCGAACAGCTTGAAGCTCTGGTGGACCATGCCGAGCCCCGCCGCCATGGCGTCGGAGGGGCTCGTGAACCGCACCTCCCGCCCGTCGATCCGGATCGACCCGGCGTCGGCGCGCTCCATGCCGTACAGGACCGACATCAGCGTGGACTTGCCCGCGCCGTTCTCGCCCATCAGGGCGTGGATCTCACCGTGCCGGACGGTCAGGTCGACGGCGTCGTTGGCGAGCGTGCCGGGGAACCGCTTGGTGATTCCCCGGAGCTCGACGGCGGCGCCGGTCACGCCGGCGCCGCTCGCGGGTTCAGCTGGCGGCCGGGTCATCGACCTTCAGCTCTCCCGAGACGATCTGGTCGCGCAGCGCCTCGACCTTCGTCAGGACGTCCTTGTGGTCGGCGATCACGCACTTCGACGTGTCCACGCCGTCCTCCAGGCCGGTCAGGCTGATGCCGCCCTCCTTGAGGCCGTACGAGACGGTCGTGCCCGTCGTACCGCCGAGGACCGACTCGATGCCCTTCTCCACGGCGATGTCCGTGCGCTTGATCACGTTGTCGACGACCGTACCGGGCGCCGAGGCGCACTGGTTGACGTCGACGCCGTACGCGAACGCGCCCTTGGCCTTGGCGGCCTCGAAGACGCCGTAGTTGCCGGCCGCGGCGGCCGCCATGATCTGGTCGTAGCCCTTGGCGAGCAGGGTGTTCGCCTGCTCCTTGGCGCGGGCCGAGTCGTCGAAGGGGGACTGGCCGCCGACGAAGCGGGTCGACGCCTCCGTCTTGGCGGCGACCTTCTTGGCGCCGGCCGCGAACGGGTCGCTGTAGCGGCGGAACTGGGGGGTGTCGAGCACGTCGACCGCGCCGACCTTGCCGGACTTGCTCAGCAGGCCCGCCTCGGCGCCGGCGAGGTAGACGCCCTCGTGCTCGCGGAAGACCGCGCAGCTGACGTTCTTGAAGGTCTTGGTGGTGCACGCGTCGATGATCAGGAACTGCTGGCTCGGGTTCTTCGCGGCCTGCTGGGCGACGATGTCGGCGAACTCGAAGCCGACGAGGACGATGACGTCCGGCTTGGCGTCCACCGCGGCCTGCACGTTCTGCTGCTGGGAAGCGGTGTCGGTGGACTCGTAGACCTTCTGGGTCCCGTCGTGCTGCTTCGCCGCGCTCTCGACGCCGGTCACCGCGAGCTTGAGGAACTCGTTCTGGCCGACCGCGTCGGGGGTGACGAGGGTGAAGGACTTGCCGCTGCCGCCGCTCGCGCTCGTGGCGGAGTCGTCCTTCTTCGCGGCGGCGTTGCAGGCGGTGGCGAGGAGCACGGTGCCGGTCGCGAGGGCGGCGAGCTGCACGGAGCGGCGGTGTCTGCGGGGCATCGGGGAACCTTCCGGGTATGCCGAGAGGCGCATCACGACGCTGAGGTGCGCGCGTACGGCGGGGTGAGGTGAGCGACGGTGCTCGGTGCGGGACGAGCCGCGAGGGAGGGCCGAGGGGACGGACTCAGCCGCGACAGCCGTCGCCGGCGCAGCGGCCGAAGTCGAGGAAGCGGCGCCTGGTGAGCAGCGGCATGCGTTCCCCCTTCGTCTCGATCTGCGGGATGCTGGTATCGCCCTGCGGATGCAGGTGCTGGACTCTAACACTCGTTTCCGGACATCCGCCGAGGTGTCTCGAACTGTGGTTCGCCCACCGTTTCTCGAGGGTTCTTCGAGGTCATGTACGGTATCGAACACCAATGGAACATCAGGAGCGTCCCGTTATGTCCCAGGAACTGCGCGCCGTCGAGTGGACCGGAACCGGCCTCGCGCTGATCGACCAGACCGCGCTTCCGCACCGCACCGCGACCGTCGATGTCCACGATGTGGACACTCTGGTCGACGCGATCCAGCGCCTGGTCGTGCGCGGCGCCCCCGCGATCGGCGCCGCCGGCGCCTACGGTGTCGCGATCGCGCTGCTCCAGGGCGAGCGCGAGGGCTGGACCGAGGACGAGACGCGCGAGGCCGTCGCCCGCGTCCGCGAGGCCCGCCCGACCGCCGTGAACCTCATGGTGTGCGTGGACCGGGTCATGACCCGCTTCGACGAGGGGCTCGACGCGGTCCTGGCGGAGGCGGCCGCGGTCCAGCGCGAGGACGTCGAGGCGAACCGTGCGATGGGCGCGTTCGGCGCGGACTGGCTGCTGGAACGGGTCGGCGCGGACCGCCCGCTGCGGATCCTGACGCACTGCAACACCGGCGCGCTGGCCACCGCGGGCTGGGGCACCGCCCTCGGCGTCATACGCGAACTGCACGCGCGCGGACGCCTGGAGGTCGTCTACGCCGACGAGACCCGCCCGCTGCTCCAGGGGTCGCGCCTGACCGCGTGGGAGCTGGTCCAGGAGGGCATCCCGCACTTCGTCCAGGCCGACGGGGCCGCCGCCGGCACCATCCTGCGCGGCGAGGTCGACGCGGCGATCGTGGGCGCCGACCGCATCGCGGCCAACGGCGACACCGCCAACAAGGTCGGCACCGTGGGGGTCGCCCTCGCCTGCGCCGACGCGGGCATCCCGTTCCTGGTGGCGGCGCCCACCACCACGGTCGACCTCTCGACGCCGGACGGCGGGGCGATCCACATCGAACTCCGCGGCGAGGACGAGGTGCTGGAGTGGGGCGGGGTGCGCACGGCGCCCGCGGAGTCGCGCGGCCACAACCCGGCGTTCGACGTCACGCCGGGCCGGCTGGTGACGGGCCTGGTGACCGAGCGGGGCGTCCTGGAGGTGTCCACGGGGGAGCTGCCCGGGGACCGGTTGCGCTGAGCGGCGGGGCGGCCGCGCCGGGTACACCGGCCGCGCCGAGCACACCAGAAAGGCCACGGTCGACGGACCGTGGCCTTTCTCGTGTCGCCCGCGTTCCCGTGGCGCTCGCGCTCGCTGCGTTCAGCGCCGCGTCAGCTCCAGCTCCAGGAGCCATTCGACGACCTCGGTGTGGTGGCGGGCCTGGCGCGGGGTGTCGCCCCACACGTACAGGCCGTGCCCGGCCACGACGACCGCGGGCATCCGCGCGTCGCGGGCCGCCTCCAGCCGGTCGCCGAGAACCTTCATGTCCTGGCTGTTGGCGATGACCGGCAGCGTCACCTCGACGTCGTGGGCCGGCTGGCCGACGCCCTTGAGCATCTCCACGTCCTTGAAGACGATCCCGCCCGGGTGCCGGTGACCGAGCGCCACGGAGGCCACCGTGTGCACGTGCACGACCGCGCCCGCGCCGGTCAGCGCGGCCACGCGCGCGTGCAGCTCGGCCTCGGCGGACGGCTTGCCCCCCTGTACGGCGGCGCCGTCCCCGTCGACCAGCACCACGTCCGCGGGCGTCAGTTCACCCTTGTCGTGGCCGCTCGCGGTGACCGCGAGCCGCAGCGGGTCGCGGGTGAGAACCACCGACAGGTTGCCGGAGGTGCCGCGCATCCAGCCGAAGGAGGCGAACCGGGCGGACTCGGCGGCGAGGACCGCCCCCGCCTCCTCCAGGTCGCGTGCGGTGGGGTCGGCGGTCATGAGGTGCTCCCGGAGTTGCTGACGGTGATCTCGTCGAACGTCCCCGCCTGCGCGTGGTCGCCGACGCCCTGCTGGAAATACGGCTCTCCCGGCCGCCGGATCCCGACCGCGTGCCAGCCGGCCTCGCGGGCCGCGTCCAGCTCCCCCGGCCGGTCGGAGAGGAAGAGCAGCCGGTCGGCCGGCACGCCGGTCGACCCGGCGATACGGCGGTACGACTCGGCCTCCTGCTTGGGGCCGGCGTTCTCGGTGTCGTACAGACCGGAGACGAGCGAGGTGAGGTCGCCCGCGGGGCTGTTGGTGAACCACGCCCGCTGGGCGGAGACCGCCCCCGACGAGTAGACGTACAGCCGCAGCCCCGCCGCGTGCCACGCGCGCAGCCGCGGCACGACGTCGTCGTAGAAGTGCGAGACGAGGTCGCCGCGTGTGAAGCCCTCGGACCAGATGACGCCCTGGAGGCTCTTCAGCGGGGTCGCCTTGCGGTCCTCGTCGAGCCAGGCGTTGAGCGTCTTCTCGATCGTGGCCGCGTCGGCGTCCGGCCGGTCGGTCAGCTCCCGCACCTGCTCGATCGCCCGTGCCACCGCGGGCTCCCCGGCACGCTCGGTGAGCAGTTCGGCGAAGCGGGCGCGCGAGTACGGGTACAGCACGTCCACGACGAAGCCCGTGGCGCTCGTGGTGCCCTCGATGTCGAGCACCACGGCGTCCACGTCGTACGTCAGGCCGCGCACGCTCACGCGGCGGCCCGGTCGGCCTCGTAGCCGGCGGCGATCGTGTCGTAGTCCGGGAAGCGGCCGGCGATGGTGGAGCCGGTGAAGCTGCCGATCCAGCCGTCCTCCTCGTGGAAGAAGCGGATCGCCGTGAACGACGGGTTCGTGCCCATGTCGAACCAGTGGGTGGTGCCGCGCGGCACGCCCAGCAGGTCGCCCTTCTCGCAGAAGACCGCGTGCACCTCGCCGTTCACGTGCAGGTAGAAGATGCCGGAGCCGGAGACGAAGAAGCGGACCTCGTCGTCGTCGTCGTGGGTGTGCTCCTGGAGGAACTTCTCGCGGGCCGCCTTCGCCTTCGCGGGGAACTCCGGGTCGTCGCTCGGGTGCAGACCGAGGACGTCGACGGTGGTGAAGCCCTCCTCCGCGTTCAGCTTCTCGATCTCCGGGCCGTACGCCGCGAACACCGTCTCGCTGTCGGCGTCGAACGGCACGTCCGAGCGGACCGGCCACTGTTCGTAGCGCACGCCCAGCGGCTTGAGGGCCGTGGCGATCTCGGCGGGGTCGGAGGTACGGCGGACCAGGGTCTCCGGGCCGGACTCGGACCAGGTCGTCAGCAGCGTCATGGAAGCAACTCCAGGATTCTGGAAGGGATGTCCGGATACCGAGACGGATCGGACGGGGTGGGGAAGAGCGAGGCGGGCGGCGGGGACGGTCACTCAGCCGCGACACGGCGCGCCGGGACAGCGCCGCATGCGGGGCATGCGCAGCGCGTTCGCGCGATATGTCGTCATCGGGGCCTCACTGTGCCGGGTCGGATGCCGGTTCCGTGATGGTAACTCCCGGCGGCAGGTCGACCGCCTGTGACGTAATCGTTGTCTCGAATATTGAGATGCGGCGTCCATTCCTTTGACGGGTGGCTGGAATCGTTCTCATGATCTGCGTATGAAGACGCTGCTGCTCGTGCGGCGGCTGTACGTGGACTTGCTCCGGTCGACCACAGCCAGCTGTCGCTGACCCCTCCCGGAGCTCCGACGCGCCCCCGTTCCCGGGGCGCTCCCCGCCACGCGCGGTGGCTCGTTCCCGTCCTTCGCTCCGGGCTCACGCACCCCTGCCGCACATCCCCCTCGCCCCACCCCTCTGCGTCACCCCGCACCTGGAGCCCCTCATGTCCCGTGTCCGTCTGCCTCTCGCCGCGCTCTCGCTGGCCTCCGTCTCCGCCCTCGTCCTCTCCGGCTGCGCGCAGTCCACCGACGCCTCGAAGGACACCGGCAACTCCGCCGCCTCGGCGTCCGCCGCCACCGGCAAGAAGCCCGCCCCCTTCGACGCCGGCGCGGTCAAGGTGGCCCTGGTCCGGCAGAGCGGCGCCGGCGACTACTTCGAGCAGTGGGGCAACGGCGCGAAGGCCCAGGCCAAGGCGCTCGGCATCGACCTGACCGTGTACGACGCCCAGGCCGACAACGCCAAGCAGGCCACCGACCTGTCCTCGGCGATCAACTCCGGGGCGAAGGCGATCATCATCGACCACGGCTTCCCTGCGACGATCCAGCCGGAGATCGACAAGGCCGTGAAGAAGGGCATCAAGGTCGTCGTCTACGACGTCGAGACCGCCACGAAGGGTGTCGTCTCCACCAAGCAGGACGACGCGAGCATGGCCCAGGCCGTCCTCGACGTGATGGCCGAGGAGGTCGGCAAGGACGCCAAGGTCGGCTACGTCAACGTCGCCGGCTACGCGGCCCTCGACAAGCGCGACAGCGTCTGGAAGTCGACGGTGACCTCGCAGGCCTGGAAGCAGCAGTTCAAGGTCGGCAAGGTCACCGACTCCACGGCCACTGACAACGTTCCCCTCGTCTCCGCCGCGCTCACCCAGCACTCCGACGTGGCCGGCGTCTTCGCGCCCTACGACGAGCTCGCCAAGGGCACCGTGCTCGCCGTGCAGAACAAGAAGCTCCAGGACAAGGTGAAGGTCTTCGGCGCCGACGTGTCCAACGCCGACATCCAGCAGATGACCGCAGCCGACAGCCCCTGGGTCGCCACGGCGGGCACCGACCCGTCCGCGGTCGGCGCGGCCGTCGTGCGCACCGCCGCGCTGGAGCTGGCCGGTCAGCTGAACAAGACCTCCGTCGAGTTCCCGGCCGTCGCCATCACGCAGGACTTCCTGCGCGAGAAGAAGATCGCGAACATGGACCAGCTGCGGGAGGCGCTGCCCGCGCTGAACCTGTCGCAGGTCTCCACCGCGGACTGGATCTCGAATGTCGCCCACTGAGACCGGCCCCTCGCGGGCCGTCCCGGCGGTCGGTCTCACCGACGTCAGCATGGCCTTCGGCGGCAAGACGGTGCTCGCCTCCGTGACGCTGGACATCGCACCGGGCAGCGTGGTCGCGCTGCTCGGCGCGAACGGCGCCGGCAAGTCCACGCTGATCAAGATCCTCTCGGGCGTCCACACGGACCATGGGGGCGAGGTGCGCGTCGACGGCGCACCGGTCGCCCTCGCCTCGCCGCTGGCCGCCCGTCAGCTGGGCATCCAGACGGTGCACCAGCGGATCGGCGAGGGCATCGTGCCCGGCCTCACGGTCGCCGAGAACCTGGTCTTCGAGGAGCTCGCGCAGAAACGCGGCAACCCGTTCCTGAGCGGCCGCGGCACGCTCGCCCGCGCCCGTGAGATCCAGGCCGGCCTCGGCCTGGACTGGAGCGACCCGGTGCTCAAGCAGGACGTCGGCGAACTCGGCATCTCCGACCGGCAGTTGCTGATCCTGGCCCGCGCGCTGGCGACCCGCCCCCGCCTGCTCGTGCTCGACGAGCCGACCTCGGCGCTCTCCGCCGCCGAGGCACAGCGGCTGTTCGCCCTCGTCGAGAGGATGCGCGCGGACGGCATCGCCGTGCTCTACGTCTCCCACCGGCTCGGCGAGATCGACGCGCTCGCCGACCGGCTGGTCGTCCTGCGCGACGGTCTCCTCACCGAGGACCAGGCCAGGCCCTTCGACTGGGACGCGGCCCTGCGCGCGATGCTGGCCCAGTCCCAGGAGGTGACCACCGCCCGGCCCGTCAGGGAAGGCGCCGAAGGGGAGGTCGCCCTCTCGCTGCGCGGTGTCCGCCTCTTCGAGGGCCGCGCCCCCCTCGACCTCGATCTGCGCTCCGGCGAGGTCACCGGCGTCGTCGGCCTGCTGGGCGCGGGCAAGACCGAGCTGGCCCGCGGCCTGTTCGGTGCGGAACCCTTCGCCGTCGGCACCGTCGAACTGGACGGCGCGGCCTACGCGCCCCGCCGCCCCTCCGACGCCATCCGGGCCGGCGTCCACCTCGTTCCCGAGGACCGGCACGCCGACGCCCTGGTGCCCGGCTGGTCGGTCGCGCGGAACATCTCGCTGCCGTTCCTCAGGTCCTTCTCCCGGGCCGGTCTCATGAACGGACCGAAGGAGGACGCCCTGGGCCGCGAGATGATCGACGCCCTGGGTGTCGTCACCCGCGACGAGCACAGCACCGTCGAGGAACTGTCCGGCGGCAACCAGCAGAAGGTCGTCGTCGGCCGCTGGCTCGCCCACACCCCGCGCGTCCTCATCCTGGACGAGCCGTTCCGAGGCGTGGACATCGGCGCCCGGCGCGACATCGGCCGCCGGGCCCGTGCCCTCGCCGCCGAGGGCGCGGCCGTCCTCGTCCTGTCAGCCGACGTGGACGAGGTCCTGGAGGTGGCCGACCGGGTCGTCGTCCTCGCGGCCGGTGAGGTCCATCTCGACGCGTACGGCGAAGACGCGGAACGCGACCGCGTGATCCAGACCATCTCGGCGTCCGTCTGACGCCGGCCCGCCCCCACGAAGGCCCAGGAAGCACCCCATGACCACCACCCAGAGCACCGAGGTCCCCACCAAGGCGGCGATCCGGCCGGCGACCACCACGGCGGTGCGCGTCCAGAACGCCGTGATCAAGTACGGCTTCATCTTCGTGACGGTCGCGCTGTTCCTGTACTTCGCGCTGAGCGAGGGCTCGTTCCGCGAGTCGGCCACCCTGCTCGACACCCTGCGGTACGTCTCCGTCGCCGCGATCCTCGGGCTCGGCGTCACCCTCACCATGGCCGTCGGCGGAATGGACATGTCCGTCGGCGCCGTCGCCGGACTGGGCGTCTCCGTCGCCGCGCAGACGATGGTCGTGTTCAACCAGGTCGGCACGGTCGCGATCCTCGCGGTCCTGGTGGCGGGCGCGCTCGCCGGCCTGCTCAACGCCCTGCTGATCGTCGTACTGAAGATCCCCGACATGCTCGCCACGCTCGGCACGATGTTCGTCATCCAGGGCAGCAAACTGATCCTCGTCGACGGCCAGTCGATCACTCCCGGCATGACGATGTCCGACGGGTCCACCGCGCCCGGCAGGTTCACCGACGGCTTTCTGAAGATCGACCGCGGCACGGTCCTCGGCATCCCGATCTCCGTGCTGATCTTCGGCGGTCTGACGATCGCCGCCTGGGTCTTCCTCGCCCGCACCCGCTGGGGCCGCGTCCTGTACGCCATCGGCGCCAACCCCGAGGCCGCCCGGCTGGCCGGCATCAGGGTCGGCGCCTACCGCGCCCTGGCCTACGTCATCTCCGGCGTGCTCGCCTCGGTGGGCGGCCTCATCCTGGCGTCCAGGATCGGCCAGGGCGACGTGTCGGCCGGCACCTCCCAGCTGCTGGAGGCGGTGGCGGTGGCACTCGTCGGCACCTCCGTCCTGGGCCGCGGCCGGCCGAACGTCTGGGGCACCGCCCTCGGTGCGGTGCTCATCGGCATCATCACCACCGGCCTGACCATCAAGGGTCTGCCGTACTACACGCAGGACGTCGTCGAGGGCACCGTGCTGATACTCGCCCTGGTCTTCAGCTTCACCCTGTCCAAGCGCCGCACCGCATAAGGGAGTTCACGACCATGGGCTACCGCATCCTGGAGACCGACGACATCCCCGCCTACCTGGGCGAGCGGGGCCACTGGGAGGACCTCGCGGACATCCGGGTCCGGGAGGTGTCGGACGGCAACATGAACCGGGTGTTCCTGGCCTCCTCCGCCGACGGCACCCGCAGCCTCGCCGTCAAGCAGGCCCTGCCCTGGGTCCGCGTCGCCGGCCCCTCCTGGCCGATGAACCCCGACCGCGCCGACGCCGAGGCCCGCGCCTACGAGCAGGTCGCCAAGGTCGCCCCCGACAAGATCCCGGTGGTGCACGGCTACGACCCCGAGAACTACGCCCTCGTCATGGAGGACATGTCCGACCTCGAGGTGCTGCGCACGCTGCTCAACGAGGGCGTGGCCTACGGCCCGCACACCTCGGCGAGGATCGGCGAGTTCGTCGCCCAGTTCTCCTTCGCCACCAGCGACTTCGGCATGCCGTCCGCCGAACGCAAGGCGCTGATCGCGGCCTCCGTCAGCCCGGAGCTGTGCAAGATCACCGAGGACGTCGTGCTGTCCGAGCCGTACGTCGAGCACGAACACAACCACTGGCACCCCGGTCTCGACGACCTGGCCGCCGCCTTCCGTGCCGACACCCGGCTGCGCACCGAGGTCGCCGACCTCCGCCACACCTTCATGACCGGCGCCCAGGCCCTCCTGCACGGCGACCTGCACACCGGCAGCGTCATGGTGGGCACCCGCGAAGGCGCGCCCGTCGTACGGGTCTTCGACCCCGAGTTCTCCTTCGTCGGCCCGATCGGCTACGACCTCGGCCTCTACTGGGCCAACGTGCTGGTCTCCGAGGAACGGGCCCGCGCCCTCGGCACCCTGGCCGACCACGCCGACCAGCTCCGCCTGACCTGGGAGGCGTTCGAGGCCGAGTTCCGCCGGCTGTGGCCGACCCGCGTCGACACCTTCTTCGACGACGCCTATCTCGACCGCTTCCTGCGCCGCGTCTGGACCGACTCCGTCGGCTACGCGGGCACGGAGATCGTCCGCCGCATCATCGGCTTCGCCCACCTGACCGACCTGACGACCCTCCCCGACCCGGTACCCGCGTCCCGGCGCGCGCTGCTCCTGGGCCGCGAACTGATCGTGCGCCGCGAGGAACTGACGGACGCGGCAGCGGTGCGGGCGGCGGTGGACGGGCTCGGCTGAACCGACCGGCACCGGCCCCCGGCCCCTCGGCGGCGCATGACGAAACGGGGCGGCTCCACAGCTGTGGAGCCGCCCCGTCCCGTGGTGTCGGCCCCGGTACGGTGGGGCCGTCCCCTGACGCCGGCCCTGGTCAGGGGAGTGGGCCGGCGAGAGGTCTTCCGCCGGACCTACTTCTTGTCGAGCAGGTCCTGGACCTTGCCGCGGACGTCGTCCGTGGCAAGGCCGCGGATCGTCAGCGTCGTACGGCGGCGCAGCACGTCGTCCGCCGTCTCCGCCCACTCGTTGTCGCGGGCGTAGACGACCTGCGCCCAGATCTCGGGCGCCTCCGGGTGGACGCGCTCGCCCAGCTCGGGGTTGTCGTTGGCCAGCCGCGCGATGTCGAAGGCCAGCGAGCCGTAGTGGGTGGCCAGGTGCCTGGCGGTGTCGGCCGCCATGCGCGGGCCGGGCGCCGGGTTGTCGACCAGCAGACGGTGGGCGACCGCGCGCGGGTTGGCGACGCCGGGCAGCGGCAGTTTCTTCGGCAGCGAGGAGATCGGCTCGAAGTCGTCGCCCAGCGGGTGGCCGGGCAGCGCCTCCAGCTTCTGCATGACCGTACGGCCGATGTGCCGGAAGGTCGTCCACTTGCCGCCGGCGACGGACAGCATGCCGCCCCGGCCCTCGGTCACCACGGTCTCGCGCTTGGCCTTGGCGGTGCTGCCGGGACCGCCCGGCAGTACGCGCAGACCCGCGAAGGCGTACGTGATCAGGTCCCGGTCCAGCTGCTGGTCGCGGATGGAGAACGCGGCCTCGTCGAGTATCTGGGCGGTGTCCTTCTCGGTGACCGCGACGTCCGCCGGGTCGCCCTCGAACTCCTCGTCGGTGGTGCCGAGCAGCAGCATGTCCTCCCAGGGGAGGGCGAAGGTGATGCGGTACTTGTCGATGGGGGTCGCGAGCGCGGCCTTCCAGGGGGCGGTGCGCTTCAGGACCAGGTGGGCGCCCTTGGAGAGACGGATGGAGGGAGCCGCGTTCGGGTCCTCCATCTTGCGCAGGTGGTCGACCCACGGACCGGTCGCGTTCAGCACCAGCCGGGCACTCACGCCGAACTCGTCACCGGAGAGCCGGTCGCGCAGCTCGGCGCCCGTGACCCGGCCCTTGGTGAAGCGCAGCCCGCTGACCTCGGCGTGGTTGAGGACGACGGCGCCCGCCTCGACGGCCGCGCGGACCGTCATCAGCGCCATGCGCGCGTCGTTCATCTGGTCGTCGCCGTACACGGCCACGGCCTTGAGGTTGTCGGTGCGCAGCTCGGGCACGTCCTGCGCGGCCTTGGCCGGGGACAGGAGGTGACCGACGCCGTCGCCGAACGCCGACAGCGCGGAGTAGGCGAAGACGCCCGCCCCGAGCTTCGCCGCGCCGTGCGGCCCGCCCTTGTACACGGGGAGGTAGAACGTGAGCGGGTTCGCCAGGTGGGGGGCCACCTGCCGGGAGACCGCACGGCGCTCGAAGTGGTTCTCCGCCACCAGCTTCACCGCGCCGGTCTGCAGGTAGCGCAGACCGCCGTGGAGGAGCTTGGAGGAGGCGGAGGAGGTGGCGCCGGCGAAGTCGCCGGCGTCGACCAGAGCCACCCTGAGCCCGGACTGCGCGGCGTGCCAGGCGGTGGAGATGCCCAGGATGCCGCCGCCGATGACGAGAAGGTCGAACGACGCCTTGGAGAGCTGTTCCCGGGTCTCGGCACGGCTCGGGTTCGAGCCGGACGCCGGGTGCGTCCCCAGGGCAGGCACGGACTTCAGGGTGGTCTGACTGGTCATGTGGGGTTCTTACTCCTCGTCCTCGAGCCAGCCCATGGTCCGCTCGACGGCCTTGAGCCAGCTCTTGTACTCACGGTCGCGGGTCTCCGCGTCCATGCGGGGGGTCCATTCGGCGGCCCGGCGCCAGTTGGCGCGCAGCTCGTCGGTGCTGGTCCAGAAGCCGACGGCGAGGCCGGCGGCGTAGGCGGCGCCGAGGCAGGTGGTCTCGGCGACCATCGGGCGCACCACGGGGGCGTCCGCGAAGTCCGAGAGCGTCTGCATCAGCAGGTTGTTGGAGGTCATGCCGCCGTCGACCTTGATCGCCGCGAGCTCGACGCCGGAGTCCTTCGTCATGGCGTCGGTGATCTCACGGGTCTGCCAGGCCGTGGCCTCCAGGACGGCGCGCGCGAGGTGCGCCTTGGTGACGTACCGGGTGAGGCCGGCGATCACACCGCGGGCGTCGGAGCGCCAGTACGGGGCGAACAGACCGGAGAAGGCCGGCACGAAGTAGGCGCCGCCGTTGTCCTCGACCGAGAGCGCGAGCGTCTCGATCTCGGCGGCGGTGGAGATCAGGCCCATCTGGTCGCGCATCCACTGCACCAGCGAACCGGTGACGGCGATCGACCCTTCGAGGGCGTAGACCGCCTTCTGGTCGCCGATGCGGTAACCGACCGTGGTGAGCAGCCCGTTGTACGAGTTGACCGGCTTCTCGCCGGTGTTCATCAGCAGGAAGGTGCCGGTGCCGTACGTGGACTTCGCCTCGCCCTCGGCGAAACAGGTCTGGCCGAACAGGGCCGCCTGCTGGTCACCGAGCGCCGAGGCGACCGGGATGCCGCCGAGCAGGTCGCCCAGCTTGCCGCCGGTGACCTCGCCGTAGACCTCGGCGGAGGAGCGGATCTCCGGCAGCACGTTCAGCGGGACGCCGATGGACTCGGCGATCTTCTCGTCCCACTCCATGGTGTGCAGGTTCATCAGCATGGTGCGGGAGGCGTTGGTGACGTCGGTGACGTGCTTGCCGCCGTTCACACCGCCCGTCAGGTTCCAGATGACCCAGGTGTCCATGGTGCCGAAGAGGATGTCGCCCGCCTCGGCACGCTCGCGCAGGCCCTCGACGTTGTCGAGCAGCCAGCGCGCCTTCGGGCCGGCGAAGTACGAGGCCAGGGGGAGGCCCGTCTCGCGGCGGAAGCGGTCCTGGCCGACGTTGCGGCCGAGCTCCTTGCAGAGCGCGTCGGTGCGGGTGTCCTGCCAGACGAGGGCGTTGTGGACGGGCTGACCGGTGTTCTTGTCCCACAGCAGCGTGGTCTCACGCTGGTTGGTGATGCCGATCGCCTTGATGTCGTCGCGGGTGATGCCGGCCTTCGCGATGGCCCCGGCGACGACCTCCTCGACGTTGGTCCAGATCTCGGTGGCGTTGTGCTCCACCCAGCCCGGCTTCGGGAAGATCTGCTCGTGCTCCTTCTGGTCGACGGAGACGATGCGGCCGTCCCGGTCGAAGACGATGCAGCGCGACGAGGTGGTGCCCTGGTCGATGGCGGCGATGAAGGGGCCGGCGGTGTGCGCGTCGGTCACGGTGTGCTCCTGGGGTTCCGTGGTGAGGGGGCTGTCTGTACGGCGCTGATGACTACGCGGTGTGGCTGGTGCTCTTAAGCAAAAGCGACGTTGTAGATACCCGCAGCGATCGCGCCGCCGATCAGCGGACCGACCACCGGGATCCAGGCGTAGCTCCAGTCGGAGCCGCCCTTGTTGGGCAGGGGCAGGAGGGCGTGCACGATACGCGGACCGAGGTCACGGGCCGGGTTGATCGCGTAGCCGGTCGGGCCGCCGAGGGACAGACCGATCGAGACGACCACCAGCGCGGTGATCAGCGCGCCCAGGTTGCCGAGGCCGTTGCCCTTGTCGTTCAGGCCCTGCGTGAGCACGGCGAGGACGAGCACGATGGTGCCGATGATCTCCGTGGCGAGGTTCTGCCAGACGACCCGGACCTCGGGGCCGGTGGAGAAGACGCCCAGGACCGGTCCGGCGCCCTGTTCCCGCGCCTCGACGGACTTGGCCTTGGCGGCCTCCGCGTCCGGCTCGCCGACGATGTCCTTGTCGGTGAGGTGCGCGTGGAACTGGCCGTAGTAGGCGATCCAGACCAGGGTGGCGCCGATGGCGGCACCGAGCAGCTGCCCGGCCCAGTAGACCGGAACGTTGCTCCAGTCGTCGTCCTTGATCGCGAGTGCGAGAGTGACCGCCGGGTTGAGGTGGGCGCCCGAGAGCGGCGCCGAGGTGTAGACAGCCGTCAGAACGGCGAAACCCCACCCGAAGGTGATGGCGAGCCAGCCGGCGTTACGGGCCTTGGAGGCCTTCAGCGTGACGGCGGCGCAGACGCCACCGCCGAGCAGGATGAGTATGGCGGTACCGATGGTCTCGCCGATGAAGATGTCGGAGCTGGACACCCGCGACTCCTTTGTCCTTCGTCCAGGAAGCCGAACCCCGGGTCCCGCCGGGGGTTCGAGCGCCCTCGGGGGTGAGAGCGATGCCGGCCTTTGGCGTTGTCACACTCTAGCGCGTATTGCCGTTAGGTGTTCGACAATGTCGACCGGTGGACGGGAGTCTTGCCGTGGCGTTACGTGCGCGTCAAGAGTGTTGTTGTCGAAAGTGCGATCGTTATTGATCGATGCGAGTTATCGATCTTCGCGCCGGTGCGCATGCTCTCGCCCTGTTTGTCCAGTTCGGACAGTTTTTTCGGCGTATGAAAAAGGCCGGAACGTCGGAGGACGTCCCGGCCTGCTCTTGCGCACTTCTCAGAAACGGTGGGTCGGCGGTCGGTGGTGGCGGGCGGGGGGCGGGGGGTGAGCGACGGGTCGCTCAGAACCGCCCGGCGCCCAGGTCGCGCGAGACCGCGCGGGCGCAGTCCCGTACCGCGGCGATCAGCTCGGGGCGCACCTCGCCGTCCCGGCCCAGCCGCTCCACCGCGCCGGTGATGCCGACCGCGCCCACGGGCATGCGCCGCCGGTCGTGGATGGGCGCGGCGACGGAGGCGACGCCCTCCCAGGTCTCCTCGACGTCGGCCGCGTACCCCCGCGCGCGGGTCAGGTCGAGGACCCGCTCGAAGGCCTCCGGCTCGCACACCGTGCGGTCCGTGAACGGCTTGCGCTCGGCCTCCAGGACCTCGCTGTGCGCCACCGGGTCGTAGGCCGAGAGCACCTTGCCCAGGGCCGTGGAGTGCAGTGGCTGCATGGCCCCGATCTCCAGCACCTGCCGGCTGTCGTCGGGCCGGAAGACGTGGTGCACGATCAGCACGCCCTGCTGGTGCAGCACCCCCAGGTGCACGCTCTCGCCGCTGGACCGGGCCAGATCGTCCGTCCACACGAGCGCACGCGCGCGTAGCTCGTGCACATCCAGATAGGTGGTGCCCAGGCGCAGCAGCTCCGCGCCCAGCTGATAGCGCCCGGAGGCGTCGTCCTGCTCGACGAAGCCCTCGTGCTGGAGGGTGCGCAGGATGCCGTGGGCGGTGCCCTTGGCCAGGCCCGTGGACGAGGCGATGTCCGACAGGCCCAGTCGCCGCTCGCCGCCCGCGAGCAGCCGCAGCATCGCGGCCGCACGTTCGACCGACTGGATGTTCCGTGCCATCGCCGTCCTGCCTCCGTCCCCTCGACCGTCAACGCGCGGCATCTACTGCCGCCGTTCGGCAATGTCGAACACTACCGGTCCATGTCGACCTCTCGCTAATGTTCGGTCGATACGTGTTACGCCATTCGCCTCCACGGAGTGACGCGGCCGTCGCACGCTCGTGTTCCGGTCGCGCTCCGGTCGTGTCCGGCTCCAGCCCGGCTCGCGGCCGCCCTGTGAAAGGCCGCCACGCCCGTCCGTCCCGTGGACGCCCCTGACCATAAGGCCTCCGTCCCGGCTACCCTGACGGCGTGTGCTCGTCTCGGGAAGCCTTCCTGCCCGCATTCCGAGGTGACGCAAAGCCGACAGCCGTCGCATCTGAGGGAGCCCTTTCATGGCCTCTGTGCCGCCGACCCCTTCCGCCGACAGCCGGACCCGTGTGTCCGCGCTCCGAGAGGCCCTGGCCACCCGTGTGGTGGTGGCCGACGGAGCCATGGGCACCATGCTCCAGGCCCAGGAGCCGACTCTCGACGACTTCGAGAACCTCGAGGGCTGCAACGAGATCCTCAACATCACCCGGCCGGACATCGTCCGCTCCGTGCACGAGGAGTACTTCGACGCGGGCGTGGACTGCGTCGAGACCAACACGTTCGGCGCAAACCACTCGGCCATGGTCGAGTACGACATCCCCGAGCGGGTGTTCGAGCTGTCCGAGGCGGGCGCCCGTATCGCCCGTGAGACCGCCGACTCCTTCGCCGGACGCGACGGACGCACCCGCTGGGTGCTGGGCTCGATCGGCCCCGGCACCAAGCTGCCCACGCTCGGCCACATCGGCTACGGCACCCTGCGCGACGGCTTCCAGGCCAACGCGGAGGGTCTGCTCGCCGGTGGCGCGGACGCCCTGATCGTCGAGACGACGCAGGACCTCCTCCAGACGAAGTCGTCGATCCTGGGCGCCAAGCGCGCCATGGAGGCGACCGGCGTCGACGTGCCGCTGCTGGTCTCGATGGCGTTCGAGACGACCGGCACCATGCTGCTCGGCTCGGAGATCGGCGCGGCCCTGACCGCCCTCGAGCCCCTCGGCATCGACATGATCGGCCTGAACTGCTCGACGGGCCCGGCCGAGATGAGCGAGCACCTGCGCTATCTGGCCCGCCACTCCCGCACCCCGCTGCTGTGCATGCCCAACGCCGGTCTGCCGATCCTCACCAAGGACGGCGCCCACTTCCCGCTCGACGCCGAAGGCCTGGCCGACGCCCAGGAGACCTTCGTGGCCGACTACGGGCTGAACCTGGTCGGCGGCTGCTGCGGCACGACGCCCGAGCATCTGCGGCAGCTCGTGGAGCGGGTCCGGGGGGCTTCGCCGACCGAACGGCAGCCGCGGCCCGAACCCGGCGCCGCCTCGCTCTACCAGACCGTGCCGTTCCGCCAGGACACCGCGTACATGGCGATCGGCGAGCGCACCAACGCCAACGGCTCGAAGAAGTTCCGCGAGGCCATGCTGGAGGGCCGCTGGGACGACTGTGTGGAGATGGCCCGCGACCAGATCCGCGAGGGCGCGCACATGCTCGACCTGTGCGTCGACTACGTGGGCCGCGACGGCGTCGCCGACATGGACGAGCTGGCCGGCCGCTTCGCCACCGCCTCCACGCTGCCGATCGTCCTGGACTCCACCGAGGTCCCGGTCATCCGGGCGGGCCTGGAGCGGCTCGGCGGCCGCGCGGTCATCAACTCCGTGAACTACGAGGACGGCGACGGCCCCGAGTCCCGCTTCGCCAAGGTCACCGAGCTGGCCCGGGAGCACGGCGCCGCGCTGATCGCGCTGACCATCGACGAGGAGGGCCAGGCCCGTACCGTCGAGACGAAGGTCGCGATCGCCGAGCGGCTCATCGAGGACCTGACGACGAACTGGGGCATCCAGGAGTCGGACATCCTCATCGACACCCTGACCTTCACCATCTGCACCGGCCAGGAGGAGTCCCGGGGCGACGGCGTCGCCACCATCGGGGCGATCCGCGAGCTCAAGCGCCGCCGCCCGGACGTGCAGACCACGCTGGGCCTGTCGAACATCTCGTTCGGCCTCAACCCGGCCGCACGCGTCCTGCTGAACTCGGTCTTCCTCGACGAGTGCGTGAAGGCGGGCCTGGACTCGGCGATCGTCCACGCGTCGAAGATCCTCCCCCTCGCCCGCTTCAGCGAGGAGGAGGTCACCACCGCCCTGGACCTGATCCACGACCGCCGCCGCGAGGGCTACGACCCCCTGCAGAAGCTGATGGCGCTGTTCGAGGGCGCCACCACCAAGTCCCTCAAGGCCGGAAAGGCCGAGGAACTGGCCGCGCTGCCCCTGGACGAGCGGCTCAAGCGCCGGATCATCGACGGCGAGAAGAACGGCCTGGACGCCGACCTCGCCGAGGCACTCCAGACCCGCCCCGCCCTCGACATCGTCAACGCGACGCTCCTGGACGGCATGAAGGTGGTCGGCGAACTGTTCGGTTCCGGCCAGATGCAGCTGCCGTTCGTGCTCCAGTCCGCCGAGGTCATGAAGACCGCGGTCGCCTACCTCGAACCGCACATGGAGAAGTCGGACGCCGAGGGCAAGGGCACCATCGTGCTGGCCACCGTGCGCGGCGACGTCCACGACATCGGCAAGAACCTCGTCGACATCATCCTGTCCAACAACGGCTACAACGTCGTCAACCTCGGCATCAAGCAGCCCGTCTCCGCGATCCTGGACGCAGCCGCCGAGCACAAGGCCGACGTCATCGGCATGTCGGGTCTGCTGGTCAAGTCCACGGTGATCATGAAGGAGAACCTGGAGGAGCTGAACCAGCGCAAGCTGGCGGCCGAGTACCCGGTCATCCTCGGCGGCGCCGCGCTGACCAGGGCCTACGTCGAGCAGGACCTGCACGAGATCTACCAGGGCGAGGTGCGCTACGCCCGTGACGCCTTCGAGGGCCTGCGCCTGATGGACGCCCTGATCGGCGTCAAGCGCGGGGTGCCCGGGGCCGTGCTGCCCGAGCTGAAGCAGCGCCGGGTCCGCCCGAGCGCCGCCGCCGTCGTCGAGGCCGAGGAACGCCCGGAGGAGGGCCACGTCCGTTCCGACGTCGCCATCGACAACCCCGTCCCGAAGCCGCCGTTCGACGGCACCCGGGTCATCAAGGGCATCCAGCTCAAGGAGTACGCCTCCTGGCTCGACGAAGGCGCCCTCTTCAAGGGCCAGTGGGGCCTGAAGCAGGCCCGCGCCGGCGACGGACCGACCTACGAGGAGCTCGTCGAGACCGAGGGCCGGCCGCGGCTGCGCGGCCTGCTGGACAAGCTCCAGACCGACAACCTCCTCGAGGCGGCCGTCGTCTACGGCTACTTCCCCTGCGTCTCCAAGGACGACGACCTGATCGTCCTGGACGAGCAGGGCAACGAGCGGACCCGCTTCACCTTCCCCCGCCAGCGCCGCGGCCGCCGCCTGTGCCTGGCCGACTTCTTCCGCCCGGAGGAGTCGGGGGAGACGGACGTCGTCGGCTTCCAGATCGTCACGGTCGGCTCGCGCATCGGCGAGGAGACCGCGAGGCTCTTCGGCTCGAACTCCTACCGCGACTACCTCGAACTGCACGGCCTGTCCGTGCAGCTGGCCGAGGCCCTCGCCGAGTACTGGCACGCGCGCGTGCGCGCCGAGCTCGGCTTCGCCGGCGAGGACCCGGCCGAGGTCGAGGACATGTTCGCCCTGAAGTACCGCGGTGCCCGCTTCTCCCTCGGCTACGGCGCCTGCCCCGACCTGGAGGACCGCGCCAAGATCGCCGAGCTGCTCCGGCCCGAGCGGATCGGCGTCCACCTGTCGGAGGAGTTCCAGCTCCACCCCGAGCAGTCCACGGACGCCATCGTGATCCACCATCCCGAGGCGAAGTACTTCAACGCCCGGTGACACAGGCGTGCCACTGAGCACACTGATCGGATAAGTCGTACACTGGTCGGTCCACCGAAGGCCGGTTCCCCGCAGCGGGAACCGGCCTGCTCGTCCCTCAAGGAGGTATGTGGATGACCAGTACGGTTCCCGCGCCAGTAACCCGTACGGCCGAGGGCTCCGCCCTGCAGGCCGTGCTGCTCGACATGGACGGCACCCTGGTGGACACCGAGGGTTTCTGGTGGGACGTCGAGGTAGAGATCTTCGCCGGCCTGGGTCACACCCTCGACGATTCATGGCGCCATGTCGTGGTCGGCGGCCCGATGAGCCGCAGCGCCGGGTTCCTGATCGAGGCGACCGGGGCCGACATCGACCTCGCCGCACTCACCGTCCTGCTCAACGAGGGGTTCGAGGACCGCATCATCCGCGCTCTGCCCCTGATGCCGGGCGCCGCTCGGCTCCTCGCCGAGCTGGCCGAGCACGAGGTGCCCACGGCTCTCGTCTCCGCCTCCCACCGGCGCATCATCGACCGCGTCCTCACCTCGCTCGGCGCCGAGAACTTCCGCCTGAGCGTGGCCGGCGACGAGGTCCCGCGGACCAAGCCGTACCCCGACCCCTATCTGTTCGCGGCCGCCGGACTCGGCGTCGACCCCACCCGATGCGCCGTCATCGAGGACACCGCGACCGGGGTCGCCTCGGCCGAGGCCGCGGGCTGTCACGTGGTCGCGGTGCCCTCCGTGGCGCCGATCGCGCCGTCCCGCGGACGCACCGTCGTCTCCTCGCTGGAACAGGTCGACCTGGCATTTCTGCGCGACCTGATGCCGCTCCGATGATCGGCACCCCGATCATTGGTGATCGGCCGATGACGGAAATGCGATAGGCGTTCACCCAGCGTGCACCGCCGATAACGACGAATTCGGTGGGTGTGCGCGCGGTGGAATTCCGATCTGCGGCAAGGCTTCGGCGGCGGCCGAATTCCACCCCACCCGAACCCCGTACGGCATGTGACGTTCCCCACCCGTGCGGGGGTCGACAGTTGACTCTCCGTGTGCATTACGCCCAGGTGAACAGGGATTAAGCGTGTCTTTGTGTCCCGATTGATGGGTGGCTGTACGAATCCTTCCGCTGAGGGTTGTTCAGTGCGTCCACGGCCGGTTTCGCAGCGTGATGGAGTTTCAACTCCGCTGGCTGCGAACCCTCGTGCCGACGCGGACTAACCTCATCGCGAGAACCTCGCCCTAACCCGTGATCCGCCGCGACACCCCTGCATGCCGGGTACACGGACTCGACAGCTCTGGAGAAACTCGAGCATGAACCGCAAGACTTTGGTGCTGCCGGCCGTGGTCAGTCTGCTCGCGCCCGTACTCGCCGCCTGCGGCGGGTCCGACGGTGGTAGCGGCAGTGGGGACGCCATCGTCATGGGCACCACCGACCGGTTCACCGTCACCAAGGACGCCCCGGCGCCGCTCGACCCGGCGTACTCCTATGACGTCGGCACCTGGAACATCCTGCGCCAGACCGTGCAGACCCTGATGATCCAGCCCAAGGGCGAGGGCGAACCCGTTCCGGAGGCGGCCCAGAGCTGCGGCTTCACCGACACCGGCAACGAGCGCTACGCCTGCAAGCTGCGTGACGGACTCAAGTTCGCGAACGGCGACGCGGTCACCGCCGAGGACGTCAAGTTCTCCATCGAGCGCGCCCGCACCATCAAGGCCGACTCCGGCGTGTTCGCCCTGCTCTCGACGATCGACACCATCGAGACGCAGGGTGACAACGAAGTCATCTTCCATCTCAAGACGGCAGACGCCACTTTCCCCTTCAAGTTGTCGACTCCGGTCGCCGGCATCGTCAATCCCGACGACTACGAGAAGGGGAAGCTGCGCGACGGCTTCTCGATCGACGGCTCGGGCCCCTACACCCTCAAGGCCGAGACCGACGGCGACGAGATGACCAAGGCCGTGTTCACCAAGAACCCCAACTACAAGGGGACGCTGAAGGTGAACAACGACCAGGTCGACATGGTCTCGTACGAGGACGCCGACGCCATGGGCACCGCCCTCGAAAAGGGCGACATCGACCTCATGACCCGCACCATGTCGCCGGAGCAGATCCAGAAGCTCTCCGAGGCATCCGCGGCCGGCGACACCAGCCTGGTCGAGCTGAACGGCCTCGAGATCCGCTACCTGGCCTTCGACACCACCGACCCGGCGGTCAAGTCCAAGGCCGTACGCCAGGCGATGGCCCAGATCATCAACCGCAGCGAGCTCGTCTCCGAGGTCTACGGCTCCCAGGCCGAGCCCCTCTACTCGCTGGTCCCGGCCACCCTCACCGCCCACTCCAACTCGTTCTTCAACACCTACGGCGACCCGAGCGTCGCCAAGGCGAAGGACCTGCTGGAGGAGTCGGACATCACCACCCCGGTGAAGCTGACCCTGAACTACACGACCGACCACTACGGCCCTGCCACCAAGCAGGAGTTCGAGGTGCTGCAGAAGCAGCTCAACGACAGCGGTCTGTTCGACGTCACCATCAAGGGCACCTCTTGGGACGCGTTCGTCCCGGCCGAGCGCAAGGGCGAGTACGCCGTCTACGGCATGGGCTGGTTCCCCGACTTCCCCGACGCCGACAACTTCGTCGCCCCGTTCCTCGACAAGGACAACTTCCTCAAGTCCCCGTACTCCAACGCGGACATCATCGACAACCTGATCCCCGCCTCCCGCCGCGAGGCCGACCGCCTCAGCGCCGCGAAGAACCTGACGGAGATCCAGGACATCGTCGCCCGCGACGTTCCGATCCTGCCCCTGTGGCAGGGCAAGCAGTACGTCGCCGCCAACAACGACGTGACCGGCACGGCCTACGTGCTGAACTCCTCCGCGACCCTTCAGCTGTGGGAGCTCGGCCACGGTGTGAGCAACTGACGCACCCCCTCCGGGGCCCGGTACGACGGCCCCGGTGAGCAGAGAAACAACGACAAGGCATTTTGTGAACATGCGTAACCAGTGGCCAGTCCTGCCGATCGTGGCGGGACTGGCCTCCGGCCTGTTGACCGGCTGTGGCACCCAGAGCGGAGGTTCCGGGGGTGACGCCTCCTCCGTGGTCCTGGGGATGTCCGACGACGTTCTGGCCACGGACCCCGCCTCCGGCTACGACCCGGGCTCCTGGCTGTTGTTCAACAACGTCTTCCAGTCACTGCTGAGCTTCCCCAAGGGCGGCACGGAACCCGAACCGGACGCCGCCCGTGAGTGCTCCTTCACCGACACGCGGACCCAGGTCTACACGTGCACGCTGAAGGACGGCCTGAAGTTCAGCAACGGCGACGCGCTCACCTCCGAGGACGTCAAGTTCTCCTTCGACCGCATGCTGAAGATCGACGACGACGCGGGCCCGGCGATCATGTTCCCCATGCTCGACAAGGTCGAGACACCCGACGCCCGGACGGTCGTCTTCCGGCTCAAGGTGCCCGACGCCACCTTCCCGAGCAAGATCGCCTCGGGCGCCGGCTCCATCGTCGACCACGAGGAGTACGACGCCGACGGCCTGCGTGAGGACGGCGCCGCCGTCGGCTCCGGCCCCTACAAGCTGGACTCCTTCGGCGACGACGAGGCCGTCTTCTCCGTCAACGACCACTACCGGGGCAGCGCCGGTGAAGCCGACAACACAGGCGTCACCCTGAAGTTCTTCGGCGGCGACCAGAAGGCCCTCGAGCAGGCCCTGCTCGCGAACGAGATCGACATCGCCTACCGGGGCCTCACCGCCGCCGATGTCTCCGACATCCAGCAGAGCACCGCCGACGGCGGCGCCGAGGTCGTCGAGGGCAGCAGCGCCGAGGTCCAGCACCTCGTCTTCAACATGGACGACCCGGTCGCCGGAAAGCTCGGCGTCCGCCGGGCCATCGCCCACCTGATCGACCGCGAAGCCCTGATCAAGGACGTCTACGAGGGCACGGCGGAACCCCTCTACTCGATCATCCCGGCCGGGATCGCGGGTCACAACACCGCCTTCTTCGACCGCTACGGCGCCCGCCCGTCCCGGGCCGCGGCCGCCGCCGCGCTCGCCGACGAGGACATCACCGACAAGGTGAAGCTCACCCTCTGGTCCACCCCGACCCGCTACGGGCCGGCCACCGACCAGGAACTGAAGGCGATCGCGGCCCAGCTCAACGCCAGCGGCCTGTTCGACGCCGACGTCCGGTCCGTCTCCTACGGGCAGTACGAGAAGGGCATCGCCGACGGCAGGTACGGCGTCTACGTCAAGGGCTGGGTGCCCGACTACCCGGACGCCGACAACTTCACCTCGCCCTTCTTCGGCAAGGGCAACGTGCTGAGCAACAACTTCGCCGACACCACCATCACCGGCACGCTCATCCCGCGCACCGCCGCGCAGAGCGACCGCACCGCCACCGACGCGGACTACGCCGAGCTGCAGAACATCGTCGCCGAGCAAGTGCCGGTCCTGCCCCTGTGGCAGGCCAAGCAGTACGCGGTCGTCGGCGAGAACGTCTACGGCCTGGAGAACTGCCTGGACGCCTCCACGGTGTTCCGCTTCTGGGAACTCAGCAAGGGCTGACGACCCGGCAGCCACACGCGGGAAGGCGCCCACCGACCAGGGGGCGCCTTCCTGTTGCTTCCGGTCTCCTCGGCTCTCCCGGTGCTACTGCGCGCCGGGGCGCACCAGACCGCTCTCGTACGCGTACACCGCGGCCTGCACCCGGTCGCGCAGGCCCAGTTTGTTCAGCACGTGGCCGACGTGTGTCTTCACGGTGGTCTCGCTGACGAAGAGGTCGGCGGCGATCTCGGCGTTCGACAACCCGCGCGCCACCAGCTTCAGCACCTCCACCTCACGGTCGGTCAGCGTGTGCAGCGTGTCCGGCACCGGCTCGTCGCCCGAGGGCAGATGCGTGGCGTACTTGTCGAGCAGCCGACGCGTGATGCTCGGCGCCAGCATGGCCTCGCCCGAGGCCACCACCCGGATCGCCTGGACCAGTTCGTTGGCGGGCGCGTCCTTCAGCAGGAACCCGCTCGCCCCGGCCCGCAGCGCCTCCACCACGTACTCGTCGAGGTCGAAGGTGGTCAGCACCAGCACCTTCGCCGGCCCGTCCCGCCCCGGCCCGGTGATCTGCCGGGTCGCCTCCACCCCGTCCATCCGCGGCATGCGGATGTCCATCAGCACCACGTCGGGCTGCAACGCCCGCACCTGGTCGAGAGCCTGGAGGCCGTCTCCGGCCTCGCCGACGACCGCGAGATCCTGCTCGGCCTCCAGGATCATCCGGAAGCCGGTACGCAGCAGCGGCTGGTCGTCGACGAGTAGGACGCGGATGGCCACGTATGTCTCCTTCTTTAGCCCGGGCCCATTCTGCCCTGAGCTCCGCCCTCGGACTCCGCCGCCCTCACCGGCAGCGTCACGGGAAGCGGATACGGCGGGGGAGTGCCGCCGAACTCCGGGCAGTGCGCCTGGTGGTCGCACCAGCCGCACAGCTTCGTCGGCCGGGGCCGCCACTCACCTGTCTCCGTCGCCAGCCGGATGGCTTCCCACAGGGCGAGCAACTTGCGCTCCACGCGCTCCAGATCGGCCAGGACCGGGTCGTACGTCAGCACGTCACCACTGCCCAGGTACACGAGCTGGAGCCGCCGGGGGACGACGTTCTTCAGCCGCCACACGACCAGGGCGTAGAACTTCATCTGGAACAGCGCGCCCTCGGCGTACTCCGGCCGGGGCGCCTTGCCCGTCTTGTAGTCGACGATCCGCACCTCGCCGGTGGGCGCGACATCGACCCGGTCGATGATCCCGCGCAGCCGCAGCCCCGACTCCAGCTCGGCCTCGACGAACATCTCCCGCTCGGCGGGCTCCAGCCGCGTCGGGTCCTCCAGCGTGAACCAGCGCTCGACCAGCCGCTCCGCCTCCACCAGCCAGCCGGCCAGCCGCTCGCCCTCCGGATCGTCGGCGAACAGCTCCACGACCTCCGGCCGCGTCTCCCGCAGCCGGTCCCACTGGCCCGGGATCAGCGACTTGGCCCGCGGTGCGGTCCGCTCGGCCGCCGGCGCGTCGAACAGCCGCTCGAGGACCGCGTGCACCAGCGTGCCCTTCGTGGCCGCCGGGCTGGGCTTCTCCGGCAGCCGGTCGATCACCCGGAACCGGTACAGCAGCGGGCACTGCATGAAGTCACCCGCCCGCGAGGGCGAGAGCGATGCGGGCGCTTTGGCGGCGACGGCCGTAGCCACCGACCCCGGGACCACCGGCCCCGGGTCGATCGCCTCCGCAGCGGCCGGCTCCGCAGCGGCTGACTCCGGGGCGGCCGGCTCCTGGGTGTTTGCCTCCGTGCGCGCCGGATCCTCCACGACACCGCCGTCGCCCACCCGGGCGACGCCCTCGCTGCTGCTCTCCATGACCCCAGACCTTACGGCCCACCACTGACAGTCACCCAGCCCGCGCACCCCGGCTCGCCGCGAACACCGGCGACGACCACGGAAACACGGGGGGTGCCGGGGCGGAACACGTCACGACCGCCGCATACCATCAGTTCGAGACCCTCCCGCCCTGTACGAGCGGGAGACGCTTCGACGAGGGGACACCGTGGTGGAAAGCGGCGGGACCGGGCGGCCGCGGCCGGACAACGAGCAGTCGGCCGAGCACCCCGCGACACCTGCGTCTCCGGCCACCGACCTCGCGCAGACCCCGGACCCCGGCACCCCCGGCCCGGCCACGCCCGACGCGGAACCCGCGCCGACCACGTCCGAGGCGCCGGAGCCGGGCGGGACCGCGTCCGCCCAAGCCGCGTCGGCCGACGACGGGGACACCCCGCGGGGGCCCTCGTCACCCGGTGACGACCACCGCGCCCCCGGTGCGAACGGAGACGCCGAGGACGACACCGGGACCGGGACCGGGACCGCGGCCGGGCAACCGGCACCTCCCACCCCCGCGCAGGCACCCGCCCCCGCCCCGATGCTCCCGAAGGGCCCCCCGCCCCAGCGCCCCCCGGAGCAGCCGCGCGGTGGCCTCCTCATGGGCCGTCCCTTCGGTGTCCCCGTCTACGTCGCGCCCAGTTGGTTCCTCGTCGCCGCCCTGATCACCTGGGTCTTCGGCAACCAGCTCGACCGCGTGCTCCCCGAACTCGGCGCGCTGCGCTACCTCGTCTCCCTCTTCTTCGCGGTCGCCTTCTACGCCTCCGTGCTCATCCACGAACTCGCCCACACCATCGCCGCCCTCCGCTTCAAGCTCCCGGTCCGCCGCATCCAGCTCCAGTTCTTCGGCGGCGTCTCCGAGATCGAGAAGGAGGCCGAGACCCCCGGCCGGGAGTTCTGGCTCGCCTTCGTCGGCCCGCTGCTCTCCCTCGTCCTCGTCGGCCTCTTCTACCTCGCCATGCAGCCCGTGGAGCCCGGCACCGTCCCGGGCGTCCTGCTGGCCGGACTGATGATCTCCAACCTCATCGTGGCGATCTTCAACCTGCTGCCCGGCCTTCCCCTCGACGGCGGCCGCATGCTCCGCGCCGTCGTCTGGAAGCTCACCGGCAAGCCCATGAACGGCACCATCGCCGCCGCCTGGGTCGGCCGGGCCCTCGCCGTCTCGGTCCTCATCGGCCTGCCCCTGCTCACCCAGTCCGGCGCCCTCGGCTCCAGCGCCGAGGACAGCGTCGGCATGGACACCGTCACCGACGCCCTCCTCGCGGCCATCCTCGCCGCGATCATCTGGACCGGCGCCGGCAACAGCCTGCGCATGGCCCGCCTGCGCGAACACCTTCCCGAACTGCGCGCCCGCACCCTCACCCGGCGTGCCGTCCCCGTGGAGACCCACACCCCCCTCTCCGAGGCCCTGCGCCGCGCCAACGACGCCGGCGCCCGCGCCCTCGTCGTCGTGGACGCCCACGGCGAACCCCTCTCCCTCGTCCGCGAGGCCGCCATCGTCGGGGTGCCCGAACACCGCCGCCCCTGGGTCGCCGTCAGCGGTCTCGCCCAGGACCTCACCGACGGCATGCGGGTCTCCGCCGAGCTGGCCGGCGAGGACCTGCTCGACGTCCTGCGGGCCACCCCCGCCACCGAGTACCTCGTGGTCGAGGAGACCGGCGAGATCTTCGGCGTCCTGTCCGCCGCCGACGTCGAGCGCGCCTTCGTCAAGGCCATGGCCAGGCCGTCCTAGCGGGGCCGTCCCCGTGGTCGGCGGCCCCGGCAAACCCCGGTAGGCTGTTCACATGTCCGAACCGACCGGTGCCGCCCGCAGGCGCGGGCCCTTCAAGGTCGGGGACCAGGTTCAGCTGACCGACCCCAAGGGCCGCCACTACACGTTCACGCTCGAGGCCGGGAAGAATTTCCACACCCACAAGGGTTCCTTCCCGCACGACGAGCTGATCGGTGCTCCCGAGGGCAGCGTTGTCCGCACCACCGGGAACGTCGCCTACCTCGCGCTGCGCCCCCTGCTCCCCGACTACGTCCTGTCCATGCCCCGAGGGGCAGCCGTCGTCTACCCGAAGGACGCGGGGCAGATCCTCGCCTTCGCCGACATCTTCCCCGGCGCCCGCGTCGTCGAAGCCGGCGTCGGCTCCGGCTCGCTCAGCAGCTTCCTGCTGCGCGCCATCGGCGACCAGGGCATGCTGCACAGCTACGAACGCCGCGAGGACTTCGCCGAGATCGCGCAGGCGAACGTGGAGCGCTACTTCGGCGGCCCGCACCCCGCCTGGCAGCTCACCGTCGGAGACCTCCAGGACAACCTGTCCGACACCGACGTCGACCGCGTCATCCTCGACATGCTCGCCCCCTGGGAGTGCCTGGAGGCCGTCTCCAAGGCCCTCGTGCCCGGCGGCATCCTGTGCTGCTACGTGGCCACCACGACCCAGCTCGCCCGCACCGTCGAGTCCATCCGCGAGATCGGCTCCTTCAACGAGCCGACCTCCTGGGAGTCGATGATCCGCAACTGGCACGTGGAGGGCCTGGCGGTCCGCCCGGACCACCGGATGATCGGCCACACCGGCTTCCTGCTCACCGCCCGTCGGCTCGCCGACGGCGTCGAGCCGCCGATGCGCCGCCGCCGCCCCGCCAAGGGCGCCTACGGCGAGGACTACACCGGTCCCAACGCCGACGGAGGCAGCGGCCGCTGACGCCGCCCCAGCACAGCGTTCGACGACAAGGCGCCGTGACCGCGTTCCCGGACCACCCGGAACTCGGCCACGGCGCCTTGTCGTTGGCGTCGGCCGGACACCGGTCCCGCGTCCGCCGGCACGCCTGGGCGCCGAGGGGCGCGCGTCCGGGATCCGCGTCCGATATCCCGTACCCCGCCGTTCCCCCACCCTGTGACGTGTGGCACGATGCTGGCCAATCCCCCACCCCCACCGGCACAGCCACCACAGGAGACACTGCCAGTGCAGCAATCCGCCGTCCCGGAACTGGCACACACCCACACCCGGCCGATCCACTGGGTCGCGACCGCCGCCGCCCTGGCCGGCGTCGTCGCCTTCTCCTCGCTCCTGCAGCCCAAACCCGCGACAGCCGCCCAGGCCGCGGGCCCGGCGGCCGGTCCTGCCCCGGTCACCACCGCGGCCCCCGCCACCACCGGCGTCGACTTCCCGCTCGAATGCGGCCCCGTGCAGGCCCTCGTGGTCAAAAAAGCCAGTGGCGACCTCGACGGCGACGGCACGCCGGAGACCGTCGCCGTGGTCCACTGCGACGCCCCCATGGGAACCCCGCCCGACGGCGTCTACGTCCTCACCCAGGGCGCGGACAGCACACACGCGCGCGTGGTCGCGACCCTCGTCGACCCCAAGGCCCGCAACACCGTCACGAGCCTCTCCGTCACCGACGGCGCCGTCCTCGCCACGCTCCTCGGCTACTCCACCGCCGACGTACCCAGTTGCTGCCCCGACGTGAAGGACAGCGCCAAGTGGCAGTGGAAGGACGACAGGTTCATCCGCTCGACACCCGCGGGTGCCCACAGCGTCTGATCCGGGCCACCGGCCCTGTGAGAAATCAGACAGCCGTGACGTTCCGTGTCCGGGAACTCACTCCGCGTCCGGACCGTAGATCTCGACGCTGTCCGAAACGCGTCGCACATGAATGCAGTCGCCCGGGCACTCCCGCGCGGAATCCACCACGTCCGTCAACAACGTCAACGGCACCGGGGTCGTGGCGCCCTTGGCCTGGAGCAGTTCGTCGTCGGCGCTCTTGACGTAGGCCAGGCCGTCGATGTCCAGCTCGAACACCTCGGGCGCGTACTGGGCGCAGATCCCGTCGCCGGTACAGAGATCCTGGTCGATCCAGACCTCCAGCTCCTCGCTGCCGACACCGGTCTCCTGCTGCACGCCCATATCTCCTGCCGTTTACTGTCGAGCCGCAAGGGAACCATGCAGGCTCTGACGGGTGTTGAACACTTCGACCCTACCCTCGGCGGCTTCCGGACCGTGTTCGGTGGGTATTCCCCTGGCGTGAGGGAGAGCGCAAGGGTGAAGATCGGACACACCCCGACAGTCTTTGTGATCTAGGGGTTTCAATCGACACCCACCCAGGTAGGGTCTGGAAGCGTCCAGCTCCCCTTGGAGGAGGTGAGGACCGTGGCAGCCCACGACGACGACATGAACCGCGGCATCCGCCCGGGACGAGGGTCCGACGACCCGTCCGGGCAGATTGCCTACCTTGAGCAGGAGATCGCCGTCCTGCGACGCAAGCTCGCCGACTCTCCGCGGCACACGAGGATTCTCGAAGAGCGGATCGTCGAACTACAGACAAACCTGGCCGGCGTGTCCGCCCAGAACGAGCGGCTCGCGAACACACTCCGTGAGGCCCGCGACCAGATCGTGGCCCTCAAAGAAGAAGTCGACCGGCTCGCCCAGCCGCCGGCCGGCTTCGGTGTCTTCCTCACGGCGAACGAGGACGGCACGGCCGACATCTTCACCGGGGGCCGCAAACTCCGGGTGAACGTCAGCCCCAGCGTCGAGCTCGAAGAGCTCCGGCGCGGCCAGGAAGTGATGCTCAACGAAGCGCTCAACGTGGTCGAGGCCATGGAGTACGAGAGCGTCGGCGACATCGTCACCCTCAAGGAGATCCTCGAGGACGGCGTGCGCGCCCTCGTGCAGGGGCACACCGACGAGGAACGGGTGGTCCGGCTCGCCGAGCCGCTCCTCGACGTCGTCATCCGGCCCGGCGACGCCCTCCTGCTCGAACCCCGCTCCGGCTACGTCTACGAGGTCGTGCCCAAGAGCGAGGTCGAGGAACTCGTCCTCGAAGAGGTCCCGGACATCGGCTACGAGCAGATCGGTGGTCTGGGCAACCAGATCGAGATGATCCGCGACGCCGTCGAGCTCCCGTACCTCTACCCGGACCTCTTCAAGGAGCACGAGCTGCGCCCGCCCAAGGGCGTCCTGCTCTACGGACCTCCCGGATGCGGCAAGACGCTCATCGCCAAGGCCGTCGCCAACTCGCTGGCCAAGAAGGTCGCCGAGGTCACCGGCCAGGCCACCGGCAAGAGCTTCTTCCTCAACATCAAGGGTCCCGAGCTCCTCAACAAGTACGTCGGTGAGACCGAGCGGCAGATCCGCCTCGTCTTCCAGCGTGCGAGGGAGAAGGCCTCCGAGGGCACCCCCGTCATCGTCTTCTTCGACGAGATGGAGTCGCTCTTCCGCACCCGCGGATCCGGCGTCAGCTCGGACGTGGAGAACACCATCGTTCCGCAGCTCCTCGCCGAGATCGACGGTGTCGAGGGTCTGGAGAACGTGGTCGTCATCGGCGCCTCCAACCGTGAGGACATGATCGACCCCGCGATCCTGCGCCCCGGCCGCCTCGACGTGAAGATCAAGATCGAGCGTCCGGACGCCGAAGCGGCGAAGGACATCTTCCAGAAGTACCTCACCACGCGCCTCCCGCTGCACCCGGAGGACGTGGGCGAACACGCCGGCGACCGGACCACCACCGTCCAGAGCATGATCCAGACGGCCGTGGAACACATGTACGCCGAATCCGAGGAAAACCGCTTCCTGGAAGTCACCTACGCCAACGGCGACAAGGAAGTCCTCTACTTCAAGGACTTCAACTCCGGCGCGATGATCGAGAACATCGTCGGCCGTGCCAAGAAAATGGCCATCAAGGACTTCCTCGACCACAACCAGAAGGGCCTTCGGGTCTCCCACCTCCTCCAGGCCTGCGTGGACGAGTTCAAGGAGAACGAGGACCTGCCGAACACCACCAACCCCGACGACTGGGCCCGGATCTCCGGAAAGAAGGGCGAACGGATCGTGTACATCCGTACCCTCATCACCGGAAAGCAGGGCGCGGACACCGGACGCTCCATCGACACGGTGGCGAACACCGGACAGTACCTGTAAGAACAGGGCGGCTGCGGGTGCCCACCACGGGTACCCGCAGCCGACTGCTTTCCGGGCCACGGCTGGAGCAAGGCAATGACGCAAATGATCTCCCCACCAGCGCGGAGGCGTTCTAGGCTCTTCCGTACCGCCGGGTCGCGCAGTGCGGGGACGGGCACCGCACACGCGCCGGAGCACCACCGGTATCTGAGCGGCGCCCACGACCGAGGGTGCCGCCGGGCAAGGAGGGCCGCATGACCGTACGGCGAGTAATGGGCATCGAGACGGAGTACGGCATCTCCGTCCCCGGCCACCCCAACGCCAATGCCATGCTCACCTCGTCCCAGATCGTCAACGCCTACGCGGCGGCGATGCACAGGGCCCGCCGGGCCCGCTGGGACTTCGAGGAGGAGAACCCGCTGCGGGACGCGCGCGGCTTCGACCTCGCCCGCGAGGTCGCCGACTCGAGCCAGCTCACCGACGAGGACATCGGCCTCGCCAACGTCATCCTCACCAACGGCGCACGCCTCTACGTCGACCACGCACACCCCGAGTACAGCGCGCCCGAGGTGACCAATCCCCGTGACGCCGTCCTCTGGGACAAGGCCGGCGAGCGGATCATGGCCGAGGCGGCCGAGCGGGCCGCCGCACTGCCCGGCGCGCAGCCCATCCACCTCTACAAGAACAACACCGACAACAAGGGCGCCTCCTACGGCACGCACGAGAACTACCTGATGAAGCGGGAGACCGCCTTCTCGGACATCGTGCGCCACCTGACGCCCTTCTTCGTCTCGCGCCAGGTGGTCACCGGCGCCGGCCGCGTGGGAATCGGCCAGGACGGCCATGAGCACGGCTTCCAGCTCAGCCAGCGCGCCGACTACTTCGAGGTCGAGGTCGGCCTGGAGACGACGCTGAAGCGCCCGATCATCAACACGCGCGACGAGCCGCACGCCGACGCGGAGAAGTACCGCCGCCTCCATGTGATCATCGGCGACGCGAACCTCTCCGAGATCTCGACGTATCTGAAACTGGGCACGACGGCCCTGGTCCTGTCGATGATCGAGGACGGCTTCATCGCGGTGGACCTGGCGGTCGACCAGCCGGTCCGCACCCTCCACCAGGTCTCCCACGACCCGACCCTGAAGCGGCTGGTCACCCTGCGCAGCGGTCGTACGCTCACCGCGGTCCAGTTGCAGATGGAGTACTTCGAGCTGTCGCGCAAGTACGTGGAGGAGCGGTTCGGCTCGGACGCCGACGACCAGACGAAGGACGTCCTCGCGCGCTGGGAGGACACCCTGAACCGTCTGGAGAACGACCACATGAGCCTCTCCGGCGAACTGGACTGGGTCGCCAAGCGGGAGCTCATGGAGGGCTACCGGCGCCGTGACGGCCTCGACTGGGACGCCGCCCGCCTGCACCTCGTGGACCTCCAGTACGCCGACGTACGGGCCGACAAGGGCCTCTACAACCGTCTCGCGGCCCGTGGCCGCATGAAGCGCCTGCTGGACGAGACAGAGGTCGAGCGGGCGATCACGAAGCCCCCGGAGGACACCCGCGCGTACTTCCGCGGCCGCTGTCTGGAGCAGTACGCCGACGACGTCGCCGCCGCTTCCTGGGACTCGGTGATCTTCGATCTGCCGGGTCGGGATTCGCTCCAGCGCGTCCCAACCCTCGAACCTCTTCGCGGAACGCGAAATCACGTCAAGGAGCTCCTGGACCGCTGCCGCACGGCAGAAGACCTGGTCAAGGTCCTCTCGGGCGGCTGAACGACCACCCGGACGCAACCTCCGGGACGGGGTGGAAACCCTCCCGTCCGGGAATCATCGAGGTGGCCCCCGTACGTTGTGGCAACTGCGGGGCCGATGTCGGACCCGGCTTGTAGGGTCTGATCATCACCGATCGGCAGGAATGCCGACCTGTCGACCATGTCGGGCGAAAGAGCGGGGTGAGGGTTATGGCGACCAAGGACACCGGCGGCGGCCAGCAGAAGGCGACGCGCTCCACGGAGGAGGTCGAGGAGCAGGCGCCCGAGGCGCAGGCGTCGGAGGACCTCAAGGAGCGTCAGGAGAAGCTGAGCGACGACGTGGACTCGGTTCTCGACGAGATCGACGACGTCCTCGAGGAGAACGCAGAGGACTTCGTTCGAAGTTTCGTTCAGAAGGGTGGCGAGTAGCCTTCGAATTGAAGGCTATGGGGGGCTCTGAACTTGACAAGCGAAGAGGCGGTGAAGAGCTGCTCGCGGTGCAGGGAGTCGAAGCCACGGGCAGCCTTCGCCGGCAACAGGGCGGCCCGGGACGGGTTGCAGGCCTACTGCCGGGAATGCTGGGCGGCATATCACCAGGCCCGTCAACTCGCGAAGGGCCGGAACGTGCGGCCTCGGGTGGAGACGCCCGACGGACACAAGTTCTGCCGCAGCTGTGAGGAGATCAAGCCGCACACTGAGTGGCACCGCAACGCGACAGCGTCCGACGGCCTTGCGACCTGCTGCAAGGCGTGCAAAGCAGTCAAGGGGCGCCGCGGACACCTCAAGCGTCATTACGGCATGACGGAAGCCGAGCGTGACGCGATGGTGGCCTCCCAGATGGGTCTCTGCGTGATCTGCCTGAAAGCTCCTGCCGCGCATGTGGATCACTGCCACGAGACGGGTAGGGTCCGAGGCGTACTGTGCTTCAACTGCAATTCGGCCATCGGCAAGTTGGGAGACGATCCCGACGCTGTTCGTCGGGCAGCCGCTTACCTGGAAGGAACTCCATGGAAGCCAACACTCGTAGCACCGGGCGTCTACCGGCTGCCTTCCTGACGCCCGGGTCCTCGTCCTTCATGGACTTTCTCTCCGACCACCAGCCGGAGCTGCTGCCCGGCAAGCGGCAGCTGCCCCCGACGCAGGGTGTGATCGAGGCGCCGCACGGCACGACGATCGTCGCCGTGACGTTCCCCGGTGGTGTCGTGCTCGCCGGTGACCGTCGCGCCACGATGGGCAACGTCATCGCGCAGCGGGACATCGAGAAGGTCTTCCCGGCTGACGAGTACTCGGCCGTCGGAATCGCCGGTACCGCCGGCCTGGCCGTCGAGATGGTGAAGCTGTTCCAGCTGGAGCTGGAGCACTTCGAGAAGGTCGAGGGAGCCCAGCTCTCGCTCGAGGGCAAGGCGAACCGGCTGTCGACCATGATCCGTTCCAACCTGGGCATGGCCATGCAGGGCCTGGCGGTCGTGCCCCTCTTCGCCGGGTTCGACGTGGACCGGGACCGGGGCCGGATCTTCTCCTACGACGTCACGGGCGGCCGCTCCGAGGAGCTGAACTACGCCGCCACCGGCTCCGGCTCGATCTTCGCGCGCGGGGCGATGAAGAAGCTCTTCCACAACGGCCTGTCCGAGTCGGAGGCCACGACCCTCGTGGTCCAGGCCCTCTACGACGCGGCGGACGACGACTCGGCGACCGGTGGTCCCGATGTCGCACGCCGGATCTACCCCATCGTCACCGTGATCACCGAGGACGGCTTCCGCCGGCTCACCGATGAGGAGTCGGCGGAGATCGCCCGCTCGATCCTGGCGCGTCGCCTGGAGCAGCCGGACGGCCCTCGCGCCGCCCTGCTGTAGCCGGCGGCCCCGTTCTCATCCCAGGTGATCCAGTGACTTCGACAGAAAGGGACGGATAACCGGTGTCGACGCCGTTCTATGTCTCACCCCAGCAGGCGATGGCCGACCGCGCCGAGTACGCCCGCAAGGGCATCGCGCGCGGGCGCAGCCTCGTCGTGATCCAGTACGCCGACGGCATCGTGTTCGTCGGTGAGAATCCGTCCCGTGCGCTGCACAAGTTCAGCGAGATCTACGACCGGATCGGCTTCGCGGCCGCCGGCAAGTACAACGAGTACGAGAACCTGCGGATCGGCGGCGTCCGGTACGCCGACCTTCGTGGCTACACCTATGACCGCGACGACGTGACCGCCCGTGGTCTGGCCAACGTGTACGCGCAGACGCTGGGCACGATCTTCTCCTCGGCGGGCGAGAAGCCCTACGAGGTGGAACTGGTGGTGGCCGAGGTCGGCGCCACGCCGGACGGGGACCAGATCTACCGGTTGCCGCACGACGGTTCGATCGTGGACGAGCACGGATCGGTGGCGGTCGGCGGCAACGCCGAGCAGATCAGCAGCTACCTGGATCAGCGTCACCAGGACGGCATGAGCCTGGCCGAGGCGCTGAAGCTGGCCGTGCAGGCCCTGTCGCGCGACACCAACGGCACGGAGCGGGAGATTCCCGCCGAGCGCCTGGAGGTGGCGGTGCTGGACCGTACCCGGCCGCAGTCGCGCAAGTTCAAGCGGATCGTGGGCCGTCAGCTGGGCCGGTTGCTGGAGATCGACGGAGCGGCCACGGAGGCGGAGAGCTCCGACGAGGAGTAGCGCCGTCCGCGTTTCACGCCCTTGTGCGCCCCGGTCGATGATTCGGCCGGGGCGCAGGGCGTCTCAGGAGGCGTTCGGAGGCGCCGTGGAGGCCCGTACGACCAGTTCGACGGGGATGTCCCCACCTTCCGGTGTGCGGCCCTCCAGGACGGCCAGGAGGGCCCGCATGCCTCGTTCGCCGAACAGCTCGGCGTCCAGTCGTACCGTCGTCAGCTCGGGGTCGAGGGCGGTGGCCAGGGCGAGGTCGTCCAGGCCGGTGACGGACACGTCGTCGGGGACGCGCAGGCCGAGGCGCCGCAGGGCCTTGTAGACGCCTGCCGCGAGTTTGTCGTCGTCGCAGACGACGGCGGTGGGCCGCGGTCCCGGAGCGCGCAGTGCCGCCTCGGCGGCGGCCAGGGCGCCGTCGATGGAGATCGGGGCGGCGGCGGTGCGCAGCGAGGTCCCCGCCGCCGCGCCGACCCGGGCGGCGAGCTCACGCGCGCGCACCTCGAAGGTCCAGGACGGGATGTCGGCCGCGAGGTGCAGGAAGCGGCGGTGGCCGAGACCCAGCAGATGGTCGGCGACCTGGCGGACGCCGTCCGCGATGTCGAGGTTGACCGTGGCGGCGCCGAGGCTTCCGAAGGGGTCGCTGTCCAGCATCACCAGGGGGAGCTGGTCGCCGCGGATGGCGCTCAGCGCGTCGGCGGCCATCGACGAGGCGAGGACGCCGTCGAGGGCGGCCTGGGCGGAGGCGAAGGGGTCGCGGGCGGGGCCGACGCCCTCGGGGGAGGGGTAGAGGACCACTCCGAAGCCGTGCTCGGCCGCCACGCGCGCCGCCCCGGTGTAGACGCCGGCGAAGAACTCCGTGGTGAGCGCGGGGACGACGAGCAGGACCGTGCGGGTGCGGCCGAGGCGGAGGTTGCGGGCGGCGAGGTTGGGCCGGTAGCCGAGGTCGCGGGCCGCCTCCCGGACGCGTTCGGCGGTGGTCTCGGAGACGCGGCCGCGCCACTTGTCGCCGAGGACGAGGGAGACGGCGGCCTGGGAGACCCCCGCGGCCTGGGCGACGTCACGGCTCGTCGGGCGCGTGCTACCTCGTGCCACCGGGGGCCTGCTCCTTCGTCTGGACTGGCGAACAGCGCACATGGTACGTATGACAAGAGACGTTATACGTAAAACCCCGAGGCGGGCCACTGCCTCGGGCGAGCCGACGGAGGCGGGACATTGGCCGCGGGATACCTGGAGATCCTCAGGGCGAAGCATGCCGCCCGGCTGCTGACCGGCACCCTCGTCGGACGGCTGCCCAACGCCACGGCCGCCATCGCGATCGTGCTGTTCGTGCGCGCCGGGGGCGGCACGTACAGCCTCGCGGGCGCGCTGGCGGCCGTGTACGGCGTCGCCAACGCCGTAGGGCAGCCCCTGCTGGGGCGGCTCGTCGACGTGCACGGGCAGCCGCGGGTCCAGTTGCCCGCGGCGTTCGTCTCGGCCCTCGCCATGGCGGCCTTCGCCTTCGTGGGGACGGACCCGCTGCCGCTCGCGTACACGGCGGTGGCGGCCGCCGGACTCTTCACGCCGCCCCTGGAGGGCGGCCTGCGGGCGCTGTGGCCGGCGGTGCTGCGCCGTGAGGACCAGGTGCACACGGCGTACGCGATGGACGCGGTGGCGCAGGAGGTGATGTTCACCGTCGGGCCGCTGCTGGTGACCCTGTGCGTGTCGGTGTGGTCGGCGCAGGGCGCCCTGCTGCTGCTGAACGCGGTGGGAGTGGTGGGCGCGCTGTCGGTGGTCGTGTCGCCGCCCTCGCGCGCGTGGCGCTCGGCCCCGCGCGAGGCGCACTGGCTGGGCGCGCTGCGCTCGCCCGGTCTGCTGGCGCTCCTCGGCGCGTTCCTGTTCATCGGTGTCGCGCTCGGGTCCATCACGGTGGCGTCCGTGCCGTACGCGGACGACCACGGGGGTGACGCGGTGTACGGCTGGCTGATGGCGGCGCTGGGGCTCGGCGCGCTGGTCGGTGGCGTGGTGTACGGGGCGCGGCAGTGGGCGGGGCCGCCGGAACGGCGACTGAAGGCCCTGGTGGCGCTTCTGGCGGTGTGTTACCTGCCTTTGACGCTGATGCCGGGCGCGGTGGCCATGGTGGCGCTGACGGCGCTCGCGGGCGTGTTCCTGGCGCCCGCCATCGCGTGCGCGTTCGTCATCGTGGACCGGCACGCGCCGCGCGGGACGGTCACGGAGGCGTTCTCCTGGCTGGTGACGACGTTCACGGTCGGCGCGTCGGTGGGAACGGGCCTGGCGGGTCCGGTCGTAGAGGCCGGCGGCGCGCTGTGGGGGTTCACCGTGCCGGCCGTCGCGGGCGCCGTGTCGCTGGTGGTTTTGCTGGCCACAGGGCGGGTAATGGCAGTTCCCGCCGGAAGTGGGGTCGTTGCGGCTTCATCGGAAAATGATCCAAACCGTGCTGCCGAACCCCGTTTCAGTTCAGGGGATCGGGCGTAATGTTCACTCATGGACCGCCGCATTTTCGGGCTGGAGAACGAGTACGGCGTCACATGTACGTTCAGGGGACAGCGCCGGCTGTCTCCCGACGAGGTGGCGCGGTACCTCTTCCGCCGTGTCGTGTCATGGGGCCGAAGCAGCAATGTCTTTCTGCGAAACGGCGCCCGCCTCTATCTCGACGTGGGATCGCATCCGGAATACGCGACACCGGAATGTGACAACGTGACCGAGTTGGTCACCCACGACAAGGCCGGCGAGCGCATTCTCGAAGGACTCCTGGTGGACGCGGAACGACGCCTGCACGAGGAAGGAATCGCGGGCGACGTCTACCTCTTCAAGAACAACACGGACTCGGCGGGCAACTCTTATGGTTGTCACGAGAACTACCTGGTGGCCCGGCACGGGGAGTTCTCCCGGCTCGCGGACATCCTGATCCCGTTCCTGGTGACCCGCCAGCTGCTGTGCGGCGCGGGCAAGGTGCTCCAGACGCCCCGTGGGGCGGTCTACTGCGTCAGTCAGCGGGCCGAGCACATCTGGGAGGGCGTCTCCTCCGCGACGACCCGCTCCCGGCCCATCATCAACACGCGCGACGAGCCGCACGCGGACGCCGAGCGTTACCGCCGTCTGCATGTCATCGTCGGTGACTCCAACATGTCCGAGACGACCATGCTGCTCAAGGTCGGCGCGACCGACCTGGTGCTGCGCATGATCGAGGCGGGCACCGTCATGCGGGATCTGACGCTGGAGAACCCGATCCGGGCGATCCGTGAGGTCAGTCACGACATCACGGGCCGGCGCAAGGTGCGGCTGGCCAGCGGCCGGGAGGCCTCCGCGCTGGAGGTTCAGCGGGAGTACTACGAGAAGGCCGTGGACTTCGTCGAGCGCCGGGGTGTGCGTACCGGCACCGTGGACCAGGTCCTGGAGCTGTGGGGCCGCACGCTGGACGCGATCGAGGCGGAGGACCTCGACCGGATCGGCACCGAGATCGACTGGGTGATGAAGTACAAGCTCATCGAGCGGTACCGGGCCAAGCACAACATGACCATGTCGCATCCGCGGGTGGCGCAGATAGACCTCGCTTATCACGACATCCACCGTCGTCGTGGTCTGTACTACCTGTTGGAGCGAAGGGGCCAAGCGGCGCGGATCTGCAACGACTTGAAGATCTTCGAGGGCAAGTCGGTGCCGCCGCAGACCACCAGGGCACGGTTGCGCGGCGACTTCATCCGCCGTGCGCAGGAACAGCGCCGGGACTTCACGGTGGACTGGGTGCACCTGAAGCTCAACGACCAGGCACAGCGCACCGTGTTGTGCAAGGACCCGTTCCGGTCGGTGGACGACCGGGTGGAGAAGCTGATCGCCGGAATGTGAGTGACGCGTTCCGCACGCGCTGCGGAACGCGACACGGGCGCCGTACGTTCCCGTACGGCGCCCTTCGCACGTCGACAAACGTCGCTAAGGTAGCGCGCACGCCATCAGAAGATCGACCGATTACGAGGCTTCATCGTGCGCCGACGCTCAGTCATCCTTGCCGCCGTACCCGCTGGACTGGTCACTCTCGCCGCGTGCGGCGACGACAAGTCCGACTCGAGCAAGGCGAGCGACAGCGCGTCGTCCTCCGCCGGAGGGACGCCTCCACCGAAGATCGTCGACGGCCCGCTGCCGGCCATCACGGCGGGGGTGAAGTTCGACGAGAAGCCGACGGTCGCCAAGGGCACCGGTGAGCCCTCGGACCAACTCGCGGTGAAGACGGTGATCGCGGGCACCGGCAAGATCGTCGCGGAGAACGACTACATCCAGTCCAACTGCCTCGGCCAGATCTGGGACACCGGGAAGGTCCTCCTCAACACCTACGACACCAAGAAGCCGCTGTTCACCCAGCTCGCGAAGGGCGGCACCATCGACGGCTGGCGCTATGCGCTGACGGGCAAGAAGACCGGCAGCCGGGTGCTCTTCTCGGTGCCGCCGACCTGGGCCTTCGGCAAGGACGGCGACGCGGACACGGGCATCAAGGGCACCGACACGCTGGTGTTCGTCTTCGACATCCAGGACACGTTCAACGCGAAGAGCTCGGCCAAGGGCAAGGACGTGCCGCAGGACGACGCCGCCCTGCCGAAGGTGGGGACGAACACCGACGGCAAGGCGCCCTCGATCGAGGTCCCCAAGTCGGACCCGCCGACCAAGCTGGTGTCGAACTACGTCATCGAGGGGGACGGCCCGAAGCTCGCGGCCGACGACACCGTGCTGGTGCAGTACAAGGGCGTCGTCTGGGCCACGGGCAAGGAGTTCGACTCCTCGTACAGCCGCAGTTCGCTGACCTCGTTCTCGCTCCAGCAGGTGGTGAAGGGCTGGGCGCAGGGTCTGACCGGCAAGAAGGTGGGCAGCCGGGTCGTCATCGTCGTCCCGCCGGCGCTGGGTTACGGCGACAGCCCGCCGAGCGGCAGCGGTATCGAGAAGGACTCCACCATGGTCTTCTCGGTGGACATCATCGCCAAGAGTTGAGCCCGGCGAAGGTGTAAGACTGTCCGTGTTGCCTTTCCGTGAGACATGCAGGAGCCAGTGACGTGAGCATTGACAAGCCCGAGATCGACTTCCCCGAAGGCGCGCCCCCGGCGGACCTCGAGATCAAGGACATCTGGGAGGGCGACGGCGAGGTCGCCCAGGCCGGCCACAACGTCAGCGTCCACTACGTCGGTGTCGCCTTCAGCACCGGCGAGGAGTTCGACGCCAGCTGGAACCGTGGGACGCCGTTCCGCTTCCCGCTCGGCGGCGGACGGGTCATCAAGGGCTGGGACCAGGGCGTGCAGGGCATGAAGGTCGGCGGCCGTCGCCAGCTGACCATTCCGGCCCACCTCGCCTACGGCGACCAGAGCCCCACCCCGGCGATCAAGCCCGGCGAGACGCTGATCTTCGTCGTGGACCTGCTCGGGGTCTGACCGTCGCACGACCAGTGTTGATCACCTGGGGTCCATGCCCGCCCGGGCATGGACCCTCGGCTTTTGTCCGGGCGCCGCGGGGCGGTACGGTCGTCGATCGTAAGCACCATAGGGGAGGCGAAGGGCGTCGATGGCCATTGCCAAGGCCGAGCGGCTGATGAACCTGGCGCTGTGTCTGCTCGGGACGCGCCGCCCGCTCAGCAAGCGCGAGCTGCGCGACTCCATCGAGGCGTACGTCGAGACCTTCCGGCCGGGCGGCGGCGCGGCGGGGTCGGACGACTCGTTCAACCGGATGTTCGAGCGGGACAAGGACGATCTTCGAGAGCTCGGCCTGGTCATCGAGACCGTGGAGAGCCTGGACGGCGAGATCGGCTACCTCGCCCGCCGCGACAGCAACCGTCTGCCGGCCATCACCCTCGACGCCGAGGAGGCCGCGGCGCTGGGCCTGGCCGCCAAGGTGTGGCAGCAGGCCCGGCTGGCGGGTGCCGCGAGCGGCGCCCTCCAGAAGCTGCGCGCTGCCGGTCTTCCCGAGGACGTCGACCCGTACGAGCCGCACGGCGCCCTGGAACCCCGGATTCCCGTGCACGAGGCCGCGTTCGAGCCGCTGATGCTGGCCTGCCGCGACCGCCGGCCCGTCATGTTCGACTACCGCAAGGCCACCGCCGCGCACCCGGAGCCCCGGCACGTCGAGCCGTGGGCGCTGGAGTGCTGGCGCGGCCACTGGTACCTGGCCGGCTTCGACCGCGACCGGGGCGCCGAGCGGGTCTTCCGGCTGTCGCGGATCACCGGCAGGGTGCGCTCGCGCGGCGCGAGCTTCACCGCGCCGGTCCCCGATGTCGTCACCGTCCGTGAGACGGTCGCGAGCTGGGCGGGAGAGAACGCCGACCGCAGCGCGCTGATCCGGCTGCGGACGGACGCCGGGTACCCCTTGCGGGCGAAGGCCACCGCCGTGCGGGAACTCGGGGACGGCTGGGACGAGTTGGAGATTCCGTACGGGCACGGGCTGGACGCCTGGCTGGTGGAGTTCGGGCCGGACGTGGTGGTCCTCGATCCCGCCGAGCTGCGCGCGGACGTCGTGGACCGGCTACGGGCCGTGGCGAAGGGCTGAGGGGGAGCGAGCAACACAGTGGCAGGCAAACCGGTCAGGCCGACGAACGCCATCGACCAGACGCGGCGGATGCTCTCCCTGGTGACGTATCTCAGGGAGCGCCCCGGCGCGCGGATCGAGGACGTGGCGCGCGCGTTCGGGATCACCGAGGACGAGCTGGTCTCGGACCTCGACGTGCTGCCCATGTGCGGCACCAGCTTCCGCGGCGGCGATCTCCTCGACATCGACACCGACGGCGAGCGCATCTGGTGGCACAACCCGGCCGCGCTCGGCGCGGAGGCCGCCGAGCCGCTGCGGCTGGCCGCCGACGAGGCGACCGCGCTGCTGGTGGCGGCCCGGGCGGTGTCCACACTGCCCGGACTGCGGGAGGGCGACCGGCAGGCGCTGCTGCGGGCGACGGCCAAGGTGGAGGCCGCGGCCGGTGAGGCGGCGGGCGCGAGCGCCAGGCTGTCGGTGACGTTCGAGTCGGAGGGCGGGGTCTTCGCGGACGTCGACCGGGCGATCTCCGAGCGGCGCCGGCTGTGGATCCGCTACTACTCGCCCGCTCGCGACCAGGTCACCGAGCGCGAGATCGACCCCATCCGGCTGGTGAGCGTCGGGCACACGTACGTGGAGGCCTGGTGCCGCCGCTCGGAGGCGCGCCGCACCTTCCGGCTGGACCGGGTCGCCGAGATCAAGATCCTCGACGAGCCGTCCGCACCGCCCGAGATCGAGCTCCGGGATCTGTCGGAGGGGCTCGTGCAGCCGGCCGCCGAGGACCCGGAGGTCGTCGTGGAGGTCGGTCCGGGAGGCCGCTGGGTCGCCGAGTACTACCCGCACGACAGCGCCGATGAGCTTCCCGACGGCGGACTGCGTATTACCCTGCGCACGCCCGAACCCGCCTCGCTCAGGCGGCTGGCGCTGCGACTCGGCCGCGACGGCCGGATCGTGTCGCCGCCGGAGCTCGCCGACAGCGCCCGCCGGGCCGCCCGTGAGGCGCTGGCGGCGTACGACGGGATCGAGGCGCGCGGCGCGGCCGCCGGGCCGCACGCGGTGCCCGGCGAGCAGCCGGGACCGCGGGGCGAAAGTCGGTTCGAGGGGCGGGAGCAGGGGCTTTGAGCGAGTCGACGGGGTCCGGTGTGCGGGGCATCTCGGTGGCCTCCGCGTTCGCCGGCATGCGCAGCGCGGGGCCGGTGCGCTTCCGGGCCGGGTGCCCCGACTGCCGGGGCGCCTTCGAGCTGGCCGCGAGTGCCCTGCGTCTGGCGATCGGCGCGTCGAGCCGGACCACGTTCTACTCCTTCACCTGCCCCGACTGCGGTGCCGCCGTGCGCAAGCCGGCCGGCGAGCGGATCGTCGAACTGCTCACCGGCGGCGGGGTCAGGACCCTGCGGCTGCAGACCCCGTAGGACGGTCTAGGCTCGGCCCCATGTTCTGGCCGATGTTCGCGGTTGCCGTGGGTTTCGCAGGTCTCGCCGTCCTCGCGGTGTTCGCCGTACGGGTCTTCTCGGAGGCCCGGCGGCTGGGACGGCAGGTCGCGGAGTCCGCGCGCCGGATCGACCGGGCTGCCCAGGATCTGGAACGGGCCGCCGCGAGCGCGGCCCGTGCCGTGGACACTCTGTGACGGTCGCTGTGGCGACTCCCGGCGGGCGCTGTGGGCGTCCTGTGAGTCCTGCGGCTCATGCGTTTTGGGCCACTTCGCCCTCCCGCCCCGGCAGGGAGGGCAGGTACGCTGCTGGTCGCGGCTCGGAGAACGAGGCCCGGACCGCGGACCGGGAGTACGCACGGGGATTGCCTCACGTTTACCCCTGAGCGTTACGATCGCTGTCAACACGATCGCTCGGACAGGTGTCCGACCGATCGGACGGCAACCCACCCCCGCAGCCTCGGTGAGAAGGTAAAGACTTATGTTCGGAAGGCTCGGCGCCCCCGAGATCATTCTCATCCTCGTCGTCGTCATCCTGCTGTTCGGCGCCAAGAAGCTTCCCGACATGGCGCGCTCGCTCGGCAAGTCCGCTCGCATCCTCAAGAGCGAGGCGAAGGCGATGAAGGAAGAGGGCGGCAGCACGGCCACCCCGGCCGGCCCGCCCAACAACGACGAGCAGCCCCCGGCTCAGCGCACCATCCAGGCTTCCCCCGGTGACGTGACCAGCTCCCGTCCGGTCACCGAGCCGACGGACACGACCAAGCGCTGACGCAGGGCCGGTGACCTCCGGCCCGCCGCACGAGATGGGAACGTGGGTTGCTGAAGCCTGCCCGCAAACAGGAGAAGGACCCCGAGGGGCGGATGCCCCTCGCGGATCACCTTCGTGAGCTCCGCAACCGGCTCGCGAAGGCGATGCTGGCCATCGTCGTCGTGACGGTCGTAGCCGCCTTCTTCTACAACGACATCATCAACTTCCTCACCAAGCCGATCCTCGACTCGGTCGGCTGCGGGAAGACTTTCGAAGAGATCGCGGGCCAGCTCAATTCCGGCGACTCCACCAACAAGTGCGCGAGCATCACGATCAACGGTCTGCTCGCGCCCTTCACGCTGGCCCTCCAGGTCTCCCTGATGGCCGGAGTCGTCTTCGCCTCGCCGGTCTGGCTCTACCAGCTGTGGGCCTTCATCGCCCCCGGTCTGCACAACCACGAGCGCAGGTACGCCTACGCGTTCGTCGGCATGGGCGCCCCGCTCTTCATCGGCGGCGGCTACTTCGCCTACCGGGTGCTGCCGACCACCGCGAAGGTGCTGATCGACTTCACCCCGGGCGGCGTCAGCAACCTGCTGCCGCTGGACGACCTGCTCCAGCTCGTCACGCGCATGGTCGTCGTCTTCGGCCTCTCCTTCGAGCTGCCGCTGCTGCTGGTCTTCCTCAATCTCACCGGCATGGTCACCGGCAAGCGCATGCTCGGCTGGTGGCGGGCCATGATCATCGGCATCACGGTGTTCGCCGCCGTCGCCACCCCCAGCACCGACCCCATCTCGATGCTGGCGCTCGCCGGACCGATCTGGATCCTGTACTTCGGCGCGACGGCCTTCTCCCTGCTGAACGACCGGCGCAGGCGCCGCCGCGACGCGCTGGGCCCCGCCGACGACGAGGCCTCCGAGCTGGACCTCAGCCCCGAGGCCATCGGCGAGGTCGAGTCGGTGACCGCGAGCCGCACGCTGCCGGAACAGACGAGCACGGACCGCGTCAACGGTTATGACGACGTGACCTGAGAGGCGTCGAAGAGCTCTTAAGGTCATCCCCGTGACCAGCGAGATCACCCTCTTCGTCAATCCCGCGGCGGGCCGCGGCCGGGGCGCTCACGCAGCGCCGCCGGCCGCTTCCGCGTTGCGGGCGGCCGGCTACACGGTGCACACGGTCCTCGGCGCGAACGCCCAGGACGCCCTGGCCCGCGCGCGCGGCGCCGTCGCCGGCGGCACCGGCGCCCTGATCGCCGTCGGCGGCGACGGGCTGGCCCACCTCGCCCTCCAGGCCGTCGCCGGCACCCGCACCCCGCTCGGCCTGATCGCCGCAGGCACCGGCAACGACTTCGCCCGCGCCCTCGGTCTGCCCGTCCGGGATCCGGCCGCCGCGGCCCGGCTGGTCGCCGACGCCCTCAAGGGCGCCCGGATCCGCGACATCGACCTGGGCCGGGTGGGCGACCGCTGGTTCGGCACCGTCCTCGCCTCCGGCTTCGACTCCCGCGTCAACGACCGGGGCAACCGCATGCGATGGCCCACCGGACGCGCCAGGTACGACCTCGCGATGCTGGCCGAACTGGCCGCGTTCCGCCCGTTCCCGTACCGGATCACGCTCGACGACGGAGCCGTCCGGGAGGTCGAGGCCACCCTCGTCGCCGTCGGCAACGGATCCTCGTACGGCGGCGGCATGCGGATCTGCCCCGGCGCCGACCTCGCCGACGGGCTGTTCGACGTCACGGTCGTCGGGGACTGCAGCCGGACGACGCTGCTGAGGGTGTTCCCGAAGGTGTACCGGGGGACGCACACCGACCATCCGAAGGTCACCGTGCATCGGGCGGCGAAGGTCGGGATCGCCGCCGCGGGCGTCTCGGGATACGCGGACGGGGAGCGCCTCGGGGCGTTGCCGCTCACCGCGCGGTGCGTGCCGGGCGCGGTGCGGGTCATCGGCCCCTGAAACGGGCTGCCCGTGCGCCCGTGAGCTGGGCGTACCCAGGTTTGGCGGCACCGGATCCGGATAATGATCGTCCTGTTGTCAGTGCGGCCCGGTACGCTCGAAAGCACGATGACAGACGATCTCTCACCGGCCGAGCGGTACGCGGCAGCACGTAAGCGCGCCGTCGAGCAGGCCACCGCGCTCGCGGCTTTCCGCGAGATGTACGACTTCGGTCTCGACCCCTTCCAGATCGAGTCCTGCCGGGCGCTCGAAGCGGGCAAGGGCGTCCTGGTGGCCGCCCCCACCGGCTCGGGCAAGACGATCGTGGGCGAGTTCGCCGTCCATCTCGCCCTCCAGCAGGGCAAGAAGTGCTTCTACACGACACCCATCAAGGCGCTGTCGAACCAGAAGTACTCCGACCTGTGCCGACGCTACGGCAGCGACAAGGTGGGCCTGCTCACCGGCGACAACAGCGTCAACTCCGACGCCCCGGTGGTCGTGATGACCACCGAGGTGCTGCGGAACATGCTGTACGCCGGTTCGCAGACCCTCCTCGGCCTCGGGTACGTGGTGATGGACGAGGTGCACTACCTCTCCGACCGCTTCCGGGGCGCCGTGTGGGAAGAGGTGATCATCCACCTCCCCGAGTCGGTGACCCTGGTCTCGCTGTCGGCGACCGTCTCCAACGCCGAGGAGTTCGGCGACTGGCTGGACACCGTGCGCGGCGACACCGAGGTGATCGTCTCCGAGCACCGGCCCGTGCCGCTGTTCCAGCACGTGCTCGCCGGACGGCGGATGTACGACCTGTTCGAGGAGGGCGAGGGCCAGCGCAGAGCCGTCAACCCCGACCTCACGCGGCTGGCCCGTACCGAGGCGAGCCGGCCCTCGTACCAGGACCGCAGGCGTGGCCGCAACATGCGCGAGGCCGACCGTGAGCGGGAGCGCAGGCAGCGCTCGCGCGTGTGGACGCCGGGGCGACCGGAGGTCATCGAGCGTCTCGACGCGGCGGGACTGCTGCCCGCCATCACGTTCATCTTCAGCCGTGCCGCCTGCGAGGCCGCCGTCCAGCAGTGCCTGCACGCCGGGCTGCGGCTGAACGACGAGGAGTCGCGCGCTGTGGTGCGCGCCCTGGTCGAGGAGCGCACCGCCGCCATCCCGCACGAGGACCTGCACGTCCTCGGCTACTACGAGTGGCTGGAGGGCCTGGAGCGAGGCATCGCCGCCCACCACGCGGGCATGCTGCCGAGCTTCAAGGAGGTCGTCGAGGAGCTGTTCGTGCGCGGCCTGGTCAAGGCCGTCTTCGCGACCGAGACGCTCGCCCTGGGCATCAACATGCCCGCCCGCTCGGTGGTGCTGGAGAAGCTCGTCAAGTGGAACGGCGAGCAGCACGCCGACATCACACCCGGCGAGTACACCCAGCTCACCGGCCGTGCGGGCCGACGGGGCATCGACATCGAGGGACACGCCGTCGTGCTGTGGCAGCGCGCGATGAGCCCCGAGCACCTCGCCGGGCTCGCGGGCACCCGCACCTACCCGCTGCGCTCCAGCTTCAAGCCGTCGTACAACATGGCGGTCAACCTGGTCGAGCAGTTCGGGCGGCACCGCTCGCGCGAGCTGCTGGAGACCTCGTTCGCGCAGTTCCAGGCGGACCGGTCGGTGGTCGGGATCTCCCGGCAGGTGCAGCGCAACGAGGAGGGGCTCGAGGGCTACAAGGCCTCCATGACCTGCCATCTCGGCGACTTCGAGGAGTACGCGCTGCTGCGCCGCGACCTCAAGGACCGCGAGACCGAACTGGCCAAGCAGGGCGCGAACCAGCGGCGCACCGAGGCCGCCGTGGCGCTGGAGAAGCTCAAGCCGGGAGACGTCATCCACGTGCCCACCGGCAAGTACGCCGGGCTGGCGCTGGTGCTCGACCCGGGGCTGCCCGCCGGCCGGGTCAACGGACACCGCGGCTTCGACCACCAGGACGGCCCGCGTCCGCTGGTCCTCACCGCCGAGCGGCAGGTCAAGCGGCTGGCCTCGATGGACTTCCCGGTGCCGGTGGAAGCGCTGGACCGGATGCGGATCCCGAAGTCGTTCAACCCGCGTTCGCCGCAGTCCCGCCGCGATCTCGCCTCCGCGCTGCGCACCAAGGCAGGGCACATCCCGCCGGAGCGGGCCCGCAAGCAGCGGGCGCAGGCCGCCGACGACCGTGAGATCGCCCGGCTGCGCACCGCGATCCGCGCGCACCCCTGCCACGGCTGCTCCGACCGTGAGGACCACGCCCGCTGGGCCGAGCGCTACCACCGGCTGGTGCGGGACACCTCGCAGCTGGAGCGTCGTATCGAGGGACGCACCAACACGATCGCCCGTACCTTCGACCGGATCGTGGCGCTGCTGACCGAGCTCGACTATCTGCGGGGCAACGAGGTCACCGAGCACGGCAAGCGGCTCGCCCGGCTCTACGGCGAGCTCGACCTGCTCGCGAGCGAATGCCTGCGCGCAGGCGTGTGGGAGGGGCTGGCCCCGGCCGAACTGGCGGCCTGTGTCTCGGCGTTGGTCTACGAGTCGCGGGCCGGGGACGACGCCATGGCGCCGAAGCTGCCCTCGGGCAAGGCGAAGGCCGCGCTCGGCGAGATGGTGCGCATCTGGGGCCGGCTGGACGCCCTGGAGGAGGACTTCCGGATCAGCCAGACCGAGGGCGTCGGGCAGCGCGAGCCCGATCTCGGCTTTGCCTGGTCGGCCTATATGTGGGCCTCCGGCAAGGGCCTCGACGAGGTGCTGCGGGAGGCGGAGATGCCCGCCGGTGACTTCGTGCGCTGGTGCAAGCAGGTCATCGACGTGCTGGGGCAGATCGCGGCGGCGGCTCCCGTCTCCGGCGAGGGCTCGACCGTGGCGAAGAACGCCCGCAAGGCGGTCGACGAGCTGCTCCGAGGGGTCGTGGCCTACTCGTCCGTGGGGTGATCCGGTCCGGCGGCGGGCGCGGGGAGTCCCTGGCTGCCCCGCGCCCGCGCGGCGGAGCCGCATACCGGCCCGGCCCCGCGCCCCTGAAGCGGCCTCACCTCAGCGCTTGTCGAGATAGGAGCGCCAGCCCCCGTACGCCGTGATGTCCTCCGCGTCGGTGAGGGCGGACGGTTCGCACAGGAAGCCGGGCACCTCGGCGCCGTCGGTGAGTTCGACGCTGCCCAGGGCCATCGGGCGGGGGAGTGCGGCGAGCAGTCGGCCGAGCCCCTCCGCGGGGAGGCGCCAGATCTCCACCTCGATCGCGGCGCCGCCCTCGCCCACATGCACGAGACCCGGTTTGGGCGGGGCCGTGCGCAGGGCGTGCAGGCGGTAGACCGGGGCCGTCGTGGTCGTACGGTCCAGCACCGCGCCCAGGGACAGCAGCTGGGGGTTGAGGGGCAGGCCGGTCAGATGGGCGCCCGCCACCGCCACGTACACGTCGGGCCGCAGCAGGACGGCGATCCGGGCCAGCCGCTCGTCCGTGAAGGCCGGGCCGACCAGCATCACGCCGAAGGGCAGGCCGTCCACCTCGCCGGCCGGGACGGCCGCGGCCGCCAGGTCGAAGAGGTTGGTGGAGTTGGTGAAGCGGCCCAGGCGGGCGTTGGCGCCGAGGGGGTCGGCGGCGACCTCGGCGAGGGTGGGGTGGCCGGGGGCGGTGGGCAGCAGCAGGGCGTCCGAGTCGGCGAGTCCGGCCAGGGCACGGGTGCGCAGGGCCGTCAGGCGTTCGGTGTCGGCGTAGAGCCGGTGGGCCGGGATGTCCCGGGCCCGGGTGATGATGCCGGCGACCGTCGGGTCCAGGCCTTCGCCGCCCTCCGCGGTCAACTTGTCGACAAAAGCACCCACGGCGGTGTAGCGCTCGGCGACGAACGCGCCCTCGTAGAGCATCGCCGCGGCCTCGGTGAACGGGCTGAGGTCGATGCCGCGGATCTCGGCCCCGGCCGCCGCGAGCTGCCGTACCGCCGCCTCGTAGGCGGCCGCCCAGCCCGGGTCCAGTTCGCCCAGCTGGTCGAGGGCCGGGACCGCGATCCGCCAGGGGCCGGGGCCGCGGGCGGGGAGTGCGGGCAGGGCCCGGCCGGCCGGCGACGCCATGTGGGCCAGGGCCCGCTCCGCCTCGGGGAGCGTGCGGGCGAACACCGTCACGCAGTCGATCGAGGCGCAGGCCGGGACGACGCCCTCCGTGGGGACCAGTCCCCGGGTGGGCTTGAGGCCGACGATGCCGTTGAAGGCGGCCGGGACCCGCCCCGAACCTGCCGTGTCCGTGCCCAGGGCGAGGTCGGCGATGCCGAGGGCCACCGCGACGGCCGAACCGGAACTGGAGCCGCCGCTCACCCGCGACGGGTCGACGGCTCCCCGCACCGCGCCGTGCGGGGAGCGGGTGCCCACCAGACCGGTCGCGAACTGGTCCAGGTTCGTGGTGCCCAGCACCAGCGCTCCGGCCGCACGGAGGCGGGCGACGGCCGAGGCGTCGGCGGCGGGCCGGTAGGCGTAGGCCGGGCAGCCCGCGGTGGTGGGCAGTCCGGCCACGTCGATGTTTCCCTTGACGGCGAGCAGCCGGCCGGCGAGGGGGAGGCGCTCGCCGGCCGCCAGCCGTTCGTCGAGCGTGCGGGCCTCGGCCTCGACGTCCGCCGGCGGCCGGAGATCGATCCAGATCTCGGGACGGTCCGTGGCCTCGATGCGGGCGTACGCGGCGCGGACGCGGGAGACGGTCGTGGACATGCGTGCTCCTTGCAAGGGGTCGGGTCGGGGCGGTCGGGTTCGGTCGGCTCGGTCAGTTCGCGGCCGGGGCCAGGACGAGCAGCGCCGTCCCCGCCTCGACCTGGTCGCCGGGCCGGGCCAGGACCTGCGTCACCACGCCGTCGACCGGCGCGTGCACCCTGGACTCCATCTTCATCGCCTCCAGGGCGAGCAGCGGCTGCCCCGTCGTCACCGTGTCGCCCGGCGCCACGTTCAACTGCCAGACGGAGGCGGCGAACTCGGCCTCGATCAGGCGGCCGCCCGGCGGTACCGCCACCTCGGCCGGGGGAGGGGCCGGCGCCTCGGCGGCCGCCGCCCGCGCGAACTCGCCCGCCGCCTCCCAGGCATCCCGCTCCGCCGCGAACGCGCTCTGCTGACGGGACCTGAACTCCGCTATGGGGTCGGCGTGTTCGTCGAGGAAGGCCTGGTACCCGGCGAGCGAGAAGGTGCCCTCCTCGATACGCGGCACGAAGCGGCCCGAGGTGATGTCGGCCCGCAGTTCGAGGAGTTCGTCCGCGTCGACCGGATACCAGCGGATCCGGTCGAAGAAGCGCAGCAGCCAGGGCGAGCCCGGTTCGAACGCGCCGCGCTGCTGCCAGGGCGACCACACCTGGGTCGTCCGGCCCACGAACTGGTAGCCGCCGGGGCCTTCCATGCCGTAGACGCAGAGGTACGCCCCGCCGATGCCCACGGAGTTCTCGGCCGTCCAGGTGCGCGCGGGGTTGTACTTCGTCGTCACCAGACGGTGGCGCGGGTCGAGAGGGGTGGCGACCGGGGCGCCCAGGTAGACGTCCCCCAGTCCCAGGACCAGGTACTCCGCGGCGAACACCGTGTCGTAGACGTCCGCCACCGTGTCCAGGCCGTTGACCCGGCGGATGAACTCGATGTTCCACGGGCACCAGGGGGCGTCGTCGCGGACGCCCGCCATGTAGCGGGCGATGGCCTCGCGGGTCGCGGGGTCGTCCCAGGACAGCGGGAGGTGCACGGTGCGGGAGGGGACGACCAGTTGGTCCGAGGGCGGCAGGGCGGCCGTCATCTCCCGCACCACGGTGAGGAGTTCGTGCTGGGGGAGGCGGCCTGGGTCCGTCCGGATCTGGAGGGAGCGGATGCCCGGGGTGAGATCGGTGACGCCGGCCAGGTCCGCCGCCGCCACCGCCTCCATCAGCGCGTGGACCCGCATGCGCAGCGCCAGGTCCAGCTGGAGCGGCCCGAACTCGACCAGCAGGTTGTCGTCGCCGCTGCGCCGGTAGGTCACGTCGCCGTCCCGGGCCAGCACGCCCCCGTCGACGATCTCGGGGCGCGGCGCGCCGTCCACGTCCACCGGCGCGAAGCGGACCGTGTCGCCCGGCCGCAGCTGGCCCAGCTTCCAGCGTTCGGAGCCGATGACCGTGGCCGGGCACACGAACCCGCCGAGGGAGGGGCCGTCCGGGCCGAGCAGCACCGGCATGTCGCCGGTGTAGTCGACGGCGCCGACGGAGTAGGGGGTGTCGTGGATGTTGGACGGGTGCAGACCCGCCTCGCCGCCGTCGGTGCGGGCCCAGCGCGGCTTGGGACCGACCAGGCGCACACCGGTGCGGGCCGAGTTGAAGTGCACCTTCCAGTCGGCGGCGTAGAAGTCGCGGATGTCGTCCTCGGTGAAGAACTCCGGTGCCGCGTGCGGGCCTTCGGCCGCGCCGAGGTGCCAGACCGGGGTGAACTCCGGGCGGTCCGGGACGGGCACGGATGTGCCCTCGACGACCGTCCCGCCGTGCAGGACGTCGCCCGTCCGCAGCGCCCGGCCGCCGTGGCCGCCGAACCGGCCCGGCGTGAACGTGCTCGCGCTGCCCAGGAACGCGGGGACGTCCAGGCCGCCCGCGAACAGGACGTACGTCCGCAGGCCGTGCTCGCCGGGCGCGCCGATCTCCAGCAGGGCCCCGGCCGGCACGGTCACCGGCTCCCATCGCGCCACCGCCGTACCGTCCACGGTGACCGGGGCGGGCGCGCCCGTCACACACACCGTGGTGGCGTGGGTGAAGCGCAGGGCCGGGCCCTGGAGGGTGCACTCCAGACCGGGCGCGCCCTCCGGGTTGCCGAGGGCCCGGTTGCCGAGGCGGAACGAGCGGTCGTCCATCGGGCCGGACGGCGGCACGCCGACCTGCCAGTGGCCGGTGCGGCCGGGCCAGTCCTGCACGGTGGTGAGCGTGCCGCCGGAGACGACCTCGACGCGGGGGGTCGGGTCGGTGACGGTGGCGAGGGTCGCCGTCGAGTGGGCCGCCGTCATGAACCGGGAGTCCGCCAGCGCCGCCCGGACCAGCCCGAGGTTCGTCTCGATGCCGTCGACGCGGGTTCGGGCCAGCGCCTCGTCCAGGCGTCGCAGCGCGTGCTCCCGGTCCGAGCCGTACGCGATCACCTTCGCGAGCAGCGGGTCGTACGACGTCGTCACCTCGGTGCCCGTCTCCACCCAGCCGTCGACGCGCACCCCGGCCGGGAACTCGACCCGTGTCAGCAGGCCGGCGCCGGGCCGGTGGTCGCGTGTCGGGTCCTCGGCGTAGAGGCGGGCCTCGACGGCGTGGCCGCGCGGTACGCCCGGGGCGCGGACGACGTGCCTCTCCCCGCGTGCCAGGCGGAGCATCCAGGCGACCAGGTCGACGCCGTAGATCTCCTCGGTGACCGGATGCTCCACCTGGAGGCGGGTGTTGACCTCGAGGAAGTAGGCCTCCTCGCGGGCGGCGTCGTAGACGAACTCGACCGTGCCGGCGGAGCGGTAGTCGACCGAGCCGCACAAATCACGGGCGGATGTGGCGAGTTCGTCCCGCACCCGGTCGGGGAGTCCGGGTGCGGGGGCCTCCTCCAGCACTTTCTGGTTGCGCCGCTGGAGGGAACAGTCGCGGTCGCCGAAGGTGACCACCGTGCCGTCGCCGTCCCCGAAGACCTGCACCTCGACATGGCGGGCGTGTTCGACCAGCCGCTCCAGGAAGACGCCGGCGGAGGAGAAGGCGGCGGCGGCGACCCGCTGGACGCGCTCCCAGGCGTCCGTCAGCTCTTCGGCGGAGCGGCATGCCGACATGCCGATACCGCCGCCACCGCCGGTCGCCTTGAGCATGACGGGATAGCCGATCGCGGCGGCCGCTTCGAGCGCCTCGTCCAGCGACCCCAGCAACCCTGTCCCCGGCGCCAGCGGAACCCCGGCCGCCTCGGCCGCCGCCCGGGCCGTGTGCTTGGCGCCGAACAGTTCCAGCTGCTCCGGCGTCGGGCCCACGAACACGATCCCGGCGTCCTCGCAGCGACGCGCGAAGGCCGCGTCCTCGGACAGGAAGCCGTACCCGGGGTGAATCGCCCCGGCTCCCGTGTCCTTGGCCGCCCTGAGCACCAGCTCGGCGTCGAGATAGGACTCCTTCGCGGGGGCCGGGCCCAGCCGTACGGCCTCGTCGGCGAGCCGGACGTGGGGCGCCGAGCGGTCGGCGTCGGAGTACACCGCCACCGTCCGCAGGCCGAGTTCGCGGGCCGTACGGATGATGCGGACGGCGATCTCGCCCCGGTTGGCGACCAGCAGCGTGTCGAAGGTCATGCGGTGCCCGCCTCTTCGATGGTCATCTCCACCGCCGTCGGCTCGAAGCCGTTGCAGGGGTTGTTGATCTGGGGGCAGTTGGAGACCAGCACGAGGACGTCCCGTTCGGCGCGGAGCGTGAGCGAGAGGCCCGGCGCGGAGAGCCCGTCGACGATGCCGAGGGTGCCGTCCGGCTCGACGGGCACGTTCATGTACCAGTTGACGTTGGAGACGAGGTCCCGCTTGCCGAGGTCGTGCCGGGCGCCCTCGGCGAGGAAGTTGTCCACGCACGCGTGCTGCGCGTAGGTGTGGTGGCCGTAGCGCAGGGTGTTGGACTCCTTGGAGCAGGCGCCGCCGACCGTGTCGTGGCGGCCCACGCCGTCGGCCGTCACCGTCATCAGCGCGGTGTGCTCGCTGGACATCAGCACACTGCCCGTGGTGAGGAAGATGCCGCCCTGGGCGTGGATCGTGTCGGGCGCGCTGTAGCGCACGGACGTGTCGTGGGCGTCGTAGACGAGGAAGTCGACGGCCTGGTTGCCGTGCAGGTCGGTGATGGTCAGCGTCTCGCCCTCGCGGACGACCGCGGACCAGGAGGCGCGGGCCGCCACCAGTGTCTTCGTGCTCATGCGAGCCCCCTCGCGGTCAGGGATTCGGCGGTGTTGAGGAAGGCGCGGCGGCCCTCGGGCGTGGCCTCCCACAGCGGGTCGCCCGGCCGGGTGGCCGCCGCCCGCCAGGCGAGGACCTCCAGCGGGGTGCTGACGTACTCCGGCCGGGGGTCTGCCGGGTGCGGCACGTTGGCGATCAGGACCGTCACGTCCTGTTCGGCGCGCAGGGTGACGCTGCCGCCCGGGCCCGCCGAGCCGGTGAAGTCGAGGGTGCCGTCGCCTCGGACCTCCACGCCCTGGAAGAAGGAGAGCGAGGGCGGCAGATCGCGCGGCTCCAGACCGTTCTTCGCGGCGGCCAGCTTGAACAGCTCCCGGCCGGCCGGGGAGGCGGACTGCGGGCTGCCGTCGCCGTAGCGCTCGGTGTTGCGTACGAGGGTGGAGGTGCCGCACAGGGCGTCGTGCCGGCCGCAGGTGTCGGCGACGACCGAGGCCAGGACGCGGCCCTGGTCGGACAGGAGCAGCACGCCCTCGCCGAGGTAGGCGTTCCACTGGACCTTGACCGTGTCGGCGACGTTCAGCCGCTCCCAGGGCCGGCCCTCCACGTGCAGCAGGAGATGGGCGCAGGCGTCGCCGTGCAGGTCGGTCAGGCGCAGCTCGGTGCCGCGCGCCAGGACCCGGTGGGTGTAGTTGCCGCCCGCGACCGTCTCGGCCCACACCAGGTGGCCGGCCTCGCAGGGCGGGTCCTGCCAGTCCCGGGCCGGGACGACCGGCATGGCCTCGGCGCGGCCGCCCTCCTGCGCCCGGGCGTGGGCGCGTGCTCCGTATGTGGTCGCTGTCGCCGCCATGTGCGGACCTCCGCAGCTCGGTTCCGTGGCTGTCGTGGTATTTCTGTCGCCCGACAGAAATTAGGTCCGGGGCAGGTCGCCGCCGTTGCCCGCCGGTTGCGGGACGGTTACCGACTCCTCACCGGGCCGCCCGCGCCGGATCGCCCGAAGATCGCCGCCCGGGGCCGTGTGCGAGGATCGAACGCATGGGGACGAGCAGCGGACGTCGAGTGGGTCGCCCACGCGCCGCGCAGCGCCCGGACAGCGGGCTCGCGCCGCGCGCGGAACTGCTCGTGGCCGCCGCGGAGTTGTTCACCACGCGCGGCTACGCCGCCACCACCACCCGGGCCGTCGCCGAACGCGCGGGAATGCGCCAGGCCTCCATGTACCACTACGTCTCCGGCAAGGAGGAGCTGCTGGCCGCGCTGCTGGAGTCGACGGTCACTCCCTCGCTGACGTACGCCCGTGAGCTGCTCGCGGACGACGCGCGGCCGGCCGAGGACCGGCTGTGGGAGCTGTGCCGCACCGACGTCGAGCTGCTGTGCGGCGGCTCGCACAACCTCGGCGGCCTCTATCTGCTGCCCGAGGTGCGCACCGAGCGGTTCGCCGGTTTCCATGCCGTGCGCGCCGAACTCAAGGACACCTACCGCCAGTTGATCGCCGCTACCGTGGCGGGCGGCGCGCTCGCGAAGGGCGCGCTGGATCTGCGCACGGACCTCGTCTTCGGCCTCATCGAGGGCGTCATCCTCGTGCACCGCTCGGATCCCGACCGCTCGGTCTCGGAGTTCGCCCGCGCCACCGCCGACGCGGCACTGCGCATCGCGGGGAACTGAACACCGCCTCTCGCGGGGAACTGAACACCGCCTCTCGCGGGGCACCGCACTCCGCCCGGGCCGGTCGCGGGCGCTCGTCTCATCCGTCCCGGTGAACTGTTTCGGACGCCCGTGCGACATCACGGAGCGTGTTCGAGTGAATGCCGAACGTGCAAATGGGCTGAGGTTACTCCACGTACGGAAGCGGTTTCAGGCAGTCGCCGAATATGACACGGCGATGATCCGGTCGGACTAAGCTCGCCCGCGGCGCACCGAGTTGAGGCGTATTCGTGCGCTTGTTCCCAAACTTCCCGAAGATGCCGACAGATCCCTACAGAGGGTGCCCACATGGTGAGTGTTCAGTCCCCACCCGGTCGCCGAGAACTTCCCTACGCGCGCGTGCTGTTGCTGCCGGCGATACTGATGGCCGCGGCGACCGGAGCCGCCGTCGCCCTGGTGGCGACGCAGGCCCGGCTCGCCGTCGGCGTCTGCGGAGCCGTCGCCACCCTCCTGGTGATCGCGGCGGGAGCCGAGTCGGTGCGCCGTGGGCGGCGCCTGCGGGAGCTGCGCGCGGAGCGGGACCGGAGCGTCGGGCACCTGGAACGGCGGGTGGCCGGCCATGCGGAGCAGAACCGCCGCCTCGCCGAGGAGTTCGTGCCCAACGCCGTGGCGTGGCTGCGGGCCGGGAATTCCCCCAGGGAGGTGATGCGCGACTTCAGCGAGGGTGATCCCGACTTCCGCGAACTCGACGACGCGCAGCGCGCCGTGATCAGGAAGATCCTCGACATCGTCGACCACGAGGAGTCCCTGCGCGACTCGGCGCAGCGCTCCTTCGTCAGCATCGCCCGCCGGGTGCAGGCCATCGTCCACCAGCAGTCCGCGGAACTGCGGGAGATGGAGGAGGACCACGGCCGCAACCCCGAGGTCTTCGACGACCTGCTGCGCATCGACCACGGCACATCGCTGATCGGCCGCCTCGCCGACTCCATCGGTGTGCTCGGCGGCGGCCGGCCCAGCCGCAACTGGCCCCAGCCGGTCCCGCTGTACAGCGTGCTGCGCGGCGCCATGTCCCGGATCCTGGAGTACCGCCGCATCCAGCTGGACTCCATCGCCAAGGTGAACATCGGCGGCCTCTCCGTCGAGCCGCTCATCCACGCGCTCGCGGAACTCCTGGACAACGCCACCCGCTACTCGCCCCCGCAGAGCAAGGTGCACGTCAACGCCGTCGAGGTGCAGACGGGCATCGCCATCGAGATCGAGGACGCCGGCGTCAGCCTCAGCGAGGAGGCCCGCGCCAAGGCCGAACGCATGCTGGAACAGGCCATGGCGGGCGTCGACATCCAGGACGTCGGCGGCACCCCGCGCCTGGGTCTCGCGGTCGTCGGCCGTCTGTGCACGTCGTTCAACCTCCAGGTGTCGCTGCGCACCTCGGCCTACGGCGGCGTGCGGGCCGTCCTCATCGTGCCGAGCGAGATGCAGACCTGCGATCCCGCCCCCGGCTTCGCGCACGGCATCGGCGCCACCGCCGTACCGCAGATCGACCTGAGCCAGATCGGCGAGGGCCCCAAGCGCCCGCCGAAGAAGCGCCGCCCCACCAACGCGCGTATCCCGGCCGGAGTCTCCCTGACCGACGACGAGGTGCCCGAGGTCACCGAGTGGACCGATCAGGGTCTGCCGCAGCGCCGCAGCAAGACCACGATCCCGATCACCCAGCGCTACGCCGAGGCGTACGCCGCCCAGGAGGCCGAACGCCTCGGCAAGCCCGACCCGTTCGCACAGCGCCGGCCCGAGCCCGAGCCGGAGCCCCAGAAGAAGCGGGAGCCCGGCCTGGCGTTCGAGGCCTTCTGGGAGGGCCTGGTCAAGGCGGCCCCGCCCGGCGTGCACCCCACCGACTTCACCCGCAATCCCACCGCGTATCTGCACCTGATCGAAGACAAGGCCGAGCCCGAGGCCGACGATGAAGGGGACCTCACGTGATCCAGCAGCGCCAAAACTTCGACTGGCTGCTCAAGGAGCTCTACGACGGGGTTCCCGGCATCGAGATGATCGTGGTCCTGTCGGCCGACGGACTGCGCATCGCCCGCTACGCCGGCGACCCCGACGCCGCCGACCGGGTCGCCGCCGCCTGCGCCGGCCTCCAGAGCCTGGCCGCCGCGGTCGGCCAGGAGATCCACTCGAGCACCGGCGAGATGGACATGGTCGTCATCGACCTGAGCGGCGGCTACTTCTACATGATGTCGGCCGGCGCCAACGCCTACCTCGCCGTCCTCGCCGACGTGCGCTGCGAGGCCAGTCGGATGAGCGGCATGATGCGCGACCTCGTGGTCCGCATCGGCGCCCATCTGACCAGTCCGCCCCGGCGCAACGGGCAGAGCGTATGACGCCTCCGCAACGCCGCCGGCGACAACCCCTGCCGCAACCGCCCCCGCCGCCCCCGCCGCTTCCGCCGCTCCCGAAGGACGCGAAGGAGGGAGCCGAGGGGGAGGGCAAGAACCCCGAGCGGCTCTACATCATCACGGGTGCGGACGGCGAGCGCGCACCCGTCGACCTCGTCACGTTAGTCGTGGCGCGTGCCGAACCGCCCTCGTCGGCCACCCCGGAGCAGACGGCGGTGCTGCGGATGTGCGCCGCCCCGCTGTCGGTGGCCGAGATCTCGGCCTACCTCGGCCTGCCGTTCAGTGTGGTGACGGTGCTGCTCACCGAGATGCTGGCGGCCGAACTCGTACAGGCACGCGCCCCCATCGTCCGGCAGCAGCTCCCCGACCGTTCCCTTCTCGAAGCGGTGATGCATGGACTTCAACGGCTCTGACACGATCCCCGGCCCACGGGCCGAGGACCATCTGCCGCACACCACCACGGCCGCGGCGAAGATCGTCATCGTGGGCGGCTTCGGCGTCGGCAAGACCACCATGGTCGGCTCCGTCAGCGAGATCAGGCCGCTGACCACCGAGGAGACCATGACCCAGGCGGGCATCGGGGTCGACGACAACTACGGCTCCGAGACCAAGACCGCCACCACCGTGGCCATGGACTTCGGCCGGATCCGCATCACCGAACAGGTCGTGCTCTACCTCTTCGGCACACCCGGCCAGGAACGCTTCTGGTTCCTGTGGAACGGACTGTTCGAGGGCGCGCTCGGCGCGGTCGTCCTGGTCGACACCCGGCGCCTCGAGGTCAGCTTCGAGGTCATGGGCCGGCTCGAGGAGGGCGGCGTGCCCTTCGTCGTCGCCGTCAACACCTTCCCCGACGGCCCCCGTTACCCCATGGACGACCTGCGCGCGGCCCTCGATCTGCCGCCCGAGATCCCGATCGTGGAGTGCGACGTGCGCCGCCGCGCCTCCAGCCGCGACGTCCTGATGACCCTCATGCGCTTCCTGCACTCCCTGGCCCTGACCCGCAGCCTCACCTGACCCGCACGGCAGCACTTCCCCACACACCGGATCCAGCACAGTTTCGGAGCGACCCCCTGTGACTCCCGAACACCCCACCCCGACCGGCCCGCACGGCCTCGCCCTGGACCCGCCGGCCGGCTGCCCCGCGCACGGCCGGGGCCCCGGCGGACTGGCCCGCCTCTACGGCCCCGGCGCGGAGGACCTGAACGAACTGTACGAGCGGCTGCGCGAGGAGCACGGCCCCGTGGCGCCGGTCCTGCTCCACGACGACCTGCCGATGTGGATGGTCCTCGGGCACGCCGAGAACCTGCGCATGGTGCGCACGCCCTCGCAGTTCACCAAGGACACCCGTACCTGGTCGCAACTGCTCGACGGCAAGGTCAGGCCCGACCACCCGCTCATGCCGCACATCGCCTGGCAGCCCATCTGCGCCCACGCCGAGGGCGACGAGCACAAGCGGCTGCGGGGCGCGGTCACCGCGGCCATGGCGACCATCGACGACCGCAGCGTGCGCCGCTACATCAACCGCTCCACCCAGCGCCTGGTCAACCGCTTCTGCGAAGAGGGCCGGGCCGACCTGGTGGGCGACTTCGCCGAGCACCTCCCGATGGCCGTGATGTGCCATGTCCTCGGCATGCCCGACGAGTACAACGACAAGATGGTGCACGCCGCCCGCGACGCCCTCAAGGGCAGCGAGACCGCGGTCGCCAGCCACGAGTACGTCGTGGGGGCGCTGGGCCGGCTCACCACCCGCCGCCGTGCCGAGCCCGAGGACGACTTCACCAGCCACCTCATCGGCCACCCGGCGGAACTCACCGACGACGAGGTCAGGGAGCATCTGCGCCTGGTGCTCTTCGCCGCCTACGAGGCCACCGTCAACCTGCTCTCCAACGCGCTGCGCATGGTCCTCACCGACCCGCGCTTCCTCGCCCAGCTCAACGGCGGCCAGATGACGGTCGCGGAGGCGGTCGAACAGTCCCTGTGGGACGAACCCCCGTTCAGCACCATCTTCGGCTACTTCGCCAAGCAGGACACCGAGCTCGGCGGTCAGCGCATCCGCCGGGGCGACGGTCTCTTCTTCGCGCCCGCACCCGGCAACGTGGACCCCCGGGTACGCCCCGACCTGTCCGCCCACATGCAGGGCAACCGCTCGCACCTCGCCTTCGGCAGCGGTCCGCACGAGTGCCCCGGCCAGGACATCGGCCGCGCCATCGCCGACGTCGGCGTCGACGCACTGCTGACGCGGCTGCCGGACGTGCAACTCGACTGCGACGAGGACGAGTTGCGATGGACGATGTCGATCGCCTCGCGGCACCTGGTGGAGCTGCCGGTCCGGTTCGAGCCGAAGGACCAGCAGGACGTCAAGCACAAGCCGAGCCACGCCCCGATCCCGCCGCAGCGCCTGACGCGGCCGGTGGGCACGCAGCCGCGGCCCGCGCCGGCGCCCGCCCCCGAACCGGTGGCCGCCCCGGCGCCCGCGCCGCGTCCGGCGCCGAGTTCCGCGCCGCCCGTCCCGCAGCCGGCGGGGCCGGTCCGCAGGCCCGACGCCTGGCGGCGCTTCCTGTCCTGGTGGCGCGGCTACTGAGCGGCGCCCGCCGCCGGAGCGGCGGCCCAGCCGTCGTACGACGTCCAGGCCTCGAGCACCCGGCCGCTCCGCAGCCGGTACTCCGTCCCCGTGACCGGATCGGTGAACTCCAGCTCCCGCGCCAGTAGTTGGAGCGGGCGCCGGAAGTCGCCGGCCGGCACGGCGGCGGTCACCTCGGGGTAGAGCGGATCGCCGAGGAGGGGCACGCCGAGCGTGTTCATGTGGACGCGCAGCTGATGGGTCTGCCCGGTGGCGGGCAGCAGCCGGTACCGGCCGAGTCCCCGCCCGCCGTGCTCGACGAGCTCGACACGGCTCACGGCGTTCGGCTCGCCCGCCACCTCGTAGGCGGCCAGGACCCCGCGCTCCTTGACGATCCGGCTGCGCACGGTCCGGGGCAGGGCGAGCTCCGGGTCGTACGGCGCGACGGCCTCGTACACCTTGCGCACGCGGCGGTCGCGGAACAGCGACTGGTACGCGCCGCGCTCCTCGGGGCGCACGGTGAACAGCACCAGCCCGGCGGTGAGCCGGTCGAGCCGGTGCGCGGCGCCGAGCGCGGGGATGCCCAGCTCCCGTCGCAGCCGGGCCAGCGCGCTCTCGGTGACATGGCCGCCGCGCGGGGTGGTGGCCATGAAGTGCGGTTTGTCGACGACGACGATGTGCTCGTCGCGGTGCACGATCTCCAGCGGGAACGGCACGGGCACCTCGGGCGGCAGCTCGCGGTGGTACCAGACGAACATCCCCGGCACGTAGGCCGCGTCCGGCGCCACCGCCCGCCCGTCGGCGCCGACGACGAGCCCGGCCTCCAGCATCCCGTCCACGACCCCGGCGCGCGCCGCGCCCAGCCGCTCCACCAGGTGCTCCCGCACGGTGGCCCAGGCGCCCTCGCCGGGCAACCGCACCCGCACCGGGTCGATCCCGTCGCGCTGCGGCAGCGGGGAGGGCGGGGGAGGCGTACGGCGTCTCATCGGGGTCAAGCCTACGGGGCCGGAAATCCCGTTGGTCCGGGCCCTGGCCGGTTGGCAGGATGCGGATCATGCCCTACACCGCCGGCTCCGTCCTGCCCGCCGGAACCCTCTCGGGGGCCCCGCAGCCCGTGCTCCGCAGCGGCGACGGACTGCTCCTGCGTCCTTGGCGGGCCGAGGACGCCCCCGCCGTGTACACCGCCTTCCAGGACCCGGCCATGCACCAGTGGCACATCAGGGCCGCCGACTCCGAGGAGGAGGTCGCCGGCTGGATCGAGGAGTGGCGCTCGAACTGGGCGGAGGAGCGGAGCGCCCAGTGGGCCGTCGTCGACACGGACACCGGCGAACTGCTCGGGCGCGTGGCGCTGCGCGGCATCCTGCTCGCCGAGGGCGTGGCCGAGGTCGCCTACTGGACGACAAGGGCGGCCCGCGGCCGGGGAGTCGCACCCCGGGCCACGACCGCCCTCACCCGCTGGGCCTTCGACGAGATCGGCTTCCACCGGCTGGAGCTGATGCACGCCATCGCCAACGAGGCCTCCTGCCGGGTCGCGGGCAAGGCCGGCTTCCTCCTGGAGGGCACCAGGCGCAGCGCCGCCCTCCACCAGGACGGCTGGCACGACATGCATCTGCACGCGCGCGTGCAGGGCGACTGATGCACGCGCGCGTGCAGGGCGACCGAGCGAGGCGCACCGGACGTCGCGCGCCGCACGGCTTCGCGGCCGCGAGCCCGCCGGCCCGCCCGCCCGCCCGCCTTGCGGTCTACGCGGCCGCCGTCTCCGGTACGGCCGGGGCGGGGGCCGGGGCCCGCCTGCGGTAGGCGCGGAAGGCCACGCCGGTCGCGAGCGTCGCGCCGAGGAACAGCACGGTGAACCACTGGAAGTACCAGTGGCCGCCCGCCGGGTCGTAGACCGCCGCGCGCGGCCAGGCCAGGTTGACCGTCATCAGCAGGCCGTAGAGGAGCGCGAGTGCGTTCACCGGGACGCCCCAGCGGCCCAGGGAGAACACGGGGGCGCCCGTCTCGTCCGTGCCGGCCGAGGAGAACCCGCCGCGCAGCCGGCGCACCAGCAGCGGTCCGGTGACCATCGCGTACGCCAGGTACAGCATCACGATGCAGGTCGTGCCGATGGCCAGGAAGGCCTCCGGTGAGGCGAAGTCGAGCAGCAGCAGGGCCGCCGCGAGGACGCCGACCACCAGCGCCGGGGCGCTCGGCATGCCGGTACGGGGGTTCACGCGCGCGAGGCGGCCGGAGAACGGGAGCTGTCCGTCGCGGGCCATGGAGAACAGCATCCGGCAGGCCGCCGTCTGGATGGCGAGCGTCGCCACCGCGATCGCGACCACCACGTCGGCCAGCAGCACCTTGCCGACGCCGTCGCCGAGGCTGCTGGTGAGGACGTAGCTGAGACCGTCGACCCCCAGGCGCCCGTCGGTGAGGCTGGGCGCGGCCAGCAGTCCGCCCAGCACGATCAGCCCGCCGAGCAGACCGGCGGCGCCGAGCGCGGTGAGGATGGTGCGGGGCGCCGTACGGCGGGGGTGGTGCGTCTCCTCGCTCATCTCGCCCGCGCTGTCGAAGCCGATCATCACGTACGCGGCCGTGAACGAGCCGACGAGCAGTGCCCCGAACAGGCCGTTCTGCGCGGCCCCCGCGGTGTGGAACGTGATGGTCGGGGTGCGCTCGGAGTGGGTGAGCAGCAGCACGACGATGAGTACCGCGCCGATGATCTCGGCGGTCACGCCGACCCGGTTGATCACGGACATCACACGGTTGTCGACGACGTTCACGAACGTGGTCAGCGCCAGCAGGAGCACACCGAGCAGCGCCGCGTTCGCCGCGCCGTCGGGTGAGGTGGGCGCCGGGTCGGTGCCGATCAGCTGGAAGCCCGACCAGATCGCCGGCAGCACCATCTGGAGCGCCAGCGCGGCCGCGGCGACCACGACGATCTGCCCGATCACCATGATCCAGCCGGCGAACCAGCCGAACGAGGGCGTCGACAGCCGTGACGACCACTGGTAGATCGCGCCCGAGATCGGGTAGCGCGCCGCCAGTTCCGCGAAGCAGGCGGCGACCAGCAGCTGACCGATCAGCACGGCGGGCCAGGCCCAGAAGAAGACCGGGCCGCCGAAGGCGTAACCGAAGGCGAAGAACTGGAAAACGGTCGTCAGGACGGAGATGAAGGAGAACCCGGCGGCGAACGAGGCGTACCGGCCCAGGCTGCGGTGCAGTTCCTGGCGGTAGCCGAACTCGGCGAGGGTGCCGTCGCCCGGGTCGGGGGAGTGCGGCGGGTCGGGGCGTACGTCGGAAGGGGCTGTTGTCGTCACGGCGGAACCTGCCTTGGGCCCAGAGGGAACGTAATTCCTGTCGGGCGACAGAAATTAGGGACGCGCTGTTTCCTGCGCGTCACGCCGCCGTGTCCGGGGCGGGCCCAAGTCCTCACGTCCTCGCGCACCTCACTCGATCGCGTTACATCGCGTCTCTTGCGGGGGTCCGAGGACTCGCGATATGTTCGGCTACGGATATTCGGAAGCGAGCCCTGAGCCGGGGAGTGAGGTGGTCGTCGTGGCGAGGAAGCGCCGCAAGCTCAGCAATCCGTTGGCGCTCGCCGTGATGACGACGCTCTGGCAGAAGCCGATGCATCCGTACGAGATCGCCCAGACCCTGCGCAGCCAGGGCAAGGACACCAGTACGAAGACGAACTACGGCTCGCTCTACACCGTCGTGCAGAACCTCGAGAAGTACGGCTTCGTCGAGGTGACCGGTGTGGAACGCCAGGGCAACCGCCCCGAGCGCACGGTCTACGGGCTCACCGAGGCCGGGCGTGAGGAGATGGCCGAATGGCTGTCCGACCTGATCGCCATCCCCGCGAAGGAGTACCCGATCTTCGAGACGGCGCTCTCGCTGATGGCGGCGCTGCCTCCCGACGAGGTGGTGCGCCTGCTGGAGACCCGGCTGAGTTCGCTGGAGGTCCAGGTGGCCAGCGGCCGGGGCGCCCTCGAGAAGCTCTACGAGACGCTGCCGAGGCTCTTCCTCGTCGAGGTCGAGTACCAGCTGCACATGGTCGAGGCGCAGGCCGGGTGGGTCGGCGGATTCCTCGAGGAGATCAGGAAGGGCTCACTGCCCGGCGTCGAGGAATGGCGGCGTTTCCACGAGACGGGGGAGCTGCCGACGGAATTCACCTCTTGAGAACGACCCCGGCAGGGCTGTTGCAGCAGCTCCGCCGGGGTCCCCAACCCCGAACGGAATCCGCCGTGAGGCGGCTCCGGGCCATCGAGGTGCGGCACACCCAGGATAGCCCGGCGCTCTTCACGCGGATCAGCAGTCCTGTCCGCTCACGAAGGAGCACCGTCATGAGCAACACCCGCGCGCCCGCGGTCGAGGCGCGTCAGCTCGTCAAGACCTACCCCGGTGGCGTCACCGCCCTGAACGGCCTCGAGATCACCGTCGAGCCCGGCACCGTCTTCGGGCTGCTCGGCCCCAACGGCGCCGGCAAGTCCACCACCGTCAAGATCCTCACCACTTTGGCCCGCCCCGACTCCGGGTCCGCCACCGTCGCCGGGCACGACGTGCTGCGCCACCCGGACCGGGTGCGCCGCGCGATCGGCGTGGTGGCCCAGAACTCCGGCGCCGACCCGGTCGCCACCGGCCGCGACAACCTCCGCCTCCAGGGCAGGCTCTACGGCGTGCGGGGCGCCGCCCTCGACCGGCGCGTCGACGAGCTGCTCGAACGTTTCGCGCTCGCCGAGGCCGCCCGGCGCCCGGTCAAGGGCTACTCCGGCGGTATGCGGCGCCGGCTCGACGTCGCGCTCGGCCTGGTGCACCGGCCCGAGGTGCTCTTCCTCGACGAGCCCACCACCGGTCTGGACCCGGAGGCCCGCACCGCGATGTGGGACGAGATCGGCCGGCTGGCCGGCGAGGAGGGGCTGACCATCCTGCTCACCACGCACTACCTGGAGGAGGCCGACCGACTCGCCGAGCGCGTCGCCATCGTCGACCGCGGCCGGATCGTCGTCACGGGCACTCCCGACGCCCTCAAGGGCGAACTCCGCGGTGACGCCGTGCATGTGGAGCTGCGCTCCGCGCCGGGCGAGAGCGGCCGCACCCTGCTGGAGGGCGCCCTGGGCGGGCTGCCGGGTGTCCACGAGGTGGTGTGCGACGGGCCCCGGGTCAGCGTCCGCGCCGCGGACGGAGCTGCCGCGGTGCCCGCGCTGCTCGGCGCACTGGAGCGGGCCGGGGTGGCCGTCGCCACCGCGACCGTCGCCCGCCCCTCCCTGGACGACGTCTACCTGCGCTACGCGGGCCGCCGTTACGCCGAGGCCGAGGCCGCGAGCGGGACCGTCGCCGCCGACGCCCTCACCGTCGCCGGGGGTGCGCGATGAGCACCGCGATCGTCCAGACCTGGTACATGACGCAACGCCAGCTGATGGTGTTCGCCCGCCAGCCCGCGTACGCCGTGATCACGCTGATCCAGCCGGTGATCTGGCTGTTCCTGTTCGGCAGCCTCTTCAAGAACGTCGTGGCGCTGGGCGGCTTCGGCACGGCCTCCTACCTCGACTACCTGGTGCCGGGCGTGGTCGTGATGAGCGCGCTCGCCTCCAACCTGTGGGCCGGCATGGGCACGTTGGAGGAGATCCAGCGCGGCACCCTCGACCGTTTCCTGACCACCCCGGCCAGCCGGGCCGCGCTGATGAACGGCAATGTCGTCCACAACGGCATCGTGACCGCCCTCCAGTCGGCCGTCATCGTGCTGCTCGGCCTGGCGGGCGGTGCGGAGTACCCGGGCGGCGTCGTGGGCGTCGTCGTCCTGGTCGTCGCCTCGGTGCTGCTGGGCACGGTCTTCGGGGCGCTGTCCAACGCCCTGGGCATGCTGGTGCGGGAGCGGGAGTCGATCATCGGCGTCAACACGTTCCTGCTGCTGCCGCTGACCTTCCTCTCCAGCGCGTTCATGGCGCCGGACCGGATGCCCGGCTGGATACGGCAGGTGGCCCGCTTCAACCCGTTGGACTGGGCGATGGTCGCGGGCCGCTCGGCCCTGTCCGCCGACCCTGACCGGGACGCGGTGCTCCTGCGCGGCGGGGCGCTCCTCGTGCTCGCGACGGCGGCCGTGTGGCTCTCGATCAGGACGTTCCGGTCGTACCAGCGGTCGGTGTAGCGGCGGGCCGGTGCGGCCCCACGGGGTCGCAGACGCGGCCTCAGGGGGGCGCCGGTGCGGCCCTCACGGAGTCGTCGGGGCGGCCCGCGCCACGAGTGCGGGCCGCTTCCGCCAGGTCACGCGGCCGGTGCCGCGCCTTCCTGCTCCGCCTCCACGCGCGCGTTCCAGTCCCGCTTCGAGGCCTGCCAGCCGTCCTCGTTGTGGCCGAGCCGCCAGTAGCCGGAGATCGACAGGTCCTCGCGCGGGATCTGCAGTTCGACGCGCAGGAGTTTGCGCAGTTCCTTCACGCAGGCGGCCTCGCCGTGCACGAACGCGTGCACGCGGCCCTCGGGGAACTCCAGCGCCTGTACCGCCTCGACGAGCCTCTCGCCGACCGGGCGGTCGCCGCGGTGCAGCCAGACGACCTCCACGTCGGAGTCGACCTTCTGCTCCTCCTCGGGGCCCGACACCTCGATGAAGGCGTGGGCGACGCTGCCGGCGGGCAGCGACTCCAGGGCGGCCGCGATGGCGGGCAGGGCGCTCTCGTCGCCGGCCAGCAGATGCCAGTCGGCGGCCGTGTCGGGCGCGTAGGCGCCACCGGGGCCCATGAAGCGGACGGTCTCGCCCGGCTGGACGCGCGCCGCCCACGGCCCGGCCAGGCCCTCGTCGCCGTGGACCACGAAGTCCAGGGTCAGCTCGTGGAGTTCGGCGTCCCAGTTGCGCACGGTGTACGTGCGGGTCACGGGCCACTGCTCACGGGGGAACTCGGCGCGGATGTGTTCCAGGTCGAAGGGCTCGGGGTAGGTCACGCCCTCGGGACCGAAGAGCAGTTTGACGTAGTGGTCGGTGCAGGTGCCCGCGGTGAACTCGGCCAGGCCCTCGCCGCCGAGCACGACACGCTGCATATGAGGGGTGAGCCGTTCGGTGCGGACGACCTGCGCGGAGTGGGGCTTCCGCGGCTTCCGTGCCGGACGTTCTGCCATGACGGCCTCCCATGTGGGTATGGTTAGGTTTACCTAAGTTAGCATCTCTCCCCCCGGTGATGCCCTCCCCCTTCGAGAGGTCGGCCACCTCTCATCCGGAACTCATGCAGAGGATGACTCTCGGCCTGTGCCGATGTCATTCCCCGACACGGGAACATTGGTTACGCGGGCGGTGCGCCCAACGTCGTCAGCAGCCGCTGGAGCGACCCGCCGAGCCCCCAGCGCCGCCCCAGTGCCTCCAGTGTCTCTCCGTCCCGCGGCGCGTGCGGCAGGGCGGTGTCCACGTCCGGCAGCGGCACGTCGTCGGCGACCTCGACCACCTTCGGCGCGACGGCGAGATACGGCCGCGACTCGTCCAGCCGCTTCCGCTGGGACGGAGTCAGCTTCGCCTTCGGGTCGTCGACCGCCGCCACGATCCCGGCCAGGTCGCCGAACTCGGCCAGCAGCTTGGCCGCGGTCTTCTCCCCGATGCCCGGCACGCCCGGCAGGCCGTCGCTCGGGTCGCCGCGCAGCAGCGCCAGATCCGCGTAGCCGCTCCCGTCGACGCCGTACTTCTCGCGCAGCCACGCCTCGTCGGTGAGCTGGAGCGTGCCGACGCCCTTCAGCGGGTACAGCACGCGCACTTCGCGTGCGTCGTCCACCAGCTGGTAGAGGTCGCGGTCGCCGGTGACGATGTCGACCGGGCCCTTCGCCCGGCCGGTGAACGTGCCGATCACGTCGTCCGCCTCGTAGCCCACGACGCCCACCCGTGCGATGCCGACCGCGTCCAGGACCGCCTCGATGATCGGCACCTGGGGCGAGAGCGTGTCCGGCACCTCCTCCTCGTCCGGTCCCGACTCGCGCACCTCGGCGACGCGGTGCGCCTTGTAGGAGGGGATCAGGTCGACCCGCCACTGGGGGCGCCAGTCGGCGTCCATGCAGGCGACCAGCTCGTCCGGCCGGTGGTCCTTCACCAGCCGGTCGATGAAGTCCAGCAGTCCGCGCACGGCGTTCACCGGGGTGCCGTCCGGCGCCTTCACGGAGTCGGGGACGCCGAAGTAGGCGCGGAAGTAGAGCGAGGCGGTGTCGAGGAGCATCAGTCGTCCGGTCACGCCTCGCATCATGCCGCACGCGTGCCCTGGTGACCGGTGCGTATTCACTCCCGTGGCAGGAGCGAACCTCTTGTGAAACCTGCTGTGAACTGAACCACTCGTACGTTTGCCCCCATCGGACCAGGGCAGGGGCGGCCTCGGAGCAATGCCCGGTTGCGCTTTCAACTGTTTGCTGTTGCCGAGTGCTCCGATTCCTGTCCCCGACGAGAGGTACGCGTGTCCTCCAGGCTTGAGGCCGAGCATCTGCACAAGGTGTTCGGCAGACGACCGCAGCAGGCAGTCGAGCGGCTCCGGGAGGGAGCCGACCGGGAGGAGCTGCGTGCCGACGGCACGACGGCCGCCGTCATCGACGCCTCCTTCACGGTGGAACCGGGCGAGATCTTCGTCGTCATGGGTCTGTCCGGTTCGGGCAAGTCCACCCTGCTGCGGATGCTCAACGGGCTGCTGGAGCCGACCGCCGGGCGCGTTCTCTTCGACGGCCAGGACCTCACCGCCCTCGCCGACCGCCCGCTGCGCGAGGTCCGGGCGAAGAAGATCAGCATGGTCTTCCAGCACTTCGCGCTCTTCCCGCACCGCAGCGTCCTCGACAACGCCGCCTACGGCCTCGCCGTCCAGGGCGTCCCCCGCCGCGAACGCGAGGAGCGGGCCGCCGAGGCACTGCGGCTCTGCGGTCTGGCCGGCTGGGAGAAGTCCTGGCCGGACGAGCTGTCCGGCGGCATGCAGCAGCGCGTCGGCCTGGCCCGCGCCCTCGCAACCGACGCCGACCTGCTCCTGATGGACGAGTCCTTCAGCGCGCTGGACCCGCTGATCCGCCGCGACATGCAGGACCAGCTCCTCACGCTCCAGCAGACGCTGAAGAAGACCATCGTCTTCATCACCCACGACCTCAACGAGGCCATGCGCCTGGGCGACCGGATCGCCGTCATGCGCGACGGCCGCATCGTGCAGACGGGCACGGCCGAGGACATCCTGATCCGCCCCGCGAACGACTACGTCGCCTCCTTCATCCAGGACGTCGACCGCTCGCGCGTGCTGACCGCCTCCGCCGTCATGGACACCGCCGTGCGCGGCGACGAGGCCGACTGCGGCTGCGAGACCGCCACCCCCGACACCCCGTTCACCGCGCTGTGCGCGCTCAGCGCCCGCCTGAGCCATCCGGTCGCCGTCCTCGACGGGAAGCGCACACTCGTCGGCGTCGCGTCGGGACAGCGCCTCGTCCGTTTCCTCGGCGACGAACAGGGCCCGGCGACGGCCTGCGACGGTCCGCGCGACGGCGGGAAGAAGGTGATGGCCCGTGCCTAGGCTGCACCTCGGCGACTGGGTCGACTCCGGCGTCGACTGGCTCGTCACCCACATGTCCTGGCTCTTCGACGCGATCAAGGCGCTCGTCGAAGGCATGTACGACGGCCTCGACGCCGTCCTCACCGCCCCCGAACCGCTCCTCCTCGCGGGCATCCTCGCGGTGCTCGCCTGGTGGCTGCGCGGCCTCGTCGCGGGTGTCCTGGCCTTCGCCGGGTTCGTCCTCATCGATTCCCTCGCCCTGTGGGACGAGGCGATGTCGACACTCTCCCTGGTGCTCGTGGCCACGGTGATCGCCCTGGTGATCTCCCTCCCGCTGGGCATCTGGGCCGCCCGTTCCAAGGCCGTCAGCGCCACCCTCAGGCCCGTCCTGGACCTGCTCCAGACGATGCCGTCGATGGTTCTGCTGATCCCGGCGATCCTGTTCTTCGGCATGGGCGTCCCCGCGGGCGTCATCGCCACCCTGATCTTCGCGCTCGCCCCGGGTGTCCGGATGACCGAGCTCGGCATCCGCCAGGTCGACGCCGAACTCGTGGAGGCCGCCGAGGCGTTCGGCACGACGCCCCGCGACACCCTGCTGCGCGTGCAGCTGCCGCTCGCCCTGCCGACGATCATGGCGGGCATCAACCAGGTCATCATGCTGGGCCTGTCGATGGTCGTCATCGCCGGCATGGTCGGCACCGGCGGCCTCGGCGGCGCCGTCAACGAGGCCATCGGCCAGCTCGACATCGGCCTCGGCTTCGAGGCGGGCCTCGGCATCGTGGTCCTCGCCATCTACCTGGACCGGATGACCGGCGCCCTCGGCACCCGGATCTCCCCGCTCGGCCGGCGCGCCGCCGCCAAGGCCCGCGGCACGGTGTGGACGTACCGTCCGCGTCCGGCCGTGGCCGTGGTCGGCGTGGTCGTGCTCGCCCTGGTCGCCGGCGGCATGAACGTCTTCGGCTCCTCCTCCGGCACCGCCGAGGCCTCCGCCTCGGACATCGGCAAGGGCAAGGAGGTCAAGATCGGCTACATCCCGTGGGACGAGGGCATCGCCTCCACCTACCTCTGGAAGGAACTCCTGGAGGAACGCGGCTTCGAGGTCACCACCACCCAGTACGCCGCCGGCCCCCTCTACACCGGCGTCGCCACCGGGCAGATCGACTTCCAGACCGACGCCTGGCTGCCCACCACCCACGACGAGTACTGGAAGAAGTACGGCGACCGGCTCGACGACCTCGGCTCCTGGTACGGCCCCACCTCCCTGGAGCTCGCCGTCCCCTCGTACGTGAAGGACGTCGGCTCCCTGGCGGACCTGAAGAGCCATGCCGCCGAGTTCGACGGCAAGATCACCGGCATCGAGCCCAGCGCCGGGATGATGGGCCTGCTCAAGGACAAGGTCCTCAAGCAGTACGGCCTCGACGACTCCTACACCGTCGTCGACGGCTCCACCCCGGCCATGCTCGCCGAACTCAAGCGCGCGTACGCCGCCAAGAAGCCGATCGTCGTCACCCTGTGGTCGCCGCACTGGGCGTACAGCGACTACAAGCTGCGCAAGCTCGAGGATCCCCGGGGCGCCTGGGGCAAGGGAGACGGCGTGCACACCGTCGCCCGCAAGGGCTTCGCCGCCGACAACCCCGAGGTCGGCAAGTGGCTGAAGGACTTCAGGATGACCGAGGCCCAGCTCACCGGTCTGGAGGCGCGGATCCAGGACGCCGGCAAGGGCAAGGAGCAGGACGCGGTCCGGACCTGGCTGAAGGAGAATCCAACTCTGGTCGAGAAGTGGGTACCGGTCGCCGATTCGGGGCAGGAAAGCCGGGCGGCCCGGTGACCTGACAGCACCGCGACCGCCCTACGAGGGGCGGGCACCGACGTACGGCCCCGCGGGCCCGCGTCGGGGCCCGCCCCTCGTGTCGTTCCGCGGTCGCCTGCCACGGCAAGGATCCGGCCAAGTACGGAGAGCTACGCCCATCCCCGAACCGGCGCCCCGCGAAGCCGGGGACGAGCGGGAACATGCGCGGCCGTTCGCGCATTGAACCGGAGAGCCGGGGAGCGGACCCCCGCCCGGCGTGTCCGGGGTCCGATCGGCTGGCGCGAACTGTGAGGTCCGGTGTTACGCCCGGTGTCCTCGATGTGACGGGCGCATGAAACGGTTTGCCGAACATGCGTAGGGTGCAGACAACTCCTCAGAGGGCGTGGAGGACGTCACGGCAGCGACGAGCTAAGGAGGGAGCCGGAGCGATGGGCGACCACAAAGAACAGCCCCTGCGGGTGGGCGCGGCCGTGCGGCGCCGACGCCGTTCCCTCGAGCTCACCCTCGCCGTCGTGGCCGAGCGCAGCGGCCTGTCGGTCCCGTTCCTCAGCCAGATCGAGAACGAGCGGGCGCGGCCCAGCACCAGCTCCCTGGAGAAGGTCGCCGACGCCTTGCGCACCACGGCCGTCGAGCTCCTCGCCGCCGCCGACCCCGCGTGCAGCGTGGACGTCGTGCGCGCCGAGGTGACCGAGCCCGGTCCGGGGCCGGAGCCGCGCTCCCGTTCCCTGGTGCGCGGTCACCACCAGATGCATGCCTCGGAGTTCACCGGCGACCATGACGCGGGCCGTGAATTCCAGTACCGCAACGACCAGTTGATGTACGTGGCGGACGGCGCCGTGGAGATCGAGGCGGAGGGCCGCGCCTACCGTCTCGGCCGCGGCGACACCTTGTACCTGACCGGCGGGGTCCGCCATCGCTGGCGGGCGACCGTGCCGGACACCCGGGTGGTCGTCGTCGCCGTGGCGGAGCACATCGAGGCCGTACGGGACCGGGACCGGGGCCGGAAGCGGTAGTGCGGATCGTCTCGCTGGTGCCGTCGCTCACCGAGGCGGTGGCTTCCTCCGTGCCCGGTGCCCTGGTCGGCGCCACCGACTGGTGCAGCCACCCGGCCGGTCTCGACGTGGCGCGGATCGGCGGAACCAAGAACCCCCGGGTCGACCTGATCGTCGCCCTCGCCCCCGACCTGGTGATCGCCAACGAGGAGGAGAACCGGGAACCGGACCTGGCCGCTCTGCGCGCGGCGGGCCTCGAGGTCCTGGTGACCGACGTCCGGGACGTCCCGCAGGCCTTCGGCGAGCTGGCGCGGGTGCTCCGGGCGTGCGGGGCGCCCTCGCGACCGCGGTGGCTCGACGAGGCGGAGGAGGCTTGGGCGGCGCCGTCGCCGCTCACCCGCCGTCGGACCGCCGTCGTGCCGATCTGGCGCCGGCCGTGGATGGTGCTGGGCCGTGACACCTTCGCCGGCGACGTGCTGGCCCGCCTGGGCGTCGACCAGCTGTACGCCGGGCACGCCGAACGGTATCCGCGGATCCCGGTCGGGGACCTGCTCGCGGCGGCGCCGGACCTGGTCGTGCTGCCGGACGAGCCCTACCGCTTCACCGCCGACGACGGCCCGGAGGCCTTCCCCTCCCTGCCCTGCGCCCTGCTCAGCGGACGGCACCTGACGTGGTACGGCCCGTCGCTCGCCGAGGCGCCGAAGGTGCTGGGCGAGGCGCTGCGAGCAGCTCACCGCTGAGCAGCCCGCGGACGGTGCGCGTGGCGGCCACGACCCACGCGGCGACGAGGACGGCGTACAGCGCGCAGGCGAGCACGTCGTAGGCGACCAGTCCGGTGTGCCGGGCCAGCGCCGCCGCTCCGGTCACACAGGTGCCGACCGGGAAGGTGAACGCCCACCAGGTCATCGCGAAGCCCATCCCGTGCCGGCCGGCCCGCACCACGTGCGCGGCGGCCAGGCACAGCCAGAACAGCGCGAACCCCATGACGGGCACCCCGTACAGCACCGCGAGCACGGCGAGACCGCGGCTGTCCGGGCCGGGCAGCACCCCCGGAGCGAGCTCCGCGAACTTGCCGACGGCGGTCGTGGACTGCCCGAGCGGGCCCAGGACGAGGAACAGGGTCGGGGTGAGGGCGAGGGGCAGCGGCCCGCCGGTCATCAGCCGCGCGAACACCACCGGCAGCATGGCGAGCGTGGCGAGCAGGCTCAGTCCGAACAGCGCGAAACACGCCAGGAGCAGCGTCTGCCGCGGCTGCCCGGCCGGCAGATACGGCACCAGCTGCGGCCCGAGCGCGGCGGACACCATGGGCGCGACGAGCGGCAGCAGCCACACGGGCGTGGCCTGTGACGCCCGTACCCGATGGGTTACGGCCATCAGGTACGGGACGGCGACGGCGGCCGTGAGGGCCACCGCCGTCCCGACGGTGAACAGCACGGCGTCGAGGGCGACCGCGGTCCGGGTGCCGATCCAGTCCCGGCCGACGGTGAGGGCGCCGCCCCCGACGGCGAGCAGCGCCATCGCCAGGCAGCCGTAGAACGGCGCCGTGGCCGGATCCAGCAGATGGGCGCGGGCCTGGTCGCGGTGGTGGCGCCAGTGCAGGGCGCGGGCGCCGAGCAGGGCCGTCAGGAGGACGAGGGAGAGGACCCAGCAGACGGCGAGGAGCGGTCGCAGCCCCGGCGGGCGGACGGGGAGCGCGGCTCCCGCCGTGGCGAGGATCGCGGTGCCCATGACCGTGGCGTACCAGTTGGGTCCGAGGTGACGGACGGCGCCGGCGCGCGCACGGGGGAGGGCGTACAGGGGATGGGCGGCGGTGACCATGCCTCCACGGTCGCCCGGCCGCCCGGCCGCGACCAGGGAGGACGCCTCTATGAGGGCATAAGCTGGGCTTATGGGGAGTGTCGAGGGACGGCCCGCGGACACCGCGGCGGGTTCGATCGCGCACCGTGTCCCGGACCTGGGCGCGCTGGAGCTGCTGCTGGCGGTGGCGCGGCTGGGCAGTCTGGGCGCGGCCGCGCGGGAGCTCGGCATCACACAGCCGGCCGCGAGCAGCCGGGTGCGTTCCATGGAACGCCAGCTGGGCGTGGCCCTGGTGGACCGCTCGCCGCGCGGCTCCCGGCTCACGGACGCCGGCGCGCTGGTGACGGACTGGGCGGGGCGGGTCGTCGAGGCGGCACGGGCGTTCGACGCGGGGGCGCAGGCGCTGCGGGTACGCCGTGACTCGCGGCTGCGGGTGGCGGCGAGCATGACGATCGCCGAGTACCTGTTGCCCGGCTGGCTGCTCGCGCTGCGCGCCGGGCGGCCGGACACGGCGGTGTCGCTGCTCGCGGGCAACTCGGCGGCCGTCGCCGAGCGGCTGCTCTCCGGGGAGGCGGACCTCGGTTTCGTGGAGGGACTCACGGTGCCGCCCGGCCTGGACTCCGCCGTGATAGCCCACGACCACCTGATCGTCGTGGTCGCGCCCGCCCATCCGTGGGCCCGTCGGCGGCGGCCGCTGCCCGCGGCCGAGCTGGCCTCGACGCCGCTGATCCTGCGCGAGCAGGGGTCGGGGACCCGTCAGGTGCTCGACACGGCGCTGGGCGGACTGGCCCGGCCGCTGATCGAGCTCTCCTCGACGACCGCGGTCAAGGCGGCGGCGGTCAGTGGGGCGGGGCCGGCGGTGCTGAGCGAACTGGCGGTCGGTGAGGAGCTGGGGCTGCGGCGGCTGGTCAAGGTGCCGGTCGAGGGGGTCGTGCTGGCGCGTGATCTGCGGGCGGTGTGGCCCACGGGGCATCGGCCCGCGGGGCCGGCGCGGGAGCTGTTGTCGCTGACGCGGGGGTAGGTTCTCCCGCCCCCGCCGCCCCTTCCCTTCTCTTCCCGGCCCTGGGGGCGGTGCCCCCAGCCCCCTTCGGCCCCGCAAGGGCCTCGTCCTCAGACGCCGGACGGGCCGGGTGGGTGCGCCGCCGTCACCAGGGCGTGCATGACCCGTACGTCCTCGTCCATCTCCGGGTGCCACTGGACGCCCAGTACCCAGGCCGCCGACGGTAGTTCGATGGCCTCCACGGTGCCGTCCGCCGCGTACGCCGACGGGATCAGGCCCGTGCCGAGACGGTCCACGGCCTGGTGGTGGTAGGCCGGTACGGAGGCCTCCTCCTCGACGGCCGCGGCGTACCGGGTGCCGGGGACCGGCTTGACCGGGTGCCGGCCGAAGGCGCCGACGACCTCGGCGTGTCCGTCGATGTGCTGGGTCAGGGTCCCGCCGAGCGCGACGTTCAGCAGCTGCATGCCCCGGCAGATGCCCAGCAGCGGGAGGTCCGCCGCCAGCGCCGCCTCGATCAGGGCCAGCTCCCAGGCGTCCCGCTCCCGCGCCGGCGGCCCGGTGCGGGGGTCGGGCTCGGCGCCGTAGCGGGCCGGTTCGACGTCGGGGCCGCCCGCGATCACCAGGCCGTCCAGGCGGGCCACGGCGGCCGCCGCGTGCTCGGGGGCGTCCGGCGGGAGCATCGCGGCCAGCCCGCCGGCCCGCTGCACCAGCCGCGGGTACCCGGCGGGCAGCAGCGCGGCGTCCAGCGCCCACACGCCCCAGCGCGCCGCGGACTCCAGATACGTGCTGACGCCGATCAGCGGCCGTGCGCCGTCCGTCATGTGCCCTCCCGCTCCCGCAATGGATCGCCGCAATGGATCGTAGTCATACCATTTCAGGTGAGGAAGCCCCTGAGCAGGGCCGCCGTCCCCGCGCAGTGCTCCCGCATCATCTCCCGCGCCCCGTCCGCGTCCCCGTCCAGCACCGCCTCGACCAGCGCCATGTGCTGGCGCTGCGAGTGCTCCAGGTTGCGCACGAGGAGCGGGATGCAGTCGAGCAGGTCGTTCACCGTGGCCCGGACCGCCGCGTAGCGCGCGGTCAGCGAGGGCGAGCCGCTCAGCTCGGCCAGGGTGAGGTGGAGCATCGTGTCCAGGCGGCGGTAGTCGGCCAGCGGCGCGTCCGCCGTGCGGGCCAGCGCCTCGCGCAGCCGGTCCGCCTGCTCGTCGTCCAGGCCGTGTGCCGCGCACAGTCCCGCCGCGCCCACCTCGAGCACCTCCCGGAAGCGCAGGACGTCCTCGACGTCGACCTCCGCGATCCGCCGCCGCAGCTCGTCCTCGCCACCGGCGTCCGCGCGCGGCAGGACAAACGTTCCGCCGTAGCGTCCCCGGCGGGACTCGACCAGGCCCTGGTCCTGGAGGACCTTCAGCACCTCGCGCAGCGTCACCCGGCTGATCCCGAGCCGCTCCGCCAGGTCCCGCTCGGCCGGCAGCCGTTCGCCCCCCGGCACCAGGCCCAGCCGTACCACCTGGAGAATCTGCTCCAGCGCCTCCTCGAAGCCGTTCCCGGCCCGCACCGGCCGCAGTACCGGCGTCAGCCGGTCGTCCGGTCCGCCGTCAGCGTCCACAGGCATCTGGCCGTGCCCCCTTCCCAAGCAATGGTTCTCGGCAATACCTTATGGCTCCCGGCCCGCCCGAAGAAGACGAAGGAGCCGGGGAAGCCGAAGGAGGCCCTCCCGTGGCAGACCGCACACCCCCGCTCAGTGTCGAGGAGCTGCACGCTCATGTCGCGAGCGGCGAGATCGACACTGTCGTCCTGGCCTTCCCCGACATGCAGGGGCGTCTCCAGGGCAAGCGGTTCGCCGCCGGATTCTTCCTCGACGAGGTCCTCCAGCACGGCACCGAGGGCTGCAACTACCTCCTCGCCGTCGACACGGAGATGAACACCGTCGACGGCTACGCCATGTCCTCCTGGGATCGCGGCTACGGCGACTTCGCCATGCGCCCCGACCTGTCGACCCTGCGCCGCGTGCCCTGGAACGACGGCACCGCCCTGCTCATCGCCGACCTGGCCTGGAACGACGGCTCACCCGTCGTCGCCGCCCCGCGCCAGATCCTGCGCCGCCAGCTGGAGCGCCTCGCCGGGCACGGTTTCACCGCCCAGGTCGGCACCGAGCTGGAGTTCATCGTCTTCAAGGACAGCTACGAGGCCGCCTGGGACGCGAACTACCGCGGACTCACCCCGGTCAACCAGTACAACGTCGACTACTCGGTGCTCGGCACCGGCCGGGTCGAGCCGCTGCTGCGCCGCATCCGCAACGAGATGGCCGGCGCCGGGCTCACCGTCGAGTCCGCCAAGGGCGAGTGCAACCCCGGCCAGCACGAGATCGCCTTCCGCTACGACGAGGCCCTGGTCACCTGCGACCAGCACGCGATCTACAAGACCGGCGCCAAGGAGATCGCCGCCCAGGAGGGCGTCTCGCTGACCTTCATGGCCAAGTACAACGAGCGCGAGGGCAACTCCTGCCACATCCACCTCTCGCTCAACAACGCCGACGGCACCAACGTCATGGCCGGCGACGGGGAAGGGGGGATGTCCGACGTCATGCGGCACTTCCTCGCCGGACAGCTCGCCGCCCTGCGCGACTTCTCCCTCCTCTACGCCCCCAACATCAACTCCTACAAGCGGTTCCAGCCGGGGTCCTTCGCCCCGACCGCCGTCGCCTGGGGACACGACAACCGCACCTGCTCCCTCCGCGTCGTCGGCCACGGCCGCTCGATGCGCTTCGAGAACCGGCTGCCCGGTGGCGACGTCAACCCCCACCTCGCGGTCGCGGGCCTGGTCGCCGCCGGGCTGTACGGCATCGAACAGAAGCTGGAGCTGCCCGAGGCCTGTCCGGGCAACGCCTACACCGCCGAGTACGCACACGTCCCGACCACCCTGCGCGAAGCCGCCGAGCTCTGGGCGAACAGCCCGATCGCGCTGGCCGCGTTCGGCGAGGAGGTCGTCGCGCACTACCGCAACATGGCACGCGTCGAGCTGGAGGCATTCGACGCGGCGGTCACCGACTGGGAGCTGCGCCGCTCCTTCGAACGTCTCTGAGCACCCGCCCCGCGCACCCGCCCGCGAAAGGTCCTTCCTTGTCCGGTCCCTCCTTGTCCGGCCTGCCGCCGCACCCGCACGAGCTGATCGTCCTCAACCCGGCCACCGAAGAGGTCGTCGCCACCGTCCCGGCCGCCGACGCTGCCGACGTGGACCGGGCGGTCGCCCGCGCGAGCGGCGCGCAGCGGGCCTGGGCGGCCGCCGCCCCGGCCGACCGGGCCCGGCTGCTGCGCCGCTTCGCCGACGTCGTCGACGCACACGTCGAGGAACTGGCGCTGCTCGAGGTCCGCGAGGCCGGCCACCTCCTCGGGAACGCCCGCTGGGAGGCCGGCAACGCCCGCGACCTGCTCCTGTACGCGGCCGGTGGCGTCGAACGGCTCCTGGGCCGGCAGATCCCCGTACCCGGCGGCTGGAACGTCACCTTCCAGGAGCCGCTCGGCGTGGTCGGGGTGATCGCCCCCTGGAACTTCCCGATGCCCATCGCCGCCTGGGGCTCCTTCCCGGCCCTCGCGGCAGGCAACGCCGTCGTCCTCAAGCCCGCCGAGACCACCCCGCTCACCGCCCTGCGCCTGGCCGAACTGGCCCTGGAGGCGGGCCTGCCGGAGCACCTCTTCCAGGTGCTGCCCGGCCACGGAGCCGTCGCCGGCCGCGCGCTCGTCGACCACCCGGGCGTGGCGAAGATCGTGTTCACGGGCTCCACCCGCACCGGCCGCGAGGTCATGGAACGCTGCGCCCGGCAGGTCAAGCCCGTCACCCTGGAACTCGGCGGCAAGAGCCCCAACATCGTCTTCGCGGACGCCGACCTGAAGGCCGCGGCCGACCCGTTCTCCTTCCTCGACAACTCCGGCCAGGACTGCTGCGCCCGCACCCGGATCCTCGTCCAGGAATCGGTCTACGACGAGGTGGCCGACCACCTGGCGCGGGAACTGGCCGCCGTGACGGTCGGCGACCCGGCCGACGAGAAGACCCGCATGGGCCCGCTGATCTCCCGGCAACAGGTGGACCGCGTACGGTCGTTCGTGCCGGACGACGCCGAGGCGCTGCGCGGCACCGCCCCCGAAGGCCCCGGCTTCTGGTTCCCGCCGACCGTCCTGACCGGCGCCGCATCCGACTCGCCCGCCGCCCGCGAGGAGATCTTCGGACCCGTCGCCGTACTGCTCCCCTTCACCGACGAGGCGGACGCGATCCGGCTCGCCGACGACACCCCCTACGGCCTCTCCGGTTCCATCTGGACCCGGGACGTCGGCCGGGCGCTGCGCGTCTCCCAGGCAGTCCGGGCCGGCAACCTGTCCGTCAACTCCCACTCCAGCGTCCGCTACTGGACCCCGTTCGGCGGCTACAAACAGTCCGGCGTCGGCCGTGAACTGGGGCCGGACTCCCTGACCGCCTTCACCGAAACCAAGAACGTCTTCATCAGCACGGAGGGCCCCGCACAGTGACCGCATCGCCTGACGAGATCATCTGCCGCCGTCTGGTCGGCCGCACCGCCGTCATCACCGGAGCCGGCAGCGGCATCGGCCTCGCCACCGCGCGCCGGCTCGCCTCCGAGGGCGCGCACGTCGTCTGCGGCGACGTCGACGAGACCCGCGGCAAGGCCGCGGCCGAGGAGGTCGGCGGCACCTTCGTGAAGGTCGACGTCACCGACCCCGAGCAGGTCGAGGCGCTGTTCAGGACCGCGTACGACACCTACGGCAGCGTCGACATCGCCTTCAACAACGCCGGCATCTCACCGCCCGACGACGACTCCATCCTGGAGACCGGCCTCGAGGCCTGGAAGCGCGTCCAGGAGGTCAACCTGACCTCCGTCTACCTGTGCTGCAAGGCCGCGATCCCCTACATGCGGCGCCAGGGCAGGGGCTCCATCATCAACACGGCGTCCTTCGTGGCCCGGATGGGCGCCGCCACCTCGCAGATCTCGTACACCGCGTCCAAGGGCGGCGTCCTCGCCATGTCCCGTGAGCTGGGCGTGCAGTTCGCGCGGGAGGGCATCCGCGTCAACGCCCTCTGCCCGGGGCCGGTCAACACCCCGCTGCTCCAGGAGCTGTTCGCCAAGGACCCGGAGCGGGCCGCCCGCCGGCTGGTCCACATCCCCGTCGGCCGGTTCGCCGAGGCCGAGGAGATCGCCGCCGCCGTCGCCTTCCTGGCCAGCGACGACTCCTCCTTCGTCAACGCCTCCGACTTCCTGGTGGACGGCGGGATCTCCGGGGCCTACGTCACCCCGCTGTAGGACACCCAGCGCCGGCCCGGCCTACAGGAAGGTCCGCCCCTCGCCCCGGTAGGTCGGCACGGTCGCCGTCACCGCGTCGCCCTCGACGAGGTGCAGCACGTCGAACCGCTCGCACAGCTCACCGGCCTTCGCGTGCCGGAACCACACCTTGTCGCCGATCAGCAGATCGTCGGCGGGGGAGCCGAGCAGCGGCGTCTGCACCTCGCCCGGCCCCTCCTGGGGGTCGTAACGCAGCCCTTCCGGCAGGTACGGCACGGGCAGCCGGTCGGGCCCCGCCGCACCGGACGCGGGATAGCCGCCGCCGAGGACGGTCACGATCCCCACCCCCGGCCGCCGGACGACGGGCTGCGCGAACAGGGCCGCCGGACGCCCGCTGAAGGACGTGTAGTTGTCGAACAGACGCGGCACGTACAGCCCCGACCCGGCCGCGATCTCGGTGACCGCGTCCTCGGCCGCGGTGTGCTGCACACTGCCCGTGCCGCCGCCGTTGACGTACTCCAGGTCCGGTACGACGGCCCGCACCGCGCGCACGACCGCGGCGCGGCGCTCGGTGAGTTCGCGCCGGGCGGTGGCCTGCATCAGCCGGATGGCCCGGGACCGGAAGGGCCGCCCGGCGACGGCGTCGCCGACCCCGGCGATGTGCCCCTCGTAGGCCATGATCCCCACGAGCTTGAAACCGGGCCGCCCGGCGACCGCCCTCGCCACGTCGGCGACCTGGGCGGGGGAGTGCAGCGGTGAGCGCAGGGCGCCGACCCGCACCCGGCCGCCGAAGAGCTTCAGCGCGGTGTCCAACTCCAGGCAGACCCGGATGACTTCGCGCCCTTCGCCGCGCGCGCCGTCGATCAGGTCGAGCTGGGAGACGTCGTCGACCATGACGGTGACGGCGGCGGCGAGCTTGGGGTCGGCGGCCAGTTCGGCGAAGGCGGTGCGGTCGGCCGACGGGTAGGCGAGCAGGATGTCCTCGAACCCGGACCGGGCCAGCCACAGGGACTCGGCGAGGGTGAAGGACATGATGCCGGCGAAGCCGTCCTTGGCCAGGACGCGCTCCAGGAGCGTCCGGCAGCGTACGGACTTGCTGGCGACGCGGATCGGCTTGCCGCCGGCCCGGCGGACCAGGTCCTCGGCGTTGGCGTCGAAGGCGTCCAGGTCCACGAGGGCGAGAGGGGCGTCGAGATGGGCGGTGGCCCGGTCGTAACGGGCCCGGTCGGCGGAGCGCGCAGTCATGAACGCAGCCTGCCAGACAGGATTACCGCAGGGTAGGGGGACGTTCCGGGCAGAAGCCCCGGGCGTCGCGGACCGGTTCCCGTTCGCCCTGCGACAAGCCGTAGAGTGACGCGCACGCACGGAGGACGGCTCCGGCCGGGCAACCGTGTCGGGATGCCGGTCCGCCCGTGCGGGTATGCCTGCCCGGACGGACTGCCGCGTCCGCGCGGGCGCCCGGGCAGAAGACCGACCGCCCGCGTACCAGAACGACGGCCCGGGGACGAGGAAACGGGGGGTGCATGAGCACGGAAGCACGCCGCGCCTCGGTCCCCCCGCGCCCGGACGTGCCGCCCCAGCCCGGCGTCCCGCCTCGCCCGGCCACCCCTCCCCGTCCGTCCCGGCCCCCGGCCGACCCGACGGACCGGGACGGCGCCGGACCGGCCCCCGCCGAGCCGCCGCATCGCGATCCCGCAGGCCGGGCGACCCCCGGCACGGAGCCGCGGGAGCCCGCCGTACCGCCTCGGACGCCCACCGACCCGCCGCCGCGGCAGGCTGCCGTGCGTGAGGGCGCGCGTGAGGCGACTCCCGGCCCGGCCGAGCCGCAGGGCGGTCGCCGGGGGCCCGCGGGTCCGACCGGAGCCCAGGCGGCCGACCGGGGCGAGGGCACGGCCGGCGACGGCTTCCCCTCCTCGGACACGGACTCCCCCTTCTTCCGCCCCGCCTCCCGCTCCACCGGCCTGCGCGGCCGGCCCACGGACGCCGTGCCCCCGCCCCCGCCGCCCGCGTCGGCCCGTTTCCCGGACACCGCGCCGCAGCCGGCCCACCCCGCTCAGGCACCACGACGCGACGACACCGGGACGCCCGCACGAGCCGAAGAACGCCCGGCCGCCCCCCACGTCTCCCGCCCCGCCCCGCCCCACGACTTCCGCCGCGCCCCCCGGCCCCCCAGGCCGGCCACCCGCCCCGGCTCCGCGGACGACTCCCGTCCCGCGGGCGGCGCCGCCTTCCGCGCGGCCACGCCTGCTCCCCGTCCCGCCGACGGGGAGCCCGCCCGCCCGGCCGGCCCCGAAGGCTCCTCTGCCACGGTCACCCCGGGCGTCCGTCCCGCCGGCGACGCAACCACACGCCCCGCCGCCCCCGAGAGCTCCCCTCCCACCGGCACCACCGGCACCATCGGCTCCCGTCCCGCCGGTTCGGATGACCTCTTCTCCGTCGGCTCGGGCACCCGTCCCGCCGCCCCCGAGGGCTCCCGGCCGGTCGCGTCGCCGCCTTCCCGGCCTGTCGTTCCCCCGCCGCCTCCGCCGTCCCGTCCCGTCGCCCCGCCGCCGCCCTCCCGCCCCGCGGGCTCGACGGGCGCCCCCTCGGCCGCGCCCGCGTCCGAGAGCGCCTGGTCGCCGTTGCCCCGCGGCTGGGTGCCCGCGCCCGCGCGGAGCCGGCGGGAGACCGAGGCGGAGAGCACCGGGGGCGGTCTGCGCGGCGACTCCCTGACGGTCCCCGCGGTGGCGGACGACGGGCCGGCCTGGAGCCCCGGCGCGGCCGTGCGGCAGCCCGAGTTCGCCGTACCGCCGGCCCCCGCCGCACCCCCCGCACCGGAGACGGCGCGGCGGACCGACGGCGGACCGGGCACGACGGGCGGCCCCGATCCGTCGCTCTCGTGGAGCGCTCCCATGGCTCCGGGCGCCACCCCCGGCGCGACCCGGCCCGTGGTGACCTTCGCGCGGCCCGAGGGGTACGGGGACACGCCCCGGACCTTCGGCCGGCGGGGACGCCTCGCCGTGGCCGCCGCCTGTGTCGTCCTCGGCCTGGGGCTCATCGGCGGTGCGGTCACCGGCAGTTGGCTGGTCGGGGACTCGGCGGACGCCGCCGAACGCAGCACCTACGTCACCGCCGGCGGTCTGTGGCACAACGTGCCGGTCGATCAGCTGTTCCCGCCCACGGTCGACGGTCAGGGCGCCGGTCCCGGCGGCGCCGACCGCACCTGGACACGGATCGCCGTCGCCCCGGACAGCGACTGCGCCGGCGCCTTCGACCCGCTGCTGCTCAAGGCTCTCGCCCCGGTCGGCTGCCAGCGGCTCCTGCGCGCCACCTACACCGACGCCACCCAGAGCTATGTGACCACCGTCGGTCTGCTGTTCACCACGGCCGACGCGGCCGCCATGCGTTCGCTCGACACCCGCTTCACCAAGGAGGGGCTGGCCGAGCGGACGGACCTGATGCCCCGGCCGTACGCCGCCAAGGGCACCGTCGCCGCCGCCTTCGGCGCCGGGCAGCGCGCGGCGTGGACGGTCTCCGTCCTCACCGACGCGCCCGTCGTCGTCTATGCCGTCTCCGGCTGGGCCGACGGCCGCGTGGTCGACACCCCGCAGCCCGCCTCGGCGGCGACCGCGGCGGGCGCCACCACCGCCCCCGGCCAGGCGGGCCTCGGCAACGAGGCCCAGGGCCTCGCCGACCGCGTCGAGCGCGGCCTGCGCAAGACCGCCGTCACGCCCTCGGAGCAGCCCTCATGAGCACCCGTAGGACCCGTACGACCCGCCGGGCCGGGCTTGTGTGCTGTCTGCTCGCCGCCGCCGTCGCCCTCGTGCCGCCCTCCACCGCCTACGCCGACGGCATCCGTGCCAAGCAGTGGGCCCTGGAGGCACTGCACACCCAGGAGGTCTGGCAGACCACCAAGGGCGGGGGCATCACCGTCGCCGTCCTGGACACCGGCGTCGAGGCGGACCACCCCGACCTCGCCGGCAATGTGCTCACCGGCAAGGACATGGTCGGTTTCGGAGCCGGCCCCGGAGATCGCGCGTGGGCCCGCCACGGCACCGCGATGGCGAGCATCATCGCCGGTCACGGCCATGGCTACGGCAACGCCGACGGTGTGCTCGGCATCGCCCCCGAGGCGAAGATCCTGCCCGTCCGCGTGATCCTGGAGGACGGCGACGCGCAGCGCACCAAGGCCCGCAACACCCGCGGCAACGCCCTCGCCGAGGGCATCCGCTGGGCCGCCGACCAGGGTGCGGACGTCATCAACCTCTCCCTGGGCGACGACTCCGCCTCCGCCCACCCCGAGCCCGCCGAGGACGAGGCCGTCCAGTACGCGCTGAAGAAGGGCTCGGTCGTCGTCGCCTCGGCCGGCAACGGCGGCGAGAAGGGCGACCACATCTCCTACCCGGCCGCCTACCCGGGCGTCATCGCCGCGACCGCGGTGGACCGCTACGGCACCCGCGCCTCCTTCTCCACCCGCCGCTGGTACGCCACGGTCAGCGCGCCCGGCGTCGACGTCGTCATCGCCGACCCGGACCACAAGTACTACGAGGGATGGGGCACCAGCGCCGCTTCCGCCTTCGTCTCGGGGGCCGTGGCGCTCATCAAGGGCGCCCACCCCGGGCTCACTCCGGCCCAGATCAAGAAGCTCCTGGAGGACACCGCCCGCAACGCGCCCACCGGCGGCCGTGACGACTCCCGCGGCTTCGGGTTCATCGACCCGGCCGCAGCGATCAAGGCCGCCGCCGGGCTCGAACCGGAGGGCCTGCAGTCCGCGGCCTACGGCGAGCAGTACTTCGGCTCCGGCCCGGACAAGCCCGAGGCGGACGACGACACGGCCGGCTGGGCGGGCCTGCTCGCGGGGGGTGCCGGGGGAGTGCTGCTCGTGACGGCGGTCGTCCTGTGGCGGGGCCGCCGCGAGCGCGGGCGACCCGAGGCCTACGAGGCGCTCTAGCTAGTCGGCGGACGGCGAGGCGGACGCCGACGCGGAAGCGTCACCGTCCCGCAGCGCCGAGACCGCAGCCCGCGCCACCTGCTCGACCAGCGAGATCCCGGCCGTCTGCGTCGCGTTGCCGTTCGAGAGCACGGCCACCAGACAGTCACGGCCGTCGACGGTGACCCGGCCGATGCTGTTGATGTCCCACAGCCCGGTCGTGCTGCGTGCCAGCCAGCCGTTCTTCAGCGCCCACGAGGACCCGTCGGCCGCCGCCGAGACACCCCAGTGCTGGTCGACGGCTATCTGCCCCATCAGGCCCTCGAGGTACGTCCGCGACGCCTCGCTCAGCTCCGAGTCGTCCCCGAAGACCTGCTGGAGCAGGATGAGCTGATCGGCGGCCGTGGTCTGCGTCAGACCCCACAGCATGTCGTCGCCGCCCGCGGTGTCCGTCAGCCCGAACCGCTCGTTCGCGGCGTCGAGCCCCTGCGCCTTCCCGATGATCCGCCACAGCGCCGACGCCGAGTCGTTGTCACTGTTCTCGATCATCGCGGTGGCGTACGTCTTCTCGGCCGCCGTGAGATGCCGGTCCGCGTCCTGCGCCTGGAGCAGCAGCGTCGCCAGGATGTCCACCTTGACGATGCTCGCCGTGTCGAAGGCGTTCTCGCCGTACGTGGCGTTGTCGCCGGAGTCCAGGTCGAGCACGGCCGCGGACACGGCCGCGTCGCCGGGCACGGTCACCGACTTCAGCGCGGACGCCAGCAACGCGTCGTGGTCCACCTCGGGCGCCGCCACCGTCTCCACCGACACCTTTCCGCTGCCCGACCCGGACGCCGACGGCGTCGCGGAGGACGACGATACGGCTCCCGTCCCCGAGTGCGCCTGTGCCTTCACATACACGGTCCCGCCCGCCGTCGCCCCCAGGACGGCGACCGTGGCGAGCGCGGCGGACAGGAGCGTACGGCGCCGGGAGGGGTGAGCGCGGCGGCTGCGACGTGCTCCGGAGGACTCCATGACCGTTGATGCTGGGGGCGCTGACTGTGCGCGCCGTTAGACGGAGGTTAGAGGCACGTCAGGGATGTCTGAGAATCCCGTGAAAGGCGTGACCGCCGTGTTTCGGGCCCCGCACAAGCTCGGCATCATCCCCCCGATAGGGTCGACGACCGTGGCGAACAAGAACATTCCCGACTCCGGCTTCTCCGACGACGACGGCTCCGCCGACCCCCGGCTGAGCGCGGCGCTGGCCGCCTGGGCCGAGGACCGCACCGCCGTGGGACCGGTCCTGGCGGCCCTCAAGGGGGCCCGGCTGCTCGTGCCGGTGGTGGCCGTGCTCGGCGAGGTGGAGGAGGACGAGAAGGGGCTGCGCCGTGAGAAGACGAGCGACATGGCCGTGCCGACGCTGAAGGCGGGCGCCCGCACCGCGCTGCCCGCCTTCACGTCCACGGACTCCCTGGCCCGCTGGGACCCCGAGGCCCGCCCGGTCGCCGTCCCCCTGCACCAGGCGCTTCAGGCCGCCGCGCACGAGAAGGCGGACACGGTCGTCCTCGACCTGGCTGGACCGGTGGCCTTCGAACTGACGGGACCGGCGCTGCTGGCGCTCGCCGAGGGCCGCACCTCGGCCGACCCGCTCGCCGATCCGGCGGTGCGGGCGGCGGTACGGGCCGCCGTGGCCGCAGCGCCGGAGGTCCTCAGCGCCCACCTCGGGCCGGGGCGGGCGGACGGCACCCTCGCCCTCGTCCTCGACCCGGCGGCCGCCCCCGCCGAGGCGGCCCGGGCGGTGGCCGAGCGGCTCGCCGCCGACGAGACACTGAGGGCCCGCCTGGTGCGCGGCCTCGACCTGGCACTGCTGCCGGCCGGGACGACGCCTCCGGGCGAGCCCCTGTACGTGCGGAACTGAACCGGCGGCTCAGCCGTAGATCGGGCCCGTGTACTTCTCGCCCGGGCCCTGGCCCGGCTCGTCCGGGACGAGGGACGCCTCGCGGAAGGCCAGCTGGAGCGACTTCAGACCGTCGCGCAGCGGCGCCGCGTGGAAGGAGCTGATCTCGGTCGCGCTCCCGTCCAGCAGGCCGGCGAGGGCGTGGATCAGCTTGCGGGCCTCGTCGAGGTCCTTGTACTTGTCGCCCTCCTCGGTGAGGCCCAGCTTCACGGCGGCGGCGCTCATCAGGTTGACGGCGACCGTCACGATCACCTCGACGGCGGGGACCTCGGCGATGTCGCGGGTCATCTCGTCGAAGTCGGGGGTACCGGGGGTCTCGGCGGAGCCGGCGGCGGGGGAGGTCTCACTCATGCCCCACACGATAGGCGCAGGCCGGACCGGACCTCGTACCGAGGCTCGATTGGCCGTTCCTGGCGCCGACTGGTAATCTCGTGTATCGACCGGTCGGACACGCGTGCCCCTCAGCAGGCGGATCCGGCCCACAAGTGGAGGCTCCGAACTCCCACCCGACCGTCCCCAGGGATGGCGGGTCACCCCGGTCAGGCGGCCACCATCGTTCCGTACGGACGATGGAGTCGCCCGGTAGTGCGCCCCGCGATCCTTGCGGCGGTGCTCCGGTAGTGCTTGGAGCCCCGCATGTGATCGTTCGGGGCATTTTTTGTGCTTCGGCGTGGTTATAAGACTACCGAACACAGACGTTACGCGGCCGTCCGCCAGACTGCCGTGTGGTGCTACCAAGGAGGATCCATCAGCACCGAGCCCCGCATCAACGACCGGATTCGCGTTCCCGAAGTGCGACTTGTCGGTCCCAGTGGCGAGCAGGTCGGCATCGTGCCGCTGGCCAAGGCCCTGGAGCTTGCGCAGGAGTACGACCTCGACCTGGTCGAGGTGGCGGCGAGCGCTCGCCCGCCGGTCTGCAAGCTCATGGACTACGGGAAGTTCAAGTACGAGTCGGCCATGAAGGCCCGTGAGGCGCGCAAGAACCAGGCGCACACGGTCATCAAGGAAATGAAGCTCCGGCCGAAGATCGACCCGCACGACTACGACACCAAAAAGGGTCACGTCGTCCGGTTCCTCAAGCAGGGCGACAAGGTCAAGATCACGATCATGTTCCGTGGTCGCGAGCAGTCCCGGCCGGAGCTCGGCTACCGACTGCTGCAGCGTCTCGCGTCGGACGTCGAGGACCTCGGCTTCATCGAGTCGAACCCGAAGCAGGACGGCCGGAACATGATCATGGTTCTCGGCCCGCACAAGAAGAAGACCGAGGCCATGGCCGAGGCGCGCCAGGCGCAGGAGGCCCGCAAGGCCGAGGCGAAGGCCAACCCGGGCCGCTCGCAGAACGCCGCGGACGCCGACGCCGTGAACGCCGAGGGTGACGTCGAGGACGGCGTCGAGCTCGAGGCTGACGCCGAGGCCCCTGCCGAGGCTTCCGCCGAGGCGTGATCCGCGGGACGCGAGTCCCCAGGACATAACCGATACCAGCGACGTTCCACCGTGCCCGGTTTCACGACCGGGCACCGGAACGCCACCGACGAGGAGAGAACGGCGCTATGCCGAAGAACAAGTCGCACAGCGGTGCCAGCAAGCGCTTCAAGATCACCGGCTCCGGCAAGGTGCTCCGTGAGCGCGCCGGCAAGCGCCACCTGCTCGAGCACAAGTCGTCCCGCGTGACGCGCCGCCTCACCGGCACCGCCGAGATGGCCCCGGGCGACGCCGCGAAGATCAAGAAGCTTCTCGGCAAGTGACGTCGGGCGCGTCGATGCGCGCCTGACCTCAGACCGGGACCCAATCGATTCCGGGCCGTGTGAGTCCCACCACGGCCCCGCTACAAGGAGTTAAACAAGTGGCACGCGTCAAGCGGGCAGTCAACGCCCACAAGAAGCGCCGGGCGATCCTCGAGGCCGCCAAGGGTTACCGCGGTCAGCGTTCGCGCCTGTACCGCAAGGCCAAGGAGCAGGTCACCCACTCGCTGGTCTACAACTACAACGACCGCAAGAAGCGCAAGGGCGACTTCCGTCGGCTGTGGATCCAGCGCATCAACGCCGCTGCCCGCGCCAACGGCATCACGTACAACCGCTTCATCCAGGGTCTGAACGCGGCGAACATCGAGGTCGACCGCAAGATCCTGGCCGAGCTGGCCGTGAACGACGCCACCGCGTTCGCCGCGCTGGTCGAGGTCGCGCAGAAGGCCCTCCCGGCGGACGTGAACGCGCCCAAGGCCGCGTGACGCTGCGCCGGCTCTAGGCCGACGTGAAGGGACCCGCAGGTCTGACGGCCTGCGGGTCCTTTGCTTCTGCCCGTTCCGGCCGTCGTTCGGGTTCCGGCCGTCGTTCGGGTCCGGGCCGTCGGTGGCTCCTCGCGCAGTTCCCCGCGCCCCCGAGGGGTCGCAGTCGTCCCTCGCCGCCATGCGAGCTGCACGGATATCGAAGGTGAACCAGAACATGCCCTCCGCCAGCCCCGAGCCGATCTCCCTCCGGTCCCCCCGTGTGTCCGCCGCCCGGCGGCTGGCGCGGCGGAACTTCCGGGGCAAGGAGAGGCTGTTCCTCGCGGAGGGGCCGCAGGCCGTCCGGGAGGCGGCCGCGCACCGGGCCGGCGGCGACGCGACCCTTGTGGAGCTGTTCGCCACCGTCGAGGCCGCGGAGCGCTACGCCGACATCATCGGCGAGGCCCGCGCCGCCGGTGCCCGGGTGCACCTCGCCGACGAGCAGGTCATCGAGGACATCTCCACCACCGTCACCCCGCAGGGGCTCGTCGGGGTCTGCCGGTTCCTGGACACGCCCTTCGAGCATATCCTCGCCGCCCGGCCGAAGCTGGTCGCCGTACTGGCCCATGTGCGCGACCCCGGCAACGCCGGCACCGTCCTGCGGTGCGCGGACGCCGCGGGCGCCGACGCCGTCGTCCTGACCGACGCCTCCGTCGACCTCTACAACCCCAAGGCCGTCCGCGCCTCCGTGGGCTCCCTCTTCCACCTTCCCGTGGCGGTCGGGGTCCCCGTCGAACAGGCCGTGGCCGGGCTGAAGGAGGCCGGGGTACGGATCCTCGCCGCCGACGGCGCAGGGGACGACGATCTCGACGACGAGCTGGACAAGCGGACGATGGGCGGGCCCACGGCGTGGGTGTTCGGCAACGAGGCCTGGGGACTCCCCGAGGAGACCCGGGACCTCGCGGACGCCGTCGTGCGGGTTCCGATCCACGGGAAGGCCGAGAGCCTGAACCTCGCGACCGCCGCCGCCGTATGTCTCTATGCATCGGCCCGTGCACAGCGTGCCTCCGGAGGGTGCCGCTCCGTCACCGAGAGCTAGTAGGGTGACCAGCTCGGGGGCCCCTCAGTCGTCTGAGAGGTGGGGTACGGGGAATGAGCGTCGGCATGAGCGGTACTCGGGATGCGCGGACCGGTCCCGACGCCTCCGCACCCCGGCCGGCCGGTGACCTCGCCGGCCTCGGCATCGACCCCGACGACCTGCCCGACGGGCTCGTGGTCGCCGACGAACACGGGCACGTCGTCTGTTTCAACGCCGCCGCCCAGCGCATCACCGCCGTCCCCGCCGCCGACGCCCTCGGACAGCGGCTCGAGAAGGCCCTGCCGCTGGAGGACCTCGAAGGCCGCCGCTGGTGGCAGCTGACCGACCCCTACGGCGGCCTGGCCATCAGGGTCGGACAGCCCGAGCGCAACCTGCTGCTGCCGGGCGGACGCGAGGTGCTCGTCACGGTGCGGTACGTCCGCGGCGAACCCACCGGACCGGTCCGCCGGGTCGTCGTCTCGATCCGCGACACCGAGGCCCGCCGCCGCACGGAACGCAGCCACGCCGAGCTGATCGCCATCGTCGCCCACGAGCTGCGCTCGCCCCTGACCTCGGTCAAGGGCTTCACCGCCACCCTGCTCGCCAAGTGGTCGAGGTTCACCGACGACCAGAAGCGGCTGATGCTGGAGACCGTCGACGCCGACGCGGACCGGGTCACCCGCCTCATCGCCGAGCTGCTCGACATCTCGCGCATCGACTCGGGACGGCTGGAGCTGCGCCGCCAGCCCGTCGACATGGGCGCGGCCGTGGGACGGCACATCCAGGCCTACGTCGCCGCCGGACAGCCCGCCGACCGGTTCCTGCTGCGCCTCGAACAGCCGCTGCCCGCCCTGTGGGCCGACCCCGACAAGGTCGACCAGGTGCTCAGCAACCTTCTGGAAAATGCGGTGCGCCACGGCGAGGGAACCGTCACGATTGACGTCACGCCCGCCGCTTCTCCCCGTGAGGGAGAGGACACCGGCACATCGGTCACCGTGAGCGACGAGGGCGCCGGCATCCCGGAGGAGTCCATGAACCGCGTCTTCACCCGCTTCTGGCGGGGCAGCAAGCGCGGCGGCACGGGCCTCGGGCTGTACATCGTCAAGGGCATCGTCGAAGCCCACGGCGGCATCATCACGGTCGGCCGCGCCCCCGGCGGCGGCGCCGAGTTCCGATTTACGTTGCCCGTGAGCATCCCGGCGTATCTCACCTGAGAACCTGCCGGACGGCCCGCGGGCGCATTCGTACACCTCCACCCCGTTAGACTCGGCCTTTGGCACCTTTGTGTCCCAGGGACGGCCCTCTGACCTCTGCGTGAGTCGGTGACGGGGACCTTCAGCCAGCCAATCGGAAGCACGGGAAGAGATGTCGGCACCGAATAAGTCGTACGACCCGGTAGAGGTCGAGGCCTTGAAACCGGAAGAGATCGAGCGCATGCGGGACGGGGCGCTCGCCGCCTTCGCCGCCGCGGACTCCCTCGACGCACTCCAGGAGGCCAAGGTCGCCCACACCGGCGGCACATCGCCGCTGGCCCTGGCCAACCGCGAGATCGGCGCCCTGCCCCCGCACGCCAAGGCGGCCGCCGGCAAGCTGGTCGGCCAGGCCCGGGGCGCGGTGAACAAGGCCCTCGCCGCCCGCCAGGAGGAGCTGGAGGCCGAGCGCGACCAGCGCGTGCTGGTCGAGGAGGCGGTGGACGTCACACTGCCGTACGACCGCCGGCCGGCCGGCGCCCGCCACCCGCTCACCACGCTGTCGGAGCGCATCGAGGACGTCTTCGTGGCCATGGGCTACGAGGTCGCCGAGGGCCCGCAGGTCGAGGCCGAGTGGTTCAACTTCGACGCCCTCAACATCGGCCCGGACCACCCGGCCCGCGGCGAGGCCGACACGTTCTTCGTGCAGGGCCCGCAGGGCGGCACCGAGTCCGGTGTCGTGCTGCGCACCCACACCTCGCCGGTCCAGATCCGCTCGCTGCTCGGCCGTGAGCTGCCGGTGTACGTGATCTGCCCCGGCCGCGTGTACCGCACCGACGAGCTGGACGCGACGCACACCCCGGTCTTCCACCAGGTCGAGCTGCTGGCCGTGGACGAGGGCCTGACCATGGCCGACCTCAAGGGCACCCTGGACCACATGGTCCAGTCGCTGTTCGGCGAGGGCATGAAGACCCGGCTGCGGCCGAACTTCTTCCCCTTCACCGAGCCGTCCGCCGAGATGGACATGGTGTGTTACGTCTGCCGCGGCGAGTCCGTCGGCAACCCCGACCGCCCCTGCCGCACCTGCTCCAGCGAGGGCTGGATCGAGCTCGGCGGCTGCGGCATGGTCAACCCCAAGGTGCTGGCCGCCTGCGGCGTCGACCCGGAGAAGTACAGCGGGTTCGCCTTCGGGTTCGGCATCGAGCGGATGCTGATGTTCCGCCACAACGTCGAAGACATGCGAGACATGGTCGAGGGTGACGTCCGGTTCACCCGGCCGTTCGGGATGGAGATCTGATGCGGGTCCCGCTTTCCTGGCTGCGGGAGTACGTCGACCTCCCGGCCACCGAGACCGGCCGTGACGTGCAGGCCAAGCTCGTCTCGGCGGGCCTCGAGGTCGAGACCGTCGAGCCCCTCGGAGCCGACCTCAAGGGCCCGCTCGTCGTGGGCCGGGTGCTCACCGTCGAGGAGCTCGAGGGCTTCAAGAAGCCGATCCGCTTCTGCACCGTCGACGTCGGCACCGCCAACGGAACCGGCGAGCCCCAGGAGATCGTCTGCGGCGCCCGCAACTTCGCCGTCGGCGACAAGGTCGTCGTGGTCCTCCCGGGCGCCGTCCTCCCCGGCGGCTTCGCCATCGCCGCGCGCAAGACGTACGGCAAGACCTCGCACGGCATGATCTGCTCCGGCGACGAGCTGGGCATGGGCGACGACGGCAGCCACGGCATCATCGTGCTGCCGCCGGAGACCGAGGTCGGCAAGGACGCCATCGAGCTGCTCGAGCTGGTCGACGAGGTCCTGGACATCGCCGTCACCGCCAACCGCGGCGACTGCCTGTCCATCCGGGGTGTCGCCCGCGAGGCGGCCATCGCCTACGGTCTGCCGCTGCGCGACCCGGCGCTGATCGACGTACCGGCGCCGAACGCCTTCGGCTACCCGGTGCAGGTCTCCGAGCCGATGGGCTGCGACCGCTTCACCGCCCGTACCGTCACCGGTCTGAGCCCCGAGGTGCGCTCCCCGATCTGGCTGCAGCGCCGGCTCCAGAAGGTCGGCATGCGCCCGATCTCGCTCGCCGTCGACATCACCAACTACGTGATGACGGAGATCGGCCAGCCGCTGCACGCCTACGACCGTTCGCTGGTCCAGGGCACCATCGGTGTGCGCCGGGCCGGGGAGGGCGAGCGGATCGTCACCCTCGACGGGGTGACGCGCGAGCTGCACGCCGAGGACCTGGTGATCACCGACGACCGCGGTCCCATCGGCCTCGCCGGTGTCATGGGCGGCGCCAACACCGAGATCGCCGATCACGAGGCCGCCGGGAACGGGGGCGCCCCGACGACCGACGTGGTCATCGAGGCCGCCCACTTCGACGCGGTGTCCATCGCGCGTACGGCCCGCCGGCACAAGCTGTCCTCCGAGGCGTCCAGGCGCTTCGAGCGCGGTGTCGACCCGCAGGCCGCGGCGGCCGCCGCGCAGCGCACGGTCGACCTGCTGGTCCTGCTCGCGGGCGGTACGGCCGACGCGGGCGTCACGGAGATCATCGCCCCGTCCGCCCCGCACACGATCAGCGTCCCGGCCGACCACCCGGACAAGGTCGCGGGCGTGGAGTACGGCCGCGAGACCGTCGTCCGCCGCCTCCAGGAGATCGGCTGCGACGTGTACGGGCAGGACGAGCTGCTCGTCACCGTCCCGTCCTGGCGGCCCGACCTCGCCGAGGTCAACGACCTGGCGGAGGAGGTCATCCGGCTGGAGGGCTACGAGAACCTGCCCTCCACGCTGCCCAAGCCGCCCTCGGGCCGCGGTCTCACCCACCGCCAGCGTCTCCACCGCCGCGTCGGCCGCGTCCTGGCCGCCTCCGGCTACGTCGAGGCGCCGAACTACCCGTTCATCGGCGAGCAGGTCTTCGACCAGCTCGGCCTGGACGCCGACGACCCGGCCCGCCGTGTCGTGAAGCTCACCAACCCGCTCAACGACGAGGAGCCCGCGCTCCGTACGTCGCTGCTGCCGGGCCTGCTGGCCGCCCTGCGCCGCAACGACGGCCGGGGCTCGCACGACCTGGCGCTCTTCGAGACCGGGCTGGTGTTCCTCCCGCAGGAGGAGCAGCGCGTCGCCGGGCACCTGCCCGTCGACCGCCGTCCCACCAGCGAGGAGATCGCGTCGCTGGACGCCGTGCTGCCCGCGCAGCCGCGCCATGTCGCCACCGTTCTCGCGGGCGCCCGCGAGCAGGCCGGCTGGTGGGGCAAGGGCCGTCCGGCGGACTGGGCCGACGCCGTCGAGGCGGCGCGTGCCGTCGCCCGTGAGGCCGGGGCCGAACTGGTCGTCCGCAGTGGGCAGTACGGGCCGTGGCACCCCGGCCGGTGCGCCGAGCTGCTGGTCGTCGTGGACGGCGCCGAGCGCGTCGTCGGCCACGCCGGTGAGCTGCACCCGCGGGTGCTGAAGGCACTGGGGCTGCCCTCGCGCACCTCCGCGATGGAGCTGGACCTGGACGTCCTGGAGCAGGTCGGCGACGACACGCCCCGGGCGCCGAGCATCTCGGTGTTCCCGGTGGCCACGCAGGACGTCGCCCTCGTCGTCGACAGGTTCGTCCCGCACGCCGAGGTCGAGGCCGCGCTGCGCGACGGCGCCGGTGAACTGCTCGAGGGAATCCGGCTGTTCGACGTGTACGAGAACGCGGAGCAGCTCGGTGAGGGGCGGAAGTCGCTCGCGTACGCGCTGCGCTTCCGCGCGGACGACCGGACGCTGACCGTCGACGAGGCGTCGGCCGCCCGGGACGCGGCGGTCGCCCTGGCGGGCGAGCGTACGGGAGCGGTGCTGCGGGGCTGATGCCAAAGACCGGCCACGGGTTCGCCGTGGCCGGTCGCGCGGTTCCCCGCGCCCCTGGGGACGGGGGCTTCGCCCCCTGCCCCCACCCTTCGGGTCACCTCACTCCTTCGGGTGAGATCTCCTGATGATCTGGTCTTCCGGGCCGTGGCCCCGACAGAATCGGACCGGCCTTTCGGGGCCGGTCCGATCTGCGTTGTCGGGGGCCTGGACGGGGGACCAGCGACATGCTGACCAGCGACATGTTCGACATCAGGCGGCCGTTGCGGCGGGCCCTCTCGCTGGGGCTGCCCACGGCCTGGGGCGCCCTGGCGATCACGTACAAGCTGTTCTGCCCGCTGGCCCGACAGGACGGGCTCGAGGCCAGGATCGTCACCAGCGCCGTCTTCTTCGCCGTCGGCACCGGGCTGGTACTGCACATGCGGCAGGCCCTGGTGCGTGAGCTGAAGCAGGCGCGGCGGGTCGCCGGGGCCGCGCAGCGCGTGCTGCTGCGTCCGCCGCCGCCGCGCGTCGAGGGGCTGAACGCGGCGGCCGCCCAGCTCTCCGCGGACCGGGGCGCGAGCGTGGGCGGTGACCTGTACGAGGTGATCGCCACCGAGCACGGTGTGCGGGTCGTGATGGGCGATGTCCGCGGGCACGGCCTTCCCGCGCTCGGTACCGTCGCGGCCCTCCTCGGCAGCTTCCGCGAGGCGGCCCACGACGAGCCCGACCTCGGCCGTGTCCTGCGCCGCCTGGAGCGTGCCCTGGAGCGGCATCTGCGCGAACGGGCCCGGGACACCCCCGATGCCACGGTGGCGGAGGAGTTCGTCACCGTGCTGGTGCTGGAGATCGGGGAGGACGGCGAGCTGCACGTCCTGAACTGCGGGCATCCGTGGCCGTATCTGCTGAGCGGCACGAGCGTGCGGCCGATGTCGCGGGCGGATCCCCTCCCGCCGCTGGGCCCCTTCCCCCTGCCGGTCGAATTGTCGCCCATGCCCTGCGGCCGGCTGCTCCGGGGCGAGTCCGTGGTCCTGTTCACGGACGGCGCCGAGGACGCGAGGGACGCGCGGGGCAGGTTCTTCTCCCTGTCGGGGACGCTGGAGACAGCGGCGCGGGACCTCCCCGTCACGGCCCAGCAGATCCTGCGCGCGGTACTGACGGCACTTCTCCGTCACACGGCGGCCGGACCGACCGACGACATCGCCGTACTGGTGCTTCAGAACGGGCGGCTTCCCGCACCCGTCCCAGGGGCGCGGGGAACCGCGCGACCGGCCACAACCCACCCGCAGCCGACAACGCACCGATAGCCCCCGCGCCACCCGCGGAGCGAATCGCCGGGCCGTCGCTTTATGAGGGGGAGCGGACGGCCCGGCGAACCTCTTGCGAGGCATTCCAGTCAACCGACCGGGAACGCTCCGCGACAGCGCGCGCACCCTGCGAATGCGCGTACTCCGTTCACACCCCGTGTGAGGACGGACCCACTACTCTGACGGCACCGAGGCACCGGGGGGCACCCATGCAGCCCAACACTCTGCTCGACGCGATCCTGGACGAGGCGGGCGTCTCGCACGCGGGCCTCGCCGCCCACGTCAACCAGGCCGGACGGGCCCGAGGCCTGGCGCTGCGCTACGAACACACGGCGGTGGCCCGGTGGCTGAAGGGCCAACGACCGCGGGGCCAGGTGCCCGACCTGATCTGCGAGGTGCTCGCCGGGCGGCTGCGCCGGCCGGTCACCCTGGACGACATCGGCCTCGGCGTGCCGGGCGAACCGGCCGGCCCGCACGGCACCTCGCTCTCCGGCTTCGTCGAACGGGCCACCGCCCTGTGGCGCTCCGACGAGCAGCAGCGACCGCACCTCCTGGGGGCGCCCGCCGTCACCGGCACGCCGGCCGTCATGCCGGTGTGGGAGTGGGAGAACCCGCCCGAGGACGTCGACGTCTCCCGGGGCGGCCGGCACCGTGTCACCTCGGCCGACCTCGAGATGCTGCGGGCCGCCCGCGCCCACTACGAGCAGATGTACCGCAAGGCGGGCGGCATCGCGACCCGCAGCCGTATCGTCGGCTTCCTCAACGCGGAGGCGGCGCCCCTGCTGCGCGGCAGCTACACCGACGAGACGGGTCGTCAACTGCACCGTGCCACCGGCGGGTTGGTCGCGGTCGCCGGGATCTGCGCCTATGACTCGGACGCGCACGGCCTGGCCCAGCGGTACTTCCACCAGGCGCTGCGCCTGGCAAAGGCCAGTGGGGACCGGGGACTCGGCGCGTACGTGATCGCCCTCCTCGTCAACCAGTCGCTGTTCATGCGGGAGTACCGGCAGGCCGTCGCCTTCGCGGAGGCCGCGCTGCGGGCGGCCGGCCGGCACATCACGCCCGCCCTCGCCTCCGACCTGTACGCGATGCAGGCCAAGGCGTACGCCCACCTCGGCGACGGCACGAGCGCCCTGTCGTGCATCCGGCGTGCCGAGACCGCCGCCGAGCACATCCGGCGCGGACACGAGCCCGACGAGACCGGCTATGTCCAACCGGGCCTGGTCAACGTCCAGGTGGCGGAGGCGCTGCTGAGTCTCGGCGACCTCACCGCCGCCGCCGAGCACGCCGCGGCCGCCGTCGACACCCCGGCGCACGACCGGGGGCGGGTGCACCGGCTCGCCATGCTCAGCACGATCGAACTGCGCCAGGGGAACACCGACAAGGCGGTGGTCACCGCGGTGCAGATGGCCGAGCAGGCCCGGGGAATGGAGTCCCAGCGCCTGCGCGACAGACTCCGGGCGGTGCGCGAGCACCTGGTGCGCAGCGGCTGCGCGGGCACGGCCGAGGCCGCCGAACTCATCGACGGGGCACTGCGCGTACCGCTGTAGGCGCGGCGCGGCGGGGTATTTGACCACCGGCACCGTCGACACCGTCACGACACCTGCACAGGCATCGACACCGGCGGCTACGCCGACGCTGCATAGTTCCTGCTGCGATATTGCCACTCACTCGACGGAAGGTGGCAGAACCGTGCAGTGGACGAAACAGAACGAACAAACTGTGTATGAAAACCGCTGGTTCAGCGTCAACCTGGCAGATGTGGAGCTGCCGGACGGCCGGCACCTCGACCACTTCCTCATACGGCTGAGGCCGGTAGCGGTCGCGACGGTCGTGAACCGGGCCGACGAGGTTCTCCTGCTCTGGCGCCACCGCTTCATCACCGACAGCTGGGGATGGGAGCTCGCGGCGGGAGTCGTGGAGGACGGCGAGGACATCGCCCGCGCGGCCGCCAGGGAACTCGAGGAGGAGACCGGCTGGCGGCCGGGGCCGCTGCACCACCTGATGAGCGTGGAGCCGTCCAACGGGCTCACCGACGCCGTCCATCACATCTACTGGTCGGACCACGGGGAGTACGTGGGACACCCGGTGGACGACTTCGAGTCGGACCGCCGGGAATGGGTTCCCCTCAAGGTCGTTCCCGACCTGGTCGCCCGGGGGGAGGTCCCGGCCGCCAACATGGCGGCCGCGCTGATGCTGCTGCACCACCTCAGGCTCGCCGAGGGCCGGCGGAGGGTCAGTGGGCCAGTGCCTGCCATACCGTCGCGACCAGTGCTCCCAGGGCCGTGAGCGCCGCGAGCGAGGGCAGCGGCCAGCGTGCGTGTTCCAGCGAGATCATGCGGGTGTTCAGCGCGTCCAGTTCCTTGGCGGTCTCCTCCGTGCGGTGGGAGAGCAGGGCCAGCCCGCCCTCGACGCGGGCGTAGGCCACATCGAGCCGGCGACGTAACTCCGCGACGTCTCCGTGGACGACGGGATGCTCGGGGTCGGCGGTCACGTGTCCGCTCCTTTCCGTAGTCGTCTCACATCCCTTGCATGCGCATGATGAGTGAACTCGCCTGGTGGGCCGGTGAGGAGAGTGTGCGCGGGGCATATGCGAACCCGTGGCGCACACGGTGTGTGAATGCCGCGGGCCCGGCACTCCGAGGAGTGCCGGGCCCGCGAGGAACACAGCGGGTGATCAGTAGGCGTAGAAGCCCGAGCCGGTCTTGCGGCCCAGCCGGCCCGCGTCCACCATGCGCTGGAGCAGCGGGGGAGCGGCGTACAGCGGCTCCTTGTACTCGTCGTACATGCTCTGCGCCACCGAGGCGACGGTGTCCAGGCCGATCAGGTCGGACAGCTTCAGCGGACCCATCGGGTGGGCGCAGCCCATCTCCATGCCGTTGTCGATGTCCTCGCGGCTGGCGATGCCCGTCTCGAACATCCGGATCGCGGAGAGCAGGTAGGGGATCAGCAGCGCGTTGACGACGAAGCCGGACCGGTCCTGGGCGCGGATCGCGTGCTTGCCCAGCACCTTCTCGGCGAACAGCTGGGCCCGGCTGAGCGTGCCCTCGGAGGTGGTCAGCGCCGGGATCAGCTCGACGAGCTGCTGCACCGGAGCCGGGTTGAAGAAGTGGATGCCGACGACGTGGTCGGGCCGCGAGGTGGCGACCGCCAGCTTCACCAGCGGGATGGAGGAGGTGTTGGAGGCGAGGATCGCGTCCGGACGGGTCACCACCTGGTCGAGGACCTGGAAGATCTCGGTCTTGACCTGCTCGTTCTCGACCACGGCCTCGATGACCAGGTCACGGTCGGCGAACTCGCCGAGATCCGTGGTGAAGCTGAGGCGCGCGAGGGTGGCGTCCCGCTCCTCCTCGGAGATCTTGCCGCGCTCGGCGGCCTTGGCCAGGGAGTTCAACAGCCGGGTACGGCCGATCTCCAGGGCCTCGCCGGTGGTCTCGGCGACCTTGACGTCGAGACCGGCGCGGGCGCAGACCTCTGCGATGCCCGCTCCCATCTGGCCGCAGCCCACCACTCCGACCCGTGAGAGATCTCCCGCTGGGGTGCCCGTCACATCAGTCCCTTTCGCCGCGCTGACTCAGATGGCAGGGGCAGGTCTGCCGGGTTCCGGCCGCCCTGCTCCGATCGTGCACGTTACTAGCAAGTATCGATGATCGATCGTCGGGGTGGAGGCATGCTGGAGCGCGAAACGATCCGTGACCGAGCGGATCCGCAGAGTGTGGGGATGTGTGCGATGGGGCGACTGACCCGGCGGGCGTTCGCGCTGGCAGCGCTGTCGACGTTCACCACGACGGGCGCGGCGGCCGCTCCCGTGGGGGAACGGCGGGCGGCGACCGAGATGCGGGGGATGTGGCTGGCGACCGTTTCCAACCGGGATTGGCCGTCCCGCCCCGGCCTGACCGCCGCCGCGCAGCGCGCCGAACTGATCGCCATGCTCGACCTGGCGGTGAGCCGGCGGCTCAACACGGTGATCTTCCAGGTGCGGCCCACGGCGGACGCGCTGTGGCCCTCCCCCCACGAGCCGTGGTCGCAGGTCCTCACGGGCACCCAGGGCAGGTCACCGGGCTGGGACCCGCTGGGCACGGCCGTCACGGAGGCGCATGCGCGGGGCCTTCAGCTGCACGCCTGGTTCAACCCCTACCGGGTCGCGACCCATGACGACCCCTCGAGGCTCGTCGCCTCCCACCCGGCGCGCAGGCACCCGAAGTGGGTGATCTCGTTCGGCGGGAAGCTCTACTACAACCCCGGCCTGCCCGAGGTCCGCGCCTTCGTCCAGGACGCGATCCTCGACGCCGTGAAGAAGTACCCCCTGGACGCCGTGCACTTCGACGACTACTTCTATCCGTACCCGGTGGCCGGCCAGACCTTCGACGACGGGGCGGCGTACGACACCTACGGCGGCGCCTTCCCCGGCCGGGCGGCCTGGCGGCGCCACAACGTCGACCAGCTGGTGCTGGAGACGGCCGCCCGGATCAAGGCGGTACGGCCCGGCACCCAGTTCGGGATCAGCCCCTTCGGGGTGTGGCGCAACGCCTCCACCGACTCGCGCGGCTCGGACACCCGGGCGCTCCAGTCGTACGACGACATCCACGCGGACACCCGTAAGTGGGTGCGGGAGGGCTGGATCGACTACGTCGTCCCGCAGCTCTACTGGAACATCGGGCTCTCGGTCGCCGACTACGCCAAGCTCGTGCCCTGGTGGGCGGAGGTGGCGAAGGGCAGCCGCACCCGCCTCTACCTCGGCGAGGCCCTCTACCGGGCGGGCGACCCGACGCAGCCCGCGGCCTGGCAGAACCGGGCCGAGCTGTCGGACCACCTGGAACTGGCCGCCGCTCACCCCCAGGTGCGCGGACATGTCTTCTTCGCCGCCAAGGACGTGCGGACGGACCGGATCGGGGCGATGGCGCGGGTGGTCGCCGACCACTACCGGCAGCCGGCGGAGCCCCCGCGCTGATCTATCGCTGGTCCTCGGCCGTCCTGTGACGGATCTCGGTGTCGGGGCCGGGCGAGCACACGCCCACATGCCCGTCCGTGAAGCGGACGCGGTACGGGGGATTTCCTCCCTGGCCCATGACCTCGACGATCTCGCCGACCTTGTCGTGCTGGCCGACCACCCTGCCGTGCTGGACGAACTGGTCGCCCTTGGTTGCGCGCATCTGCGGGGCCTCCTCACCGGGTGCGACGGTACGTCTGCCGTGCCTAGCCGCGCGCCCGCTGCGTGACGGCGATGCAGACGAGCACGGCGGCGGCCGTCAGCGGAGCGGCGGGCGTGAGGTGCTCGCCCAGCAGCAGCACCGACCACACCAGTGTGAGCAGGGGCTGGGCCAACTGCAACTGGCTGGCCTTCGGAATGCCGATGACCGCCATGCCCCGGTACCAGACGACCAGGCCGAGGAACTGCGAGCCCGCCGCGACCCACAGCAGCCCGGCCACGCTGTGCGCGGTCAGCTGCGCGGGTTCGTGGGCCAGGGCGAGCGCGGCCCCCGGCACCGTGAGCGGCAGGCAGAACACCAGCGCCCAGCCGATGACCTGCCAGCCCGGCACGACCCGGGCCAGCCGGCCGCCCTCGGTGTAGCCGGCCGCGCACACCAGCAGCGCCCCGAACAGATACAGATCGGCGGTGGTCAGGGCCCCGCCGCTCTGCTGCACGGTGAACGCCACCACGGCGGCGGCACCCGCCAGCGCGGCCGCCCAGAAGGTGCGGGAGGGACGGGTTCCCGTGCGCAGGGCGGACAGCGACGCGGTCGTCAGCGGCAGCAGGCCGACCACGACGGCGGCGTGCGCGGTGGTGGACGTCCGCAGCGCGAGCGTGGTGAGGAGCGGGAAGCCGACGACGACCCCGGCGGCCACGACGGCGAGCCCCGCCCAGTGCCGCCGGGCGGGCAGCGGCACGCGGAGGGCCAGCAGACACCCGCCCGCGATCAGCGCGGCCAGGACGCTGCGCACGGCGACCAGCGACCAGGGGCCGAACCCCTCCAGACCCCAGGCGGTCGCGGGGAAGGTCAGGGAGAAGGCGACGACACCGAGGCCGGCCAGGAGGGTACCGAAGCCACTCGCCTGCGGGCCGCCGGCGAGGTCGGCTGCCGGTGTGCCGGCCCGGGTGCCGACCCGTGTGCCGGCCGGGGTGGCCGCCGGGGTGCTCACCGCTATCGCGGCCCGGTCGATAGCGCTACTCTGTGTCTTCATGCATGAGCGTAGCAGTGTGGGTGAGCTGGCGGATCAGCTGCGGCGGGAGTTCGACCGCTACTCTCCTGGTGGAAAGCTCCCGTCCAGTCGGGCCCTGGTCGAACGGTTCAGGGTGAGCCCGGTGACCGTTTCGCGGGCACTGGCCCAGCTGGCCGCCGAGGGGCTGGTGGTCACCCGGCCCGGCGCCGGCGCCTTCCGGGCCCGGCCGGCGCGCGCGACCGCCGGCCCCGTGGGCGACACCTCCTGGCAGGAGGTCGCGCTGAGCGCGGACGGCGCCGCCGACCTCGTCCCGCGCTCGGTGGACGCCACCGGCGTCATCGTGTCGCTGGCGGCCCCGCCACCCGGCGTGATCGAGTTCAGCGGCGGCTATCTGCACGCCTCGTTGCAGCCGGAACGGGCGATGGCCGCGGCCCTGGCCCGGGCCGGGCGGCGGCCGGGCGCCTGGGGCCGACCGCCCATGGAGGGCCTGCCCGAGCTGCGCGAGTGGTTCGCGCGGACCATCGGCGGCTCCGTCACCGCGGCCGACGTGCTGGTCAGCGCGGGAGGCCAGACATCACTCACCACCGCCCTGCGAGCCCTCGCCCCGCCCGGGGCGCCGGTGCTCGTCGAGTCGCCCACCTACCCGGGCATGCTCGCGATCGCCAGGGCGGCGGGGCTGCGTCCCGTGCCGGTCCCGGTCGACCCGGACGGGGTCAGGCCCGAGCTGCTCGCCGACGCGTTCCGGGCGACCGGCGCCCGGGTCTTCGTCTGCCAGCCGCTGTTCCAGAACCCGACCGGCGCCGTCCTCGCCCCCGACCGGCGCGCGCAGGTGCTGCGCATCGCCCGGGAGGCGGGCGCGTTCGTCGTCGAGGACGACTTCGTGCGGCGGCTCGCGCACGAGGACGCCGGGCAGCTGCCGCGCCCGCTCATCGCCGACGATCCCGACGGCGTCGTCGTGCACGTCGGCTCGCTGACCAAGGCGACCTCGCCGAGCTTCCGGGTCAGCGCGCTGGCCGCCCGCGGCCCGGTCCTGGAACGCCTGCGCGCCATTCAGGTCGTCGACACCTTCTTCGTGCCCCGCCCGCTCCAGGAGGCGGCCCTCGAACTCGTCGGCTCGCCCGCCTGGCCACGCCATCTGCGCACCATCGCCGCCGAGTTGCGGGTCCGGCGGGACGCGATGACCTCCGCGCTGCGGTCGCGGCTGCCCGAACTGGCCCTCCCGCACATCCCGTCCGGGGGCTACCACCTGTGGCTGCGGCTGCCCGACGGCAGTGGGGGCGCCTCCCCGGCTTTCGGCTCGGGGGGAGAGAGCGCGTTCACGGCGGCCGCCCTGCGCGCGGGCGTCGCCCTCACCCCGGGCCGCCCCTACTTCAGTGCCGAACCCCCGGCCGCCCACGTGCGGTTGAGTTTCGCGGCCGTCGCCGGGACCGAGGAGATCGCGGAGGGGGTGCGACGGCTGCGGGCTGCGTGCGACGAGGTGTTCCCCGGAAAGCGTTCGACATGATGAACGCCGTCCTGTGAGGATCCGGCCATGAACGCCACGGACCCCATGAACGCCACCCCGCCCCTCGCCGAGGGCTACGAGCTCTCCACCGACCCCGCCCGTGTCGACGTCGGGCGGGTGCACCGCTGGCTGTCCACGGACGCGTACTGGGCGCTCGGGCGCGAGCGGGAGAAGCACGAGCGGGCGATCGCCGGTTCGCTGAACTTCGGCGTCTACGACACGGCGTCGCGGGAGCAGGTCGCCTACGCACGGGTAGTGACCGACCTCGCGACCTTCGCGTGGCTGTGCGACGTGTACGTGGACCCGGCGGTGCGCGGCAAGGGCATCGGGACCGCTCTCGTCGCCGCCGTCCGAGACCGTCTGCGGCCGCACGGGCTGCGCCGCATCCTGCTCGCCACGCACGACGCGCACGGGGTCTACCGGCAGGTCGGCTTCGAGGCGCTGGAGAAGCCGGACCAGTGGATGGCGCTGATCTTCGAGAAGCCCGCGACGGCGTGACCGGGACCGGACGAGCGGGAGGGCGCCGGCGGGAGGGCGCCGACGGGAGGCGCCGGCGGGAGGGGCCGGCGGGACGCGGTGATCGGGACGGCGTGAGGGGGATGCCGTGATCGGGACGGCGTGATCGGGACGGAGTGAGGGGGGCACTGCTTTTTGGCGACTTGTCCGGCAGGTCCTGACTCGCCGGTAAGTTTTCTTCCGGCCGTCGGCCAACACCCCTTGACCTGCGCAGTTACGCGGCTCACCATCACCGCATGCCACTTCGGGTCACGTTCGTCGCCGCCGCTCGCAGCTCCTCGCTGCTCGCGGAACGCTTCGAGGACGACCGGCCGCTGGACCAGGACGGCTGGGGTGAGGTGTTGCAGGTGGCCGACGCTCTGCTGCCCCTCGCGGCCGCCGAGCTGCGCTACTGCTCGCCCACCCCGCGCAGCCGTGCCACCGGGGACGCGCTCGGCTACGCCCCGCTGGTGCAGCTCGCCCTGCGGGACTGCGACATGGGCCGCTGGCGCGGTTTCACGCTGGGCGAGGCGATGGCCCGCGAGCCGGAAGCCGTGGACGCCTGGCTCTCCGATCCGCTCGCCACCCCGCACGGCGGCGAGTCGCTGTTCGCGTTCATCACCCGGGTCGCCGGCTGGCTCGACACCCGGCCGGTGGGTGACGGTGGACGTATCGTCGCCGTGGCCGAGCCGAGCGTGATCCGCGCGGCCCTGGTGTACGCGCTCAAGGCGCCGCCCGCGACGTACTGGAACATCGATGTGCGTCCGTTGTCGACGACCACGATCACCGGCCGGGCCGGCCGGTGGAACCTCCGCCTCGAAGGGGCTTCGGCTCAGCCCACCCGTACGTAGTCGGTGGTGAGCAGCAGGTCCTTGGCGGGGCCCGCCACGCGCCAGACCGTCCGCCAGTGGTCCGCGTCCCGGACGGTGAACTCGCCCCGGTAGAGGTCGGCGGAGCAGGGGTGGTCGGCGATGTGCCGCCCGGTCGTCAGGTCCAGGTCGTGGAAGGGGCGGCCGTCGGCGAACCGTACGTCGGCCGTGCCGGGCGTCGGGCCCGGCAGGAAGCGCAGGGTGCGCTCCGCGGGGCGAGGGACCCCGAGCCAGACGAACGTGCCGGACTCCTGGTGCAGCAGCCCGCTCTCGCCGGGCGGCCCGTCCGTCCGAGGCGGTCCGTCCGCCTGTGGCGGTCCGTCCTCGTGCAGCGCGCCGAACACCGTGACGCCCTCGAAGCGGCCCTCGTCGCCGCTCGCGCGGTCCCGCACCGACCGCCGCACCCGCCAGCTCCCCGCCAGGTACGCCAGTACGTCCGGCACTGGCCGGAACTCGCCCATACGGTGCCGCCCTCCGTCACATCCGTCGTCGTAGGCCCCATTGACGCGTCTCGGCCTCCTCCCTATCTTGCCGTTCGAAGTGCTGATCGATGTCCGACATCTCGAACAACGATATTCCCCCTGACATACAACTCGCATCACTGAGCCGCGGAGTTATCCATGTCACGCAGCACCACCCGCGCCACCCGCACCCGCTGGAGACTGGGTCTCACCACCACCGCCCTCCTGACGGCCGCCGCCCTCGTCCCCGCCCCGGCGCACGCCGAGTCCGTGACCGACTACGCCATCACCGTCGACCCCGCCGCCAAGGGCGCGAAGATCGACGACACGATGTACGGGGTCTTCTTCGAGGACATCAACCGGGCGGCCGACGGCGGCCTGTACGCCGAACTCGTACAGAACCGGTCCTTCGAGTACTCCACCGTCGACAACCGGTCGTACACCCCGCTGACCTCCTGGACGGTCGACGGCACCGCGCAGGTCCTGGACGACGCGGGCCGCCTCAACGACCGCAACCGCAACTACCTCTCCCTGGGCGCCGGTTCCTCCGTGACCAACGCCGGCTACAACACCGGTGTCCGGGTCGAGCAGGGCAAGAAGTACGACTTCTCGGTGTGGGCCCGCGCCGGGAGCGGCAGCACGCTCACCGTGAGCCTCCAGGACGCCGACGGCGCGCTGGCCACCGCCCGCAAGGTCGCCGTGCGCACGGACGGCTGGGTCCGGTACCGGACGACCTTCACCGGTGCACGCACCAGCAGCGCCGGCCGTCTGTCGGTGGCCTCCTCGGCCGCGGCCGCCCTCGACATGGTGTCCCTGTTCCCCCGTGACACGTACAAGAACGAGCCCAACGGTCTGCGCAAGGACCTCGCCGAGAAGATCGCCGCCCTCGACCCGGGCTTCGTGCGCTTCCCCGGCGGATGTCTGGTCAACACCGGCTCCATGCAGGACTACAGCGAGGCCTCCGACTGGCAGCGCGCCCGCTCCTACCAGTGGAAGGACACCGTCGGACCCGTCGAGGAGCGCGCCACCAACTCCAACTTCTGGGGATACAACCAGAGTTACGGCCTCGGCTACTACGAGTACTTCCGCTTCGCCGAGGACATCGGGGCGATGCCGCTGCCCGTCGTGCCGGCCCTGGTGACCGGCTGCGGACAGAACAGGGCCGTCGTCGACGACGCGCTCCTGAAGCGCCACATCCAGGACACCCTGGACCTCATCGAGTTCGCCAACGGCCCGGTCACCTCCACCTGGGGCAGGAAGCGCGCCCGGATGGGCCACCCCGAGCCCTTCCACCTCACCCACCTCGAGGTGGGCAACGAGGAGAACCTGCCCGTCGAGTTCTTCGCCCGCTTCGCGCAGTTCCGCACCGCGATCGAGGCGAAGTACCCGGACATCACCGTGATCTCCAACTCCGGCCCCGACGACGCGGGTCAGACCTTCGACACGGCCTGGCAGCTCAACCGGGACGCGGGCGTGGCGATGGTCGACGAGCACTACTACAACAGCCCGCAGTGGTTCCTCCAGAACAACGACCGCTACGACACCTACGACCGCGGCGGCCCCAAGGTCTTCCTCGGCGAGTACGCCTCCTGGGGCAACGCCTTCAAGAACGGGCTCGCCGAGGCGGCCTTCATGACCGGCCTCGAACGCAACGCGGACGTCGTCCAGCTCGCCTCCTACGCGCCGCTGTTCGCGAACGAGGACTATGTGCAGTGGAGCCCGGACCTGGTGTGGTTCAACAACCACGCCTCGTGGAACTCGGCCAACTACGAGGTCCAGAAGCTGTTCATGACGAACGTGGGCGACCGCGTGGTGCCGTCCACGGCCACCGGCACCCCGTCCCTCCAGGGCCCCATCACCGGCGCCGTCGGCCTGTCCACCTGGGCCACCAGCGCGGCGTACGACGACGTGAAGGTGACCGACGCGGCCGGCGGCACGCTGCTGAGCGACGACTTCTCCGGCGACGCCTCGCGGTGGACGCACACGGGCGGCGGCAGCTGGTCGCTCCAGGACGGGCAGTACGTGCAGACCGACACCGCCGCCGAGAACACCATGGTCTCGGCCGGCGACGCCGGCTGGCACGACTACGACCTGCGGGTGAAGGCCACCAAGAAGGCGGGCAAGGAGGGCTTCCTCGTCGCCTTCGGCGTCAAGGACACCGGCAACTACTACTGGTGGAACCTCGGTGGCTGGAACAACACCCAGTCCGCCGTCGAGCAGGCCGTGGACGGCGGCAAGTCGACGCTGATCTCCAAGGCCGGGTCCGTCGAGACGGGCCGCGCCTACGACATCGACGTCAAGGTGCGGGGCCGCCAGGTCACCCTCTACCTCGACGGTCAGGAGTGGGGCAGCTTCACCGACGACAAGCCGGCCGAGCCGTTCCGCCAGGTCGTCACCAAGGACAGGAAGAGCGGCGACCTGATCGTCAAGGTCGTCAACGCCCAGTCCACGGACGCCCGTACGGCGATCGACCTCGGTGGCGCCAAGGTCGCGTCCAAGGCGAGGGTGACCACGCTGGCCGCCGCGCCGGACGCGGTCAACACGGAGGCCGGGACCCCGGTGGCGCCGGTGACCTCCACCTTCACCGGGGTCGCGGACGAGTTCACCTACACCTTCCCGGCGAACTCGATCACCTTCCTGAGGATCAGGCAGCGGTAGGGGATCCGGCGGGCGTGGGCTGTCGCGGCCCACGCCCGCCGGGCGCCTGCTGCCCCTCAGACGCCCCTGCGCCGGAACCAGCCGCGCCTGACCGGCGGCAGGTGGGGCACCGACGGCGACGCCGGCTGCTGCGGGGCGGCCGGCCCGCCGAACGGCGGCAGGGCCTTGAAACGGTCGTCGAAGGTGATCGTGGGCGTGATCCGGTGCAGCGCGGCCCGTACGAGCGTGAGCGGGTGGTCGGGGAACTGCGCGTCCCACTGCTCGTCGTCGCCGACGTGGTACGGAAGCCCGCCCGACTGTCCGCCCGACTGTCCACCAGGCTGTCCGCCCGGTTGCCCGCCCGTGTAGGGGTGGGGCCGGAAGTACTCGGCCGGGCCCACCCGCGCCATGATCATGGCCTCCCGCATCCCGGTCGTGGCGCCCTCGGCGGCCTGCACCTTCACGACCGTGCTGGACCCGGCCCTGGGCACGGTCCAGGAGCCGAGGAACGCCTGCCCGGGCCGGCTTCCCAGCGGCATCTTGACCAGCTGGCGGACCGCCGGGACGCCGTCCACGGAGCCGGGCGCCGCCTCGATCAGCCCACCGCCGGCACCGGCCACGAGCTGCGCGAGCCCTGCCCCGAGGCGCTGCGGCTCGTGCAGCGGGGCGGGCAGGTCCGGGACGAGCGGGAAGAAGTGGACCGACAGGACGAGGCCCGCCGCGTCGGTCCACACCCCCGGCTCACGCTCGGTGAAGCCGGTCAGGTCCAGGCTGGTTACAGGTGTCATGGCGATCACCGGGTCGAGGTTACGCAGACCCACGGTCTGGGCAAAGATCGCTCCGGGCCCCGCCCCGGCATGGATTGCATAAACGTGCATGGAAACGTATAGTCATGCCATCCAGGAGGAGGAGTCATGGTGGTACGTGCGGCGGTGGCCGGAGCGAGCGGGTACGCGGGCGGAGAGCTGCTGCGCCTGCTCCTGACGCACCCCGAGGTCGAGATCGGCGCCCTGACCGGCAATTCCAACGCGGGCCAGCGACTGGGCGCGCTCCAGCCGCATCTGCTGCCGCTGGCCGACCGGGTCCTCCAGGAGACCACCCCCGACGTCCTCGCCGGACACGACGTCGTCTTCCTCGCCCTGCCGCACGGCCAGTCCGCCGCCGTCGCCGAACAGCTCGGTCCGGAGGTCCTCGTCGTCGACATGGGCGCCGACTTCCGGCTGACGGACGCGGCCGACTGGGAGCGGTTCTACGGCTCCGCGCACGCCGGGACCTGGCCCTACGGCCTCCCCGAACTGCCGGGCGGCCGCGCGGCGCTCACGGGGACCAGGCGCATCGCGGTCCCGGGCTGCTATCCCACGGCCGTCTCGCTCGCGCTGTTCCCGGCGTACGCGGCGGGCCTCGCCGAGCAGGAGGCCGTGATCGTCGCCGCCTCCGGCACCTCAGGCGCCGGCAAGTCGCCCAAGACGCACCTGCTGGGCTCCGAGGTCATGGGCTCGGTCTCCCCGTACGGCGTCGGCGGCGGCCACCGGCACACGCCCGAGATCATCCAGAACCTGAGCGCGGCGGCCGGGGAGCCGGTCGCCGTCTCCTTCACCCCCACCCTGGTGCCGATGTCCCGGGGCATCCTCGCCACGTGCAGCGCCAAGGCGAAGCCCGGCGTCACCGCCGACTCCGTCCGCGCCGCGTACGAGAAGGCCTTCGCCGACGAGCCCTTCGTGTACCTGCTCCCCGAGGGGCAGTGGCCCGCCACGGCGTCCGTCCACGGTTCCAACGCCGTTCAGGTGCAGGTCGCGTACGACGCCGCCGTAGGCCGGATCATCGCCATCAGCGCCATCGACAACCTGACCAAGGGCACCGCGGGCGGCGCCCTCCAGAGCATGAACATCGCCCTCGGGCTCGACGAGACCACCGGGCTTTCCACGATCGGAGTCGCACCGTGAGCGTCACGGCAGCCAAGGGATTCACGGCGGCGGGCATCGCCGCCGGGATCAAACAGAACGGCAACCCGGACCTGGCCCTCGTGGTCAACAACGGGCCCCGTCTGTCCGCCGCGGGCGTCTTCACCTCCAACCGCGTGAAGGCCGCGCCGGTGCTGTGGTCCGAGCAGGTGCTGAAAAGCGGCCAGGTGTCCGCCGTGATCCTCAACTCCGGCGGCGCCAACGCCTGTACGGGGCCGAAGGGTTTCCAGGACACCCACGCGACCGCGGAGAAGGTCGCCGAGGTGCTGGGGCTGGGCGCGGGCGAGGTCGCCGTCGCCTCCACCGGCCTCATCGGCGTCCTGCTCCCGATGGACAAGCTGCTGCCGGGGATCGACACCGCGGCCGGTCAGCTCTCGGAGCACGGCGGCGAGAAGGCCGCCATCGCCATCAAGACCACCGACACCGTCCACAAGACGTCCGTCGTCACCGAGGGGGGCTGGACCGTCGGCGGCATGGCCAAGGGCGCGGGCATGCTCGCCCCCGGTCTCGCCACCATGCTGGTCGTCCTCACCACCGACGCCGACCTCGACAGCGAGACCCTGGACAAGGCGCTGCGCGCCGCCACCAGGGTCACCTTCGACCGCGTCGACTCCGACGGCTGCATGTCGACCAACGACACCGTGCTGCTGCTCGCCTCCGGCGCCTCCGAGGTCACCCCGGGGTACGAGGAGTTCGCCGCCGCCGTGCGGACCGTCTGCGACGACCTCGGCCAGCAGCTGATCCGGGACGCCGAAGGCGCGAGCAAGGACATCAGGATCGAGGTCGTCAACGCCGCGAGCGAGGACGACGCCGTCGAGGTGGGCCGCTCCATCGCCCGCAACAACCTCCTCAAGTGCGCGATCCACGGCGAGGACCCCAACTGGGGCCGGGTGCTGTCCGCCATCGGCACGACCGGAGCCGTCTTCGAGGCCGACCGGCTCAACGTCGCCATCAACGGCGTCTGGGTCTGCAAGAACGGCGGCGTCGGGGAGGACCGCGAGAAGGTCGACATGCGCTACCGCGAGGTGCACATCGTCGCGGACCTCGCCGCCGGTTCCGAGACGGCCACCATCTGGACCAACGACCTCACCGCCGACTACGTCCACGAGAACAGCGCGTACTCGTCATGAGCACTACCCGCAAGCACACCGCGCTGCCCAAGGCGCAGATCCTCATCGAGGCGCTGCCCTGGCTGACCCGGCACAACGGCAGGACGGTCGTCATCAAGTTCGGCGGCAACGCCATGATCGACGAGGACCTGAAGGCCGCCTTCGCCCAGGACGTCGTCTTCCTGCGGCACGCCGGCCTCCATGTCGTCGTCGTGCACGGCGGCGGCCCGCAGATCAGCGCCGCCCTCGACAAGCACGGCATCGTCAGCGAGTTCAAGGCCGGCCTGCGGGTCACCACCGAGGACGCCATGGACGTCGTACGGATGGTGCTCGCCGGACAGGTCCAGCGCGAGCTGGTCGGGCTGCTGAACCAACACGGGCCGCTCGCCGTCGGGTTGACCGGCGAGGACGCGCACACCATCACCGCCACCAAGCACCAACCCGAGATCGACGGCGAGTTGGTCGACATCGGGCGGGTCGGCGAGATCACCGCGATCGACACGGGCGCCATCGAGGCGCTGCTCGCCGACGGCCGCATCCCGGTCGTCTCGTCGATCGCCCGCTCCCAGGACGACGGACATGTCTACAACGTCAATGCTGATACGGCGGCTGCGGCACTCGCTGCGGCACTTGGCGCCGAAACCCTCATGGTCCTCACGGACGTCGAGGGCCTCTACGAGGACTGGCCGAACAGCGACGAGGTGATCAGCCGCCTCACCGCTTCCCAACTCGAGAAGCTGCTGCCGGAGTTGAGCTCCGGGATGGTCCCGAAGATGGAGGGCTGTCTGCACGCCGTCCGCAACGGTGTGAACACGGCCCGTGTCATCGACGGGCGGGTCCAGCACTCGATCCTGCTGGAGATCTTCACCGACGAGGGCATCGGCACGATGGTCGTGCCCGACGAGAAGCCGCACGCACAGCCGCACGCACAGCCGGCCGCGCGGCCGGACGCACAGGGGGAGCCGTCATGAGCAACGAGGAACTGACCGCGCGGTGGCAGGGCGCGCTCATGAACAACTACGGCACCCCGCTGCTGCCCCTCGTGCGCGGCGCGGGCAGCCGGGTCTGGGACGCCGACGGCAAGGAGTACCTCGACTTCGTCGGCGGCATCGCGGTCAACGCGCTCGGCCACGCCCACCCGGCCGTCGTCGACGCCGTGAGCCGGCAGATCGGCACCCTCGGCCACATCTCCAACTTTTTCCTGTCCGAGCCGACCGTCACGCTCGCCGAACGGCTGCTCCAGCTCTTCGGCCGGGACGGCAGGGTCTTCTTCTGCAACTCGGGCGCCGAGGCCAACGAGGCCGCCTTCAAGATCGGCCGGCTGACCGGTCGGACCCACGTCGTCGCCACCGAGGGCGCCTTCCACGGCCGGACCATGGGCGCGCTCGCGCTCACCGGCCAGCCCGGCAAGCGGGACCCGTTCCTGCCGCTGCCCGGCGACGTCACCCATGTGCCGTTCGGCGACGCGCAGGCGCTGGCCGCCGCGGTCACCGAGGAGACGGCGCTCGTCGTCCTGGAGCCGATCCAGGGCGAACTGGGTGTCGTGGTGCCGCCGGCCGGCTATCTCAAGGCCGCCCGCGCGATCACCGCCGCGACCGGCGCGCTGCTGGTCCTCGACGAGGTGCAGACCGGCGTCGGCCGGACCGGGCACTGGTTCGAGTACCAGGCCCACGAGGGCGTCCTGCCGGATGTCGTGACGCTGGCCAAGGGCCTCGGCGGCGGACTGCCGCTGGGCGCGACGATCGCCTTCGGGCGCGCCGCGGAGCTGCTGCGGCCCGGCCACCACGGCACCACGTTCGGCGGCAACCCCGTCGCCTGCGCCGCCGGACTCGCCGTTCTCGACACCGTCGAGAACGAGGGGTTGCTGGAGAACGTCAAGCGGCAGAGCGAGAGGTTGCGGACCGGGATCGAGGGTGCGGGCCACCCGTTGATCGATTATGTCCGGGGCGCGGGCCTGCTCCTGGGTATCGTGCTCACCGAGCCCCGCGCGCCCCAGGTGCGGGCGGCGGCTCAGGAGGCCGGATTCCTGGTGAACGTACCCGCCCCCGACGTCGTCCGCCTCATGCCGCCGCTGAACCTCGGCGACGAGGAGGTGGAGGCGTTCCTCGGGGCACTGCCCGGCATCCTCGACGCAGCCGCGAGCGGGGAGTGACGATCCGGAGACCCCGGAGAATGAGACGACGATGAGTCAGGCGCAGGACCATGAGCAGCCGGGCGCGGGCGGGCCCGCCGTGCCGCAGACCCGCACCGCGCGTCACCGCCGGATCGTGGACATCCTCAACCGGCAACCGGTGCGGTCGCAGAGCCAGTTGGCGAAGCTGCTGGCCGACGACGGGCTGAGCGTCACCCAGGCGACGCTGTCGCGGGACCTGGACGAGCTGAACGCGGTGAAGATCCGCAACAACGACGGCGACCTGATCTACGCGGTGCCCAGCGAGGGGGGTTTCCGGACTCCCCGGGTGCCGCTGGGGGAGTCGGCGAAGGAGGAGCGGATGCGGCGGCTCTCGCAGGAGCTGCTGATCTCCGCGGAGGCGTCCGCCAACCTCGTGGTGCTGCGTACCCCGCCGGGTGCGGCCCAGTTCCTCGCCTCGGCGATCGACCAGGCCGAGCTGCAGGACATCCTCGGGACGATCGCGGGCGACGACACGCTGCTGCTGATCAGCCGGGAGCCGACCGGCGGACAGGCGCTCGCGGATCATTTGCTGCGGCTCGCTCAGAACGGCCACTGACGGTTCCCGAGGGGGCGTCTGCGGGTTGCTCGCCGACCGAGGGTGAGGCCGCGGGCGAGTGGTGGCTGATCGCGCCGCCCGCGTGGCGGGGCCGCACACCGACGCGGCCCCGTTCCCCGGGCGAGTGCCGTCGTTTGCGCTGTTCGGCCGTCCTCGCGCCGCCGGGGCCCGTCCGTGCCGGGTGGGGCCCTCCCGCGCCCGCCCGCGCTGCGCAGCCGTCCGGGTGCGGCCTGGGGCTCGTTCCGGCCCGGGCACCCGTTCCGGCCCGGGCTCGTTCCGGCCTGGGCCCGTTCGAATCGCCCGGGCCCGCCCGTGCCGCCTGCCGCCGTGCGGGGCGCGGCGGCAGTCCGTCGGTGCCGGGTCGCGCCACCCGCCGCGGGGCGGTCCCACTCAGCCGAGCCGGCCGGCCAGGCCCCCGGTGCAGCGCACCTCGTCGCCCGCCGTGATCAGCAGGGCTTCCACGTCCGGCAGGGACTCCAGCCAGCCCAGTGCCTCCCGCGACCCCATCGCGAACGCGGCGGTCGCCCAGCAGTCCGCCCAGGTCAGCTGGGGGGTCACCACCGTCACGGCGACCAGGTCGGTCACCGCGGAGCGGCCCGTTCGCGGGTCCACGATATGGGCGCCCCGCTCCGCCGTACCGGAGGTCGCGACCGCCAGTTCGTCCGCTCCCGCCGCCGAGACCACCGCGGCGAGACCGCCCGGGCGCAGCGGGTCCGACACACCGACCCGCCACGGCCGCTCGGGCCCGGGGACACCCAGCAGCTGCACGTCCCCGCCGCCGTTGACGCTCACCCCGCTCACGCCCGCCGCCGCGACCAGCCGGGCCGCGCGCTCGGCGGCCCAGCCCTTCACGATGCCGGTCGGGTCGAGCCGGCCCTGGTAGCGCATGCTGAACCAGCCGTCGCTCACCCGTTCCGCCTCGGCGCCCAGTTCCAGCACCTCGGCGACCTCCGGATCGCACTCCTCGACGGTCAGCTCACCGCGTACCAGCCGGGACACCTGGCTGTCCTCGCGGTAGGTGCTGAACACCTCGTTCACCCGGTGCAGCGAGGCGATCGCCTCCTCCAGCGCCGCCCGCACCGCCCCGGGCTCCCCGCCGCGGACGTCGAAGGAGAAGACGGTCCCCATGACCTCCTCCGCGTGACGCAGCACGGCGGGAGCCGCCGCCGACTCGGCCACCGTGTCAGCCACCGGCCTGGTCCAGCGCCGACTGCAAGGACTTCTTGTAGCCCTCGCTGGTGAAGGTCGCGCTGGAGACGGTGTCGATGTCGGCGTTGCCGGCGGCGACCGCCGCCGCGTTGAGCTTCGGGATGGCCAGCGCGGTCTTCTGGTCGCTGGTGCCGCCCTTGGGTGCCTGGACGGCCTCGGCCTTGGTGATCTTCCCGCCGGCGACCGTGATCCGGACCTGGACCGCGCCGTACTGCGTCTGCGCGACGGTGCCGGTGACGGTCTTGGCCTGCGCGGCCCCCGAAGCGGCCCCCGCGTCGCCGGACCCGGAGGCCTGGCCCGCTGCCGCCTTCGCCTTGTCCAGCGCCGACTGGAGGGACTTCTTGTAGCCGTCGCTCGTGTACGTCGCGCTGGAGACGGTGTCGATGTCGGCGTTGCCGGCGGCGACCGCCGCCGCGTTGAGCTTGGGGACGGCGAGCGCGGTCTTCTGGTCGCTGGTGCCGCCCTTGGGTGCCTGGACGGCCTCGGCCTTGGTGATCTTCCCGCCGGCGACCGTGATCCGGACCTGGACCGCGCCGTACTGCGTCTGGGCCACGTCCCCGGTGAAGGCGCCGGACGCCTGCGCGCTGCCGGAGCCCTGGGAGGACCCGGACCCGGCGCTCGCGTTCGCCTTGTCGATCGCCGACTGGAGGGACTTCTTGTAGCCCTCGCTGGTGTACGTGGCGCCCGACACCGTGTCGATGTCCGGGCTCTGCTTGGCGACCACGTCGGCGTTGAGCTTGGGGACGGCGAGCGCGGTCTTCTGGTCGCTGGTGCCGCCCTTGGGCGCCTGCACCGCCTCGGACTTGGTGATCTTGTTGTTGACGACGGTGATGCGGACCTGCACGGCCCCGTACTGCGTCTGCGCCGCGTCACCGGTCATCGTCCCCGACACGACCGCCCCGGATCCGCCCTGGGCCGCTCCCTGCGCCGCCGCGCCCGCGCCGGCCGCCTGGGCCGCGCCCGGGTCGGACGACGGCTTCAGCGACAGCAGCAGCACGATCCCGGACACGGTGGCGGCGGTGGCGAGTACGACGCGCCGAAGAGGGTGGCTCTTCCTCATCTCTGCCTGAGCTCCTGATTCCCGTTGGTGGCGAGGTTCCCGTGAGTACGGGTCGCTCACATCTCGAACGACTCGTGGTGGATGCGGCGGGCGGGGACCCCGGCGCCGCGCAGTGCCTCGTACACCCCTTGGGCGAAGCCGTTGGGTCCGCACATGAAGACGTCGTGGCTGTCGATGTCGGGGATCTTCCGCTGGAGAGACTCCGCCGAGATGTCGGGGCGCTCCCCGTCGGGGCTGTTGACGGCGTACATCAGCCGCGCCCCGCGCTCGTCGGCGATCTTCGCCAGCTCGTCCCACAGCGCCAGGTCCTGGGTGCTGTTGGCCCGGTAGAGGAGGGTGATGTCACCGGCCGCGCCCGGCAGCGTCTCGAACAGCGCGCGCATCGGCGTGATGCCGACTCCGCCGGCCACCAGCAGCACCTTGCCGCGGCTGCGCCGGGACGCCGTCATCGCACCGTACGGGCCCTCGGCCCACACCTTCGTGCCGGGCCGCAGCTCACGCAGGGCCGCGCTGTGGTCGCCGATCGCCTTGACGGTGATCCGCAGGAGGTCCGGCCGGGGGGCCGCCGACAACGAGTACGGGTGGGAGCTGAACCGCATCCCCGGCGCCATGAACCGCCACCGGAAGAACTGCCCGGCCTCCGCGCCCATCCGGTGCAGCTTGCGCCCGCCGATCAGCACCGACACGATGCCGGGCGTCTCCTCGATGACCGCCTCGACGCGCAGCCGGTGGCGCAGGTTCAGCCGGACCGGAACGATGACGCGGTACCAGACGACCAGCGCGGTGACCGACCCGTACAGCGCGTACCAGACGGTCTTGGCGGTAGGTTCGATCGCGAAGTCGTTGCCCGAGGTGATCTGGTGCCAGAACGTCAGGAACACGGCCGCGTACGTCATCAGATGGATGTGGTACCAGGTGTCGTACGGCATCCGTCGGCGCACGGGTCCGATCGACACCAGCCCGATGAGCAGGAAGAGACCGGTGCCGATCGCCGCCTTGCCCATGTCCGGAAGCTGGTTGATGGAGTCGATCGTCTGCTGGACGATGTCCCCCAGCGTCTTGCCGGCCTGGAGCGCGTACCCCCACATGATCAGGAACACATGCGCGAAGACCAGGCAGAGCGTGTAGCGGCCGCTCATGGCGTGCCAGCGCGCGACCCGGTCCGAGCCCACCCGCCGCTCCAGCGCGGGCACCCGTGCCATCTGGAGCACCACCAGCGCCATCAGGTACCCGGCGAGCAGCCCGGTGATCCGTCCCGCGTTGAGGATCCTGCTGTTGTCGTCCGCGATGTTCGGCGTGTTGGCCCACCACAGCCACAGCACACCCGCCGCGCCCGCCCATACGGCGAGCAGCAACGGGACGGCCGGGGAGCGGCGCGGGCGGATGCGGCGCATCGTCTGGCGGCGGGCGGCACGGCCGCCGGCGATCGTCGTGGTCACTGTTCCTCCGTGGATACGGACCCTTGGCCCTCAGATACGGGCCACGGTCGCGGAGTGTTCAGCGCACCGCGGAGACGCTCACCGGACGCGACCACCGGCGATCGTCGCGAGGCGGCTCAGTAGCGGACGATCGCCGTCCGCCCGTCCGTCGTGCCGATCGCGAGATGCGGTCGCCCCGACGGCCGGGCCCACGACAGGAGCCGGCGCATCGCCCCCGCCGGCACCGACACACAACCGGCCGTCGCCCCGCGCCCGTTGACGTGCAGGAAGATCCCCGCCCCGCGGCCGCGCACCGGTTTGTCGTAGTTGAACCCGATGACCAGCGCGTACGCGTACTGCGCGCGGTACGTGACCAGGTGCTCGGACTCGGCCGCGCGGCAGTCCGCGGGACGCGGCTCGGTCCAGCGGTTGTAGGCGCCGGACGTGTTGTCCTGGCACCACCAGGAATCCCGGCGCACCGGCCGGTAGGCGTACGAGGTCCCGCGCGGGGCCGGCCGGATGCCGAAGGCGTAGGGGAGGCCGTACAGGCCCGTCGGCGTCGTGTTCGTGCCCTGCCGGCGCGAGGCGCCCTCGACCAGGCCGTTCGCGCCGAACCGGGCCGGCGTGGAACCGGCCGGCGTCCACCGGCCGTCGCGCAGGTCCCACCAGGTGAGCGTGCCCGAGGTGGAACCGGACCTCGGGGCCACGGCGGTGATCAGCTGGGTGCCGCCGCCCGTGTCGGCCATCCGCGCGGGCAGCGGCGGGGCGGTTCCGGTGTCCGGAGCGGCACCGAGCAGGCCGAGGGACGCGCAGACGAGGGCGGTGGCGACGACACGAGGGCGCATGATCAGACGCTAAGCGGGGGCGGCGGCACCGGCAGGCCGGGTGGGCCGACCGTGCGGGGTGCCGGCCCACCCGTCCCGGCCGCTCAGGTCACCGGACCCAGCGGGTTGAGCTGGTCCGCCTGTCCCTCGAAGGCGTACAGCAGCAGGTCGGTCATCTCGAAGACGTGCCGGGAGTTGCGGTCCCCGACCGGGCTGAGGAACGGACGCCAGAACGGGTCGCGCAGGATGGAGTGCCGGCTGCCCTCGATGGCCCGGTGGAACACCTCGGCGACGATGCGGCCGCCGACGCCGGTCAGCTTCCCGTCGCCCCTCACCTCGGCCTCCCGCAGGAGGTAGAACCACAGCGGGGTGTTCTTGGCGACGGTTTCCGCGAGGCCTGCGGAGAGCCGGGCACCGCCGCCCTGCGCGAAGTCGGCCGCGGTCAGCGGTTCCACGTCCACCTTGCGGTCGATGAAGTGCTCGACCATCTGCTGTCCCGTGGCGAGCCGCAGCATCGAGGCCCGGGTGAGGTTGCGGAAGGCGAGGTTCAGCTCGGCCTGCGGAGGCTTCGGCTGACCGCGTCCGCCGAAGGAACCGAGCGGCAGGTCGGCGAGCGGGTCGACCAGCAGGGTGTCGATCCGCTTGGCGAGGTTGAACTGCGCGTCGGGCACGAGGAGGTCCGTCCGCTCGGGCACCGCCTCCTGGAAGGCGAACAGCCGCCGGAAGTCGGCGATCCAGTTGGTGGGCAGACGCTCGAAGTCGCCCGACTCCGGGTCCGCCGGGTCGGCGGGCGGCGGCGACAGGACGCCGCTGGTGCCGCTGAACTGGAACAGCAGCTCCAGCGTGCCCCGGCCCCGGTCGAAGATCCGGTTCCAGTTGTAGCGGCCCCGGACCATGCTGTGCCCCAGCCGGTAGGCGGCCACGGAGAACTCGATCGGCATGGTCGGCAGGTCGTACTCGCCCGGTGAGGGCTCGAACACCCGGCGGCCGTTGCCGAACACGTCCTCGACGATCTCGGGGTCGACGATCCTGCGCAGGAAGTCGTGGCGCAGCATCCACTGGTAGTGCTTGACGACGGTCTCGCGTGCCGTCTCGAAGAGGACCGCGCTGGACACGCCCTTGCCGACCAGGTCGGCCACCACCCGGTTGTGGAACCGGATGAAGGCGGCGTGGACCTGGGCGACGACCAGGTTCTCGTCGTTGCGCGGGTCCGGTATCAGCGCCCGGCGCCGCTCGGACTTCAGCGAGCCCGAGCCCTGCCTGGGCAGGTCGAACCCGGTGAGCGGCCGGCCCACGACGGAGGGGTCGTTCGGTACGCCCTGGGTGGTGCCGGACTTCAGCCGGAGCCCGTCGTCCTCGTAGTACCGGCGGTCGAAGCGGTGGTCGGGGCCGAGGCCGTAGAGGGAGTCGAGGTCGAGGGCCGGGGAGCGGCCCTGGAGGAGCTGGCGCACCGTGATCTCGTCCTCCAGGCGCACCGCGGTGGCGTCCAGAGTGAGGTCGTGGTCCACGAACTGGCCGAGATAGGTGAACCCCGACGGGACCCCCGGCTGGTCGGGGTGGTCCCGCTCGGGGTCCGTCATCGCCTCGGCCAGCTCGATGCGGGCGTTCCGGTCGAGCTGGTGGGCCGGCCTGGAGCGGGGGCCCAGCCGGGAGAAGCGGAACTTGCGCAGGTCCGCCACGGTGGAGGCGGCCAGCGGCTCCGTGGGGCCGCCGTCCCGGGACTCGGCGAGGATGCCCTCGCCGACGACGTAGAACGAGGACCGGACATGACGTTTGCTCTGTGGTTCGCGTGCGGTTCGGAACATGTATCCCCCATGTGTTCGCGCCTGCGCGAGAGCGCGCAGGCGTGAGTCACGCTAGGGGACGAGTGCGGCGGAAGGGGGAATTCCGTCAAATACCCCAAGCAGCCCAAGTGTTGACTGTCTGTACAGAACGCGTATGCGCGTCAAATCGGACTCAGGGGCAACGGCAGTCCGGGCAGTCCGTCCATGCTCGTGGCGACGTGTTCCTTCTTCGCGAAGTACGCGCCGAGCGACTCGTCGTCCTCCCGCGCGAACCGCTTGGCGTGCAGGTCGCGGTCCTCGTCGTACGTCATGAAGGGCACCGCGTACCCGCAGGTGTCCCGTACGAGTTCGGCGTGCACGAGGATGATCGCGCGCAGCCCGTGCGGGGTCGGGTCCAGGCCGGCGAAGCGGGCGAGGAGCTCCCGGAAGCGGGGGTCGTCACGGAAGACCGGCTCGCCGCGGCCGTGCACCCGCACGATGTTCGGCGGTCCCTGGAAAGCGCACCACATCAGCGTGATCCGGCCGTTCTCCCGCAGGTGCGCGATGGTCTCCGCGTTGGAGCCGGCGAAGTCCAGGTAGGCCACCGTGTGCTCGTCGAGGACGGCGAACGAGCCCTTGAGGCCTTTGGGGGAGAGGTTCACCGTGCCGTCGCCGGACAGGGGGGCGGTCGCGGTGAAGAAGAGGGGCTGTTCCTCGATGAACGTGCGGAGTCTTCCGTCGATGCGCTCGTAAGTCTTTCCCATGGCTAACGATTATCCGGGAAAGCCTTTCGCGTGTCTAAGGAAATGCGGGATGTGGTGCGCAGGGTGTGCGGGGGTGTGCGGGTACGCCGCAGTGGCCGCCCCGGCCGGCGCTTCTCGGGGCGGCCACTGCGCCTGTCACGTCACTTGTTCAACGCGCAGGCGGCCAGGGCGTCGAGGCCCTGCGGCTTGGTGCCCTTACGGCCGATGGAGATGGCGATGCGGTCGATCGTGGAGACCCGCTTGTCCGCCAGCGGGCCGAGGATCGCGTTCTGCACGAAGTTGGCGCCACCCTGGCCGACCGTGTTCTGGAGGCGGGTGTTGGCCTCGTCGATCTGCGTCTGGAGCAGTGCCAGGTTGCGGTCCACCTCGGCCTGCGCGGTGGCGGGGATCGCCGGGAGCTGCGAGGCGACGTCCGGGCAGCTGATGGTGCCCACGCCGGCCGCGTCGCCGGTGTCGTCGCCCGTCTCCGCCGCGCCGTCGTTCGCTCCCTCGGCGGCGGTCTCCTCCGCGCCGGGGGTGGCCTCGGCCTCGTCGCCCGCGGCGTCGTCCGCGCCCGCGTCCTCGCCGGTGTCCGCGATGCCGCCCGCGTCGAGGGCGCACGGCGCGAGCGCGTCGAGGCCCTGCGGCTTGGTGCCCTGGCGGCCGATGGAGATGGCGATGCGGTCGATCGTGGAGACCCGCTTGCCCTCCAGCGGGCCGAGGATCGCGTTCTGCACGAAGTTCGCCCCGCCCTGGCCCACGGTGTCGACCAGCCGCTTGTTGGCCTCCGCGATCTGCGTCTGGAGCAGTGCCAGGTTGCGGTCGACCTCGGCCTGCGCGGTGGCGGGGATCGCGGGAAGCTGGGAGGCCACGTCCGGGCACGAGATGGTGCCGGGGCTGGCGAGCGTCTTGGCGTCGGTCGAGCCGCTGCTCTTGGACGACTCCCCGGCGAGGGCGGAGTTGACGACGACCGCGCCGGACAGTGCCAGAGCGGCGGCCGCGCCGATGACCACTACGCGACGCTTGTTGTACTTCGGAAGAGCCCTGGACATGCGGATGCCTCACTTGGGTCAGGAGTGGGTGTACAAACGCGGCGCCGGCGTTCAGTCGTGAGTACGGGTAAGCGGTTGCTGTTGTTCAAACTCCTTTCAAAAACTTCTCGGGATCCGGAACCGGGCGGTGACCCGGAGTTGAATTGACGAATCATGCAGAGCACTGCATACTCATGCATGACGTTGAGCGCAGTGGTGAGGAGCAACGCAAGTGAGCAGCAACAGCGGTGACGTAAGGCTCTGGGGCGGCCGTTTCGCCGACGGTCCCGCCGAGGCCCTGGCGAAGCTGTCCGCCTCCGTCCACTTCGACTGGCGCCTCGCGCCCTACGACATCGCCGGTTCGCGTGCCCACGCGCGCGTGCTGCACAAGGCGGGCCTGCTCACCGAGGACGAGCTGACGCGGATGATCGCGGGCCTCGACCGGCTGGAGGCGGACGTCGCCGACGGTTCCTTCGTCGGCACCATCGCCGACGAGGACGTCCACACCGCCCTGGAGCGCGGCCTCCTGGAGCACCTCGGCGCCGACCTGGGCGGCAAGCTGCGCGCGGGCCGCTCCCGCAACGACCAGGTCGCCACCCTCTTCCGCATGTACCTGCGCGACCACGCCCGGATCGTCGGCGGCCTGATCGCCGAGCTCCAGGACGCCCTGATCGGCCTGGCTGAGGCCCACCCGGACGTGGCGATGCCCGGCCGCACCCACCTCCAGCACGCCCAGCCGGTGCTCTTCGCCCACCATGTCCTCGCGCATGTGCAGTCGCTGTCCCGGGACGCGGAACGCCTGCGTCAGTGGGACGAGCGCACCGCCGTGTCGCCGTACGGCTCCGGTGCCCTGGCGGGTTCCTCCCTCGGCCTGGACCCGGAGGCGGTGGCGAAGGACCTCGGCTTCGAGCACGGCAGCGTCGGCAACTCCATCGACGGCACCGCGTCCCGCGACTTCGTCGCCGAGTTCGCCTTCATCACCGCGATGATCGGCGTGAACCTCTCCCGGATCTCCGAGGAGATCATCATCTGGAACACGAAGGAGTTCTCCTTCGTGACGCTGCACGACGCGTTCTCCACGGGCTCGTCGATCATGCCGCAGAAGAAGAACCCCGACATCGCGGAGCTGGCGCGCGGCAAGTCGGGCCGCCTGATCGGCAATCTGACCGGCCTCATGGCGACCCTCAAGGCACTCCCGCTCGCGTACAACCGCGACCTCCAGGAGGACAAGGAGCCGGTCTTCGACTCCTGCGACCAGCTCGAGGTCCTGCTTCCCGCCTTCACCGGCATGATCGCCACCCTCACCGTGCACCGCGAGCGCATGGAGGAGCTGGCCCCGGCCGGGTTCTCGCTCGCCACCGACATCGCCGAGTGGCTGGTCAAGCAGGGTGTGCCGTTCCGGGTCGCGCACGAGGTCGCCGGCAGTTGCGTCAAGGTCGCCGAGGCCGACGGCAAGGAGCTCGACGGTCTCACCGACGAGCAGTTCGCGAAGATCTCCGTCCACCTCACCCCCGAGGTGCGCTCGGTCCTCAACGTCCCCGGCGCCCTCGCCTCCCGCGACGGCCGCGGCGGTACGGCGCCCAGCGCGGTGGCGATCCAGCTGGCAGAGGTGAAGCAGAACGTGGCGGCCCAGCACGAGTGGGCGACGGCCAAGGACAAGCGCTGAGCGCGACGCCCTGAGAAGCGCGGGGAACCGCGCGACGGGCCACGCACCATCCGCGGTCGCCGACGAGCCGTACCTCCCGAGCTCTGAGGCGCCCCGCGCTCGCCGAAGGTCACGACGGACTACGTTGGTCGGAAGCCGTACCGCAGCCGACCAACGGAGCCCGCGATGCCCTTCGCCCGACTGGCCACAGCGACGACCCCCACCTGCCACATCGGCTTCGGCCTCGCCGCCGTGGGCCGCCCCGGCTACATCACCCTCGGCCGGGACGAGGACCTCGGAGCGGACCGCGGCGTCGAGACGCTGCGCGCCCGCACCCACGAACTCCTCGACGCCGCCTACGCCCAGGGCGTCCGCTACTTCGACGCGGCCCGCTCCTACGGCCGTTCCGAGGAGTTCCTCGCCGGCTGGCTGAAGGCCAGGCCCGACGTGGACGACATCGTGGTGGGCAGCAAGTGGGGTTACACCTACACCGCCGACTGGACCACGGACGCGGACCGGCACGAGGTCAAGGACCACGGGCTCCCGACGTACGAACGTCAGCGCGCCGAGACGGCGGAACTGCTCGGCGACCGGCTCGACCTCTACCAGATCCACTCGGTGACCCCGGACAGTCCCGCCCTCACCGACAAGGAACTCCACGCGAGGCTGGCCGAGTCCGCCGCGCAGGGCCTCACCGTCGGGTTCTCCACCAGCGGCCCCGCCCAGGCCGACGCCATCCGCGCGGCCCTCGCCGTGACGGTCGACGGCGAGCCCCTCTTCCGTACCGTCCAGTCGACGTACAACGCGCTGGAGCCCTCGGCCGGTCCCGCCCTCGCCGAGGCCCATGACGCCGGGCTCACGGTGATCGTGAAGGAGGGCATGGCCAACGGGCGTCTCGCGCAGCCCCACGCGCCGGACGCCCTGAGGTCTGTTGCGGCACAGACGTCGCTCGGCTGCGACGCGGTCGCCCTCGCCCTGATCCTGCGGCAGCCCTGGGCCGGCGTCGTCCTCTCCGGCGCGGCGACCGCCACCCAGCTCGCCTCCAACCTGCACGCGGCGGTCGTGGACCTCGACGACGAGCAGGTGGACCGGCTGGCCGGGCTGGCGGAGGAGCCGCGGGAGTACTGGGAGCGGCGCGGCAGCCTGCCCTGGCACTGAGACGTCCGCCGGACCGTCGACGATCGGCAGCGAGCACCCCTGAGTGATGCGCGCACCCTCGGAATGAGACACCACTGTCTCACTTGCGCTACTCTTGTCTCATGGCTGTCGATCGTGACCACGTGCTGCGCAGTGCCGCGGCCCTGCTGACCCGCAAATCCACGGCGACGATGGACGAGGTCGCCAAGGCGGCCGGGATCAGCCGGGCCACCCTGCACCGTCACTTCGCCGGCCGCGACGCGCTGGTGCGGGCCCTGGAGGCCCTCGGCATCGCGGAGTGCGAGAGCGCCCTGGACGCGGCGCGGCTGGACGAGGGGCCCGCGCGCGACGCCGTACGCCGGCTCGTCCAGGAGATCGAACCGGCCGCCGGCCTGCTCGCCTTCCTCTACACCGAGAACCAGTTGTTCGAGGGCGAGGAGCAGAACCAGGGCTGGACCCGGATCGACGACCTGATCTCGGATCTGTTCCGGCGCGGACAGCTGGGCGGCGAGTTCCGCATCGACCTCACACCCGCCTGGCTCACCGAGGCGCTGTACGGCCTGCTGGCCTCCGGCGCCTGGATGGTGCAGTGCGGCAAGGGCGCCCCCAAGGACTTCCAGCACATGATCGCCGAGCTGCTGCTCGGCGGCGCCCTGAGGCCTCCCGCACCCCAGAACCCCTGACCGCGGAACCCCTTACCGCGCCCAACCCCTTACCGCGGCCACCCGTGACCGCGGCCACCCGTGACCGCGGCCACCCGTGACCGTGGCACCCGGCACCACAGAACCCGCACGGCACAGCCCGGCACGGCACAGCCCGGCACGACACAACCCCGCACCACAGTGAGAGGAATCATGACCAGCACCCTGCGGCCGGCGACCACGACCGGGGCGGTGAAGCGCCCGGACCGTTGGCTCGCGCTCTCCGTCCTCGTGCTCGCCGTGCTGCTGGTGGCCGTCGACGCGACCGTCCTCGGCCTGGCGACCCCCTACATCAGCGAGGACCTCGAGCCCTCCGGCACCCAGCTCCTCTGGATCGGCGACGTCTACTCCTTCGTCATCGCCGGCCTGCTCGTCTCGATGGGCAGCCTCGGCGACCGCATCGGCCGCAAGCGGATCCTGCTCATGGGCGCCACCGCGTTCGGGCTGATATCGGTCCTCAACGCGTACGCGACGACCCCGGAGACGATGATCGCGGCCCGGGCCCTGCTCGGCGTGGCCGGCGCGACCCTGATGCCCGCCACCCTCGCCCTGATCCGCAACCTCTTCCACGACCCGCGCGAGCGCAGCCTCGCCGTCGGCATCTGGGGTGCGACCGCCTCCGCGGGCACCGCCGTCGGTCCCATCGTGGGCGGCTTCCTCCTCGAACACTTCTGGTGGGGCTCGGTCTTCCTCATCAACCTGCCCGTGATGGTCGTCCTGGTCGTCGTCGGCATCCGGACGCTCCCCGAGTCCCGCACCCCGAACCCCGGCCCGTGGGACCTGCCCAGCGTGCTGCTGTCCCTGGTGGGCATGATCGGCGTCGTGTACGCCGTCAAGGAGGCCGCCACACACGGTCTCACCGGGGTCCCGCTCGGCACGGGCCTGCTCGGCGCGGCCGCGCTGTACGGCTTCGTCCGCCGCCAGCTGACCCTGCCGGCCCCCCTGCTGGACATGCGGCTGTTCCGCAACCGCGGCTTCAGCGGCGCCGTCCTGGCCGACCTGCTGACCATCCTGGGCCTGTCGGGCCTGGTGTTCTTCCTCTCCCAGTACCTCCAGCTCGTCCAGGGCCGGCGTCCGTTCGAGGCCGGTCTGGCCGAACTGCCCGCCGCCGTCGGCGCGGTGGTGGCCGGTCTGCTCGCGGGCCGAGCGGCCCGCCGCTTCTCGGTACGGGCCGTCGTCTCGGGCGGCCTCGCGGCGATCGGCCTCGCGCTGGCCGCGCTGGCGCTCATCGACCGGAACACCGGCTACCCGATGCTGGGAGCCGCCCTGCTGGTCGTCGGCGTGGGCGCAGGCCTCTCGTTCACGGTGACCTCGGACGTCATCCTGAGCTCCGTACCCAAGGACCAGGCGGGCGCCGCCTCCGCGGTCTCCGAGACGGCGTACGAACTGGGCGCGGCCCTGGGCATCGCCGTACTCGGCTCGATCGTGACGGGCGTCTACCGCGACTTCACCGCCCCCGCGGGCACTCCCGCGGGCGCCCACGAGTCACTGGGCGGCGCGGTGGAGGCGGCGGGGCACATGGCGCCGACCGCGGCCGATCAGATGCTGTCGTCGGCCCGAGGGGCCTTCGTCGACGGCCTGAACGTGGCATCCGGAGCAGGCGCGGCGGTACTGCTGGCGACCGCGGTGGCGGCCTGGTTCATGCTCAGGGGCCAGCACCTGGAGAACGCCGGTTAGGCCACGCAGCCCAGGGGCGCGGGGAACCGCGCGACCAGCCACCACGCACCCGCACCCGCCCCGAACTGCGACGCACCCGCCCCGAACCCGACGCACCCGCCCGACCGCCGGAGGCTTACGCCGCTTTCGCCTTGGTGGCGTACATGTCCACGTACTCCTGTCCCGACAACCGCATGACCTCGGTCATCACCGAGTCCGTCACGGCACGCAGCACATACCGGTCCCGGTCCATCCCGTCGTACCGGGAGAACTCCATCGCCTCGCCGAACCGGACGGTGACCCGACCCGGCCGGGGCATCCCCGCCCCGCCCGGCTGCAACTTGTCCGTGCCGATCATCGCGAAGGGAACGACCGGCGCCCCGGTCATCAGCGTCAGCCGGGCGATGCCGGTCCGGCCCCGGTACAGCCGGCCGTCGGGCGACCGCGTGCCCTCGGGGTAGATCCCGAAGACCTTCCCCTCCTCCAGCACGCGCCGCCCGGTCATCAGCGCCGCCACGCCGCCGCGGCCGCCGTCGCGGTCCACCGGGATCATGCCGACCCCGGTGAAGAACCAGGCCATGAACCGGCCCTTGAGGGACTTGCCGGTGACGTACTCGTCCTTGCCGATGAAGAAGACCTGCCGGTCGCACACGAGCGGCAGGATCATCGAGTCGATGAACGTGAGGTGATTGCCTGCCAGGATGACGGGGCCGTCGCCGGGGATGTGCTCCGCGCCCTCGACCCGGGGGCGGAACATCAGGCGCATGACCGGTCCGAGTACTGCCTTGATGAGCACGAAGCGGGACAACGAGCCCTCCGATGTCAAGGGAAAAGGGTATGAGTCTGTGCAGGTGAGGACGATACTCGCGGCGCCGGGGCTGACGCACATCGGGTCACCCAGGTCTTACGCACTGTTGACGTACGTTTACCTGTACGGCGGTATCGTCTCCTCCTTGTCATCTGCCCGGAACGAAGCGAACCACCGCGCGGAACCGGCCGGACGGCCGTACGGCACATGCCATCCGCCGTCACCCGCGTGTTAGGACCGAGGTCTCCCGACGGTCATGTCCACGCCCCTACCATCGGGCCGCACGGACGAGCCGACGGCAGGAGACCCCTCATGGGAACGCAGGGCAAGCAGGAGTCGAACCAGCAGGCGAGCGCGGGCGGAACGGGACGGCGGGCGCTCCTCGGCGCCGCCGTGCTCGGCGCCACCGGAACGGTCCTGGGTCTGTCGGGCACGGCGAGAGCCGCCGAGTCGTCCCGCTCCGGAAAGGGCCTGAAGAGCCTGCCCGTGCCGACGATCATCGGCCACCGCGGCGCCAGCGGCTACCGGCCGGAGCACACCTTCGGCTCGTACCAGCTCGCCCTCGACCTGGGCGCCGACATCGTCGAGGCGGGGGACCTCGTCCCCACCAAGGACGGTCATCTGGTGTGCCGTCACGAGCCGGAGATCGGCGGTACCACCGACGTCGCCGACCATCCGGAGTTCGCCGCCCGCAGGACCACGAAGGTCCTCGACGGCGTCTCCACGACCGGCTGGTTCACCGAGGACTTCACCCTCGCCGAGCTGAAGACCCTGCGCGCGATCGAGCGCATCCCGGCCAACCGCCCGCACAACACGCTCTACAACGGCCGCTGGGAGATCCCCACCTTCGAGGAAGTCCTGAAGTGGCAGGACGAGCAGACCCGCAAGCGCGGCAAGCAGGTCTGGATCTACCCCGAGACCAAGCACCCCACCTACTTCCGCAAGCTGGGCCTGGGCCTGGAGGAGCGGGTCGCCAAGCTGCTGCACAAGCACGGCAAGGACCGGAAGAACTCGCCGGTCATCGTGCAGTCCTTCGAGCCGACCAGCATCCAGCGTCTGAACAAGCTGGTCGACAACCCCCTCGTGGTGCTGCTGTCCGGCGCGACCTCGCGCCCCTGGGACTTCGTCGAGGCGGGCGACCCGCGCACGGTCGCCGACCTGGTCACCCGGGCGGGGCTCAGGGAGATCGCCGGCTACGCCCAGGGCATCGGCCCGACCCTCGACCTGGTGATCCCGAAGGACGCCGCCGGCAACCTCACCACGCCGACCACGCTGGTGAAGGACGCCCACGCGGTCGGCCTGGTGCTGCACCCGTACACCATGCGCAACGAGAACCCCTTCCTGCCCACGAGCTTCCGCAAGGGCACGGACGCGGACGCCTACGGTGACTCCTTCAGCGTGTTCCGCACCTACTTCGCGACCGGCATCGACGGTGTCTTCACGGACAACCCGGACACCGGACTGCTGGCCCGCGCGGACTTCGTCAACGGCTGAGTCCCCGTTGGAGTGACAGTCGGCCGCCCCGGCAACCAGCCGCCCGGGCGGCCGCATCGTGTGGCACATGACGCACGACCTGCTCACCACCCTGCGCCCGCTCCTCACCGCGGAGGCCTCCGCCGAGGCCCATGCCACCGCCACCGAACCCGGCGACCTCGAACAGGCGGTCTGGCTCCGTCTGCTGGAGCACCTCGCCACCGACGGCCCGCCGCCCGACCCTCAGGGCTGGCTGCGCAGGGCCGTCCGCGCCGAGGTCCGCCGCGCCCGCCGCACGACCCGCCGCGAGCGGCCGTACGAGAGCGAGCCCGCCGACGACCCCGACCGCGGCCCCGAGCAGCTCGCGCTCACCGCCGCCCGGCACCGCGCCCTGCGCGAGGCGGTGCACCGGCTGCCCGGCCGCTGCTCCCGTCTCCTCCAGGCGCTGCTCTCGTCCCGGGACCTCACCTACCGCGAGATCGCGGGGGAGTTGGGTATCTCACAGGGCAGTCTCGGACCGGAACGTTCCAGATGTCTGGGATGTCTGCGGCGTTTGCTGGCGCCGGAGGTTGCGGCCCGGGAAGTGCGGGGATAGGAGTGAAGGACCACAGGCGATCAGGTGAGCGGGAGGCGTGCGCACATGGGCATGAGCGTGACCATCTCGGTGGCGACCGAGCAGGATGCCGAGCAGATCTTCAGATTGCAGTACCTGTGCTTCCAGAGTGAAGCCGCGCTGTACGCCAATTACCGCATCGCCCCGCTCGTCCAGAGCCTCGACTCGGTCCGGCAGGAACTCGCCGCCGACTGCGTCTTCGTGGCCCGCCTGGGCGACGAGGTGGTCGGCTCCGTACGAGGCAGTCTCACCGAGGACGGCGCCGCCGCCATCGGCAAGCTCTGCGTCCACCCGCGCCTCCAGGGCCACGGCATCGGGGCGCGGCTGCTCCGCGCGGCCGAGGCGGCGCTGGCCGAGGAGCGCGGCGCCAAGAAGTTCCGCCTCTTCACCGGCCACCGCAGCGAGGGCAACCTGCGCCTCTACCGCAGGGTCGGCTACGAGACGGTCGGCACCTCGCAGGGCACCGACGGCGTACCGATGATCGTCCTGGAGAAGCAGGCCGGGGAGTACGCGGCTACGGCGTAGCCGTGGCCGTACGGGACTTCCGCAGCCAGTACAGGGCGGACAGCGGCAGCAGCACGGGAATGAACACGTAGCCCATCCCGTACTTCGACCACACGGTCGAGTCCGGGAAGGCCGACGGGTCGACCAGGGTCCAGGTGCCGACGATCAGCACCCCCGCCAGCTCGGCGGCGCAGCAGACCTGCGCCGCTCTGCGGGCCGTCTCGCCGCCCCGCACCAGCGAGTACGTGATGAACCCGTACACCACGCCCGCCACGGCCGACAGCGTGTAGGCCAGCGGCGCCCGGTCGAACTCGGTCGCGATCTGGTACGCCGACCGCGACACGGCCCCGACCACCATCACGCCGTAGAACCACACCAGCAGCATGCCCGGCCCGCTGATGAGCCGGTCCGGCTTGTCGTCGACCGCCGCCATCTCAGCCTCCCCAGATGTCATAGAGCCGCACTTCGAGCACGGCGAGCACCACACCGCCCGCGGCGGCCGTCACCGAACCCCAGCGGGTCCGCTCGGACAGCGACATGAACCCCACCGCCGGAACGCACGCGACCGCTCCGAGCAGATACGCCACGAAGATCGTCGTACCCTGCTCCGGCTTCTCGCCCCGCGCCAGCTGGACGATCCCGACCACCAGCTGGATCACGGCCAGCAGGGAGACCACGGCCATCCCGATGAAATGCCAGTCCTTCGTCGGCTGGTCGCGGTAGGCGGCCCAGCCGCACCAGGCGGCGAGCAGCAACGCGGCGACGCCGGTCACCAGCGTCAGGGCATCAAGCATGCAGTGACCTTATTACGGCGTATCAGGCGTCCCGCGATCGGCCCCGGGCCCCGGTGTCCGGCGCGGGCCCGGGTCCTGGCCCGGTCCCGGAGGCAGGCCCCGGAGGCCGGTCCGGGGCGGGCGTCGGGGCTGCCCGGCCCGCGGTCCGGCGGCCGTGGCGTTGGCCACAGCCCGCCAGGCCCGCGGGCCCGCCGCCGGCCTCGCTGTGAAGGGCCTGTCAGCCTTGCGGGCGCTGGTCATGGGCGGGGCGGCGGGGATCTCGGGGCGCGGCCGGGGGTGGTCCGACGGCCGGCCCCGGCTGTCCACGGCTGTCCGGCATGCGGACGGCGGGGTCTTGGTCAGGACCGTACGTCTGCTTTACTGATGCTCATGACCACTACGAGCAGCCGCACCCTTGCGACCGAGGCGACCATGACGCCCGGTGCTCGTTGTATGTGTCGAATGTGCGCCTTCTAGAGGGCCCCCGCACCACCCCGAGCTCGCGCCCCGAAGCGAGACGCCGTGGCATGTCCGTGCGCCGCAAGTCCGCCGTACATGACGTAGCCGCGCCCCGCGCACATGTTTCTCCCCGGTTCCCCGCCACAGCGAGAGCCGTGTCGCGTCCCTGACAGCCTGCACCCGTGCGCCCGGGCACACCCACGCCCGCGCACTCGACAGTGACGGAAATCCACGTGATCACCACCACGGGCCTCACCAAGGTCTACCGCTCGCGCGGCCGTGAGGTCACCGCCCTCGACGGCGTCGATCTCCACGTCCGCGAAGGCGAGGTGTACGGCGTCATCGGCCAGTCCGGCGCCGGCAAGTCCTCGCTCATCCGCTGCATCAACCTCCTGGAGCGTCCCACCGCCGGCACGGTCACCGTCGCCGGGCAGGACCTCACCGCCCTCGCCGGGCGCGGACCCCGGGCCGGCAAGGAGCTGCGGCAGGCGCGCAGCCGGATCGGCATGGTGTTCCAGCACTTCAACCTGCTGTCCTCACGGACCGTGCAGGACAACGTCGAACTGCCCCTGGAGATTCTCGGCGTCTCGGGACAGGAACGTTCCCGCAAGGCGCTGGAGCTGCTCGACCTGGTCGGTCTGGCCGACAAGGCGAAGTCCTTCCCGGCCCAGCTCTCCGGCGGTCAGAAGCAGCGCGTCGGCATCGCCCGCGCGCTCGCCGGCGACCCCAAGGTGCTCCTCTCCGACGAGGCCACCAGCGCGCTCGACCCGGAGACCACCCGCTCCATCCTCCAGCTGCTGCGCGACCTGAACCGGCAGCTGGGCCTGACCGTCCTGCTCATCACCCACGAGATGGACGTGGTGAAGTCGATCTGCGACTCCGCCGCGCTGATGGAGAACGGCCGCGTCGTCGAGTCCGGCACGGTCGGCGAACTGCTCGCCACCCCCGGCTCCGAACTGGCCGGCGCGCTCTTCCCGGTCGGCGGCGAGGCCACCGACGAGGACCGCACGGTCGTCGACGTGACCTTCCACGGCGAGGCCGCCACCCGGCCCGTCATCTCCCGGCTGTCGCGCACCTACAACATCGACATCTCCATCCTCGGTGCCGCCATCGACACCGTCGGCGGGCTCCAGGTCGGCCGGATGCGCATCGAACTGCCCGGCCGCTACGAGGACAACGTCGTGCCGATCGGCTTCCTGCGCGAACAGGGCCTCCAGATCGACATCGTGGACAACGCGGCCCAGGAGCCCGTTCTGCTGAAGGACGGTGCCAAGTGACCTGGTCCGAGATGCAGCCCCTGCTGTCCCAGGCGTGTTGGGACACCCTCTACATGGTCGGCTGGTCCACGCTCATCGCCGTCGTCGGCGGTCTGCCGCTCGGCGTCCTGCTGGTCCTGACCGACCGGGGCGGCCTGTTGCAGAACCTCGTCGCCAACCGGGTGATCGGGCAGGTCGTGAACATCGCCCGCTCGCTGCCGTTCATCATCCTGATGGTCGCGCTGATGAACTTCACCCGCACGATCACCGGGACGACCATCGGCCGCGAGGCCGCGATCGTGCCGCTCGCCATCGGGGCCATCCCGTTCTTCGCCCGCCTGGTCGAGACGGCCGTCCGTGAAGTGGACGGCGGACTCGTCGAGGCCGTGCAGGCGATGGGCGGCAACACCTGGACGATCGTGCGCAAGGTCCTCGTGCCGGAGTCCCTGCCCTCGCTCATCGCGAGCACCACGACCACGATCGTGGCCCTGATCGGCTACTCCGCCATGGCCGGCACGGTCGGCGCCGGCGGACTCGGCGACATCGCCATCCGCTACGGCTACCAGCGCTTCGAGACCGAGCTGATGTGGATCACGGTGGCGATCCTCGCCGTCGTCATCTCGCTCATCCAGTTCGCCGGCGACTACGCGGCCCGCTCGCTGCACCGCCGCGGCGGCAGCTCGGGCCCCGCGCCCAGGCTCCGCCTCCTGAAGGCCAAGGAGCCGGCCGCCGCGGACATCAGCAAGGTCGCCTGAGCCCTCCCCGGGCCGTTCCCACAGATCCCCCGCACACCCCACGCGGGTCGTCACACCCTCAGGAAAGGCACTTTTCGTGCGTAACACCGCCAAACTCACCACCGCAGTCCTCGCCGTCGGCGCCCTCACCCTGGGACTCACCGCCTGCGGCTCGGACAAGGACTCCGCCTCCGACACCAGCGGTCCGCTGGTCGTCGCCGCGAGCCCGACCCCGCACGCCGAGATCCTGAACTTCGTCAAGGACAACCTGGCGAAGAAGGCGGGACTCGACCTGGAGGTCAAGGAGTTCACCGACTACGTCACGCCGAACACGGCGACGGAGGACGGCTCGGTGGACGCCAACTACTTCCAGAACCAGCCGTACCTCGACGACTTCAACAAGAAGAACGGCACCCACATCGTGCCCGTCGTCACGGTGCACCTGGAGCCGCTCGGCCTCTACTCCCACAAGGTCAAGAGCGCCGACGCCCTGAAGAGCGGCGCGACGATCGCCGTCCCGAACGACAGTGTCAACGAGGCCCGCGCGCTCAAGCTGCTGGCCGCGAACAAGCTGATCACCCTCAAGGACGGCGTGGGCAACGAGGCGACCCCCGCGGACATCACCGAGAACCCGAAGAAGCTCAAGTTCAAGGAGCTGGAGGCGGCCCAGACCCCGCGCTCCCTGGACGACGTGGACGCCGCCGTCATCAACGGCAACTACGCCATCGAGGCCGACCTGAAGCCCGCCTCGGACGCCCTCGTCCTGGAGTCCGCCACGGACAACCCGTACGGCAACTTCCTCGCCGTCAAGGACGGCAACGAGGACGACCCGCGAGTGAAGAAGCTGGCCAAGCTCCTCACCTCCGCCGAGGTCAAGAAGTTCATCCAGGACAAGTACGACGGCTCCGTCATCGCCTCGTTCTGAACACCGTGACCGGCCGGGGGACCGGCAGGTGCGCCCGGGGTCCACTCCTTCACTTGGTGTGGACCCCGTGGTGTGGTTCCGTGCTCACATGCTGCATGCTGGGCAGTTCAGCGGACCCTGACGGGGCGGCAGGTCACACCCCGAAGTCTCGAAGGTTACGGAGCGGCGCATGACGAGCACCTTCCCCAACATCTCCATCAGCACGGAGCGGTTGGTGCTGCGTCCCCTCGACGAGGACGACGTGCCCGCCCTGGCCGACATGATGAACGACGAGCAGGTCGCGGCCTGGACGGCCGTGCCGCAGCCCTACGACCAGGTGGCCGCCCGCCGTTGGATCACCGACCACGCGCCCACCGAACGCACCGAGGGCCGCGGCCTCGACCTCGCCGTCACCGAGTTCCTCACCCAGCGCCTGGTCGGCGTCGTCCAGCTCGCCAAGACCAACTGGCACGTCCGTTCCACCGAACTGTCGTACATCATCGCGCCCTGGGCGCGCGGTGAGGGCTACGCCTCCGAAGCGGCGCTGGCCACCGCCCAATGGCTGGTCCGCGACCAGAAGTTCGAGCGCATCGAGCTGCGCACGGCCGCCGACAACACCGCCTCCCAGCAGGTCGCGCAGAAGATCGGCTGTATCAGCGAGGGCGTGCTGCGCGGCGCCTGCATAGCGCGTGCCCGGGCCGAGGACGGCAGGTGGAACGAGGTGCGCACCGACTACATCGTGTGGAGCCTCCTCCCGGAGGACCTGGAGGGACCCGGGGAGCACTTCGCGGAGAGCGGCGGTTTCACGTCGTACACCGACTGGAACTGACCCCCGGGCCGGTGCCGCCCCCATTGCCGTGACCCACCGACCAGGTACCCTCACGGAGCCCGCTACCTGCGTGAACCCCGGGGGAGACTGACGACGATGGCCGACCGCGTCACGGTGATCGGATGGGACGGTTCGCCGCTGACCGCCGCGGCCCGCTCCGCCCTGGGTGCCGCCACGCTGGTGGCCGGTGCCCCCCACCACCTGACGCTGCCCGAGGTGCCGCCCGCGGCGGAACGCGTCCGGCTCGGCAGCGTCTCCCTCGCCGCCCGCCGCATCGCCGGCCACCGCGGCACCGCGGTCGTCCTCGCCGACGGCGACCCGGGCTTCTTCGGCGTCGTACGGACCCTGCGCGCACCCGAGTTCGGCCTGGAGGTCGAGGTCGTCCCGGCCGTCTCCGCCGTCGCCGCCGCGTTCGCCCGGGCCGGCATGCCCTGGGACGACGCCCAGGTGGTCGTCGCCCACCGGCGCACCCTGCGCCGCGCCGTGAACGTCTGCCGCGCCCACACCAAGGTCGCCGTCCTCACCTCCCCGGGCGCGGGCCCCGCCGAGCTCGGCCTGCTGATGGAGGGCGTGCACCGCACGTTCGTCGTCTGCGAGGAGCTCGGCACCACCCGCGAACAGGTCAGCGTCGTCACCTCCGACAAGGCCGCCGACCACACCTGGCGCGACCCCAACGTCGTCATCGTCATCGGCGGTCCCACCGGGCCGGTCGTCTCCGGGGACAGCGGCTGGATCGCCGGCCGCGACCCCGCCGCCGGCCCGCGCGGCTGGGCCCTGCCCGCCGAGGCGTACGGCGGCGGACTCGGCGAGGGCGAGGCGGAGCTGCTGCGCGCCGCCCAACTCGCCCGGCTCGGACCGCGCGTCGGCGACCTCGTCTGGGACATCGGCTGCGGCAGCGGCGCCTTCGCGACCGAGACGGCGCGGGCGGGCGCCGCCGTGATCGCCGTCGACCGGGACCTCGACGCGTGCGCCCGCACCGACAGCTCAGCGCGCCGCCACGGCGTCCAGCTCCAGATCGTCCACGGCACCGCCCCGCACGTCCTGGAGAACCTGCCCGAACCCGACGTCGTACGGATCGGCGGTGGGGGAGCGGCCGTGGTGTCCGCCGTCGCCGACCGCCGACCGCAGCGCATCGTCACCCACGCCGGCACCCGCGACGCCGCCGAACTCGTGGGCCGTGACCTGACCGAGCACGGCTACCGCGTCGAGTGCTCCCTCGTCCAGTCCGTCGAACTCGACACGCGGGCCTGGACGGAACGGGAGCGGAGCGTCGCGTTCCTCCTCACCGGGGAAATCGTGCGGCGCGCATCGCCTCGTTGAGGCCGGCGGACAGGTGAGGGACACGTGAGGGACGCGTGAGGGGCCGGTGTCGGACGGGCGGCGGCCAGGGCCTTTCCGACCGCCGATCGTGACCCGGCGCGCCCTCCCCGTGATCCTGTTGTCGTACCGCGCGCGGTAGGCTGGCCGATCGTCGTACCGCTTCCGGTCGCCCGGCGCTTCGTCGGTCAATGTCCGGAAAACGCATCCCTTTTGGGGTGGGTGTGGTACGGCAGAACCGGAGGGCGCGCAACGTGGCGCAGTCCACAGCGGGGCGTCGCGGATCAAGCTGTCGCGACGCGACTACGGCCGGGACAATGCCACTGAATGGCTTTGTCGCTTTTTCGGGCGGGTCGTTCGTGCCGCTGGGCGCGGACGCTCGTTCTTCACTACGGGGCGGTCGGTGCGCCGCTCCGGGTGAGCTGGTCGTAGAAGCACTAACCGATGGGCGAGGGGTACGCATGACCGACACCGGCCAGGTCCCGGGCGAGGGGTTGCCGGAGAGCGTAGGCATGGTGGAACAGCCGGGCGCCCCCGCGCACGGTGCGTACACCTACCTCTCCGAGACCACCGCCGAGGACGAAGACCTGTTGCTGCTGCCGGGTGCCCAGAGCGCGTGGGGCAACGAGGTGGCGCCGCCCGCCCCCGAGCCGGTGGTCGAGACGGTGCACGAGCCGGGCCCGCACGAGACGGCCGGCCGCGACAGCGGTTCGGTCGACCTCAGCGCCGTCCGCCTGCCCGGCCCGTCGGTGCCCCAGGCGGCCCCGCGCCGCCCCCTGCACCTCGGCCCGCAGATCCCCGACGCCTCCGCGAGCCCGGTCCGCTCCCTCGCCGATCGCGGCCCCGCGGGCGCGCCGGTGCGACAGTCCGGCCCGTCCGCGTCCGGCCCCGAGTACCTCGACGTCCCGCACCTGCGCGAGATGCCCCCGCAGGGAGCGTCCCCCTGGGGCGCCGCGCAGCCGCCGGTCGTGCACGGGGCGACGGCCGCGGAAACGGTTGCTCCGGCGACGGTCGCGGCAGCTCAGCAGCGCGAGCCGGTCGGCGTGGCCCAGGCCGTCGTGGCCCGGGTGGCGACCGAGGCCATCGCCGCGACCGCGCCGCAGGGGTCCCAGGAGTCCCAGGAGTCCGTGGTCGTCGACGCTGCGACGCCCGTACCCGCGCAGACCGCCGGGACCTACGGAGTCGTCGACCCCGGTGAGCTGTTCGGCGCCGCGATGATGGCGGAGGCGGAGGAGGCACCCACGGCCGAGGTCGCGGAGACCGGGCAGGACGCGGCCGACGTCCCCGTCCCCGTCTCCGGGGACGACGGGACCCCGGACGCCGGCGCCGTGTCGGCCGTCGACACGCCGGTGGAAGCGGTGCCGGCACCGGAAGCCGCACAGGACCCCGATGCCGCGTACGCGGAGCAGCCGGCCGTCGCCGTCGCCGTCGCCGCCGAAGGCACCCCGCCGGCCGAACCCGCCGTGGCCGAGGCGCCTGCCGTGGCCGGGGCGCCTGAGGTGAGCGAGGCGGCTGAGACGGCAGAGCCCGCCGAGGTGGCAGAGCTCAGCGAGGCGGCAGAACCCACCGAGGTTCCTGACGCGCACTCCGTTGCGGAGACCGTCGCTCAGGCCTCCGTGGCCGAGGTCGGGCGGACGAGCCCGGTCGAGGCGCCTCAGCAGCACGAGCCCCAAGGACCTCAACAGGCCCAGGAGGCCCAGGAGGCCCAGGAGCACGAGGCGCCTCACGCGGATCTCGGCGACACGCCGGCCCAGGCCCACGAGGCGCCCACGGCGGAGGCGGTCCCGGCCGCCGAGTCCGTTCCCGCACCCGCCGCCGCTTCCGAAGCGCCCGTGCCGGATCCCGTCGTGGTCCCGGCGCCCACCCCTGCTGAGCCCACCCCCGCGCCCGCGGTCGCCCAGCTTCCCGAACCCACGACGACCGTCGGCCCCGATGTGCCCGAGCCCGCGGCGCCCGCCCCGGAACCGCCCGGCCCCGTGGCCGAGGCCGTCGCCCCCGAGGCACCCTCCGTGCCGGAGGTCTCCGCCCCCGTGCCCGCCGCCGCTCCCGAGCCCGTCCTGCTCGTCGACGCCTTCGTGGCGTCCGCCGAGATGGCCGCCGCGGCTTCCCTCGAGCCCGTCGAGCCGACGGCCCCGCAGGCGGAACCCGCTCCGGAGCAGGCCGTCCCGTCGGCCCAGGACGTCCGGCCGACACCGGAACCGGAGCCGGAGGTGGAGGCGTCGAGCGGGACCTCGGCGGAGGCCGCCCACATCGCGGCCCCCGCGTCTCTCATCCCGGATGCACCCGCTCCCGACACGACTCCGCAGCCCGAGCCCGAGCCCGTGGTCGCACTCGAAGCCGAAGCCGAAGCCGAACCCGCGCCCGAGGTCCTGACCGAGCAGCTGGAGCCCGTCCCGGCAGCGACCCTGGCGGAACCGCAGCCGGAGCCGGAGCCGCAGCCGGAGCCGTCGGCGGCCGAGTCGCCGATCGAGGCACCCGCCGCGCCGGCCTCCCCCGAGCCCGTGGCGGTCCCGGTCTCCGTCCCCGTGGACGCCACCGCCGTCCCGCAGCTCCCGCAGCCGGAGTTCGCGCACCCGCACCCGCAGCCCCTCCGGCAGCCGGCTCCCGCTCCCCTGGTTCTCCAGCCGGAGCAGCCGGAGCAGTCCGAGCAGCCGGACCGGTCGGCGCCGTCGAACCGGCCCGCCGCGGACCAGCCCCTGGGCCATTTCGTCCCGGTCGAGGGCCTGGTGCCCACCACCCCGCACCTCGCCCCCACCCCGCCGCACCCGCTCGTGCTCCCCACACAGGAGCAGGCCGCCCACGCGGCGGTGGAACACCCGCCGGCGGAACCGCACCAGGTCGCCGACACCGGCGCCGCCGCTCCCGCCCTCACGGTCCCCGCCCCTCGCGGCGCCGACCCCGCTCCCGCCCCGGCGATCCCGGACACGGAGCCCGAGACCGGCATCGACCCCGATGTCGCACAGAGCCCGGAGGACCTGGAGACCAGGGCCGCCGACCAGGAAGAGAGCCCGGCCCCAGTGGAAGAAGTTCGAGAGTCCACCGGCCCCGCCGCGCCCGCGTACGACGACGCCGAGCGCGAGGCCGTCCTGAAGGTCATGCGTGAGCGCCGGGACATCCGCAACGGATTCCGCGCCGACCCGATCCCGCACGAGGTGCTGCTGCGTGTCCTGGAGGCCGCTCACACCGCGCCCTCCGTCGGGCACTCGCAGCCCTGGGACTTCGTGGTCATCCGCTCCGCCGACACCCGGCGCGCGATGCACGAGCTGGCGACCCGTCAGCGCGACGCGTACGCGAAGTCGCTGCCGAAGGGCCGGGCGAAGCAGTTCAAGGAACTGAAGATCGAGGCCATCCTCGACACCCCGGTGAACATCGTCGTCACCGCCGACCCGACCCGCGGCGGCCGCCACACCCTCGGCCGGCACACCCAGCCGCAGATGGCGCCGTACTCCTCCGCGCTCGCGGTCGAGAACCTCTGGCTCGCCGCCCGCGCCGAGGGTCTCGGCGTCGGCTGGGTCAGCTTCTTCGACGAGCGCGAGATGGTCCGCGCGCTGGGCCTGCCCGACCACCTCGAGGTGGTCGCCTACCTCTGCGTCGGATACGTCGACGAGTTCCCGGACGAGCCCGAGCTGATGCAGGCCGGGTGGGCCAAGCGCCGTCCGCTGTCGTGGGTCGTCCACGAGGAGACGTACGGCCGTCGCGCGCTGCCCGGCGAGGACCCGCACGACCTGCTCGCCGAGACCGTCGCCAGTGTCCGCCCGCTCGACGCCAAGGCGCTCGGCGAGGCCTGGGAGCGGCAGAAGCGGATGACGAAGCCGCCGGGCTCGCTCGGCATGCTGGAGATCATCTCCGCCCAGCTGTCCGGCCTGTCCCGGCAGTGCCCGCCGCCCATCCCGGAGCCCGCGGCCGTCGCGATCTTCGCCGGCGACCACGGTGTTCACGCGCAGGGGGTCACCCCCTGGCCCCAGGAGGTGACGGCCCAGATGGTCGCCAACTTCCTCGGCGGGGGAGCGGTCTGCAACGCCTTCGCCACCCAGGTGGGCGCGGAGGTCTGCGTGGTGGACGTGGGCGTCGCCGCCGACCTCCCCGCGACCCCCGGCCTCCTGCCCCGCAAGATCCGCGCGGGCACGTCCGACATGACCACCGGCCCCGCGATGACCCGCGACGAGGCCAAGCAGGCCATCGAGGTCGGCATCGAGACCGCCCGCGACCTGGTCGCCGCCGGCAACAAGGCGCTGCTCACGGGTGAGATGGGCATCGCGAACACCACGGCGTCCGCGGCTCTCATCTCGGTCTTCACGGGCGCCGACCCGGCCGAGGTCACCGGCCGTGGCACCGGTATCAACGACGAGACCCTCGCCCGCAAGACCGAGGTCGTGCGCCGCGCCCTGGAGGTCCACCAGCCCGACCCGGCGGACCCCATCGGCGTCCTGGCCGCGATCGGCGGCTTCGAACACGCGGCGATGGTCGGCCTCCTCCTCGGCGGCGCCTCCCTGCGTACGCCCGTGATCCTGGACGGCGTCAGCGCCGGCGCCGCCGCCCTGGTCGCCCGCGCCATCGCCCCCGAGGTCCTCGCGGCCTGCATCGCGGGCCACCGCAGCGCCGAACCCGGTCATGTCGCCGCCCTGAACAAGCTGGGTCTGCGCCCCCTGGTCGACCTCGACCTCCGCCTCGGCGAGGGAACGGGCGCCCTGCTCGCCCTGCCGCTGGTGCAGAGCACCGCACGGGCGATGCACGAGGTGGCGACGTTCGATTCGGCGGGCGTCACCGAGAAGTAGGGCCCGCTCCGGGGCCGGGGGCACGCGCTTGTGCTGCCCCCGGCCCCGCCGCATGCTGAAGTCACCTCTAAAATGCGCACGTCAGGGCCGCTCCAGAGCCGCAGCGCCCACCCTCTGCTCTCTGCCCGTACGAGGAGCCGCACCCTCATGGCCGAACACCCCGCCTACCCCGTAGGCCTCCGTCTCGCCGGCCGCAGGGTCGTCGTCCTCGGCGGCGGCCAGGTCGCCCAGCGCCGTCTGCCCGCGCTGATCGCGGCCGGCGCCGACATCCACCTCGTGTCCCCGGCGGCGACGCCGTCGGTGGAGGCGATGGCGGACGCGGGCGAGATCACCTGGTCGAGGCGTCCGTACGCCGACGGCGATCTCGCCGAGGCCTGGTACGCCCTCATCGCCACGAGCGACACCGAGGCGAACGGCCGGGCCTCCGTCGAGGCCGAGGCGCACCGCGTCTGGTGCGTCCGCTCCGACGACGCCGACGCCGCGACCGCCTGGACCCCGGCGACCGGCCACAGCGAGGGTGTCACGGTCGCCGTGCTCACCACCGACGCCCGCGGCCGCGACCCGCGCCACACCGCGGCCATCCGTGACGCGGTCGTCGAGGGCCTGCGCGACGGCACCCTCGTCGCCCCCCACCACCGCACCCGGACCCCCGGCGTCGCGCTGGTCGGCGGCGGTCCCGGCGACCCGGACCTGATCACGGTGCGCGGGCGTCGTCTCCTCGCCGAGGCGGACGTCGTCATCGCCGACCGGCTCGGACCGCGCGACCTCCTCGCCGAACTCCCGCCGCATGTCGAGGTGATCGACGCGGCGAAGATCCCCTACGGCCGGTACATGGCCCAGGAGGCCATCAACAACGCGCTGATCGAGCACGCCAGGCAGGGCAAGTCGGTGGTCCGTCTCAAGGGCGGGGACCCGTATGTCTTCGGCCGTGGCATGGAGGAGCTCCAGGCCCTCGCGGAGGCCGGCATCGCCTGCACGGTCGTGCCGGGCATCTCCAGCTCGATCTCGGTGCCGGGCGCGGCCGGCATCCCGGTCACCCACCGGGGCGTGGCCCATGAGTTCACCGTGGTCAGCGGGCATGTCGCTCCCGACGACGAGCGTTCCCTGGTCGACTGGCCCTCCCTGGCGAAGCTCACCGGCACCCTGGTGATCCTCATGGGCGTCGACAAGATCGGGAAGATCGCCGAGACGCTCGTCGCGCACGGCAAGTCGCCCGACACCCCGGTCGCCCTCGTCCAGGAGGGCACGACGGCCGCCCAGCGCCGCGTGGACGCGACCCTGGCGACGGTCGCCGAGGCGGTCCGCACGCAGGAGGTCAGGCCCCCGGCGGTGATCATCGTCGGCGCGGTCGTCGCCGTCGGCGCGCGGAGCTCCGAGTAACCGCGGGTAACGCAACCGTTCCGAGCCGTTGGCAGCACACCCAGGACAAGGCAGTATCACCCTGTGGCCGATCTCATCACCGTTGAGGACCCCGACGACCCGCGCCTGCGCGACTACACCGGCCTGACCGACGTCGAGCTGCGCCGCAAGCGCGAGCCCGCCGAGGGCCTGTTCATCGCCGAGGGCGAGAAGGTCATCCGCCGGGCCAAGGACGCCGGGTACGAGATGCGCTCCATGCTGCTCTCCGCCAAGTGGGTCGACGTCATGCGCGACGTCATCGACGAGCTTCCGGCACCGGTCTACGCCGTCAGCCCGGAGCTCGCGGAACGGGTCACCGGCTATCACGTCCACCGCGGCGCGCTGGCCTCCATGCAGCGCAAGCCGCTGCCGGACGCCGCCGAACTCCTCGTGTCCGCCCGCCGGGGTGTCGTCGCCGGGGACCGGCAGGACGGGGCCGGGGAGCGCGTCGCGATCTTCGAGGGATTCGTCGATCACGCGAATCTCGGAGCGGCCTTCCGGAGTGCCGCCGCGCTCGGCATCAAGGCGATCCTGCTGTCACCGGACTGCGCGGACCCCCTATACCGGCGGGCGATCAAGGTGTCGATGGGCGCCGTCTTCTCGGTCCCCTACGCACGGTTCGAGGCCTGGCCGGCCGGCCTCGACGTCGTGCGCGACGCCGGGTACGACATCCTCGCCATGACCCCGGACGAGAAGGCGACCCCCCTCGACGAGCTGAACCCGGAACGCTTCGAGAAGAGCGCCATCATGCTGGGCTCGGAGGGTCACGGACTCTCCACGTACGCCCTCCGCGCGGCGGACGAGTGGGTACGCATCCCCATGTCCGCGGGGGTCGACTCCCTCAACGTGGCGGCCGCTTCCGCCGTCGCGTTCTACGCGACCCGGCCGCGGCCCGCCTGAGAGCCGACGGCACGCGAAACGAGGGCCGGAGCACAGAGTGCGTCCGGCCCTCACCTGCGCGTGGCCATGGTCAGCGGTGGTGGCACTCCCAGTGCCCCTTGACCCACTGGTGGTCCCAGTGGCCGTGAACGTAGACCCACTTGTAGGTGTAGTGGTTGTCCCAGTGGCCGTGGTGCCAGGTCTTGTGGTTGACCCGCTTCTTCTCCCAGTGGCCCTTCACCCACTTCTTCTCCCAGTGGCCCTTCACCCAGTGGCACTTACCGTCGTGGTCGGTGGTCACCACGGACGAGGGGGAAGGGGGAGCGGGGGCCGCGGTCGCCACGCCGGACATGCCGAGCAGGGCTCCTCCGGCCAGTAGGCCCGTCGCGGCGGCCCCGGCCACCAGGCGGCGGGCTCGCAGGAAAGCGGTCATCGGACACATCTCCCTTGAACGTTCAGCGAAGAGCACGGGCGACGAGGGCGGTCCGTTCCCGTCCACCGGCCACGCCGGTGGGGTGGGGTGGATCCGTGAGGAACGCCGTTCCTCGTCTCGCTGTGCCGGACGCGGGGGATTCGGACCCGAAAGCCGGACGGATGACGACAAAGCGGAAAAATGTAGCGGCAGCATAAAGACCGAGACCGTCCACGCGGATCTGCGGATCCGCGGATCCGCGGACCCCGGGCTCGCCCGGGCGGGTGAGAACCTGGGGCTTTCGTGTACAACACGGCGGCATCCGCGTGCTGTGCGGCTACGAATCCCCTGCGAACCAAAGCCGTCCCCGACGAGTCGTTCCAGGGGAGCTCTCATGACCATGACCACGTCACCGCCGACGTCACCGCCCACGACGGCGTGTTGTGCCGTCGCCCTGCCGCACTCCAGGCGGGCCCCGTCCCTCGCCCGTCAGGTCAGTGAGAGATGGCTGGAGGCGACCGACCCGGTCGACCGCGTGCCGGACGCGGTCCTCGTCGTCTCCGAACTGGTGACCAACGCGGTCCGCCACACCTGTGGTCCCTGCGTGCTGACGCTGACGGTGCGCGACGGCCGGCTGGACATCGCCGTCGCCGACCACAGCGAGGAGCTCCCCGAGCTCCGCCGCCGTTCGGACGGCGACGAGCGCGGCGGCTTCGGCATGGGGGTCATCCGCGGGCTGGGCGGACAGATCAGGCTGGTCCCCGCCCTCGGCGGCAAGACCGTCCACGTCCTGCTCGACCTGAGATCCCCGAGCGGCCCGTCCCCGGAGCGGTGAGGAGCTTCCCGGCGCAGGTCCCCTCCCTCCGCACACGCCGCGGGCGGGCCGTCCGAACCCAGCACGAGGCACGAGGCACGAGGGGAGCAGGACTTTGCCGCACAGCTTCGATCCGGACGCCCGAGTGGAGGACCTGCTGGCCCGGGTGGCGGGTGGCGACCAGGACGCGTTCACCGGCGTCTACGACGCGCTGTCCGGCAGTGTCATGGGACTGGCCTGCCGGATCCTGCGGGACGTCGCTCAGGCGGAGGAGGTGACCCAGGAGGTCATGATCGAGGTCTGGCGCACCGCGGACCGCTACAGCCCCGAGCGGGGAACGCCGAAAGCCTGGGTGCTCACCGTGGCCCACCGCCGGGCGGTGGACCGGGTACGTTCCGCGCAGGCCGGCGCGGAACGCGAACAGCGCACGGGCATCCTCGCGCCGGAGCGCCCCTTCGACGAAGTGGCCGAGATCGTCCAGGACCACGACGAACAGCGGCGGCTCCACCGCTGCCTCACCGCGCTCGCCCGCCAGGAGCGAGTCCCGCTGATGCTCGCCTACTACCAGGGCCTGACCTATCTCGAGGTCGCCGACGCCCTCGCCACCCCCGAAGGAACGGTGAAGTCCCGAATGCGCGCGGGGCTGCGGCGACTGCGCGCCTGTCTGGAGGCGGACTCATGACACCTGAGGAGGACCGCCACCTGGCCATCGGCGCGTACGCGCTGTACGCCCTGCCGCCCGCCGAGGAAACCGCGTTCGAGAACCATCTCGCCGGTTGTGAACAGTGCCACCGGGAGGCCGTCGGCCTCCTGGAGACCACCGCCCTGCTCGGCGCCTCGGTGCGGAGCGTCCCGGTGACCGCGCAGGCACGCGCCCGCACGCTGCAGGCCGTCGCCCACACCCGCCAGGACCGAGTCCCGCACCGCCCACGGGCCCCCGGCCGGCGGGTGCTGCGCCTCGCGCTCGCGGCGAGCATCGCGGCGGCCGCCGTGCTCGGCGGAATCGCCGTCCGGCAGCACGTCGAGGCGGACGACGCGCGCACCCGGGCGGTCCGGGCCGAGCAGCAGGCCCGCACCGCGGGCGCCGCGATCACCGAGGTCCTCACCGCACCCGACGCCACCGTCCACACCGGAAGCCTGACCGGCGGGACCACCGCCGCCGTCGTGGTCTCCCTCGACCAGGCGCGGGCCGTCTTCGCCGCATACGGTCTTCCCGCCCTGACCGGCGGCAAGGTCTACGAGCTCTGGTACGCGGCCGAGGCGGGAGACGTCCGCTCGGCGGGCCTGGTGACCGGCAGCGCGCCGAACGGCTCCCACGTCCTGAAGGGATCGCCCGCCGACGCCGTCGCCGTGGGGATCACCGTCGAACCGGCCGGCGGCTCACCGCAGCCCACCACCGAGCCCCTCGGCGTCATCCCGCTCGACGTCTGACACGGCCCCGCCCGCTTCCCCGGCAGCCCGCGGACTCGACCCGGGTCAGTCGCCGAGCGGGCCGCCCGGCTGAGGCCGGAGCTGCTGCTGCTGTTCCTGCCGCACGACGCCGTCGCCGCCGCCGAGCCCGCGCGCCGGACCCTGGCAGCCCTGGACGACCGCGATGCCGAGCGCGACCAGCACGGTCACCACGACGAACACGAACAGCCGTTGGCGCAGCAGCCGCGGATTGGCGGGCCGCCGCCCGGTACCCGTGGTCCTAGGCCCCGGACGCCGGGCCCCGCCGCGGGACGCCGGACGGTTGCCGCTGCCGGGGCGGGTGTTGCGCGAGGGAGCCGGCCGGGCCCCCGACCGCGACGACGAGGCACCGGCACCCCGTGCGGCGTTGCCCCCACGAGCCGGCGCTGCGCCCCGCGAAGGAACCGCACCGCGCGAGGGCGGCGCCCCGTTCCGCGGCGGTGGAGTGCCGGGCCCGGCCTGGTGGCGCAGGGTGCGCTCCGGGTAACCGGTTTCGGAGAGCCGCCCCGTGGGCCGATCCGCCTCGGCCGCCCGAGGCGCCGGAGGACGCGCGTCCGCCAGACCCTGGGCCTCCCGGGTCGCGATCTCCTTCAGGCGCAGCGAGAGATCGAGGGTGCTGGGCCGCTCCTCCGGGTCCTTCGCCAGACAGGCCCGCACCAGCGGGGCCAGCGCGTCAGGTACGCCGTGCAGATGCGGCTCCTCGTGCACCACGCGGTACAGCATCACCTCGGAACTGCCGTGCCCGAAGGGCGAATCGGCCGTCGAGGCGTAGGCGAGCGTGGCGCCGAGCGAGAACACGTCGGTGGCCGGGGTTACCAGGGCCCCGCGCACCTGCTCCGGCGCGAGGAAGCCGGGGGAGCCGACCGCCGTACCGACATGCGTCAGCGTGGAGGCGCCCGTCGCCCAGGCGATGCCGAAGTCGATGATCCGCGGGCCCTTGGGGGAGAGCAGGATGTTGGAGGGCTTCAGATCCCGGTGCACGACCCCGGCCTCGTGGACGGCGACGAGCCCCTCCGACAGCGCGGCTCCGATCGAGGCCAGTTCCGCGGCCCCGAGCGGCCCCTCGTCGTTGACCTTGTCGTGGAGGGAGGGCCCGGGCACGTACTGGGTGGCGAACCACGGCCGGTCGGCGTCCAGGTCCGCCGCGACCAGCCGCGCCGTGCATCCGCCCCGGATCCGCCGAGCGGCCGAGACCTCGCGCGCGAACCGCGACCGGAACTCCTGGTCCTCCGCCAGATCGGGCCGGATCACCTTCAGCGCGACCCGCTGCCCCTTCTTGTCGGACCCCAGATAGACGACGCCCATCCCGCCCGCGCCGAGCCGTCTGTGAAGCCTGAACGAGCCGACGACGCGCGGGTCCTCGCGCCTCAGGCGCATCATCGCCATGTTCATCCCCGCTGCCCGGTCCGTGTGACGTGGCACAGCTTACGTTTCCACGGCCGTTCGCGCGCAGAGGCCGCGCCCTCTCGTACCGATCGATTGTCAGTGCCGGGTGGGGGATGTGAAGGGTGGTCAGCACCCCTGCGAACAGGCGGGCTTTGGCGGCCCGGCGAACCCAACCGCCTGTCGGGCAAGGTGGATTGAACCCGAGGCGGGTGGCCGTGTGCGGGCCGGCGCCGACGCCGGCGACGGGAGGCGGGCCCGGGGGGTGACGGCCCGCCGGGCGGGCCCGCGAGGGGTGACGGCGGCCCGGCAGGGGGCGCCCGAAGTGAGCGAAGTCACGGCCGGGCGTCCGGCCTCGGGTCCTGAGGCGGTACGGGAATCCGGCCGGGACCGGAGAGCCCCTCCGGGAAGACCCCGAGACTCAGGACCGTCTCTCCACCCAGGGGAGTACTCCGCAGGTCATGGCTCATCCTCCGGGAGGCCCGGCAATCGGTACGAGGGCATGACGCCCGCCGGCCGCCCCGCGCCTAGATTTGAGGTCAAGCGGCGGGTGCAGCACTCGTCCCCCGAGGTCAGACACCCGCCGCTGCCGACCACAACTGATCAGGTCAGGAGAGGGACCATGGCCCTTACGGCACCGCGGACGATGATCCGCACACAGGGACGCGGTACGCGTCCTCGTCGCACGGGCCGCCGCCACCCCTTGGTGGCGACACTGATGGCCCTTCCCCTGGCGGTCCTGCTCCTCGTCGTCTTCGACGGCTGGGAGACAGTGGCCACACAGGCGTCGTCCGTGGGAGTGATGCTGGGGCGCTGAGCGGCGACCCCAGGCCCGGAAGAGCGGTTCGGGCGGGGACATCCACCCATGAAACCCCGTGGGGACGGGGGTGCGGCGGACGGCAAAAAATGCAGGCGCAGCTGGGGAGCTGCGCCTGCATTGCTTTTCCCGGCGGCCCGCGACGCCCCTGCCGGCCGTCCGCGACGGCGACGGCGCCGCGACCGCGGTGACCTCGCCTGCGTACCCTCGCGGGAAGACCCGCACGCCGCCGCCCAGGGAGCCCCGTGACCGCGCACCCCCTGCTCACCGAGCTCGCCCGCCGGGCGGGAGCCAAGGCGCACGAGGCCACACCGGCCTGCCCCTGCGGCGCGGCCACCCTCGCCGACCGTCCCGACGCCACCGTCGTCCGGCATGCCGACACCGTCGCGAAGGCGCACGCACCCGACACCGACCCGGCCGGACTCACCCCGCGCCTCGCCCTGGCGGCCCGCATCCCGGACATCCTCCTGCCGCCGCTCGCACCGGCTCCGGCCGCCCTCCACGGCCGGCTCGTGACCTTCTGGCCGTACGGCACTCCGGTGGATCCGGACGATCCCGACCTGGCCCCCTGGGAGGCCGCGGGCGCCCTGCTCGCCCGTCTGCACCGCACCCCGGCTCCGACCGCGCTCCCGGAGATGCGCGGTCCCGCCAAGGCCGCCCACGCCGTGGTCCGCCTGCGCGCGGCCGGACCGCACCCCGCCGTCGCTCCCGTCCTGAGCGCCTGGCGCGCGCTTCCCGCCTGGGCCCGCGCCGAGGCCCCCATGCCGGACACCACCACCCTCTGCCACGGCGACCTCCACCTCGGCCAGCTCGTCCGCCACCCCGCACCCGACGGGCCCTGGCGCCTGATCGACGTCGACGACCTCGGCGTCGGTGTCCCCGCCTGGGATCTCGCCCGTCCGGCCGCCTGGTACGCCTGCGGGCTGCTCCCGCCCGAGGAGTGGGCCCGCTTCCTGGCCGCCTACCGTGCCGAGGGCGGCCCCGCCGTCCCCGGGGACGGGGACCCCTGGATCGCCCTCGACGTCCCGGCTCGCGCACTCACCGTGCAGAGCGCGGCACGATCCGTCACCAAGTCGGTCGCGCAGGGACGGGCGTTGGACGAGGTCGAGCAGTGCCTGGTCGACGCCTGTGCCCGAATGGGTTCCGTCCCCCCGCAGTTGACGGCGAGCCGCGCGAAGTAGGGTGCAACCGACCGCAGCCGGACAGTGTCTGTCCTGGCGGTACGCGAAACAGCACCGACCGGCGAGGAGTTGAGCCGAACCATGCAGTGCCCGAAGTGTCACGCTCAGATGCACACGTACAACCGCAACGGCGTCCAGATCGAACAGTGCAGCAACTGCCGCGGGATCTTCCTCGACTACGGCGAGCTGGAGGCGCTCACCCGCGTCGAGTCCCAGTGGTCCCAGCCGGCTCCGCCGCCCCCGGGCGCCCCGCAGGCCTACCCCGCCGCCCCGGCCGCTCCCGCGTGGGGAGCCCAGCACGGCGGCGGTCACCACGGTGGCGGCCACTACGGCGGTCACCACCGTCAGAAGGGCTTCGGCCACATGCTGTTCTCCAGCTGAACCGGAGCAGACAAGAAGCCCCCGACCGCGAAGGCGGCCGGGGGCTCTCGGTGCGTGGACGATACTGGGATTGAACCAGTGACCTCTTCCGTGTCAGGGAAGCGCTCTCCCGCTGAGCTAATCGTCCTCGGGATCACGACGCGAAGGCCGTGTGCACTGCGTGCGCGATACTGGGATTGAACCAGTGACCTCTTCCGTGTCAGGGAAGCGCTCTCCCGCTGAGCTAATCGCGCGGGTTCGGATCTTCGAACAGATCCAGTGGACGATACTGGGATTGAACCAGTGACCTCTTCCGTGTCAGGGAAGCGCTCTCCCGCTGAGCTAATCGTCCTTGGAGGTGGAGACGGGATTTGAACCCGTGTAGACGGCTTTGCAGGCCGTTGCCTCGCCTCTCGGCCACTCCACCAGGAGTGCAGGGGACCCGGAGGACCCCTTGTTCCTTCGAGCGGACGACGAGGCTCGAACTCGCGACCTCAACCTTGGCAAGGTTGCGCTCTACCAACTGAGCTACGTCCGCCTGTCGGTTCGGTCGGCTCTCGCGTCCCGGCGACGTGTTGAACTCTAGCGGATTCCCGGGCCAGTACAAAAACGCGTTTGTGCAGCGTGCTGCCCTGTGTCTGCTCGCGGACCTGGTCAGGGCCCCCGGCCGGGTCGTGCGGGACCTGCCCGGACCACCTCTCGAGTGACCCGCCATACACTCGACCACGTGCTCGACCTCCCTCCTCTCGCCCGTTTCGGCACCCGAGTCGCCACCGGCCTCCTCGACGTGACCAGCGATGTGGCGGCCCTCGACGGCGCCGGTTTCTGGGCCGTCTGCGCCGACTTCGAGGGCCGTCCGGTCTGCGCGCGCTTCGCCGAGGTGCGCGAGGAGCCCGTGCCGGCTCCCGTGCCCGGGGCGTGGCGCGGACCCTCGGCCGGTGACTGGACGTCCTCGCTCGACCGCGCCGCGTACACGGCGGGGGTGCGCCGCGTCCGGGAGCACATCGCGGCCGGTCAGGTGTACCAGGCCAATCTCTGCCGGGTCCTGTCCGCGCCGGTCGGGTCCGACGCCGACGTGGACGCGCTGACCGCCCTGCTGGCCCGGGGCAACCCGGCGCCGTACGCAGGAACGATTCGTCTCCCGGCGCACGGCATAGAGACGGCCACCGCGTCACCCGAACTCTTCCTGCGCCGCGACGGCCGGGTCGTCGAGTCCGGGCCCATCAAGGGCACCGGACGCACCGAGGCGGATCTCCTGGAGAAGGACTACGCCGAGAACGTGATGATCGTGGACCTCGTCCGCAACGACCTCGGTCAGGTCTGCGCCACCGGCAGCGTGACCGTCCCCGACCTGTGCGCCGTCGAGAAGCACCCGGGTCTGGTCCACCTCGTGTCCATGGTCCGCGGCGAACTGCGCGACGGCGCAGGCTGGCCCGAGCTGATCGACGCCGCCTTCCCGCCCGGCTCGGTCACCGGCGCCCCCAAGTCCAGCGCCCTGCGGATCATCGAGGCGCTGGAGACGGCGCCGCGCGGCCCGTACTGCGGCGGCATCGGCTGGGTCGACGCCGACCGGGGGACCGGCGAGCTGGCCGTCGGCATCCGCACCTTCTGGATCGACCGCGCCTGCGGGGGCCCGGCCGTGCTGCGCTTCGGCACCGGCGCGGGCATCACCTGGGGCTCGGACCCCGAGGCCGAGTGGGAGGAGACCGAGCTGAAGGCCTCCCGACTGCTCGCGATAGCGTCGGGAACGTACGAGGCCAAGGGAGAGGGACTGACGTGAAGATCTGGCTCGACGGCGGGCTGCAGGACACCGAGTCCGCCCGTGTCTCCGTCTTCGACCACGGACTGACCGTGGGCGACGGCATCTTCGAGACGGTGAAGGCGGTGGACGGCGTGACGTTCGCGCTGACCCGCCATCTCGACCGGCTGACCCGCTCCGCGCGCGGTCTCGGCCTGCCGGATCCCGACCACGACGAGGTCCGCCGCGCCTGCGCCGCCGTCATCGAGGCCAACCCGATGCCGCTCGGCCGGCTGCGGATCACCTACACCGGCGGCCAGGGCCCCCTCGGCTCCGACCGCGGCGAACACGGCCCCACCCTCGTCGTCGCCCTCGGGGAGACCACCCGGCGCGCCGACTCCACGACCGTCGTCACGGTCCCCTGGACCCGCAACGAACGCGGCGCGCTCACCGGCCTGAAGACGACCTCGTACGCCGAGAACGTCGTCGCCCTGGCCCGCGCCCACCAAAGCGGTGCCACCGAGGCCCTGTTCGCCAACACGGTCGGGCAGCTCTGCGAGGGCACCGGGTCCAACGTGTTCGTCGTCCTGGACGGCGAGATCCACACCCCGCCGCTCGCCTCCGGCTGCCTCGCGGGCATCACCCGCGAGCTGACCGTCGAGTGGACCGGCGCCAAGGAGACCGACCTGCCGCTGGACGTGCTGGCACGGGCCGACGAGGTCTTCCTCACCTCCACCCTGCGCGACGTCCAGGCCGTTCACCGCGTCGACGAGCGCGAACTGCCGGGCACGCCGGGCCCGGTGACCGCCAAGGCGATGCGGGTCTTCGCCGAGCGCGCCGCCGACGACCTCGACCCGTAAAGTCCCGGCCCGGGACCGGAAGAGCCCGGGAAAACAGGCTGACGCCGCTCGCCGCGGTGGGTAGAAAAGCCCCTGATGACCACGACCCTGCGGCCGACCGAGCCGCTTCAGCGCACCGCCGACGGGGCGCTCTCGCGCCACTATCAGGTCTGTGTGAACAGCCGTCCCGTCGGAGCGGTCCACCTCTCGACCTCCGCGGTCTTCGGCGCCGAGGTCGCCCGGATCGCCGACCTGAGCATCGAGGAACCGGACCGCGGGCGCGGCCGGGGCACGGTGGCCGCGCTGGCCGCCGAGGAAGTGGCCCGCGGCTGGGGATGCAAGCGGATCGAGCTCCGGGTGCCCGCCGACGCGGAAACCGCACTGCGGCTGGCGACGGCACTCGGCTACGTCCACCGCAATCGCGGCATGGAGAAGCCTCTGGGCGCCATCGCTCCCCGGCTGCCCGAGGGCAGCCGGGGCAGGCCCATGACGGAGGCCGAGTACCTGCCCTGGCTCGAACACGGTGTCGCGTCCTACGCCCAGGACTTGGCGGATCGCGGAGTGCCCGAGGACGAGGCGTGGGCCAGGTCGCGGCGGGACCACGAACTGCTGCTGCCACAGGGCCGGGCGACGGAGAACATGCTGTTCAGCGTCCTGGAGCAGGAGGGTGAACGGGTCGGCACGCTCTGGGTGGCCTTCATCGGCGACAAGGCGTTCGTGTACGACGTCGAGACCGACGAGGCCTTCCGCGGCCGAGGCCACGGGCGTTCCCTGATGCTGCTGGCCGAGGCCCGGTCGATCGAGGCGGGCAAGCGCGTTCTCGGCCTCAACGTCTTCGCCGGCAACACCCCGGCCGAGCGGCTCTACGAGTCGCTCGGCTATCTGCCCGTGGGTTACTCGATGTACAAGAACCTGCTCTGAACCGGCCCGCGCGGAACCCGTCTCACGCCTGCTCGGCCAGCAGCCGGTCGGCGATCTCCTCGATGCGCTCGCGCAGCCCCTCCTGGCTCTTGCCGCCGTCGAGCCGTTCGCCGCCGATGACGTACGTCGGGGTGCCGGTGACGCCGATCGCCTTGCCCTCGGCCTGGTCGGCGTCCACGATCAGGATGTGCCGTCCGTCGATCAGGGCGGTGTCGAACTCCTCGGCGTCGAGCCCGAGTTCACCGGCAACCTCGACCAGGAAGGGTTCTCCCGCCCGGGTCAGCTCCTCGACCCGGCCCAGCACGGCCTCGATGTACGGCCATCCCCGGCCCTGCTCCAGGGCCTCCTCGGCGGCCTGCGCGGCGGCGAAGGCGTGCTTGTGCTTCTCCAGCGGGAAGTGCCGCAGCCGCAGCTCCAGCCGGTCGCCGTACCGCTCGCGCAGGGCGCGCAGGTCGTCGAGGGCGCCGCGGCAGTCCGGGCACTGGAGCTCGCACCAGATGTCGAGGACGACGGCGGGACGGGCGGCCGCCGTGCCGGGCGCGGAGGCGGAGGTCGGGGACGAGTCGTTCATGACACCAGTCTTCCAGCCCCGACCCCGGCCGCCCCAATCCGGACCGCCGGCCGCCCGGACCCGGAGCTCTCGGCCGGGACCGCGGGAACGACCCGGGCCGGCACCTGCGGAGGAGCCGACCCGGAGATGTCCCTGATGTCCGGCCGGAGCATGGCCCGAGAGCGGTGCACAGGTGCAGGATGGAAGGGACGAGGCGCGGGCCGGCCGGCCGCGGTGCCGAGTCGACACGACCTCTGCCCGAGTGAACCCACGCCTGGAGGACCGGATGATTGCCGAGACCGTCTGTTCCGCCGCCGCCGTGGCCGGCCTGGGCATCGCGGTGGTCACCGCCTATCGCAAGCGCTTCCTGGCGGCCGCCCGCATCGCCGCCTACGCCCTGGTGCCGCTGGGCCTGGTGATGACCGGCGTCGTCGAATGGATCGCCGACACCGCCTTCAGCCCGACGGCCTGGGCGGGCTTCGCCGTGCTCGGCGCGGCCTGGGCCCTGTTCGCGACCACCCGTGTCGTGGAGCGCCGCCGCGGCGGCACCCGCAAGGAGCGCAGAGCGGCGGCCCGCGCCGCGCAGGCCGAGGCGGTGGCCCCCGCCGCCTCAGCGCCCTCCCTGGGCCAGGCCTCCCGTCCGGCGTCCCGTCCCGCGGCCGCACCCCGCGCGACCGGTGGCTCCGAGGACTTCAGCGACATCGAGGCCATCCTGAAGAAGCACGGCATCTGAACCAGGGCCGATCACCCGTGCCCGTGGGGTGGCCCGGCGATTGAAACGACACAGTCAGACCGACCGTGCGCGGAAGTGATCACGGCCCGACAGCGACGTCATGGAATCCGGTGCACTCCCGCTCAATCCGGGCGCGTGATCGCGCGAGGGGCGTCACCTGCGTCATCATCGCCCGCGAGATGCTGGACACGACACAGAGCGACGCCGCGCCGAAGCAGGACGAGCCGCGCGGGTGCCTTTTCGCCCTTTCCCAGCCACCGCTGATGATCTTTCTAGCGGTGATCGGGTGTCTGCTGCTCATGGCTTCGCTGCATGATCTGCTGCTGCTCTGAGCCGTACCCGCGGTCCCCGGCGTCACCCGCCGGGGCCGCGTCGGCATCGACGGACGTCACGAGGCACCAAGGGAGCGCCGAGGGCGCCGAGGGGGCACCGAGGGACGCCAGGAGACGTCGAAGACCTCGAGGCCCGCGTGGAACTCAGCGAGGGACCCGAGGGACCCCTCGCGGCGGGGCCGGCCTCAGCCCGCCGCCTCCTTGCGGCGCGCCCGGTAGGCGGCCACGTGCAGACGGTTGCCGCAGGTACGGCTGTCGCAGTACCGGCGGGACCGGTTGCGGGACAGGTCGACGAAGGCACGTCGGCAGTCCGGGGCCTCGCAGCGGCGAAGCCGCTCCTGCTCCCCGGCCACCACGAAGAACGCCAGTGCCATGCCGCAGTCGGCCGCCAGATGGTCGGCGACGGAGGCACCGGGCGCGAAGTAGTGCACATGCCAGTCGTAGCCGTCGTGATCCGTGAGGCGTGGCGTGGTGCCCGCGGCGGCGACCAGCTCGTTGATCAGTGCGGCGGCGGCCCGCGGGTCCGACGCCGCGAAGATCCCGGCGAACCGCCCACGGATCTTGCGCACCGCGGACAGGTCGAACTCGGACAGCACGCCGACGTCACTGATCTCGTGCTTTCGTACGAAATCCGCGAGAGCGGAGACATCCGGCAGCGCGTCCGGAGCCGCGTCCTCCTCCGGTGCGGTGTTCACCAGTTCCACCACGGCATCGAGCGCACACCGGGTGTCGTGGGTGATCAGCACATTTCGCTCCCTGGCCTGGGGGTCGGGCGAGCGCCCGCCGATGCTGGCCGATGGTAGCCGCACCGGGCGGTCGGGCAACGGCCACTCGTGGACCGGATCCCCGGGCGTCCGACACCGGGAGGCCGGGGGAGTCCCGCCCGCACGTGCCGCACGCACGCCGACGCCGCCCCACGGGAGGCCCGTGGCACGGCGTCGGCGCATGCCCTATTCGGTTGTCCTGGCCCGAGCCGTCTCCCCGAGTGGACGGCGCCGGGCAGCTCGGTGTGAGCCTCGCCCTAGCTCTCCGCCAGGATGTGCGAGAGCTCCTGATCGAGATCGAAGTGCCGGTGTTCCGTGCCAGGGGGCACGGCGGCGTCCGTCCGCTTCAGGAAGGACTCCAGGGCCCGCGCAGGGGCCTCTAGCAGTGCTTCGCCCTCAGGAGAGCTCAGGGCGATGCAGACGACGCCCTGACCGTGACTGCGCGACGGCCAGACACGGACGTCGCCGGTGCCCGTGGGCCGGTGCAGGCCCTCGGCGAGCAGGTCGCGGGCGAACACCCACTCGACGGTTTCCTCGGCACCGGTGTGGAAGGTGGCGTGCACGGCGTAGGGGTCGGCCGTGTCGTACCGCAGGCCTGCGGGGACAGGCAGGGAGGACTCGCTCGACACAACGAGGCGCAGGTGCAGCTCGCAGCTGACCGTGGTGTTCATAAGCGCCAGGGCCTTTCGCTCAGTGTGCGCTCGGGGATTCGCACGTCGGCGAAATCGACATGCCACCTACGGTGCCGTTGTAAACCCCTCTGAGTGTTTTGCGTGCCTTTACGTAACTCTTCCGGCCGACAGTGCGTTCGCCCGGTACCACCATTCCGGTGACCGGATTCTCTCGGGTAGGGTCAGGCTGTATGAACACGGGGAGTGACGAGTCGGGCGAGGCAGTCATGGCGGCGGAGAGGTCGAAGCCGGGCGGTGCGGCGGAGGAGCAGGAGGCCCAGGGTCTCGGCTCCAGGGCGCCCGAATTCGTCAAGGCACGCCGCATGCTCCACCTGAGCTGGCAGGTCGGGGTCTTCGTGATCGGCCTCGCCGTGGTGGCCGCCGGCATCGTCATGCTGCCGCTGCCCGGTCCCGGCTGGGTGGTGATCTTCGGCGGCATGGCGATCTGGGCGACCGAGTTCGTCTGGGCGCAGCTGGTGCTCCGCTGGACCAAGCGCAAGGTCACCGAGGCGGCCCAGCGCGCGCTCGACCCGAAGGTCCGCCGCCGCAACATCACCCTGACCGCGATCGGCCTCGTGATCATCGCCGTTCTGACGGGTGTCTACCTGTGGAAGTTCGGCGTCGAGATGCCCTGGAAGATCAAGGACCAGTGAGCCGCCGCGGAGGCGCGGGGGCGGGCCGGCCGTGGTCACGGCCACCCGCTGACATGGGGTAATGTTCTCCCTGCGTCCGGGCGATTAGCTCAGTGGGAGAGCGCTTCGTTCACACCGAAGAGGTCACTGGTTCGAACCCAGTATCGCCCACCCGGAACGTCGGCCCGTCTGCGAGAAGAAAAAAACCCCGGACCCGGTAGGAGGCGCGGTGTGGGGCGGGGCCGGGGC
>NZ_JBEOVB010000008.1:0-361877 GCF_040295245.1 Streptomyces sp. NPDC002884 | reverse complement strand
ATTCTGGGGGGGTCCGTGGCCCGCGCCCCCCCCGCCCCCCCCACCCCCCCCACGGCTCGTCCCGCTCCGGGGCGGCGCACTCCGACACCGCGTCGGGGTACGCCGCCCCCCGGCCGTTCGCACGGCGCCACCGGGGGAGGACGCCAAGGGAGGGAGCGGGGAGAGAAGGAGAGAGGGAGCGGGCGATGAGGGCGGGCGGCGGTCAGGGAACGGGCGGTGACGGCGGGCGGCGGACAGGGAGCGGACGGTGAGAGAGGGGGCGGTGAGGGAGAGCTCCCGGACAGGCTCAGCGCGCGGGGCCCTAGCGAGACGTGACCGCGCAGGCCCCGCCGGCCGCCGGGACGCGGGCGCCACGGGGGAGAGCGGGCAGGCCGTCGGCCGAGGCCGGTCGCCCCAGTGCCGCACGGGCCGTCCGTAGATGCTCCAGCCCCTCCTTCGCCACCCGCGTGACCTCCTCGTACTCCCCCGCCGTACGGGCCCCGGCGAGCCGGTCGCGCGCCGCGCGATGGGACTCCGCCGCGCTGGTCAGCGCCCGGCCCGCCGTCTCGTCCGCACCCGCCCAGGACCGCGCGTCCGGCGGGACGAGGCCGCCGCCCAGCCGGATCAGCCAGTGGTTCGCCTCCACCTCCGCATCCAGGTCGGACAGTCCGGAGGGACCCGGTGGGCCGGACCGGCCGAACCGACCGGGGCGACCAGCCCGACCGGGGTGACCGGGGCGACGGGGAAGACCGGCCGGGCGTCGGGTGCGAGCCGCGCGGCGCTGGGCCACCACCCCCGCCACCGCGCCGACGATCAGCAGCACCGACAGAGTGATCATGAATCCCGTGGATCCCATGGCTGGCTTCCTCCCTCGCCCGTCGGCCCGTGCCGGCGTACCGCTATGAGACGACGCGCCGCTGTGCTGCCCCCTCGGGGTTCCTGTGCGCCTCCGGTGAGGTCTCCACGAGCGGATCGGAGATCGCGCGGGCTCCGCGGATGAACCTCGCCGCGACCACCGCCAGCAGCGAGGCAGCCGACAGCGTGTACAGGCCGCCGTTCGTGCTGCCGGTCGTGTCCTTGAGGTAGCCGAAGAGCGTGGGGGAGAAGAAGCCCCCCAGGTTTCCGAGGGAGTTGACCAGCGCGAGGCCCGGCGCCGCGATCCTCAGGTCGAGCCCCGACTGCGCCATCGGCCAGAACAGCGTGGCCGCGCACTTCGAGCCGACCCCGGCCAGCGTGATCGCCGCGAGGCCGAACCACGGGGAGCCCAGGGTGGCCAGATAGGTGCCCGTCGCCGACACCACCAGGGTGATCGCCAGATACGGGCGGCGGTCAGGGGCACGGTCGGTGAAGTGGCTCATCGAGTACATGGCGATCATGGAGCAGACCGCCGGGATCGCGGACAGCAGCCCGACCTGGAAGGACGACAGTCCGCCGATGTCCTCGATCAGGCTCGGCAGCCAGAAGGTGATCGCGTATCCGGTGAGCGTCATCGCGAAGAACGCGCCGGTCAGCAGCGCGACCTGCGGGTGGAGGAGCAGCTTGAACCGTGACGTGTGCGGAGCGCGGCTGCGGGCCTCCCGGTCCTCGGCCACCGCCGCGCCGAGCGCGTCCTTCTCCTCCCGCGTGAGCCAGCGCGCGTCCTCGATCCGGGAGACGAGGAAGAACCCGGCGACGATCCCGACCACGACCGAGAACACGCCCTCCAGGCCGAACATCCACCGCCAGCCGGCGACCCCGCCCGCGCCGTGCAGTTCGAGCAGCGCCCCGGTGACCGGGCCGGTCACGATGCCCGCGGCCGCCGAACCGCCGAGGAAGATCGCCGTCGCCCGGCCCCGGCTCGCGTCGGGCAGCCACTGGGTGATGTAGAGCATCGCGCCGGGGAAGAAGCCGGCCTCCGCGACGCCGAGCAGGAAGCGCAGCGAGTAGAAGGTCGTCACGTCGTGGATGAAGCACATCGCCACGATCACCAGACCCCAGGTGATCATGATGCGGGTCAGCCAGACCCGGGCGCCGAAGCGCTCCAGGAGCATGTTGCTGGGCACCTCGAACAGCGCGTACCCGATGAAGAACAGGCCCGCCCCGAGGCCGTAGGCGGTGGCGCTGATCCCGACGTCGGCCTGGAGCTCGTCCTGGACGAAGCCCACGTTCGTCCGGTCGAGATTGTTGACCAGAAGCATCAGGACCAGGATCGGCATCATCCGGCGAAGGAACTTGCCCACCGCCCGGGTCTCGGCCTCGTTGCCGGCCCCGGCTCCGTTCGCTGCCCCGCTCTCGGGTTCTGACATCGTTGTCTCCCCATCGTGCTGTTCACATACCTGAACTGCTGTTATGTATGTGGGAACGATATGGAGGCAACCACTCCGGGTCAATGGGTTGTTCATACGCCCACGTATGTGAACGACTCATGAAGAGAGCCACGCCCCCCGATGCGCAGGTCGGGGGGCGTGGCCCGGGCGGAACCGTCAGTTGTCGGCGACGGAAGGTGAAGCCGACGCGGCAGCGGAATCAGCGGCTGAGGCCGACGCGCTCGGCCGCGGCGGCGAGCCCTGGCCGTCCTCCGTCGCCTCCGGGTCCACGCCGACCGTGATCGACCCGTGGACGCCCCTCGCGATGTCCCGCTTGTCGTAGCGCAGCTTCAGCAGACCGCCCTGGGTGCCGCTCTGGTCGTAGATCGTGTCCTCGGTGAGGGTCGTGCGCTCCGCGGCGTTGCTCACGTAGGGCTCCACCACCGCGGAGGCGAGCACGGACTCCTCGTCGAAGAAGAACTGGCCGGTGTGGCAGGTGTGCCCGCCCTCGTAACCGGCGTCCGTCCACGCGCCGTCCACATGCACCTTGACGTGGATGTGGACGCACCGCCCCCGGTACCAGCCCGGGAAGACCGTCCGGAAGGTCACCTGACCGTGCCGGTCCGTCCGCCAGGTGCCGCGCAGGTAGCGGCTGTCGTCCGTGGGCTCCTGGTGGCCGCCTCCCGGGGGCGCCCCGGTGGGCGCTCCCGTCGGGGGTTCGCCGGTGGGCGCACCCGTCGGGGGTTCGCCGGTCGGGGCGGGACCGCCGCCACCCCCGTTGCCCTGGTTCTCGTAGCCCGAGTACACCCCCGCCGCGTCGCAGTGCCAGATGTCGACGGCCGCGTTCCGGATCGGCCTGCACGTCTCCGAGTCGATCACCTTCAGGCCGAGGAGGAGCGGGATGCCCTCCCGGTCCTCCGTGACGTCCCGCCGGATCTTGTCGGCGTCGATGTAGTAGGGGCCCTCGACCGTCTCCGTGGTCAGGCGGTAGCAGACCTCGCCGTCGGCGCCGGCGCCGGTCCGAGCCGGTCTGCCGCGTCCGTCGGCGGCGCTCGCCGCGAAGGCGGTGCCGCCCAGGCCCGCCGCCGCGACGCCGCCCGCGGCCACGGCCACGACCTTCCGACGTGATAAGTCCTGTTCGCTGTGTGGTTTCTGAGATCCCGTCATGAGGCCGGGACGCTAGGGACCGAACCTGTCAGCAGCATGAGGAAGAGCTGTCAGTTCCCGGGGAAAGCGAAAGTGGCCCGGAACCGACGTCGGTTCCGGGCCACTTTCGTTCGTACCGCCTGCTTCCGCCGACTCCCGTCGGCTCCCGCCGCTTGCCGCTACTTCGGCTGGGGCTTGCGCACCGACAGGTGCAGCTCCCTCAGCCGGACCTCTTCCAGCTCCGTCGGCGCGCCCATCATCAGGTCCTGGGCGTTGCCGTTGAGCGGGAAGGCGATGGTCTCGCGGATGTTCGGCTCATCGGCCAGCAGCATCACGATGCGGTCGACACCCGGCGCGATGCCGCCGTGCGGCGGGGCGCCGAAGCGGAACGCGCGCAGCATGCCGGCGAACTTGTCCTCGACCGTCTCCCGGTCGTAGCCCGCGATCTCGAACGCCTTGAGCATGATCTCCGGCTCGTGGTTCCGGATCGCGCCGGAGGAGAGCTCGACGCCGTTGCAGACGATGTCGTACTGCCAGCCCAGGATGTCCAGCGGGTCCTGGGTCTCCAGGGCCTCCAGACCGCCCTGCGGCATCGAGAACGGGTTGTGCGAGAAGTCGATCTTGCCGGTCTCCTCGTCCTTCTCGTACATCGGGAAGTCGACGATCCAGCAGAAGCGGAAGACGTTCTCCTCGAAGTGCCCGGCACGCTTGGCGGCCTCGACCCGCACCGCACCCATGATCTTCGAGACCTCGTCGAACTCGCCCGCGCCGAAGAACACCGCGTGGCCGGCGGCCAGCGACAGGCGCTTGGTCAGCTCGGCGACGTTGTCCTCGGTCAGGAACTTGGCGATCGGGCCGGTCAGCGAGCCGTCCTCGGCCACGCGGACCCAGGCCAGGCCCTTCGCGCCCAGCGTCACCGCGAAGTCGCCGAGCTGATCGAAGAACTTGCGGGGCTGCGCGGAGACGTCCGGCACCGGCAGCGCGCGGACGTGCTTGCCCGCGAAGGCCTTGAACTCCGAGCCCTCGAAGATGTCGGTGATGTCGGTGAGTTCCAGCTGAGCCCGCAGGTCCGGCTTGTCGGAGCCGTACTTCAGCATCGACTCGCGGAACGGGATGCGCGGGAAGGGGGAGGTGACATGACGGCCGCCGCCGAACTCCTCGAACAGCTCGGTCATGAGCTTCTCGATCGGCTGGAAGACGTCCTCCTGCTCGACGAAGCTCATCTCGACGTCGAGCTGGTAGAACTCGCCCGGCGAACGGTCCGCGCGCGCGTCCTCGTCGCGGAAACAGGGCGCGATCTGGAAGTAGCGGTCGAAGCCCGAGATCATCAGCAGCTGCTTGAACTGCTGCGGGGCCTGCGGCAGGGCGTAGAACCGGCCCGCGTGCAGACGGGACGGGACGACGAAGTCGCGGGCGCCCTCGGGGGAGGTCGCGGACAGGATCGGCGTCGCCATCTCGTTGAAGCCCAGCGCCGTCATCTTGTGCCGCATCGCCGAGATGACCGACGTGCGCAGCATGATGTTGCGGTGCATGCGCTCACGGCGCAGGTCCAGGAAGCGGTACTCCAGGCGCCGCTCCTCGTTGACCCCGTCCTCGGCGTTGATCGTGAAGGGGAGCGGCTGGGCCGCGCCGAGCAGCTCGACCTCGCCGACCTCGACCTCGATCTCGCCGGTCGGCAGATCCGCGTTGACGTTCTCGGCGCCACGCGAGACGGCCTTGCCGTCGATGCGGACCGTCGACTCCTTGGTCAGCTTGTCGAGGGCCTCGTACGCGGGCGTACCCGGACGGGCGACGAGCTGCGTGATGCCGTAGTGGTCACGCAGATCGATGAAGAGGATGCCGCCCAGGTCGCGCCGATTGTGCAGCCAGCCGCTCAGCCGGACGTCGGTGCCGACGTCAGAGGCGCGGAGCTCGCCGCAGGTGTGGGACCTGTACCGATGCATCGTCGTTCATCCAGTCTTCGCGGATCGAGGGGCGTGTTTCACGTGAAACAACCCCCAGGGTACCGGCCAGTCACTGATCACCTCCCCTCTATACCGGTGCGGCGATCAGTGGCACTTCTCGACGGCATCTTCCTAAAGTGGGGCAATGCGCACTGGCGAGCCGTTGCCCGCCGTGGGGGAGGTCCTGGCTTCCCTCGCGACCGGCCTGTGGCACTGGGACACCGCCACCGGGCTGGTCACGGTCGACGCCGAGGCAGCCCGGCTGCTCGGGCTGCCCCGCAAGGAGGCCGTCCTCACCGAGGCCCAGACCCGGGCCCGCCTCCACCCCGTCGACTGGAACGAGATCACCGGAGTGGTCCAGCTCGCCGTCGCCGAGGGCACCCTCGCCGAGGTGCGCATCCGGATCATGGACAACCGGGGCCGGGTCGTCCGGGTGGTGCGCAGCCGCTCCAAGCCGTCCTTCGACCCGGTGAGGAAGGCGTACGAGCTGATCGGCACCCTCCAGGAGGTGACCGAGCCGACGCCGGGCACCCCCGCGGGACGGACCGCCGTCACCGGCGACTGGCGGCGCTCGCGCGAGGCGTTCCTGCTGGACGCCGGCCGCGCGCTGGCGGAGGCACGGTCCACCGAGGAGGTGCTGAGGGTCGCGGGTGCCCTGTCCATGCCGGGCTTCTCACCGGACGGACTCGCCGTCTTCGGCGTGGAGGGCGAGCGGCTGACGATCATCGGCCACCACGGACACCAGTCCGGCGACGAGGACCCCTTCAGCCATATGTCCATCCATACGGACTATCCGGCCGCCGAGGTCGTGCGCACCGGACGGGCCGTGTATCTGTCGTCCCCCGAGCGGTACAAGGAGCGCTACCCGCTCACCTGGCCGATGGCCGCGCACTTCAACCGTCACTCCTGGGCGTTCCTGCCGCTGACGGTGGCCGGCCGCACGATGGGCGCCTGGATGGCCGCCTTCGCGTACCCGGTGGCGTTCACCCCGGACGAGCGGTCCGTGCTGACGACGGTCGCCCGCATGCTCGCCCAGGCCCTCACCCGCGCCGGCGCGGCGGAGACCCAGCGCGAGCTGACCGACGGTCTCCAGCGCTCCATGCTCCCCACCCTCGGCCCCGAGATACCGGGCATGACCCTCGCCGCCCGCTACATACCGACCGGCGGCGGCCTCCAGGTCGGCGGCGACTGGTACGACATGATCCCGCTGCCCAGGGGACGCTTCGCCCTGGTCATCGGCGACGTCCAGGGCCACGACGTCCGCGCCGCGGGACTCATGGGCCAGCTGCGCATAGCGGTACGGGCGTACGCCGCCGAGGGCCACCGCCCCGACGCCGTCCTCTCCCGCGCCTCCGGCTTCTTCCACGGCCTCACCGACACGGACGGCGGAGCCGGGGCCGATCCGCGTTTCGCCACCTGCCTGTACCTGGAGGTCGACCCGGTGACCGGAGTCCTGGAGACCGCCAGGGCAGGGCATCTGGACCCCGCGATCCGGATGTCCGACGGCACCGTGCTGGTCCGCGCCACCGCCGGGGGCCTGCCCCTGGGCATCGACCCGGACGCCGACTACCCCACCACCCGGCTCGCCCTGGAACCCGGCGAGGCGCTGATGCTGTGCACCGACGGCCTGCTGGAGACCGGCGGCCACGACCTCGACACCGGCTGGCGACGCGTCCGCAAGATCCTCGAGGCACACGAGGGCGATCTGGAGGAGCTGGCCGAGGCCCTGGTCCAGGCGGTGCACGGCCCCTCCTCCCACCACACCATCGGCCCCCTCGCGGACCGCCGCGAGGACGACATAGCCGTACTGCTGCTGTGCCGCCAGGGCGAGGGCGGCTGCGGCCCGGGCACCGCTCCCGTGCCGGTCCGGCAGCTCGTGCGCCGCTCGATGATGACGGTCGCGCAGGCCGAGCCCGAACGGATCGCCGTGGCCCGGCAGCAACTGCGCGAGCTGCTGCACGACTGGACCTGCGCGGACCAGATCGACTCGGCGGTCCTGCTCGTCTCCGAGACGCTGACGAACGTCCTCGTCCACACCGACGCGGACGCGCTGCTCGTCGCCGAGGTCACCGGCGCCCCCGGCGAACGCCGACTCCGCATCGAGGTCACCGACGCCGGCGACGACCTCCCCCACAAGCGACGTCCCGGCGAACTGGCCTCCTCGGGGCGTGGCCTGGTCCTCATCGAACTGCTCGCGGACACCTGGGGGGTGGCACCGCGGGGGGAGGGCAAGAGCATCTGGTTCGAGCTCCACGAGCCCTACGAGTTCGGCGAACCCTCGGCGGGCGCCCCGTAACGCGTCCGCAGTTCGTGCAGCACCCCGAAGGCGGCGGCCGTCAAGGGGACGGCGAGCAGCATGCCCAGGATCCCGGCCACGGAGGCCCCGGCCGTGATGGCCACCATCACCACCGCCGGATGCATCTGCACGGTCCGGCTCTGGATCATCGGCTGAAGCACATGCCCCTCCAGCACCTGCACCGCCAGCACCACCCCGAGCGCCCACAGCGCGATGACGAACCCCCGGTCGGCGAGCGCCACCAGCACGGCGACGGCCCCGGAGAGGAACGCGCCGAGATAGGGGATGTACGCCCCGACGAAGACGAGGGCGCCCAGTCCGACCGCCCCCGGCACATCGAGGACGAGCAGTCCGACGGTGATGCACACGGCGTCGATGAAGGCGATGAAGGTCGTCCCGCGCATGAACCCCTCCACGGCCCGGAAGGCCCGCCGGGCCATGGCCTCCAGGGTGTCGCCGGTACCGCGCGGAGCGGCGGAGCGCAGGGCTCCCATCGCCCGGTGCGAGTCCCGCAGGAAGAAGAAGACGAGCAGCAGCGCGAGCACGGCCATGGCGATGCTCTCGCCGACGACGCTCACCCCGCTGATCACGTTGGAGGCGGCCGTTCCCCCGAACTTGGTGAGCAACTCCTTCGCATTGGACGCGAGGTCGTCGAGCGAGGTGCCGGCCGCCCCGAAGTGCTCGGCGACACCCCGCGCCGCCGATCTGAGCGCGGCGACGATCTGATCCCCGCTGTCGATCAGCGCGGCGACGACGATGTACACCGCCCCGCCGACCACGGCGACGACGGCGACACACGTCAGCGCCGCCGCTACCGACCGGGGCACCCCCACCTCCACCAGCCTCCGGTACAGCGGCCTGAGCAGCGCGGTCCCGAGCAGCGCGAGCAGCACCGGCGTGACGGCGGTACGCAGCTCCGAGCAGAGCCGGATCCCGACGTATCCGACGCCGGACGCGAGCAGGACGACGGCGCACCAGGCGGCCAGGCGACGGACGGGCAGCGGGAGCAGGTGCACGGGTTCAGCGGATCACGGAGGCGCCGGGTTGTCCTGACCGGACGGCCGCCCGGGTGAAGGGACATGACCCGGCCTCAGAATCGAACGCCCGCTCCTAAGGGGTGAACATCCTTGCCGACGCGGCCCATTGCTGTGGCATATGCCTATTTTTCGAGGCGGAGGTGATGCTCGATGTACGAGCAGAACAACACACCGCCGCCGGACCGCTCGGCGGCACAGCAGGACGCGATCGAGATCAGTGACTTCGTCTACGCGGCGACCGGCGCACGGGTGCGCAGGCTCACCGCTCCGGACGGGACGCACTGGTTCCCGGCGGTCGACGTGTGCAAGAACCTGGGCTACGCGCACGTCGGTTCCACTCTGCGCAACATTGCCGACGCGGCCAACTTCGACAGTGTCGAGAGTGTGCTCCTGAAGCACACTTGCAGCATTCCCGCAGGTCGGGAGTGGCGCCGAGACATGAAACTGGTCAACCTTCAGGGCTTGATCCTCATGGTCAACGCCTGCACCAAGCCGGAGTCACAGCCCTTCAAAACCTGGGTCGCCGGTGTGATCGCCACCATCCAGCGGGACGGCTCCTACACCCTGGAACCCGCCCCCGTGCAACCCGCCCCCGCCGGCGGCACCGCGTACGTCATGCCCGAGCAGGTCGTCGACGCCATCGTGCGCCTCGAGGAACGCAACCTGGAGACGGACGAGAGGCTGGCCGCCTTCGCCGGCGAGCAGAACGATCTGCTGCGGCAGATCAACCACAGCCTTCAGGACATCGCCGCGGCCCTCAACCGCACCGACGACCGCTCCCGGCTCGTCTCCGAGACGGAGTTGACGCCCCAGCAGCTGCTCGCCGTCTGGAAGACGAAGAACCTCGTCGTCACGGATGACGTGCACGCGGTCGCCGCCCTCCTCGCCCCGGCGCTGGTGCGAGGCGAGGCCCGCTACCGCGTGGCGGAGATCGCGACTCGTACAGGGCTGTCGCACGACCGTGTCCACGACTGCCTGCGGATGCTGCTCAAGCGCGGGTGTGTACGGCAGACCGGATGCGCCCCGGACGGAGCGCCGCTCTACGTGCTGCCGTAGCGAGGTGACATACGTACTGCCGTAGCGAGGTGACACAGGACAGGGCCCGAAGTCGCAAACCAGAGTTGCGGCTTCGGGCCCTGTCACACCGTAGCGGCTTTCGGCGGGCCGGAAGGCTAGATGCCCTCCGCCGTCATCCCGTGCACCGCCGGAATCGTGCCCAGCCGGCCCTTCTGGAAGTCGTCGAAGGCCTGCTGGAGCTCGTCCTTGGTGTTCATCACGAACGGGCCGTAGTGGGCCATCGGCTCACGGATCGGCCGGCCGCCCAGCAGCACGACCTCCAGGTCAGGCGTGTTCGAGTCCTGCTTCTCGTCCGCGCGGACCGTCAGCGAGGAACCCGCGCCGAAGACCGCCGTCTGCCCCAGGTGGATCGGCCGACGCTCGGCGCCGACCGAACCGCGGCCCGCCATGACGTACGCGAGACCGTTGAAGTCCTCACGCCACGGAAGAGTGAGTTCCGCGCCCGGCGCGAGGGTCGCGTGGACCATCGTGATGGGGGTGTGGGTGATGCCGGGCCCGGCGTGGCCGTCCAGCTCGCCCGCGATGACGCGCAGCAGCGCGCCGCCGTCCGGGCTGGTCAGGAGCTGTACGTGGCCGCCCCGGATGTCCTGGTACCGGGGCGCCATCATCTTGTCCTTGGCCGGCAGGTTCACCCACAGCTGGAGGCCGTGGAAGAGACCGCCGGACATGACCAGCGACTCCGGCGGCGCCTCGATGTGGAGGAGGCCGGAGCCGGCCGTCATCCACTGGGTGTCGCCGTTGGTGATGGTGCCGCCGCCGCCCTGGCTGTCCTGGTGGTCGAAGATCCCGTCGATGATGTAGGTGACGGTCTCGAAGCCGCGGTGCGGGTGCCAGGGGGTGCCCTTCGGCTCGCCCGGCGCGTATTCCACCTCGCCCATCTGGTCCATCATGATGAACGGGTCGAGGTGGCGGTAGTTGATCCCGGCGAACGCACGGCGCACCGGGAAGCCCTCACCCTCGAAACCGCCGGGCGCGGTCGTGACGGTGAGCACGGGACGTGCGACCGCGTCGGCCGATGCGGTGACGCGCGGCAGGGTCAGCGGGTTCTCGACGGTCACTGCGGGCATGTCCGTACCTCCTTGGGCGACGTACGTCCCAGTTTAGTTGAGCGTTGAACTTTCTGCCACCCATAACGAAGGAAGCCCTGAGGACATTCCCGGGAAGAGGCGGCCACGCAGGGGCGGTGGCGCGGGGGAACCCTATGGCATCGCTGTGAAGGGAAAGGGTGATCCCCGGACGCCCGAGGGCCGGCCGGGGATCAGAAGGAGGAGGAGCGGAGGAGCGGAGGAGCGGAGGAAGGGGTGAGGAAGAAGAGGAGAGACAGAAAGGGAGGCGCAGGGGGAGGCGCAGGGAGGGGCCCGGGGGAGGGAGACCCCTCAGCCGTACATGCGCCGCATCGCGAACTCGACCATCTGCTCGACCGCCTTCGCGTCGAACACCATCCGGTGCTCGCCCTCCATGTCGAGGACGAAGCCGTACCCGGTGGGCAGCAGGTCGATCATCTCGGAGCCGGTGATCACGAAGTACTTGGACTCCTTGCCCGCGTACCGGCGCAGCTCCTTGAGCGAGGTGAACATCGGGATCACCGGCTGCTGGGTGTTGTGCAGGGCGAGGAAACCGGGGTTGTCCCCGCGCGGGCAGTAGACCTTGGAGGTCGCGAAGACCTGCTGGAAGTCCTCCGCGGCCAGCTGCCCGGTGGTGAAGGCCCGCACCGCGTCCGCGAGGGACGGCGGGGACGGCTCCGGGTAGAGCGGCGGCTGCTGACCGTACCCGCCGTGGCCGCCGGGCATCTGCTGCTGCGGCGGGGCGTACTGCTGCTGCGCAGCACCGCCGTCCATGGGCTGGCCGTATCCGTACATGGGCGCAAGCGTACCGAGCGCGCCCGGCGGGCGGGGCGGTACGGGGGCTGCTTCCGAGGCGTACGGGACGCGTTACGCGTCACAGATGGCCGGTTCGGGGTTGCGACTTATTACCGACGGGTAGCATCATCGGTAGCTACTTGTTGGTACGTGAACTAGCGCGAGGATCCAAGTCCCTCGCCGATCTCTCTTTACGGAGCCGTCGCCATGGGGCACTACAAGTCGAATCTCCGCGACATCGAGTTCAACCTCTTCGAGGTGCTCGGGCGCGACAAGCTGTACGGCACCGGCCCGTTCGGGGAGATGGACACCGAGACCGCGAAAAGCATCCTCGAGGAGCTGACCCGCCTCGCGGAGAACGAGTTGGCGGAGTCCTTCACGGACGCCGACCGCAACCCGCCGGTCTTCGACCCCGAGACCAACACCGCGCCGGTACCCGCGTCCTTCAAGAAGAGCTACCAGGCCTTCATGGACTCCGAGTACTGGCGGCTGGGCCTGCCCGAGGAGATCGGCGGCACCACCGCCCCGCCGTCCCTGATCTGGGCGTACGCGGAGCTGATCCTCGGCGCGAACCCGGCCGTGTGGATGTACTCCTCCGGCCCGGCCTTCGCCGGCATCCTCTTCGACGAGGGCAACGACGTCCAGAAGAAGATCGCGCAGATCGCCGTCGACCGGCAGTGGGGCTCCACGATGGTCCTCACCGAGCCGGACGCCGGCTCGGACGTGGGCGCCGGCCGCACCAAGGCGGTCCAGCAGGAGGACGGCTCCTGGCACATCGAGGGCGTGAAGCGCTTCATCACGTCCGGTGAGCACGACATGTCGGAGAACATCCTCCACTACGTGCTGGCCCGCCCCGAGGGCGCCGGACCCGGCACCAAGGGCCTGTCCCTCTTCATGGTCCCGAAGACGCTCTTCGACTTCGAGACCGGTGAGCTGGGCGAGCGCAACGGCGCCTACGCCACCAACGTCGAGCACAAGATGGGCCTGAAGGCCTCCAACACCTGCGAGATGACGTTCGGCGACCGGCACCCCGCCAAGGGCTGGCTGATCGGCGACAAGCACGACGGCATCCGCCAGATGTTCCGCATCATCGAGTTCGCCCGCATGATGGTCGGCACGAAGGCGATCTCCACGCTCTCCACCGGCTACCTCAACGCCCTGGAGTACGCCAAGGAGCGCGTCCAGGGCCCCGACCTGGCGAACTTCATGGACAAGGCCGCGCCGAAGGTCACCATCACCCACCACCCCGACGTGCGCCGCTCGCTGATCACGCAGAAGGCGTACGCCGAGGGCATGCGCGCCCTCGTCCTCTACACGGCCTCCGTCCAGGACGCGATCGCCGTGAAGGAGGCGAACGGCGAGGACTCTAAGACGGAGCACGCGCTCAACGACCTGCTCCTGCCGATCGTCAAGGGCTACGGCTCCGAGAAGGGCTACGAGCAGCTCGCCCAGTCGCTCCAGACCTTCGGCGGCTCCGGGTTCCTCCAGGAGTACCCGATCGAGCAGTACATCCGTGACGCCAAGATCGACACCCTGTACGAGGGCACCACGGCGATCCAGGGCCAGGACTTCTTCTTCCGGAAGATCGTCCGCAACCAGGGCGCCGCGCTGAACTCCCTCGCCGAGGACATCAAGAAGTTCCTGGCGCTGGGCACCGGCGGCGAGCAGCTGGCCGGCGCCCGCGAGCACCTGGCCAAGGCGGCCGTCGAGCTGGAGGCCATCGTCGGCCTGATGCTGACCGACCTCGCGGCCACCGAGCAGGACGTCAAGAACATCTACAAGGTGGGCCTGAACACCACCCGCCTGCTGCTCGCCTCCGGTGATGTCATCGTCGGCTTCCTGCTCCTCAAGGGCGCCGCTATCGCCGCCGAGAAGCTGGAGTCGGCCGCCACGAAGGCCGTCTCCGCGAAGGACGTGGCGTTCTACACCGGCAAGATCGCGGCGGCGAAGTTCTTCGCGGCCGACGTCCTGCCGGGCGTCACCCTGGCCCGCAAGATCGCCGCGGGTGTCGAGCTCGACCTGATGGAGCTGGACGAGGCCGCCTTCTAGCACTCGCCCTTCCGGCACTCGCCCTCAAGCACTCGTACTTCCGGCACTCGCCCTTCTCACACTCAGAGGCCGCGTTCCAGGACGCATCCGCACAACCGCCCAGCACTCCACATTGTCCTCACGAGGGCCCGCTCCCCATCACCGGGAGCGGGCTCTCGTACGTCGTTAAGGTGAACCCCATGAGCGCACCCTCCCGCTTCGACCGCGGCCACACCGACGACCTCATGACGTTCCTGACGGCGAGCCCGTCGCCGTACCACGCCGTGGCGAACGCGGCCGAGCGCCTGGAGAAGGCCGGGTTCCGGCAGGTCTCGGAGACGGATGCCTGGGACGCGGAGACCTCGACGGTCTCCGCGGCGGGGAGCGGTGGCAGGTACGTCCTGCGCGGCGGCGCGATCGTGGCCTGGTACGTGCCCGAGGGCGCCGCGCCGCACACACCGTTCCGGATCATCGGCGCGCACACCGACTCCCCGAACCTGCGCGTCAAGCCGCAGCCCGACACCGGGGCGCACGGATGGCGCCAGGTGGCCGTGGAGATCTACGGCGGTCCGCTGCTCAACTCCTGGCTGGACCGCGACCTGGGCCTGGCCGGCCGGCTGACGCTGCGGGACGGTTCGACACGCCTGGTCGACGTGGGCCGTCCGCTGCTGCGGGTCCCCCAACTCGCCATCCACCTGGACCGGGCGGTCAACACCGACGGCCTCAAGCTCGACAAGCAGCGCCACCTCCAGCCCGTCTGGGGCCTGGGGGGCGATGTGCGCGACGGCGACCTGATCGCCTTCCTGGAGCAGGAGGCCGGGCTGGCCGCGGGTCAGGTCACCGGCTGGGACCTGATGGCGCACTCCGTGGAGCCGGCCGCCTATCTGGGCCGCGACGAGGAGCTGGTGGCCGGCCCCCGGATGGACAACCTGCTGTCCGTGCACGCCGGTACGGCGGCGCTGACGGCCGTGGCGACCGGCGGCGAGGGCCTGCCGTACATCCCGGTGCTGGCCGCCTTCGACCACGAGGAGAACGGCTCGCAGTCGGACACCGGCGCGGACGGGCCGCTGCTGGGCAGCGTGCTGGAGCGTTCGGTGTTCGCGCGCGGAGGGTCGTACGAGGACAGGGCGAGAGCCTTCGCGGGCACCGTCTGTCTGTCCTCCGACACCGGTCACGCCGTCCACCCCAACTACGCGGAGCGGCACGACCCCACGCACCACCCGCGGGTCAACGGCGGCCCGATCCTCAAGGTCAACGTCAACAACCGTTACGCGACGGACGGTTCGGGCCGGGCGATCTTCGCCGCCGCCTGCGAGAAGGCGGGCGTGCCGTTCCAGAACTTCGTCTCCAACAACTCCATGCCCTGCGGCACGACCATCGGCCCGATCACCGCGGCCCGGCACGGCATCCGCACGGTCGACATCGGTGTGGCCATCCTGTCGATGCACAGCGCGCGGGAGTTGTGCGGCGACGCCGACCCGTACCTGCTGGCCAACGCGCTGGTGGCGTTCCTGGAGGGGTAGCAAGTCGGCCGCCGCGCATGGGAGTCGGGCCCCGGGGTACCCGGATCCGGTGGTGAACCGGAGTGGCCGGTACACCGGACAGGAGGCAACATCATGGGCCTCGGCGGATGCATCATCCTCATCGCCGTGGGAGCCATCCTCACGTTCGCGACCGACTGGGACATGCAGGGCGTCAATCTCGATCTGGTGGGCGTCATCCTGATGATCGTCGGTCTGATCGGCGTGACGACGTTCAGCAGCATCGCCCGGCGCCGCCGCGTGATGGTGCCTCCGACCTCGACCACCGTGGTCGAGACGGAACGACACCAGCGCGACGGCTACAACGGCGGCTACGGCGTCTGACCGTGACCCGGGCCAGCAGCCCGTCCCGGCCAGGACCTACGGCGACCGGTCCGCCCCGCCCTCGGTGAGGCGGACCGGAACGCCCCGGTCCCGCCCGTGGACAGAGCGCGCGGGCCGTATGCCGGCGGGATCGTCTTAGCCCCGGTCGGCCCCCGGCGGTCACGTCAGCGCGTGGCCCGTGGTGGCGTCCACATGGTCCGGCACGTCGTCGTGGCGGTCGCCGACGGAGAGGGTGCCGGTCGGCTCCAGGACGAGGATCTCCGTGGGCACCGGCGCGAACGGCTTGTGCTCCGTACCGCGCGGGACGGTGTACACCGAACCCTTGGGCAGGACGACGGTGCGTTCGCCGGCCGCTTCCCGCAGCGCGATGTGCAGCTCGCCGTCCAGGACGAGGAAGAACTCGTCGGTGTGGTCGTGGACGTGCCACACATGCTCGCCCTCGACCTTCGCAACGCGCACGTCGTAGTCGTTGACGGTGGCGACGATGCGAGGGCTCCAGTGCTGGGTGAACGAGGCGAGGGCGGCGGCCAGGGAGACGGGTTCGGTGGTCATGCGCTCAGCGTGCGGGATGCGCCGGACGCTCCACGAGTGCTAGGAATCGCACATGCCGCAAGAATCCTCTCAGCGGACCGTGGATGCGCCGCACCGGGTCGCCGTGATCGTGGACGAGGGCACCAACCCCTTCGAGGTCGGTGTCGCCACCGAGCTGTTCGGGCTGCCCCGGCCCGAACTCGGCCTCCCCCGGCCGCTGTACGAGGTCGTGCTGTGCACGCCCGCGCGCGAGGTGCGGATGAACCACGGGTTCTTCACCATGACCGGCGGGCACGGCCTGGAGGCGGTGGACTCGGCGGACACCCTCGTGGTGCCGGGCCGGCCCGACAACGTCGTCCCACGCGGTCCCGCCGTCCTCGACGCGATCCGGCGCACCCACGCGCGCGGGGCGCGCGTCATGAGTTTCTGCACCGGCACCTTCGCGCTCGCCGAGGCCGGGCTGCTCGACGGCCGCCGGGCCACCACCCACTGGATGTGGGCCGAGCGGTTCCGCGCGCTGCATCCGAAGGTGCGGCTGGAGTCCGACGTCCTCTTCGTCGACGAGGGCGGCGTCCTCACCGCCGCGGGCAGCGCCGCCGCGCTCGACCTCGGGCTGTACGTCGTACGGCGCGACCACGGCGCGGAGATCGCCAACGCCGTCTCCCGCCGGCTGGTGTTCGCCGCGCACCGCGACGGCGGTCAGCGGCAGTTCGTGGAGCGCCCGGTGCCGGACGTGCCCGACGAGTCGCTGGCGCCGCTGCTCGCCTGGGCGCAGGAGCGGCTCGGGGAACCGCTGACGGTGGCGGAGCTCGCGGCGCGGGCGGCGGTGAGCCCGGCGACCCTGCACCGGCGGTTCCGGGCGCAGCTGGGCACGACCCCACTCGCCTGGCTGACGGCGGTGGGGGTCCCCCCACGCCCTTAAGGCAGTGGGGGAGGGTGGCGCTCGCCTGCCGGCTGATCGAGCGGGGTGAGCAGCGGCTGGACATGGTGGCGGCCAGGAGCGGGCTGGGGACCGCCGCGAACCTGCGCGCACGCGTGCGACGCGAGACCGGACTCAGCCCTTCGGCCTACCGGCGGCGTTTCGGACCGGCCGCCGGGGAAGCCGTAACCGCATGAGATTCCTCGTACGCGACCGGCTCCTCGGCTTCGGTGACGACTACTGGATCGAGGACGACCACGGCGACAAGGTGTACCTCGTCGACGGCAAGGCGATGCGGCTGCGGGAGACCTTCGAGCTGAAGGACACCCAGGGGCGGGTCCTGATCGACATCCACCAGAAGATGCTCGCCCTGCGGGACACGATGGTGATCGAACGGAACGGCGAGCCGCTGGCCACGATCCGGCGCAAGCGGCTGTCGCTGCTGCGCAACCACTACCGGGTGGCGCTGGCGGACGGCCGCACCGAACTCGACGTCAGCGGCAAGATCCTCGACCGGGAGTTCGCGGTCGAGTACGACAACGAACTGCTGGCCGTCGTCTCCCGGCGGTGGCTGCATGTACGGGAGACGTACGGCGTCGACGTCGTACGGGAGGACGCGGATCCGGCGCTGCTGATCGCGGTCGCGGTGTGCGTGATCCACCTCGCCGACAAGGAACACGACGACTAGGCGGCAGCGTCCAGGAGCCCGAGGGCCGGCAGCCGGAAGGGACCGAGCGGGAGGGACCGAGCGGGACTCCCGGGAGCCGGCAGGGACCCGAGCGGGACACCCGGGAGCCGGGAAGGACCCGAGCGGGACACTCGGGGAGCCGGGTAGGAGCCGAGCCGGGGGCCGGGCAGGGCCCGAGCTACTGGGGCCGGCGCTCGGGAGTGCGCAGTCCGAGTACCCGGTCCTTGAGGGCCGGGAACTGCTCCCGGGTCGTGGCGACCCTGGACGGGTCGAACTCGACCGTCAGGACCTCCTCGCCGGAGCCCGCCTCCGCCAGCACCTCGCCCCACGGATCCACCACGATCGAGTGACCCGCCTGCGGAACTCCGGCATGCGTCCCGGCCGTTCCACACGCGAGCACGAACGCCTGGTTCTCGACCGCCCGCGCCCGGGCCAGCAGCGTCCAGTGCGCACGGCGGCGCTCCGGCCAGCCCGCGGAGATCACTAGGGTCTCGGCGCCGGCGTCGACGAGACCGCGGAAGAGTTCGGGGAAACGGAGGTCGTAGCAGGTGGCGACACCGACGGTCGTCCCGGGGAGGCGGACCGTCACCAGTTCCTCGCCCGCGCCCATCAGCACGGCCTCGCCCTTGTCGAAGCCGAAGCGGTGGATCTTGCGGTAGACGGCGGCCAGCTCACCGGAGGGGGAGAAGACGAGAGACGTGTTGTACAGGGGGCCCTCGGCGGAGCCGTCGCCGGACGGAGCCCGCTCCGGGATCGAGCCCGCGTGCAGCCAGACGCCCGCGTCGCTCGCGGCCTTGGCCATCACCTCGTACGTCGGCCCTTCCAGGGGCTCGGCCTCGTCGGCGAACGCCTCGTAGGCGAACGCCCCGGTCGTCCACAGCTCCGGCAGCACCACGAGGTCGGCGGCACCGGCCCGTTCCCGCACCAGCGCGGCAACCCGCGTCCGGCGCGATTCGACCGATTCGCCCTCTTCTACAGCGATCTGGATCAGAGAGGCGCGCACACTACCACCGTCCTGGCATTCGAGTCGTCCACACGGGCCTACGATCGTCACACGAAAGCACTGCCGGGGTGCCTCACAGCAGCGTAGCTTGGGGGTCCCCCCAGTCTCGAGCCCAGTCGAGCACCGGGGGGGGTTTCGAGACACCCGCCGACACCTGCCGACAACCGCCACCTCCCGCTGGCAACGCCGCCACAACCCGCCCGAGTACCGACCGCCGAGGGGTCCCGTTTCCGTGAGTCTGCATTCCACCCTCCAGCCCTACGCCGACGCCTGGACCCACTCCATCGAAGCGATATCCGAGCTGGTGCTGCCGCTGGCGGAGGCGGACTGGAACCGCCGGACCCCGTGCCCCGGCTGGTCGGTGCGCGACATCGTGTCGCACGTCATCGGGCTGGACTGCGAGATGTACGGCGACCCGCGCCCCATCCACACCCTCCCGCGCGACCTGTACCACGTCACCAACGACATCCAGCGCTACATGGAGATGCAGGTCGACGTCCGCCGCCACCACACGGCGCCGGAGATGACGTCCGAGCTGGAGTACACGGTCATCCGCCGCAACCGCCAGCTGCGCAACGAGTCGCGCCAGCCCACCACGATGGTGCGCGGTCCGCTCGGCACCGAGCTCACGCTCGAGGAGTCCATGCGCAAGCACGCCTTCACCGTGTGGGCGCACGAGCAGGACCTGCGCGCCGCCCTCGGCCGCCCCGGCAACCTCGACTCGCCCGGCGCGCACATCGCCCGCGACGTGCTGCTCGCCGAACTCCCGGCGGTCGTCGCCGAGAAGGCCGACGCCCCGCGCAGCTCCGCGGTCGTCTTCGACGTGCACGGGCCGATCGAGTTCCTGCGCACCATCCGCGTCGACATCCAGGGCCGCGGCACCCTGGAGACGGCCCCTGCGCTCGGTCCGGCCGCCGCGTTCACCCTGGACTGGGAGACGTTCGTGCGCCTGGCCTGCGGGCGGGTGACGGCGGAGGCGGTCGCCGACCGGGTGAAGGCGGAGGGCGACCCGGAGCTGACGGCGGCGATCCTGCGGAACTTCGCGGTCACCAGGTAGCCGGGAGACGGCACTCCCTCGGCAGAACGGGCCCGTCGTGAGGATCACGACGGGCCCGCTTTTCCGTGGTGCTACTGGTCGACCGGGTGTCAGCCCAGCTTGGCGAAGCCGTAGTTCAGCAGCTTCGTCGCGTCGGCGGCACGCACCGTCGCGTTGGTGGAGGCCAGCACCGTACCCACGACGGTCTTGCCGTTACGGGTGGCGGCGAAGACGAGGCAGTACTTCGCCTCCGGGCCGGAGCCCGTCTTCACGCCGATGGCGCCGCTGTAGCTGCTCAGCAGCGTGTTGGTGTTGGTCCAGGCCGCCATGGTGCGGGTGGAGCCGGTCTTGGTGACCGTCTTGGCCGTGTACGACTTGGTCTTGACGATCGCGCGGAAGTTCGCGCTCTTCAGCGCGTTGCTGGCGAGCTTCGTCAGGTCCTTGGCGGTCGAGTAGTTCGACCCGTTGCCGATGCCGTCGAACGAGTCGAAGTGCGTGCTCGTCATGCCGAGCTGCTTCGCCTTGGTGTTCATCTTGCCGATGAACGACTTCACGCGAGCGGCGCGGGTGGTGCCCGTGCCGAACTTGTCGGCGAGCGCGTACGCGGCGTCGCAACCCGACGGCAGCATCAGCCCGTAGAGCAGCTGACGGACCGTGACCTTGTCGCCGACGATCAGACGCGCGGACGAGGCGTTCTTCGACACTATGTAGTCGCTGTACGCCTTCTGGATGGTGACCTTGGCGTCCAGGTTGAGGTTCGCCTGGGCCAGCACGACCTTGGCGGTCATGATCTTCGTGGTGGAGCCGGTGGACAGCTTGGTCGTCCCGGCCTTGTTGTAGAGCGCGGCACTGTTCGCGTTGTTCATCACGTAGCCGGCCTTGGCGGCGATCGTGGGCGTCGTAACGGCTTGTGCGGGTGCCGCGGTGAGGGCTCCGGTCGCGAGCACTGCGCCGGCGGTGACGGCAACGGCTGCGGCCCTGCGGACTCGGATGCCCTTGATGGCGGTTATCAACTGAAATACCCCGATTACGTCGAATGCCCCTGCGGTACGGCCAAGTTGAAAGGGGAAAAGAAATGGGCCGCACGTGTGTGACACGTAAGTAGCACACAAAGTTGTGCGCCTGCCGGGCCGAATTTCCGATTACTCGGCCCCTCTCTCCCCCGGACCCCGCCCCCTCCGCCTCCCCCGCCTCCCGCACTCCCGGCCACGGGTCCGCATCCTGGACCGGCCCCCCGTTGCGTACGTGTTGTATCTATCCTGTGGGCATGCCGTCCTCCGCCCCGCCCGCCCCCGCTCCCGTGAAGCAACCGCCCGCCGCCGACCGCGTGTACGCCCACATCAAGCAGGGTGTCCTGGACCGCCGCTACGAGGGCGGCAGCCTCCTCACCGAAGGCGAGCTCGCCGAGGCCGTGGGGGTCTCACGCACCCCGGTGCGGGAGGCGCTGCTGCGTCTGGAGGCGGAGGGGCTGATCAAGCTCTACCCGAAGAAGGGCGCCCTGGTCCTGCCGGTCTCCGCACAGGAGATCGCGGACGTGGTGGAGACCCGGCTGTTGGTGGAGGAGCACGCCGCACGCAAGGCGGTCCCCGCGTCCGCCGCGCTGATCGAGCGGCTGGAAGAGCTGCTCGCCAAGCAGAAGGCGCAGGCCGCGGCGGGCGACCTGGCCGCGGCCGCCGTGACGGACCGCTGCTTCCACGCGGAGATCGTCCGCAGTGGCGGCAACGACATCCTGTCGAGGCTGTACGACCAGCTCCGCGACCGCCAGCTGCGGATGGGCGTCGCCGTGATGCACTCCCACCCCGACCGGATAGCCAAGACGCTCAACGAACACGAGGAGATCCTTCAGGCGCTGCGCTCCGGTGACGCCGAAGCCGCCGTCGAGATCGTGCACCGGCACGTCGGCTGGTTCTCGCACCTGGCTCGCGGGGAGGTCCGATGAGCGCCGGCCACGGCAGCGTGAACTCCACCCTTCCGGGTGATCCGCCGGGCGGACGGCGCGCGATGGCCGTCTGGGGGATCGGCGTCTCGGTCTACTTCGTCGCGGTCATCTTCCGCACCTCCCTGGGGGTGGCCGGCCTCGACGCCGCCGAACGCTTCCAGGTGAACGCCTCGGCCCTGTCCACCTTCTCGATCCTCCAGCTCCTGGTCTACGCGGGCATGCAGATACCGGTGGGCCTGCTCGTCGACCGGCTCGGCACGAAGAAGGTGCTGACCATCGGCGTCGTGCTGTTCACGGCCGGCCAGCTCGGCTTCGCCTTCTCCCCGTCCTACGGCACGGCCCTCGCCTCACGCGCACTGCTCGGCTGCGGGGACGCGATGACGTTCATCAGCGTCCTGCGGCTCGGGACCAGGTGGTTCCCGGCCCGACGCGGACCGATGGTCGCCCAGATGGCGGGGCTGGCGGGAATGGCGGGCAACCTGGTCTCGACCCTCGTCCTGGCCCGCCTCCTGCACGGCATCGGCTGGACGGCGGCCTTCGCGGGCAGCGCGCTGGCGGGAGTGGTCGTCCTGGTCCTCCTGCTGCTCTTCCTGAAGGACCACCCCGAGGGCCACGAGCCCGAGCCGTTCCCGCACCAGGGCGCGGCGTACGTCCGCCGCCAGATCGCCGCGTCCTGGCGCGAGCCGGGCACCCGACTCGGCCTGTGGGTGCACTTCACCACCCAGTTCCCGGCGATGGTGTTCCTGCTCCTGTGGGGCCTGCCGTTCCTGGTGGAGGCGCAGGGCCTGTCCCGGGCGACGGCCGGCGAGCTCCTGACCCTGGTGGTGCTGAGCAACATGGTCGTGGGCCTGGTCTACGGCCAGATCGTCGCCCGCCACCACGAAGCCCGGCTGCCGCTGGCCCTGAGCACGGTCGGCGCGACCGCCCTGATGTGGGCGGCCACGCTCGCCTACCCCGGCGACCGGGCGCCGATGTGGCTGCTCGTGACGCTCTGCGCGGTGCTGGGCGCGTGCGGCCCCGCCTCCATGCTCGGCTTCGACTTCGCCCGCCCGGCCAACCCGCCCGAGCGCCAGGGAACGGCCTCCGGCATCACCAACATGGGTGGCTTCGTCGCGTCGATGACGACGCTCTTCGTGGTCGGCGTGCTGCTGGACGCCACCGGCGACGACTACACGATCGCGTTCTCCTGCGTCTTCGTCCTCCAGGCCGTCGGCGTCAGCCAGATCCTGCGGCTGCGCAGCCGGGCGGCTCGGCGCGAGCGGGAGCGGCTGGTGGCGAGCCGGGTGGAGACGGTGCACGTGCCGGCCTAGGCGGGGTTGACGGCCCAGGCGCCGTTGACGGCGTTGACGGCGTTGACGGCGTTGACGGCGAGAGGAGACGGCGGCGGGGTGCAGGGCTGTTCAGGGCTTCTCCCCGGCGAAACACGGTTGTCCGGAAGCCCGTTCGACGTCTACCGTCGGGCTTCATCGACGTGTAGCTCAGTAGCCAGAGCGCCGGGCTTCACACCCGGAGGGCGCAGGGGCGGAACCTGCCACGTCGGCTCATCGACGTGTAGCTCAGCAGCAGAGCACCGGGCTCGAGACCCGGAGGGGGCGGGGGCGGCACCCGCCACGTCGGCTTATGGACGACGACGCTGACCAGCAGCACCTCGCAGAGGCCAACCCGGGCTACGCCTCCGGCCAACTGGCCAGGGCGCTCGAGACCGCGCTCACCCACACGGACCCCGACACCCGCCGCCGCGCCGGCGAACGCCAGCGTGCGTGGCGGTCGGTGCTGGCGGGCATGGCGAACGGGCTGCTCACCATCGGCTCCCGCACACCGGTCCGGGATCTGCCCGCGTGGGTGACCCCCGAGGTGCTCCGGGGCGGCTTCGCCACCGGCGCACCCAGCGCCGGCGGACCCCTGACGGAGTACGAGGCCGAGGCCGCCCGCAGGGCCGGGGTGCCGCCTGACCGGCAGGCGCTGTTCGCGCACTGGCTGTCCGAGGACGGGCTGGCGCGGCTCTACGAACTCCTCGACGACGGACGGTACGAGGTGACCGTCCCCGAGGAGGCCGCCCTGCTCACCGTGGCCTGGCTGGCCCGGGCCGGGGAGACGGACGCGGCGCTCGGACTCGTCGAGGAGCTCGCCCCGTTCGCGGGGCGGCTGCGGTTCACGCCCCGCCCGTCCACCCGTCCGGCGCCCGACGCCGGCACGGTGCACCGGCTGACCGTCGCCGAGGCCGGCGAGAGCCTGGCGCGGCGGCGGCCCAGCGAGGCGGTGGAGACCCAGCGGGAGGCGCTGACCGTGTGGCAGCCGTTCGGCGACGAACTGCTCGCCCACTGGCTGGAGACCGCCGACGCCGGGCAGCCGGCCCGGGTACTGACGCGCGCCCCCGACGCGGCCTGGCACGGACAGGGCGCCGAACTGCTGCGCCGCTACCGCGACCTGGCCGGCCGTCACACGCACTGCACCAAGCACCTCAAGCCGAAGGGGAACCTGGGGATCCTGCGCGGGGCGCTGGAGGAGACCGTCGCCGGACGGGAACTGGACGCGCGCCGGCTCGGGCTGCTGCGGCACGCCGTCACGTCCATGGTGCGGCGCCGCGGGCTGCCCGACTCCGCCGGACTCACCGCGCTGCGCCGGGAGCAGGCCGCGCAGGCGGCGCTGCCCTCGCACCACGCGCTGGCCCGGCTGGTGCTGCGCCGGCTGTCCGGGCTCGACCAGCAGGCGGGCGTGGCCGAGGTCGCGCCGCTCGTCGCCGCGGTCGGTGAGGAGGAGGCGCGGGAGACGGGGCTGCCCGCGGGCGCGGCGATCCCGGCCGGTGTCCGGCGGCCCGTCGAGGCCGCGCTGAGCGCGCCGCTGAGCACCCTCGTGGAACGCGGGATCGTGCCCTCGGCGGAGGTGCTGGCCGAGCTCGTGCCCCGGCTCGTCGCCGCCACCACCGCGCAGGCCTATCCCGACCCGGCCCTGCGCACGCTGGCGGCCGCCCACCACCGGGCGTTCGCGGGCCGCCGTTCGCTGCTGCTGCTCAACCTCCAGCGACAGGTACGGGCGGAGGAACTGCCGTGGGTGCGGGCCGTGGCCGGGCAGCGCACGGACGGCGAGGCGGGCGCGGTGTCGGCCGTCGCGCTGCGGCAGCTCGGCGAGCTCGCCGTGCAGGCCTTCCCCGGCACGATCCTGCCCAACTCCCTGATCCGTGAGCTGTCCGTGCTGGCCCGCCAGGCCGAGCTGGGCGCTCCCCTGGTCGAGGAGCTGGCCGCCGACATCTTCATGGGCACGTTCACCCCGAAGTTCCTCGCCTCGGCCCGGATCGCGGCGGAGCTGCTGGGCGGCGGCTCGCTCTACGAGCGCTACTACCTCATCGACTACCGGGCCGTCCGCAACCTGGCGATCGTCGAGACCGGGGAGGCGCTGACGCGGTCGTACGGGGCCAGGACCTCACCCGGCTTCGCGAAGCTGTGCGTCGAGCGGGCCGAGGCCGGCTCGTCCCGGTCGCGGCACCGGAGCGGCGGATCGGTGGCCGCGAACGGCAAGGTGATCGAGCAGGCGCAGATCCTCACCACGCACAACCTGGCCACCCTGGTCCACCGGGTCGGCATCGACCCGGCCGTGGGCTGGGCGGACCTGGCCCGCCGCTGCTTCGGCACCGTGTGCCGGCTGACCGGCCGCGTGCACGGCAACCCGCGCCCGCTGAGCACGATCAAGGACGTGGCCTACGCCTGGCGGCAGCTGGTGTTCCACCTGTCCCTGTGCACCCCCGGCGAGCGGGCCCGCACCCTGGCCGGGCTGCCGGAGGAGCTGACCCGGCACCCCGCCCATGTGGCGCACCGACTGGCCCCCGCCCTGGCCGGCCTGCACCAGGTCGCCGAGGGGGGCCGGGCGGACGAGGGCGCCGGCCGGATGCTCCTCGGCTGGACCACGGACGGACACTGGCTGCGTCCGGATCCGGCCTCGGCCGACTGAGGCCCCCGGCCCCAGGACCGCGCCCCCTCGGGGTGCGCGGTCCGTCGGGGTGCGCGGTCCGCCTGGGGTGCGCGGTCCGTCGGGGTGCGGCCCTTCGCGAGGCGGTCCGTCGGGTGCGGCCCACCTCGCCGTGCGTGCGGCCCTGTCCGCAGGCCGCTCCTAACTCCAGGTGATCAGCTTCCTGGGCTGCTCCAGGATGGCCGCCACGTCCGCCAGCACCCGGGAGCCCAGCTCCCCGTCCACCAGCCGGTGGTCGAAGCTCAGGGCCAGCGTCGTCACCTGACGTGGCTTCACCTTGCCCTTGTGGACCCACGGCTGGAGCTTGATCGCACCGATCGCGAGGATCGCGGACTCGCCGGGGTTGAGGATCGGGGTGCCGGTGTCGACGCCGAAGACGCCGACGTTGGTGATGGTCACCGTGCCGCCCTGCATGGCGGCCGGGGACGTCCGGCCCTCCCGCGCCGTCGAGACCAGCTCGCCCAGGGACTCCGCCAGCTGCGGCAGCGTCTTGGCGTGGGCGTCCTTGATGTTCGGAACCAGCAGGCCCCTGGGGGTCGCGGCCGCGATGCCCAGGTTGACGTAGTGCTTGACCACGATCTCCTGCGCCGCCTCGTCCCAGGACGCGTTGATCTCCGGGTTGCGCTTGACGGCGACCAGCAGGGCCCTGGCGATCAGCAGGAGCGGGTTCACCCGCAGGCCCTGCATGTCCTTGTCCTGCTTGAGCTCCTCGACCAGCTTCAGCGTGCGTGTCACGTCGATCGTCACGAACTCCGTGACGTGCGGCGCGGTGAACGCCGAACCGACCATCGCCGCCGCCGTCGCCTTGCGGACGCCCTTGACCGGGACCCGGGTCTCCCGAGCCGTGTCGTACGACGGCACGGGCACGGCCGCGGAGGTGGTGACCGGGGCCTGCGTCACCTGCGGCGCCGGCTCGGCCACCGGAGCGGCCTGGGTCGCCGGGGCTGCCGGGGCTGCCGGGGCCACCGCCGCGTGGACGTCCTCGCGGGTGATGATGCCGTCCGGGCCGGACGGCACCACCGTGGCGAGGTCGACGCCGAGGTCCTTGGCCAGCTTGCGCACCGGCGGCTTGGCCAGCGGGCGCTCCTTCACGGCGGGCGCGCCGCCATGGCCGTTCAGCTCCGCCTGGATCGAGTCCGGGACCCGGGAGGCCGCGGTCTCGGGGCCCTTGCGCGGACGGCGCTTGGTGGAGGACTCGGCCACGCCGTACCCGACGAGGACCGGCTGCCGGCCGGAGCCCACCGGCTTCGCCGCCGCCTGCGGTGCGTCGGCCTGCGGTGCTGCGGCCTGCGCCGCCTCCGGCTTGCTCTCCGGGGCGGCCGGGGCCTGCGCGGGCGCCTGCGCTGGTACCTCGGCGACCGGGGCGGCGGCGACCGGGGCGCCGCCCGCTCCGCCCGCCACGTCCACGGCAATGATCGACATGCCCACGTCGACCGTGGTGCCCTCGGGGAAGTGCAGCGCGCGCACCACCCCGTCATAGGGGATGGGCAGTTCGACGGCGGCCTTGGCCGTCTCGACCTCGCACACCACCTGACCGTCCGTCACCGTGTCACCGGGCTGGACGTACCACTTGAGGATCTCGGCCTCGGTGAGCCCCTCGCCCACGTCGGGCATCTTGAACTCGCGTACGGACGCTTCCGTCATCGTCGTCACGACCCTCTCCTCAGTACGCCAGGGCACGGTCGACGGCGTCGAGCACCCGGTCCAGGCCCGGCAGGTACTCCTCCTCCAGGCGCGCCGGCGGGTACGGGGCGTGATAGCCGCCGACCCTGAGCACCGGGGCCTCCAGGTGGTAGAAGCAGCGCTCCGTGATCCGGGCCGCGATCTCCGCGCCCGAGCCGAAGAACACCGGCGCCTCATGGACGACGACCAGACGGCGGGTCTTCTCGACCGACGTCTGGATCGCGTCGAAGTCCAGGGGGGACACCGAACGCAGGTCGAGGACCTCCAGGTTCTTGCCCTCCTCGGCGGCCGCGGCGGCGACCTCCTGGCAGAGCTTCACCATCGGGCCGTAGGCGACGAGGGTCAGGTCCGTGCCCTCGCGGACGACCCGGGCCTTGTGCAGCGGGCCGGGGATCGCCTCGGGGTTGACCTCGGCCTTGTCCCAGTAGCGCCGCTTCGGCTCGAAGAAGATCACCGGGTCGTCGCTCTGGATGGCCTGCTGCATCATCCAGTACGCGTCGGACGCGTTGGACGGGGAGACGATCTTCAGGCCCGACACGTGCGCGAAGAGGGCTTCCGGCGACTCCGAGTGGTGCTCGACCGCGCCGATGCCGCCGCCGTAGGGGATGCGGACGACGACCGGCAGCTTGATCTTGCCGAGCGAGCGCGCGTGCATCTTGGCGAGCTGCGTGACGATCTGGTCGTAGGCCGGGAACACGAAGCCGTCGAACTGGATCTCCACCACCGGACGGTAGCCGCGCAGGGCCAGCCCGATCGCGGTGCCGACGATGCCGGACTCGGCGAGCGGGGTGTCGATGACGCGGCTCTCGCCGAAGTCCTTCTGAAGGCCGTCCGTCACCCGGAAGACGCCGCCGAGCTTGCCGACGTCCTCACCCATGATCAGGACCTTGGGGTCCGTCTCCAGAGCGCGGCGCAGCGACTCGTTGATCGCCTTGGCCAGGGCCAGGTTCTTGGACGTCACGGTCTCCGCCATCTCAGTTTCCCCCCGAACCCGCGGCGAAGCCGCTGTCAGATTCCGTCGCGAACGATGCCTGGTAGGCCGCGAACTGGGCCCGCTCCTCGTCGACGAGCGCGTGTCCGTCCGCGTACACGTTCTCGAAGATGGCGAAACGGTCCGGGTCCGGCATGGCGCGGACCGCTTCGCGCACTCGCCTGCCCAACGCCTCGCTCTCCACCTCGAGTTCCGCGAAGAATCCCTCGTCCGTGTGGTTTGAGGCCTCCAGGTGGCGGCGCAGGCGCAGGATCGGGTCCTTCGCCTCCCAGGCCTCGCGCTCCTCGTCGGCCCGGTACTTCGTCGGGTCGTCGGAGGTGGTGTGGGCGCCCATGCGGTACGTGTACGCCTCGACGAGGGTGGGGCCCTCGCCGTCGCGGGCCCGGTCCAGCGCCCACCTGGTGACCGCGAGGCAGGCCAGGACGTCGTTGCCGTCGACGCGGACGCCGGGGAAGCCGTAGCCCTGCGCGCGCTGGTAGAGCGGCACCCGGGTCTGCTTCTCGGTGGGCTCGGAGATCGCCCACTGGTTGTTCTGGCAGAAGAACACGACCGGCGCGTTGTAGACGGCGGAGAAGGTGAAGGACTCCGCCACATCGCCCTGGCTGCTCGCGCCGTCGCCGAAGTAGGCGATCACCGCGCTGTCCGCGCCGTCCTTGGCGACTCCCATGGCGTAGCCCGTGGCGTGCAGCGTCTGGGAGCCGATGACGATCGTGTAGAGGTGGAAGTTGTTGCCGTTGGGGTCCCAGCCGCCGTTGTTCACCCCCCGGAACATGCCGAGCAGGTTGGTCGGGTCGACCCCGCGGCACCAGGCGACGCCGTGCTCGCGGTAGGTCGGGAAGACGTAGTCGTCGTCGCGCAGGGCCCGGCCGGAGCCGATCTGGGCGGCCTCCTGGCCGAGCAGCGAGGCCCACAGACCCAGCTCGCCCTGACGCTGGAGGGCGGTGGCCTCGGCGTCGAAGCGACGGGTGAGCACCATGTCGCGGTAGAGGCCGCGGAGCTCTTCGGGGGTGACGCCGGCGACGTACTTGGCGTACTCGGCGTTCTTCGCGTTCTTGACCCGCTTGCCCTCCGGCGTCAGCAGCTGCACGAGCTCGGGCTCGGCGGTCTTCCTGGCGGTGGTGCGGGTGGTGCGCTCGGTGCCGGTGGTGCCGGCCTTGCTTCCGGCGCTGCGTCGCGGCTTGCGCGCGGCAGTGCTCTCCACGGTCACGTGTGCTCCTCCGTCGGTCCGGCCCCCGGGGTTGCCGGGTGACCAGTGCGGCTCACCTGTTCCGGCACCCGTGCACGGGGTGGGTGTCACTCGGTCGGAACAGGCGTGACAGGTGCCCCGGCGAGCGCCCTGCGGTCATCACGTTACCCAGTGCTTCACATTTCTGTGAAACCCCTCTTGACCTGCGTTTTTGCTTGGATTTCCAAGTAAATCGGCAAAGTCGGGAGAGAGCCTGGTCACAGCCTTGCAGGAGGCCGGAGCAACGGCACGTTATCCCGGCCACCCAGTCCACGGGAAGAGCCAGTATGTGACACTGACCGCGTGCGCGAAGAAGGAAAAATCACCGTTTTTCTACTCGACGACCATGAGGTCGTCCGGCGCGGGGTCCGCGAGATGCTCTCCGTGGAGAGCGATATCGAGGTGGTCGGCGAGGCCGGCACGGCGACCGACGCGCTGGTGCGCATCCCGGCCACCCGGCCCGACGTCGCGGTGCTCGACGTACGGCTCCCGGACGGCAGCGGCGTCGAGGTGTGCCGCGAGATCCGCTCCCGGGACGACTCCGTCAAGTGCCTGATGCTGACCTCGTTCGCCGACGACGAGGCCCTCTTCGACGCGATCATGGCGGGCGCCTCCGGCTATGTCCTGAAGGCCATCCGCGGCGAGGAACTGCTGACGGCCGTACGGGACGTCGCCGCCGGGAGGTCCCTCCTGGACCCCGTCGCCACCGCGCGCGTGCTCCAGCGGCTGCGCGAGGGCACTCCCAAGGCCGACGACCGGCTCGCGCACCTCACCGACCAGGAGCGCAGGATCCTCGACCTGATCGGCGAGGGCCTCACCAACCGCCAGATCGGCACGGAGCTGCACCTCGCCGAGAAGACGATCAAGAACTATGTGTCGGGTCTGCTTTCCAAACTCGGTATGCAGCGCCGCTCCCAGGCGGCCGCGTACGTGGCCCGGATGCAGGCGGGAATGCAGGCGGGAATGCAGGTGGGGATGCGGACCGGGGCGCGGACGAGGGGCGACCGGGGCCGGGGCTGAGGGGCGACCAGGGACTTACGTCCCGTCCGGACGGGACGGTGGCCTCTGTGGCGCCCCGCACCGGCCGCGCACAGTGGGCGCATGCCGAACGACGAACGACTCGCCGTCGACCTGCTCGCCCGCGTCGAGTACGGCCGGGTGGCCGCCAGCCAGCGCGCCATGCCCCTCCTGGCCTGCGCCCGACACATCGTGGTCGACGGCCGCCTGCTGCTGCGCATGCACCGCGGCCACGACCACCACCGGGCATGCGTCGGCCATGTGGTCGCCTACGGCGCGGACAACCTGAACCGGGCGCGGCCGGATTCCACGGACTCCGCGGACTCCACGGACTCCACGGAGGGCCGGTGGTCGGTGGAGATCGTCGGGAAGTGCGCGGCCGCGGAACCCACCGCCGCCGAACTGGAGCTCTTCGGGCCCGCGCCGCGGTCCATGGACGGCGGTGTCCCGTTCGACCCGGTCTACCTGCGCGTGACCCCGCAGTTCGTGACCGTGCACGCCCTGGCGGCGACCTGAAGCGACCATCTGTGACAGCCGTTGATCTTTAGTGACTTTCTGTGACAATGCCCAGCTCACAGCCTCGGATCGTGCCCTAGCATCGGGCGCGTGCCGCGCTCCTGTGTACCCCCCTTAGTACTCCACGCGCCCCCTCTGGGCGCCCTGCTCCGCCGGTACGCCGCCGGCACCGCGCTCACCTGTGAGCCCGTCGACGAGGGCCTGTTGAACCGCGGCTATCGGCTGCGTACCACCCGAGGCCGCTACTTCCTCAAGCACCACTTCGACCCGGACACCGCCGACCCCGCCTCCATCGCCCGCCAGCACCGGGCCACCGAGCGGCTGGCCGACCTCGGCGTCCCGGTCGCTCCCCCGCTGCCCGGCCACGACGGACGCACGGTCGCCGTCGTCGGCGGCCACGCCTACGCCCTCCACCCCTGGATCGACGGCCGCCACCGCCACGGCGCCCAGCTCACCCCCGGCCAGTGCGGCCGCCTGGGAGCGCTGCTGGGGGTGGTGCACGCCAGCCTGGAACACGTGATGCGGGCGGCCCACGGCGAGCACCCCCTCCCGGGGCGCGGAGAGCACGAGCCTCGCAGGCACGGGGAGAACGCCCCACCGGCGCGCGCCCCGAAGCGCGGGGCTGAGCACCGCGCCTCCCCGCCCGAGCGCCTCGCCCGCGACGCGGTCACCGCGCCCGCCGGGGACACCGCAGGTGCCGAGTGCCCCGCGCCCGTCGAGAGCACCGCTCCCGCCCCGAGCCCCGACCCCGCCGACACCTTCGTGCTCATCGACGACCTCCTCGCGCGCGTGCGCCGCCACCACCCCGCCGACTCCTTCGACGAGCTCGCCCGCCACCGCCTCCTGGAACGGCGCACGCTGCTGGAACGGCACGCGGACCGGCGTCCCCCGCACAGCGGACCGGCCGGCTGGGTGCACGGGGACTTCCACCCCTTCAACCTGCTCTACCGCGGGGACGCACCCGCCGCCATCGTCGACTGGGACCGGCTGGGCGTGCAGCCCCGCGCCGAGGAGGCCGTCCGCGCCGCCGCGATCTTCTTCGTCCGTCCCGACGGAACCCTCGACCTGCCGAAGGCGAGGCAGTACGCACGCGCGTACCGGCGCGCCGCCGGGGCCACGCCCTCCGAACTCGCCGCGGCCGTGCACCGGGTGTGGTGGGAGCGCCTCAACGACTTCTGGATGCTGCGCTGGCACTACGAGCGCGGCGACACGCGCGCGGACTCCCAGTTCCCGGCGGCCTCGGCCCTCGCCGTGTGGTGGACCCGGGAGTACGACGCCGTGTGCGGCGCGTTCGCGGACTGATCCGGGCCCCGCAGACGCGACACGCGCGCGTGGAGCCCTGTCAGGGGTCCACGCGCGCGTGCGGTGATCGTGGTGTGCGCGGGTCGGTCAGCCGAGGCTGCCGAGGGTGGTGCCGCCCTGGTCGGCCCCGCCCGTCTCGGGGTCCGTGGGCTGGTCGCTCGGCTCGGTCTCCGTGTCGGTCGGCTCGTCCGACGGCTGGGTCTCCGTCTCCTCGTCGGTCGGCTCGCTGCTGGCCGACGCGGAGGGGGAGTACTCCGGCGTGTCCGAGGGCGTGTACGACGGCGTCCAGTTCGAATCGGAGTTCGAGCCGGAGTTGTCGTCCGAGGTGTCGTCCGTGGACGTGTCGCTCGCCTCGTCGCTCGGCGTCTCGCTGGAGGTGTCGTCCGTCGCGGACTGCGAGGTGGACGGCGAGGGCGAGGTGTCGGTACCGCCGCTGCCCTTCCCCTGGCCGTTCAGCGCGAGCGCGACGCCCGCGGCGATGGCGATCACCGCGAAGACGGCGAGGATCCACAGCTTGCCGCGGCCGCTGCCCTTGTTGCCGTGCCCCTCGAAGCCGCCGTCGTCACCACCGCCGTAACCGGTGGGCAGGATCGGCTGCGGGATCTGCGAGGTGCTGGAGCCGTCGGCGCCGTGCGCCAGCGCCGTCGTGCTCGCGAAGCCGCCGGCGGGTGTGCCGCGGCCGTCGTGCGCGCCGACCGGGCCGGTGTTCCAGGTACCGGTGTGGCCGCCCTGGTCGTACAGCATCTGGAGCCCGTACTGGACCAGACCGCGCATCTCCTCCGCCGTCTGGAACCGGTCGTCGGGGTCCTTGGCCAGGGACCGCATGACGAGACCGTCGAGTTCCGGCGGGCACTGTCCGTCCGAGGTCTGCGACGGCGGCACCGGGATGTCCTGCACGTGCTGGTAGACCACCGACAGCGGTGTCTCGCCGGTGAACGGCGGCCGCAGCGCGAGGAGTTCGTACAGCAGGCAGCCCGTCGCGTACAGGTCGGAGCGGTAGTCGACGGCCTTGCCGAGCGCCTGCTCCGGGGAGAGGTACTGCGGGGTGCCCATGACCATGCCGGTCTGCGTCATCGTCGTGGACGCGCCGTGCAGGGCGCGCGCGATGCCGAAGTCCATGACCTTGACGGCGCCGTTGTGCGTGATGATCACGTTCGCCGGCTTGATGTCGCGGTGCACGATGCCGTGCTGGTGCGAGTAGGCGAGCGCCTCCAGCACCCCCGAGGTGATGATCAGGGCCTGCTCGGGGCCCGGCGCCTCGGCGTTGAGGAGCAGGTCGCGGATCGTGCGCCCCTCGACGATCTCCATCACGATGTACGGCACGCTCTGGCCGCCCACGAAGTCCTCGCCGGAGTCGTACACGGCGACGATCGCATGGTGGTTGAGGCCGGCCACCGACTGGGCCTCGCGCGTGAAGCGGGCCTTGGACACGGGGTCCTCGGCGAGATCGGCGCGCAGCAGCTTGACCGCGACGGTGCGTCCGAGGCGTACGTCCTCGGCCGCGAACACCTCGGCCATGCCACCTCGGCCGAGTCTGCGGGTCAGCCGGTATCGGCCGTCCCCAACCAGCCCGCCGTTGCCCCAGTTCTCCGGCGCATCTGACATACCGCCGCCAGTCGCCTCGGGGTCGGACGGGCCCTGAGCGCGCTGCTGTGCCATCAGTCCTCGCCGTCGTTTCTGCCCGCGGAACGCGCGGTGTTGTTACGGTCTCCGTCGGCCACGCTACAGCCTCCGCGCAAGCCTCCGGCCCGGGACGATCCCCGGAACATCGCCCGGGGCGGGCCCGGGCGCCGGTCCGGGACAGGCGGGCCATCAAACCTGTACGCCGTACCGACGTGCAAATTCCGTGTACCGGCCGTACGGCACCTGTAACGCTTCCGCGACGCTTCTTTCTCGTAGGGTCACGGAACGGGCACCGAGCTTGACGTGTCAGTGCCCTACGGCAGACTTGGCCGGGAATAGCACTTTCGATCAACGACAGTCAACGGCGCTCGAGGGCCTACGGGGGACGCAGAAGATGAGCCAGGACGGCGCGCAGGGCCGGTACGCGGGGCGGGCGCTCGCCGCCGGCCGGTATCAGCTGCGCGACTTGCTCGGCGAGGGCGGCATGGCCTCGGTGCACCTCGCGTACGACGCCGTGCTCGACCGTCAGGTCGCGGTGAAGACCCTGCACACCGAACTCGGCCGCGAGCAGGCCTTCCGCGAGCGCTTCCGCCGCGAGGCCCAGGCCGTGGCCAAGCTCACGCACACCAACATCGTCTCCGTCTTCGACACCGGCGAGGACGACGTCGAGGGGCTGACGACTCCGTACATCGTCATGGAGTACATCGAGGGCCGCCCGCTCGGCTCGGTGCTCGACGAGGACGTACGGCAGCAGGGCGCGATGCCCGCCGACAAGGCGCTGAAGATCACCGCGGACGTGCTGGCGGCACTGGAGATCAGCCACGAGATGGGGCTCGTCCACCGCGACATCAAGCCCGGCAACGTGATGATGACCAAGCGTGGCGTGGTCAAGGTGATGGACTTCGGCATCGCCCGCGCGATGCAGTCCGGGGTCACCTCGATGACGCAGACCGGCATGGTCGTCGGCACCCCGCAGTACCTCTCGCCCGAACAGGCCCTGGGGCGTGCGGTGGACGCCCGGTCCGACCTGTACTCGGTCGGCATCATGCTGTTCCAACTGGTCACCGGGCGGCTGCCGTTCGAGGCCGATTCACCGCTTGCGATCGCGTACGCGCACGTGCAGGAGGAGCCGGTGGCTCCTTCCTCCATCAACCGGGCGCTGCCGCCGGCCGTCGACGCGCTGATCGCCCGCGCGCTGAAGAAGAACCCGAACGAGCGCTTTCCGACCGCGGTCGCCATGCGCGACGAGTGCCTGCGGGTCGCCGCGTCCTTCCAGCCGGCCCCGCCGAGCATCGTCCCGGGCGCGCAGACGTCGAGCGGCGCGGGCGTCGGTTCCGCGGTGTTCCCGCCGATCGGCCAGGGCACCCCGGCGCCCCAGGGCGGCGTCCAGACGCCCTACCAGCCCGCGCCGACCCCGAACCCGTACGGCGCCCCGACGCCGGCCGCCTCCTACGGCTACCCGCAGCAGGGCTACCAGACGCCCGCTCCGGCCTACGGTCACCAGCAGGCCCCGCACACCCCGCCCGCGTACAACCTCAGCCCGCAGCCGTCCACCACGGTGTCCTCGGGCGGCGGCCGTAACGGCCGGAACAGCAAGGCGGTGCTCATCGGCTCGGCCGTCGTCGCCGTGGTGGCGGTCGGCGGTCTCCTCGCCAGCCTCGCGGTGGGCGCGGGCGATGACGACGACGCCAAGGGCGGCGACACCAGTTCCTCGCCGTCGGCGACGAAGGCGGCGGACTACCGGGCGCCCGACACCTCCAAGACGATCGAGTCGACGGAGTGCTCCGAGCCGCAGGAGTCGTACAACGACCCCGACAAGATCCGGGTGCCGAACTTCAAGTTCAAGTACATCGCCTCGGTCAAGGAGTGCTTCCAGGCCGCCGGCTGGTCGATCAAGATCGTGAAGGTCGACGAGAACACCTACGGCGACGGGGCGGTCATGGACCAGTTCCCCGCCGCCGGGACGGACGTCGACCCGGAGGACATGCCGGAGATCCAGCTCAAGGTCTCCACGGGCAACCCGGCGTCATGACCGTCTGACGTCATGGGAGAAGGGCCCGGCGCCGAACGCCGGGCCCTTCTCATGCTGTACGGCTACGGACGACCGGCCCGCGTCCTAGAGGTACGGTCCGCCCGAACGGCCGCCCGCGCGCGGGTCGTCGACGCCCTCGTGGCTCACTCCCGGCGGCAGCGCGCGGCGCATCTGCTCCAACTGGGCGCGCGCGGCCATCTGCTGGGCGAAGAGCGTGGTCTGGATGCCGTGGAAGAGGCCCTCCAGCCAGCCGACCAACTGGGCCTGCGCGATGCGCAGTTCCGCGTCGCTCGGGGTCGAGTCCTCGTTGAACGGCAGGGACAGCCGCTCCAGCTCCTCGACCAGCTCCGGCGCCAGGCCGTCTTCCAGCTCCTTCACCGAGCTCGAGTGGATCTCCTTCAGCCGGACGCGGCTCGCCTCGTCCAGCGGAGCCGCGCGCACCTCCTCGAGCAGCTGCTTGATCATGCTGCCGATCCGCATGACCTTCGCCGGCTGCTCGACCTGCTCGGTCACCGGGATCTCACGGGAGTCGTCGTCAGCGTCGATGTCACCGAGCGCCATGCCGTCCTGACCTACGACCAGGATCTTCTGGGCGTTCTCCGGCGACCTTTCGTTCCTCGGCATCTCCATGCCGTCATTCTCTCGCACGCCCCCACCTCATCACCGTGGCACCCCCCGGGAAAGGTGATCCACTGTTTCCGTTCGGCGGAGTCCGGAATGCGGCGACAGATCCCTGATGTGAGGCTTATGGCGTCTTTTCTTGGCGACCGGGCACCGGGAGGGGGTCACGGACGTGACTCCATGGCAGCAGGCGTTGTGCGCGATGCGGGCCGGCGTGGGCCTCGGCGCGGGTGCGCTGGGCGTGCTCGTGCTGGCCTACGGGGGCGTCTCGTCGTACGCGGCCGCCGCGTCGTACGTCTCCGTGCCGGCGTCCGCCACCCCCGCCCCCTCCTCCCCCGAGCCGGACCGGGCGGGCAGCCGGGCGGGCGAGGGACGCCAGCGGCCCGGGCGGGCGGGCGACCACGCGGAGGAAGAAGCCGAGGAGGAAGCGGACGAGGCGGCACAGGACACGGAGGGCGAGGACAGCGCGGGCGACGGGAGCGACGACGGCGACCTCTCCGACGGCACCGCCGCGTCCGAGTCGCCGGAAGCCGCCGCCCCCGTGCCCTCGGGCACGCCGCGGGACGCCGTACGGCGGGCCGTGGCGCAGCCGGAGCGGACCGACGGCCCGGTGCTTCAGATCCTGCCGCTCGGCAGCGGCCTCGTCCTCATCGGCCTCGGCATCGCCCTCGCCCTGGCCGCCCTGCGGCTGCGCCGCGCCTGAGACCGCCGTCGGGCTAGGGCCTGTCCTCGGGCGCGACCAGCAGCACCTTGCCGACGTGGCTGCTGGCCTCGACGATCCGGTGGGCCTCGGCCGCGTCGCTCATCGGGACCTCGCGGTCGACGACGGGGCGGACCTGGCCGGCGGCGAGCAGCGGCCAGACGTGTTCGCGTACGGCCGCCACGATGGCCGTCTTCTCCTCCAGGGGGCGGGCCCGCAGCGAGGTCGCGCTGATCGCGGCGCGCTTGCCGAGGAGCGCGCCGATGTTCAGCTCGGCCTTGATGCCGCCCTGCATACCGATGATCGCGAGGCGGCCGTTGACGGCGAGCGCCTGGACGTTGCGGTCCAGGTACTTCGCGCCCATGTTGTCGAGGATGACGTCGGCGCCCGCGCCGTCCGTGGCCTGCTTCAGCTCGGCGACGAAGTCCTGCTCGCGGTAGTTGATCAGGATGTCCGCGCCCAGCTCGGCGCACTGGTCCAGCTTCTCCTTGGTCCCCGCGGTGACGGCGACCCTGGCGCCGACGGCCTTGGCCAGCTGGATCGCCATGGTCCCGATACCGCTGGAACCGCCGTGCACGAGCAGCGTCTCGCCGGGACGGAGGTGGGCGATCATGAAGACGTTCGACCAGACGGTGCTGGTCACCTCGGGGAGCGCGGCGGCCCGCCGCAGATCGACGCCGTCCGGCACCGGCAGCAGCTGACCGGCCGGCACGGCGACCTTCTCGGCGTATCCGCCGCCCGCGAGCAGCGCGCACACCTCGTCGCCGACGGACCAGCCGGACACCCCGGGGCCGACCTCGACGATCCGGCCGGAGCACTCCAGGCCGGGGTAGCGGGAGGCGCCCGGCGGCGGATCGTAGAAGCCCTGCCGCTGAAGGATGTCGGCCCGGTTGACGGCGCCGGCCACCACCTCGACCAGGACCTCGCCCGTGCCGGGTACGGGATCGGGGACCTCGTCCCACACCAGCGCCTCGGGACCACCAGGTTCGGGAATCGTGATCGCATGCATGAAGGGGACGCTACTCCTCCCCCTCCCCGCTCCCCGCTCATGATCCGCCGCGGAGGCGGTGACACCGGGAAAATCAGGATGCGATCACCGATGAGTTCGGGTGACGGTAAAGGTCTCCCCATGCGTAGCCCAAGTACGCGGAAGGAACCCCCATGAGCCAGCACACCGCCGGCCTGGCGATCGAGACTGCGGGCCTGGTGAAGACGTTCGGCGAGACCAGAGCCGTGGACGGCGTCGACCTCGCCGTCCCCGTCGGCACGGTCTACGGCGTCCTCGGCCCGAACGGCGCCGGCAAGACGACCACCGTGAAGATGCTCGCCACGCTGCTGCGGCCGGACGGCGGCCAGGCCCGCGTCTTCGGCCACGACGTCGTCCGGGAGGCCGACGAGGTGCGCGGCCGGGTGAGCCTCACCGGCCAGTACGCGTCCGTGGACGAGGACCTCACCGGCACCGAGAACCTGGTGCTGCTCGGCCGGCTCCTCGGGCACGCCAAGAAGGCCGCCCGGGAGCGGTCCGCGCAGCTCCTCGCCGCGTTCGGGCTCACCGACGCGGCCGCAAAGCAGGTCAAGCACTACTCGGGCGGCATGCGGCGCCGGATCGACATCGCCGCGTCCATCCTCAGCACGCCCGACCTGCTCTTCCTCGACGAGCCGACGACCGGGCTCGATCCGCGCAGCCGCAACCAGGTGTGGGACATCGTGCGGGCGGTGGTCGCACAGGGCACCACCGTGCTGCTGACCACCCAGTATCTGGACGAGGCCGACCAACTGGCGTCCCGGATCGCCGTCATCGACCGGGGCCGGGTGATCGCCGAGGGCACGAAGGGCGAGCTCAAGGCATCCGTCGGCGCCGGCTCCGTCCATCTGCGACTGCGCGACGCCGAGCAGCGGCCCGAGGCCGAACAGGTGCTGCGGCTGGCCCTGGACGCGGAGGTCCAGCGGGAGCCGGACCCGGTGGCGCTGACCGCCCGGCTCGACGCGGCGATGGGCGACACGGCCGCCGCCCGGGCCGCCCGGGCCCTCGGGGAACTGGCCCGGTCCGGGATCGTCGTCGACAACTTCTCCCTGGGCCAGCCCAGCCTGGACGAGGTGTTCCTCGCCCTCACCGGACACGACACGAAGACCGACGCCGACCCCGGGGCACCGACCGACCCCGGGACACCGGCCCGCGACCGGAAAGGCGAGGTGGCGGTATGAGCACCGTGACCGGCACGGACGTCCAGGATCTCGCCCCCGTCAGCGCAGAGTCGCTGGCCGCGCTGCTCGTCGCGCGGGAGCGGCCGCCCCGCCCGAGCGCCCTCTCGGCCTCCCTCACCTTCGGCTGGCGGGCGATCCTCAAGATCAAGCATGTGCCGGAGCAGCTCTTCGACGTCACCGCGTTCCCGATCATGATGGTGCTGATGTACACGTACCTGTTCGGGGGCGCCCTGGCCGGCTCCCCTGAGGAGTACATCCAGTTCCTGCTGCCGGGCATCCTGGTGATGTCGGTCGTGATGATCACGATGTACACGGGTGTCTCGGTGAACACCGACATCGAGAAGGGCGTCTTCGACCGCTTCCGGTCGCTGCCGATCTGGCGGCCCTCGACGATGGTCGGCTATCTGCTGGGCGACGCCCTGCGCTACACGATCGCGTCCGTCGTGATGCTCACCGTCGGCATCGTCCTCGGTTACCGGCCGGACGGCGGGATCGCGGGAGTGGTCGCCGGAATCGCCCTGCTGGTCGTCTTCTCGTTCGCGTTCTCGTGGATCTGGACGATGTTCGGGCTGCTGCTGCGCACCGAGAAGTCGGTGATGGGCGTCAGCATGATGGTGATCTTCCCGCTCACCTTCCTGTCCAACGTGTTCGTCGATCCCCGCACCATGCCGGGCTGGCTCCAGGCGTTCGTCAACAACAGCCCGGTCACCCATCTGGCCTCGGCGGTGCGGGGACTGATGGCGGGTGACCGGCCCGGTGCCGAGATCGCCTGGTCGCTGGGATGGGCTTGTCTGTTCGTGCTGGTCTTCGGGCCGGTGACGATGCGGCTCTACAACCGCAAGTAGTGCCGGCGGGTCCCGCCCGAGGTCATGTGCCTCAGGCCGGCGGGAGCGGCGGGACCCCGGGCATGCCGGGAGTCCCGAGGGGGGCCCGGGTACGGTCCGGGCCCACCCGCACGATGGTGACCACCCGGTCCGTCGGTTCCAGCACGCCGATCGCCGGGTCGTCGTAGGCGAGGACACGGTGCCCGCGGACGACGCTCACCACCAGGTCGTCCGTCTCACGCGGTCCGCGGCCCGCCTCGGCCTTGGTGACAGGGCGTTCGACGAGGTCCAGCCCGTCGCCCTGCTGGATGAGGTCCTCCATGACCCGGCCCGCCGCCGGACTGAGCACGGACAGACCGAGGAGCCGGCCGGCCGCGCCGGCGCTGGTGATGACCTCGTCGGCGCCCGACTGCCTGAGCAGCGGGGCGTTCTCCTCCTCGCGGACCGCCGCCACGATCTTCGCCCCGGGATTGAGCTGGCGGGCCGTCAACGCCACGAGGACGGCCGTGTCGTCCCGCTGGGTCGCGATGACGATCCGCCCCGCCCGCTGCACCTCGGCCCGCCGCAGCACGTCACTGCGGGTGGCGTCCCCGACCACGCCCTCGTAGCCCTCGGCCGTCGCCGCGTCGATCACCTTCGCACTGGGGTCGATCACCACGACCTGTTCTCTGCGCAGACCCGCCGCACAGGCCGTCCGGATCGCGGACCGTCCCTTCGTACCGAAGCCGACGACGACAGTGTGGTCGCGCAAGGGGACCTCCGGGATCATGGATATCTGTGGACTCATGGACACGTGTTGCTTCATGACGGGTACGAGCCCGCCGGGAACCATGGTGCCCACCGATCGGATCACCGTCACAGGGGGCACACGATGAAGGACCACGAACGACAGCCGGCCGGCCCGGCCAGACTCTCCCTCTTCAGGTCCCTCTGGTACCGCTCGCGCAGCGAGGCCCGCGACGACGCGGAGGCGGGCCGTTCCATCACGATGCCCATGCGCATCGGCGTTCCCCCGCTCCAGCAGGTGCTGCGGCGGCTCGCCATGGGTCTGCTGGTGCTGGCCGTCACCACGCTGATCGTCTACGCCGACCGCGACGGCTACAACGACAACTCGGACGGCTCCGTCAGTCTCCTCGACGCCGCCTACTACGCCACGGTCACGCTCTCCACGACCGGCTACGGCGACATCACCCCGGTCAGTGACATGGCCCGGCTCGTGAACATCCTCGTCATCACGCCGCTGCGCGTGGTGTTCCTGATCATCCTGGTCGGCACCACCCTGGAGGTACTCACCGAGCGCACCCGTCAGCAGGTCCGCGTCCACCGCTGGCGGGCCCGCACCAGCAACCACGTCGTGGTCGTCGGCTACGGCACGAAGGGCCGCCACGCGGTGGAGACCCTCGTCGGGCAGGGCATTCCCAAGGACCGGATCGTCATCGTGGACGCCCAGCGCAAGTCCGTGCTCGCCGCCGGCGACGACGGACTGGTGTCGGTGACCGGGGACGCCACCCGCTCCGAGACGCTCCTCAAGGCCGAGGTCCAGACCGCCTCCCGGGTGATCGTCGCCCCGCAGCGTGACGACACGGCCGCCTTGGTCACCCTCACCGCCCGGCAGCTGAACCGGCGCGCGACGATCGTCGTGGCCGCCCGGGAGGACGAGAACGTACCGCTGCTCAAGCAGAGCGGCGCGGACACCGTGATCACCAGCTCCAGCTCCGCCGGCCGACTGCTCGGCGTCTCGATGGTCAGCCCGACCGTGGCCAGGACCCTGGAGAACCTGATGACCCTCGGCAACGGCCTGGACCTCATCGAGCGGCCGGTCGGCAAAGCGGAGATCGGCGAGGCGCCGCGCAGCTGCGCGGACCTGGTCGTGGCCGTCGTCCGGGGCAAGGAAATGCTGGACTACACCGACCCCCGGCTCACGCGTCTCCAACTGGGGGACCGCGTGATCACGGTCAGCCGAGCCGTCCCGGCACCCGAGCAGGCATGACCATGTTTCACGTGAAACAGAGAGCGAGGGGGCGAGGGGGCGAGGGGCTGAAGGGGCGAGCCGGGGCAAGCTCGCTCCGTTTCACGTGAAACACGGGTAAGTACGGTTAAAGCAGGGCTGTTTCACGTGAAACAGGCGTCGATCCCGGCCGTCGCCCACGGCAGGTCGAGGAGCTCGGCCTCTTGACCCGCGCGTGCGCCGCCCGGCGGTACGACGGCGAGGGCATCGGCCGCCGCGATACCCCGCAGCATGGCCGGGCCGTTGTAGTGCAGCGGCACGGCATGGTCACCGCGCAGGACGACCGGGATGAGCCGGGTGTCGTACGGGTGCCCGTGCACCGACTGCCTCAACGGCAGTGCGTACGGCTCGGGAGCCGGTCGGGCGGCAAGGGTACGCAGCAGCGGCTCGGCGAGCGTGAGCAGCCCGGAGACGGCCGCGAGGGGGTTGCCGGGCAGGCCGACGAGGTGCTGGTCCTCCTTGAGGCGGGCCAGCAGCATCGGGTGACCGGGTCGCACCTTGACGCCGTCGACGAGAAGTTCGGCGTCCAGGCGGCGCAGGATGGGGTGCACGTGATCGACGGGCCCCGAGGCGGTGCCCCCGGTGGTGACGACGAGATCCGCGCCGGAGGCGGTGATGGCCTTGTGCAGAGCCTTCGCGTCGTCGCCGAGCCGGCGTACGGAGGTGACCTCGGCGCCCAGCGCCCGCAGCCACGGCGGCAGCATCGGACCGAGTGCGTCCCGGATGAGGCCGTCGTGCGGGCGGCCCTCGATGAGCAGTTCGTCGCCCAGGACGAGCACCTCGACCCGGGGCCGGGGGACGGCTGCCAGCGTGTCGTACCCGGCGGCCGCGGCGAGGCCGAGGACGGCCGGGGTCACCACCGCCCCGGCACGCAGCAGCTGATCCCCGTTGCGGCACTCCTGACCCCGCGGGCGGATGTCCTGGCCGTGCTGCATCTCGCGGGTCGGGTGCAGCCGTCCGTTGTCGTCGGTCCGGCCGTGCTCGCTGCGCAGCACCGCGGTGGTGTCCGGGGGGATCCGGGCGCCGGTGGCGATCCGCACGGCCTCGCCGTCGGCCAGGGGCGCGGGTGTCGCGCTCCCGGCCAGCACGCCCTCTTCCCTTACGTGCCAGGGGCCGGGACCGGCGACCGCCCACCCGTCCATCGCCGAGGTGTCGAAGGAGGGCAGGTCCGTGAGGGCCGTCAGAGGGGCGGCCAGAACGAGACCGAGGGCGTCGCCGAGGGTCACGGAGACGGGGGCGAGGCGGGCGGCGCCGGACCGTGCGGCGCGGGCCGCGATCGTCCGGGCCTCGGGCCAGGAGGTCGCCCGGTGGCGGTGCTCGGCGGCCTCTCCCCGGTGACCGGTCCCGGGGGACGGGGAGGAGGGAGAGGGCGAGGGGGAGAGGGAGGGCGAGGGGGAGGGGGAAGGCGGAGTGCCGTGGCCGCTGCCCTCGCGCTGTGCGGAGCTGTGGCCGCCTGCCGGGCGGGCGGTGCCGTTGCCGTCCTTCACGAGGGCGAGCGCCTCCTCGACGTCGAGGTCCTCGGCGTCGAGGCCCTGCCGGGTACCGCGGGCGGTCATCCGGCGTCCGGTCCGGAGCCGCCGGGCTTGTCGGCCTGCTGCCCGGCCTGGTCCTGCCCGGTCTTCTCCTGCTCGGTCTTCTCCTGCTCGGTCTTCTCCTGCTCGGTCTTCTCCTGCCCGGCCTTCTCCTGCCCGGCCTCCGCCGCCCAGCGCAGCGCCAGTGCGGCGGCCTTGCGGGCGGCCTCGGCCACGGCTTCGGGGCCTCCCCGGGCCTGCGCGGCCGCATAGCCGACCAGGAAGGTGGTCAGCGGGGCCGCGGGCCTGGCCACCCCGTGGGCGGCGTCGCGGGCGAGGTCCAGGAGGGCGCCGGTGTCGACGTCGAGGTCGATGCCCAGCTCGTCCTTGACTGCGGAAATCCATTCATCCAACACGTGGTCATGCTCCCTGATACGTGCCCTGGCGGCGGCGATGTCGTCCCAGGTGTCGCAGTCGAACGACGCGACCGGGTCGGGGACGCGGGTGAGGTGGAGTCCGGCGGTCAGCCGGCGCAGCGGCAGCCCGGTGAGGCCGCCTTCGCAGGCGGTGAGCACCGCCAGCTCGCGGCGCAGGGCGGCCGTGCGGTACGCGGCGACGAGCGGCTGGTCACGGCCGTCTGCGTCGGTGAGCAGCGCGCCCTCGGCCGCGCCGGCGCGCAGCGCGGTCAGCAGTCGCCGTACGGTGTCCGCCGCGAGGAAGGGCAGATCGGCGGAGAGGACGAGGACGTCGTCCGCCGCGGTGTGGCGCAGTCCGGCGTCGAGCGCGGCGACGGGTCCCGCGCCGGGCGGGTCCTCGCGTGCCCAGCGCACGGGCCGCGCGGTGGGGCGGGGGTCGGCGACGACGACGGTGGTGCGCGCGTCGGCGCAGGCGCCGAGCACCCGGTCGAGCAGCGCGCGCCCGCCCACCCGCACGCCCGGCTTGTCGGCGCCACCGAGCCGGCGGGCGCCGCCACCGGCGAGCACGACGGCGTCGTGGGCGGCGGGCTCGTTGGAGGTCACCCCCCGAGTATGCGGGCCGCCCCGGGGATGCGGGCCCGCCCGATCACGGGAAACACGGGAACGACCGGGGCGCGCCCGCAATCACAGGGTGCGCAACAGCACCGCCGGTGCTTCCACGCAGTCCGCCACGTAGCGCAGGAAGCCGCCGGCCGTTCCGCCGTCGCACACCCGGTGGTCGAAGGTGAGCGAGAGCTGGACGACCTGGCGCACCGCGAGCTCGCCCTCGTGCACCCACGGCTTGGGGATGATGCGCCCGACACCGAGCATGGCCGCCTCGGGGTGGTTGATGATCGGCGTGGAGCCGTCGACCCCGAACACCCCGTAGTTGTTCAGGGTGAAGGTGCCGCCGGTCAGGTCGGCGGGGGTGAGACGGCCGTCCCGGGCCGCCTCTGTGAGCCGGGTGAACTCCGCGGTGAGTCCCTCGGCGTCCCGGGCGTGCGCGTCGCGGACGACGGGCACGACGAGTCCCCGCTCGGTCTGCGCGGCGAAGCCGAGGTGGACGTGGTCGAACTGGACGACCTCCCGGGCCGCCGGATCGACGGTGGAGTTGAGCTCCGGGAAACGGGCCAGCGCCGCGGTGCAGATACGGGCGAGCAGGGCCAGGAGGGAGATCTTCGGTCCGCCGGACGCGTTCATCGCCGCCCGGGCACGCATCAGTTCCGTCGCGTCGGCGTCCACCCAGCAGGTCGCGTCGGGGATCTCGCGCCGGCTGCGGGAGAGCTTGTCGGCGACGGCGCCCCGAATGCCCTTGAGGGGGACGCGCCGGCCTCCGGTGGGAGCGGAGGATCCGGACGGCGCCTGTGCCGCCTGTTCCCGGGGGACGGCCCCCCGCAGCACGTTCTCCACGTCGGCCCGCAGGATCAGCCCTTCGGGACCGGAGCCCGTGAGCTCCCGCAGGTCCAGGTTGTTCTCCCGGGCGAGTCTGCGCACCAGGGGGGAGATCACGGGGACGGGGCCGGAGCGGTCGGTCACCCCGGCCGGAACGCCCGGGAGGACCGGGGCTGCCGGGGCGAGCGCGGCGGGTACGGCAGGCGCGACAGGCGCGGCGGCGGTCGTGGAGGCGGCGGGTTCCGGTCGCGCCGACCGGATCCGGCGCCTGCGTGCGGGCGCCTCCGAGGTGCCGTAACCGACGAGCACATTGCCCGACCCCTCGGCCCCCTTGGCCGGAACCTCCGGGCCGCCGGGGACCGGCGCGCCGACCGCGACCGTGATCAGCGGGGCGCCGACGGGCAGTTCGGTGCCCTCCTCGCCGAAGCGGGCGGTGACCACGCCGCCGTAGGGGCAGGGCACCTCGACCATCGCCTTGGCCGTCTCGACCTCGACGACCGGCTGGTCGACGGCGACGACATCGCCGACCTGCACCAGCCAGCGGACGATCTCCGCCTCGGTGAGTCCCTCCCCGAGGTCGGGGAGCTTGAACTCCAGCACCTGTGCCATCAGTTGTCCGCCTCCCACTGCAGCCGCGCCACGGCGTCCAAGATGCGGTCGACGCCGGGCAGGTGGTGGCGCTCCAGCATCGGCGGCGGATAGGGCAGGTCGAAGCCGGCGACGCGCAGCACCGGTGCCTCCAGGTGGTGGAAGCAGCGCTCCGTGACGCGGGCCGCGATCTCCCCGCCCGGGCCGCCGAAGGAGCCCGACTCGTGGACGACGACCGCGCGGCCGGTCCGCCGCACCGACGCGCAGACCGTCTCGTCGTCGAAGGGCACCAGGGAGCGCAGGTCGACGACCTCGAGGTCCCAGCCCTCGGCGCGCGCCGCCTCGGCGGCTTCGAGGCAGACCGGCACCGACGGCCCGTAGGTGATCAGTGTGGCGCTCCGGCCCGGGCGCCGCACCACCGCGCGGCCGATCGGTTCGACACTCTGCGGTTCCTCCGGGTTCCAGGAGTCCTTGGACCAGTACAGGCGCTTGGGTTCGAGGACGACGACCGGGTCGTCGGAGGCGATGGCGGCGCGCAGCAGCCCGTAGGCGTCGGCGACCGTGGCGGGCGTGACGACGTGGAGGCCCGGGGTCGCCATGTAGTACGCCTCGGAGGAGTCGCTGTGGTGCTCGACGCCTCCGATGCCGCCGCCGTAGGGCACCCGGACGGTGATCGGCAGCGGCATACGGCCGCGGGTGCGGTTGCGCATGCGGGCGACATGGCTGATGAGCTGCTCGAACGCCGGGTAGGCGAAGGCGTCGAACTGCATCTCCACGACCGGCCGCAGCCCGTACATCGCCATGCCGACGGCCGTGCCGAGGATGCCCGCCTCGGCGAGCGGGGTGTCCGTGCAGCGGTCCTCGCCGAACTCCGCGGCGAGCCCGTCGGTGACCCGGAAGACGCCGCCGAGGGTTCCCACGTCCTCGCCCAGGACGTGCACGGACGGGTCGGCGGCCATTGCGTCCCGCAGCGCGCGGGTGAGGGCCTGCGCCATGGTGGCGGGCTTGAGGGCGACGGTGGTCATCGGTGCGTACCCTCCTGGTGGTCGGCGTGCTCGGCCTCGAGCTCCGCCCGCAGCAGGGCCTGCTGTTCCCGCAGTTGGGGGGTGGGTTCGGCGTACACGTGGGCGAACAGGTCCATGGGGTCGAGGACCGCGTCCTGGTTCATGCGGGCGCGCAGGTCGGCGGCCATCGTCTCGGCGGCGTCCCGCGCGGACTGCTTGGCGTCCTCGTCGAGCAGCCCGCGCGCGGTGAGTTCGCGCTCCAGCAGCAGGATCGGGTCGTGTTCGCGCCAGGTCTCGACCTCGGCGTCGCCGCGGTAGCGGGTGGCGTCGTCGGCGTTGGTGTGCGCCTCGATGCGGTAGGTCACCGCCTCCACGAGGGTGGGGCCGCCGCCTTCGCGCGCATGCCGTACGGCGTCGGTCAGCACCTCGTGCACGGCGGCCGCGTCGTTGCCGTCGACCAGGCGGCCCGGCATGCCGTACCCGACGGCCTTGTGGGCCAGCGAGGGGGCGGCGGTCTGCTTGGCGAGCGGTACGGAGATCGCGAAGCCGTTGTTCTGCACGAGGAAGACGACCGGGGCCTGCCAGACGGCGGCGAAGTTCAGCGCCTCGTGGAAGTCGCCCTCGCTGGTGCCGCCGTCGCCGACCATGGCGAGCGCGACCACGTCGTCGCCCTTGAGGCGGGCGGCGTGCGCGAGGCCCACGGCGTGCGGGAGCTGGGTGGCGAGCGGGGTGCTCAGGGGCGCCACACGGTGCTCGTAGGGGTCGTAGCCGGTGTGCCAGTCGCCGCGCAGCAGCGTGAGGGCCTCGACGGGGTCCACACCGCGCGCGACGACGGCGAGGGTGTCGCGGTAGCTGGGGAAGAGCCAGTCCCGCTCCTGGAGGGCGAGCGCGGCGGCCACCTCGCAGGCCTCCTGGCCGGTGCTCGACGGGTAGACGGCGAGTCTGCCCTGCTTGGTGAGGGCGGTGGCCTGCACGTTGTAGCGGCGGCCTCGCACCAGCTGGGCGTACAGCCGGCGCAGCAGCTCCGGGTCGGCCTGCGCGGCCGCGTCGGTGCCGAGGACGCGGTACGGCTCGGCGTCGGGCAGCAGCGGCGCGGGGTCGGTACGGGGCTGCCAGGCCGGCGGCGGAGTCGGCCGGTACGCGCCCCGCTGTTCCATGACCGTCATGACGGCACCTCCTCGTGGGGAGCGGCTACGGGAGGCACGTCGGTTTGTGATGCGCCTCACCTACCGATTGTTCGGTCGTCGGCACATTTTGGCTACAGGGCCCCTCAGGCTGTGGACAAACGGTTCTCCACAACCTGAGATGGGTGCAGTACGTCCATGGCAGGGAGGCAGGGGGACATGGCACCTGAACAAATGGCCGAAGGACCGGAGAACGGCGCCGCGCCGCCGCCGGGCAATCCTCCGCCACCGACCGGTGCCCCGCTGCCGAGCAGCCCCCCTTCGCCGGGCAGCCTCCCGTCGCCGGGCGGTGCTCCGTCGCCGGGCGGTGTCCCGCTGCCGCCACCGCGTCCGCTGGACGCGATCGATCAGGACATCCTCCAGATGCTCCAGGCGGACGGCCGCGCCTCCATACGGTCGGTCGCCGAGCGGGTCCACGTCTCGCGCGCCAACGCCTATGCGCGGATCAACCGGCTCATCGAGGACGGCGTCATCCGCGGTTTCGGCGCCCGTGTCGACCATGAGCGCGCCGGACAGGGCACGAGTGCCTACATCACGCTGAAGATCGTGCAGAACTCCTGGCGGACGGTGCGCGAGCAGCTCAGACTGCTGCCCGGCGCCTCCCACATCGCCCTCGTCGGGGGCGATTTCGACGTCCTGCTCCTGGTGCACACGCCGGACAACCGGGCGCTGCGCGAGGTGGTGCTGACCCGGCTCCAGGCGATCCCCGAGGTGCTCAGCACGCGCACGCTGCTGGTGTTCGAGGAGGAGGACCTGGAGCCGCAGGGATGAGCCCTACGGAGCCGTGCGCAGCCCCTCGAAGACCAGCCGCGCGACCGCGTCGGCGACCTCGCTCTCGACCATCCCGCGGCCGCCCGGCCGGTACCACTCGACGATCGAGTTGATCATCCCGAAGACCAGCCGGGTCGCGAGCCGTACCTCGATGTCGCCGCGTATGTCCCCGTCGGCGGCGGCCGCCTTCAGCAGTTCGGCGACCCGGTGGTCGAAGTCGCGGCGCCGCTCCAGGGCCCACCGCTCGGTGTCGGTGTTGCCGCGCACGCGCAGCAGCAGCGTCACGTACGGCAGTTCGCCGATGAGCACCTCGACCATGCGCCGCACGACGTACTCCAGGCGCTCCGAGGCGTCCCCCACGCGCGCGTGCTCCTCCTCGAGGATCCCGAAGAGGCCGTCCAGGGCCCGGCTGACGGCCCGCCGCAGCAGTTCCTCCTTGCCGGCGACGTGGTGGTAGATCGACGACTTGGAGATGCCGGCCGCCTTGGAGAGGTGCTCCATGGAGGTGCCGTCGTAGCCGCGTTCGTTGAAGACCTGGACGGCGACGGAGAGCAGGGTCTCCGGGGTGTACGTGTCGCGCTTGGCGGTGGTCACGAGGCGCCCTCCCGCTTCTCGGTGGCGTAGGAGTGCCGGTACAGCGCGAGGGAGGGCGCGTAGCGGCCGGAGGGGTCGCGCTCGTGCAGGTCGTCCAGGAGGGAGCAGGCCCAGGTGCGGCCCAGCCTGCGGCTCCACTCGAAGGGACCGAGGGGGTAGTTCACGCCCAGCCGCATCGCGGTGTCGATGTCCTCCTCGGTGGCCACCCCCTTGGCCACGGCGTCGTGCGCGAGGTCGACGATCCGCGCGACCGTACGGGCGACGATCATGCCCGGCACGTCCCCGATGACGCTGACGTCCTTGCCGAGCGCCTGGAACAGGCCGATCGCCTCGGACATCGTCTGCGTGGAGGTGTCCTGGGAGGCCGACAGGGCGATGCGGGTGGCCTTGCGGTAGTCCAGGGCGAGGTCGAAGTAGACGACGTCCCGGAACTCCACGGAGGTCTGGCCGTCGGCGAGGGCGAGCTGGCCGCCGCCGGGCAGCACCAGGCGGGTGCCGTGGTCCTCCTCCTCCTCGCGCACCTGGATGCCCGCCTCGCGGATCAGCGCGAGCAGTTCGGAGGCGGGGCCCAGGTTGCCCTCGGTGACGACGTAGGCGGGCGGCTGGGCCTTCTCCGCGGTGTGCGGTTCGGCCGTCTCCGCGGCCCCGGTCCCGGCGGCGTAGTCGTACCAGCCCTGGCCGGTCTTGCGGCCGAGGCGGCCCGACTCGACCAGGCGGCGCTGGGCGAGCGAGGGGGTGAAGCGAACGTCCTGGAAGAAGGACCGCCACACGGAGTGCGTGACCGACTCGTTGACGTCCTGTCCGATCAGGTCGGTCAGCTCGAAGGCGCCCATCCTGAAGCCGCCCGACTCGCGCAGGATCGCGTCGATGGTGGCCGGGTCGGCGCCCTGTGCCTCGTAGACGGCGAACGCCTCGGCGTAGAAGGGCCGCGCGATGCGGTTGACGATGAAGCCGGGGGTGTCGGCGCAGGCGACCGGCGTCTTGCCCCAGGAGCGGGCGGTCTCGTACGCGCGCGTGGCCGACGTGACGTCGGTGGCGTACCCGGAGACGACCTCGACCAGCGGCAGCAGCGGCGCGGGGTTGAAGAAGTGCAGGCCCACCAGGCGGCCCGGATTGCGCAGGGCGCCCCCGACGGCGGTCACCGACAGGGACGAGGTGTTGGTGGCGAGCAGACAGTCCTCGCCGACGACGTCCTCCAACTGCCGGAAGAGCTCCTGCTTGGCCTCCAGGAGCTCCACCACGGCCTCGACGACCAGGGAGCAGTCGGCGAGGTCGGCGAGGCTCTCCGCGGGCCACAGGCGGGCACGTGCCTCGTCCCGGTCGGTGGCGGCGAGGCGGTCCTTCTCGACGAGACGGTCCAGGCGGGCGCCGATCGCGGCGGCCGCCTCGTGGGCGCGGCCGGGCACGGTGTCGTACAGCCGCACCGGGTGGCCGGCGACGAGCGCGACCTGGGCGATGCCCTGGCCCATGGTGCCGGTGCCGACGACGGCCACGGGGCTGCTGAGGTCGAGTGCTGTCATGTGCGCGATCCTCCCGCACGGGGTTTTCCACAGATGCGGCAGGCCCCCTTGTCCCGACCGATCGTTCGGTTACTCTAACCCTGACTGGCTGATCCTGCCCAGGTTTCCGCCAGGTCATGAGCTCGACGGAGAGTTCTCAAGACGAGGAGTTGGTCCCGCATGGCCGCCGTTGAACCGACCGCGCACGCTCTGATCGCCCAGCACCGGCCCACCCTCGACCAGGCCCTGGAAGCGATCCGCACCCGCGCGTACTGGTCCCCGCACCCCGAACACCCCAAGGCCTACGGGGAGAACGGCAGCCTGGACGCCGGGGCCGGCAAGGCCGCCTTCGACGCCGTGCTGCACACCCGCCTCGACCTCGGCCAGCCCGGCACCGACGACTGGGTGGGCGGCGAGGTCTCGCCGTACGGCGTCGAACTCGGCGTGACCTACCCGCACGCGGACGTGGACACGCTGCTGCCCGCCATGCGGGCCGGACAGGGCGCCTGGCGGGACGCCGGCCCGGAAGTGCGCGCGGTGGTCTGTCTGGAGATCCTCAAGCGGATCAGCGACCGGACGCACGAGTTCGCGCACGCGGTCATGCACACCTCCGGCCAGGCCTTCATGATGGCGTTCCAGGCGGGCGGCCCGCACGCGCAGGACCGCGGCCTGGAGGCGGTGGCGTACGCGTACGCGGAGCAGGTCCGCACGCCCGGCACCGCGGAGTGGAGCAAGCCCCAGGGCAAGCGCGACCCGCTCGCGCTGACCAAGCGCTTCACCCCGGTCCCGCGCGGGATCGCCCTGCTCATCGGCTGCAACACCTTCCCGACGTGGAACGGCTATCCGGGCCTGTTCGCCTCCCTGGCCACCGGCAACGCGGTCCTGGTCAAGCCCCACCCGCGCGCGGTGCTGCCGCTCGCGCTGACCGTGGGCGTCGCCCGCGAGGTGCTCGCCGAGGCCGGCTTCGACCCGAACCTGGTCGCGCTGGCCGCCGAGCGTCCCGGTGAGGGCATCGCCAAGACCCTGGCCACCCGCCCCGAGATCAGGATCGTCGACTACACCGGCTCGACCGCCTTCGGCGACTGGCTGGAGGCCAACGCCCGCCAGGCGCAGGTCTACACCGAGAAGGCCGGCGTCAACACGGTGATCGTGGAGTCCACGGCGAACTACAAGGGCATGCTCGCCAACCTGGCGTTCTCGCTCTCGCTGTACAGCGGCCAGATGTGCACGACCCCGCAGAACCTGCTGATCCCCCGCGACGGCATCCGCACCGACGAGGGCGCGAAGACCTTCGACGAGGTCGTCGCCGACCTCGCCCGCTCGGTCGACGGCCTGCTCGGCGACGACGCGCGCGCGAACGCGCTGCTCGGCGCGATCGTCAACCCGGACGTCAAGGCCCGTCTGGAGGCCGCCGCGGGTCTCGGCGAGGTCGCCCTCGCCTCCCGCGAGGTGAGCAACCCGGAGTTCCCGGACGCGATCGTGCGCACCCCGGTGCTCGTCAAGCTCGACGGGGCGCGGAAGTACTGGGAGGGGGCGGACGACGAGGCCGCCTACATGGGCGAGTGCTTCGGCCCGGTCTCCTTCGCCGTCGCCGTCGACTCCGCGGCCGACGCGGTCGCCCTGCTGCGGCGCACGGTGCGCGAGAAGGGCGCGATGACGGTCGGGGCGTACACCACCGACGCGGAGGTCGAGCAGGCGATCGAGGAGGTCTGCCTGGAGGAGGCCGCCCAGCTGTCCCTCAACCTCACCGGCGGGGTCTACGTCAACCAGACGGCCGCGTTCTCCGACTTCCACGGCTCGGGCGGCAACCCGGCGGCCAACGCGGCCCTCACCGACGGCGCGTTCGTCGCGAACCGCTTCCGGGTGGTGGAGGTCCGCAGGGACGCCTAGGCGTCTACGGGACGTGCGGTGCGCCCCCGGTGGCGCTCCAGTGGTACAGCGTCATGGCCACACTGGTCGCGAGGTTGTAGCTGGAGACCTGGGGGCGCATCGGCAGGGCGAGAAGGTGGTCGGCACGCGCGCGCAGCTCGGGCGAGAGCCCGCTGCGCTCCGAACCGAAGGCCAGAAGGGCGTCGTCCGGCAGCTTGACGCCCCGCAGGTCGTCACCCTCCGGGTCGAGGGCGAACACCGGGCCGGCCGGCAGCTCGTCGACGGCCAGCCGCTCCACGACGGTCGCGAAGTGCAGCCCCGCCCCGCCGCGCACCACGGTCGGATGCCAGGGGTCGAGCGTGCCGGTGGTGACCACCCCGGTGGCCCCGAAACCGGCGGCCAGCCGGATCACCGCGCCCGCGTTGCCGAGGTTGCGCGGGTTGTCCAGGACCACGACGGGAGTGGCGCGGGGCGTGTGCCCCAGCCGCTCCAGGCCGGCCTCGCGGGAGGGCCGTACGGCCAGGGCGGCGACCGCGGTGGGATGCGGGCGCGGCACCAGGGAGGTGTACGTCGCCTCCGGGACCTCCGTCAGAAGCGCGTCCAGCGCGTCGCGCACGTCCGGGGCGAGTTCGTCGGCGAGGGCGAGTGTCGCCCGCCGGTCGGCGGTGACCGCCACCGGGACCTCGGCTCCGAAGCGCACGGCGTGCTTGAGGGCGTGGAAGCCGTCGAGCAGGACGGAGGCGTCGGCGAGCCGGCGCCACCGGCCGAGCGGGTCGGAGCCGGCGGTCACGGGGTCGGTCATGCGGTGAACCCTACGTGGGCGTGCTCGGGGTTCTCCTGGGCCCGCGGCTCCTCCGGTGCGGCCTTAAGGTCGCCGTCGGGGAACAGCCGTCCACGCGCGCGTGCCGCCCATCCGCCCACCCGGTGCAGGAAGGTGGTCGGCAGGAAGACGGCGTCCGTCGCGATCATCGCCAGCGAGAAGAACGGCAGCCCGAGCAGCACGGCGATCACCGCGTGCTCCGTCATCATCAGGGCCAGCAGGACGTTCTTGAGCCGCCGGTTGGCGAGCGTGAACGGGAAGGCGACCTGCACGATGACGGTCCCGTACGTGGCCAGCAGAACCATCGTGCCGCTGCCGGCCAGCAGGTCGGCGAGCGCGGGCCAGGGCGAGAAGTAGTCCAGGTGCAGGGGGTAGTAGGCGGCGGTGCCGTCCTGCCAGCGCGAACCCTGGATCTTGTACCAGCCGGCCGTCGCGTAGATCAGACAGGCCTCGGCCATGATCACGACCAGGGCGCCGTTGTGCAGGATGTTGCCGATCACGTCGAGCAGGATCCGGGGCTCCGCCGACTTCGTACGGCGGCACACGACCCACCAAAGACCCTGTACCGCCCACGCCGCCCACAGGAGCGCCGGAATGGTCCAGGCGCTGTGGAAGCGGCCCGCCACGGTCACCGTGACCAGGACGAACCCTGCCAGGGCCCACAGGACGGGGCCCACCCGGTCCGTGACCCGCTCCCCACGCGCGCGTGCCTCGTGCGCGAGCCGTGCCCGCCGCGCGTCCAGCGACCACACCCGGCCGCACCGCACGAACACCAGGTAGATCGACATCAGGTGCAGGACGTTGTCCCCGCCGTCCCCCATGAAGACGCTGCGGTTCTGGAGCGACAGCACGCCGACCATGAACAGCACCGACATCGCGCGGGTGCGCCAGCCGAGGAGCAGCAGCGCGGCGGAGAGCAGCGCGAGCAGGTACACCGCCTCGAACCAGCCCCGCCCGTCCGACCACATCAGGGCCGTGAACGCGCCGTTGGTGTCGATCAGCTGCCGGGCCAGCTCCCAGTCCCAGGGACCGTCGGGGCCGTACAGCTCTTGACGGTGGGGGAACTCGCGCAGCAGGAACAGCATCCAGGTGGCGCTGAAGCCGATCCGGACCACGGCGCTCTGGTACGGCGCGAGCGCCGACTCGGTGACGCGGGCGATGGCGGCGGACACCGTCAGGGAGAACCGGTTCACCTCGTGCCTCCCTCGGTCTCGCCGTCCGGCACGGACCACCAGGACAGCTCGCGGTACACCGGGCTCATCGACACCTTCTCGGTGCTCCACTTCGGCGGGGTCACGTTGGTGGTCTGCGAACGGACCTGGATGCGCTCGACGACACCGCCGTCACCGGCCGTACCGCCGCGCTCCAGACGGAGCACCACGATGTGGCGCAGGTACGTCTCGGAGAGGGCCCCGCGCAGGCCGACGGGGCGGTTGTTGTTGTCGTGCGTGGCGGTGAAGAAGTCCCAGGCGCGGCGCAGCTCGTTCTGCTGGGTGTGGCTGGGCAGCAGATTGCCGTCGATGGCCCGGCCGTCCTGCGCCGACAGGTCGTACCAGCCGGTGGTCCGGGACCCGCCGTCCGCGGTACGGACCTGGGCACGGACCTGGACGGCGATGTTCTGCTGCAACGGGTTCGGCGCGAAGAGCTTCCAGTTCTGCTCGAACTCGGGGTAGATCCAGTCGTCGATCGCCCTGCCGTGCGCCTTGGTGACGGTGTTCGACGGGGCGACGTGCAGGAACACCATCCCGACGTGCACACAGACGGCCACCGCGACGACGGCCAGCGCCAGCGCGGCGCCGACCTGATAGCGCAGGGAGAGAGCGGCCACCCCGGTCCGGGCCTCCGGCCGCCGAGGCTCACTCGGGGGACCGACGGCGGGCTCGCCGACGGATTCACCGGCGGGATCGCCGGCGGAGTCACCCGCGGGATCGCCCACGGGGGCACCGACGTGATCGGCGGCCTCGGCCCGAGAAACAGGAACAGGAACAGGGTCCGGGCCCGGGACCGGGCCCGCAGGCTGGGCCCGGGGAGAAGCGTCCGGGTCCGCGGGCTCGGCCCGCGAGGCAGCGGGGTCGGGACTCGAGAGTTCGGCTCGGGGGCGGGGAACGGCGTCCCGGGCGGACGGCGTCTCCGCCTCCGCCTCCCTTGACGTGTTCGGCCCCTTTGGAGAGCCGGCCCCTCCGTCGTGCACGTCCATTCCGCCCCGTTCCCCGATACCGGTCGTCTTCGCGCTGCGTCGCGCAATCGCGAACGGTACTCAGCCTCACCCGTTCGGCGCAGCCCCCTCCCCGCGACACCTGGGCCGGGAAAGGCCGGGGCAGGTTGTCCACAGGGAATGCCCGCAGGTTATCCACAGCGGTTGACACCTTACGACGGCCGTCCCACCATGGAATCGCACGGACCGAACGATCGGTCGGGAGAAGGCTCGGGCAGAGCCGAAGCCGAGGCACCGAGCCGAGGCCCAAGGTCAAGGGGGACCGCATGGCGACAGCAGCCGCGCACCAGACGGCCCGCACACAGCCGCACGCCGGGCAGGACGGTGGGACAGGCGCCGACGAGGCGTACGCGCGCGCCTTCGACGCCACCGTGGCCGCGGACGAACGCATCGAGCCACGCGACTGGATGCCCGACGCCTACCGCGCGACGCTGGTACGCCAGATCGCCCAGCATGCCCACTCCGAGATCATCGGCATGCAGCCGGAGGCCAACTGGATCACCCGCGCGCCCTCCCTGCGCCGCAAGGCCATCCTCATGGCCAAGGTCCAGGACGAGGCAGGCCACGGGCTCTATCTGTACAGCGCGGCCGAAACCCTCGGCGCCAGCCGCGAGGAGCTGCTCGACAAGCTCCACTCCGGCCGCCAGAAGTACTCGTCGATCTTCAACTACCCCACGCTGACCTGGGCGGACGTCGGCGCGATCGGCTGGCTGGTGGACGGCGCCGCGATCACCAACCAGGTGCCCCTGTGCCGCTGCTCCTACGGCCCGTACGCCCGCGCGATGGTCCGCGTCTGCAAGGAGGAGTCCTTCCACCAGCGCCAGGGGTACGAGCTGCTGCTGGCCCTCAGCCGAGGCACCCCGGAGCAGCACGCGATGGCGCAGGACGCGGTCGACCGCTGGTGGTGGCCGTCACTGATGATGTTCGGCCCACCCGACGACGAGTCCGCGCACTCCGCGCAGTCGATGGCCTGGAAGATCAAGCGCCACTCGAACGACGAACTGCGTCGGCGCTTCGTCGACATCTGTGTCCCGCAAGCGGCCTCGCTCGGTCTCACGCTTCCCGACCCGGACCTCAAATGGAACGAGGAGCGGGGGCACCACGACTTCGGAGCCATCGACTGGACCGAGTTCAAGGAGGTCCTCAAGGGCAACGGCCCCTGCAACGAGCAGCGGATAACACAACGCAGGCGCGCCCACGACGAGGGCGCGTGGGTACGAGAGGCGGCCGCCGTCCACGCGGCCAAACACAGCTCTGGGACGGAAGTGGAGCAGGCATGACGAACACCGACTGGCCCCTGTGGGAGGTCTTCGTGCGCTCCCGGCGCGGCCTCTCCCACACCCACGCCGGCAGCCTGCACGCGCCGGACGCCGAGTTCGCCCTGCGCAACGCGCGCGATCTGTACACCCGGCGTGGCGAGGGCGTCTCGATCTGGGTCGTGCCGTCCACCGCGGTCACGGCCTCCTCGCCGGACGAGAAGGACCCGTTCTTCGAACCGGCCGCCGACAAGCCGTACCGGCACCCGACGTTCTACGAGATCCCGGAGGGGGTGAAGCACCTGTGACCACGACGACGCACACCCACGCCACCGCCCTCGCCCTCGGCGACGACGCCCTGGTGCTCTCGCACCGCCTGGGGGAGTGGATGGGCCACGCGCCCGTGCTCGAGGAGGAGGTCGCCCTCGCCAACATCGCCCTCGACCTGCTGGGCCAGGCCCGGATCCTGCTGTCGATGGCCGGCGACGAGGACGAGTTGGCGTACCTGCGCGAGGAACGCGCCTTCCGCAACCTCCAGTTGGTCGAGCAGCCCAACGGCGACTTCGCCCACACCATCGTCCGCCAGCTGTACTTCTCCACCTACCAGCACCTGCTGTACGCGCGGCTGGCGGCCGTGGAGGGCCCGTTCGCGGGACTGGCGGCGAAAGCGGTCAAGGAGGTCGCCTACCACCGCGACCACGCCGAACAGTGGACGCTGCGGCTCGGCGACGGCACCGAGGAGAGCCACGAGCGGATGCAGCGGGCCTGCACGGCACTGTGGCGGTTCACCGGGGAGATGTTCCGCCCCCTGGACGGCCTCGACCTCGACCTGTCGGAGCTGGACTCGGCCTGGCTGGAGTCGGTGCGCGGCGTGCTGGGGCGGGCCGGCCTGGCCGTGCCCGAGGGATCGCGCACCGGAGCCTGGCGCGCCGGCGCGGGCCGCGAGGGCCTGCACACCGAGTCCTTCGGCCGGATGCTCGCCGAGATGCAGCACCTGCACCGCAGTCACCCGGGCGCGTCATGGTGACGCTCACCCCGCTGGAGGCGGAACTCCTCGAGGTCGCCGGTTCGGTTCTCGACCCCGAACTGCCCGTGGTCACCCTTCGCGAACTCGGCGTGCTGCGCGCGGTGCACGTACGCGACGCGGACGCCGTCGAGGTCGAGCTGACCCCCACCTACACCGGCTGCCCGGCGGTGGAGGCGATGTCCCTGGACATCGAACGGGCGCTGCACGCCCACGGGGTGCGGGAGGTCACCGTGCGCACGGTGCTGTCCCCCGCCTGGTCCACCGACGACATCTCCGCCGAAGGGCGCCGCAAACTCCGGGAGTTCGGCATCGCACCGCCACGCGTGCGGAAGGCAGCCGAACCCGTCGGCGTCACCCTGGGCCCCACCCGGACCCTCCCCCCGAAGCCCACGGCGACCGGGACGGCGCCCGAGCCGGCACCCGGGACGATGACCCGGACGGCGCCCGGAACAGGGGCGTACGCGGCCATGGAGCCGGCCACGCCCATGTCCACGGCCGCGGACACGGGTGTGGCCCTGGAGCCGATCCGCTGCCCGCACTGCGGCTCCGCCGACACCGAGCTGCTCAGCCGCTTCTCCTCCACCGCCTGCAAGGCACTGCGACGCTGCCTCGCCTGCCGTGAACCCTTCGACCACTTCAAGGAGTTGTGATGGCCCGCTTCCACCCGCTCCAGGTGGCCGCGGTGGACCACCTCACCGACGACTCGGTCACCCTGACCCTCACGGTCCCCGACGCGCTGCGCGAGGAGTACCGGCACGCGCCCGGCCAGCATCTCGCCCTGCGCCGCGTGATCGACGGGACCGAGGTCAGGCGGACCTACTCGATCTGCTCGCCCGCGCCCGGTCCCGACGGCTCGGGGCCGCGCACACTGCGGGTGGGCGTGCGACTGGTCGAGGGCGGAGCCTTCTCGACGTACGCGCTGAAGGAGATCGCCGTCGGCGACGCGCTGGACGTGATGACGCCGGCCGGCCGGTTCACCCTCGCCCCCGCGCCCGGCCGGTACGCGGCGATCGTCGGCGGCAGCGGGATCACTCCCGTGCTGTCGATCGTCTCGACGCTGCTGGCCCGCGAGCCCGCGGCCCGGTTCTGCCTCATCCGCAGCGACCGCACGGCCGCCTCGACGATGTTCCTGGAGGAGGTCGCCGACCTCAAGGACAGGTACCCCGAGCGGTTCCAGCTGGTCACCGTGCTCTCCCGGGAGGAACAGCAGGCCGGGCTGCCCTCCGGGCGACTGGACCGGGAGCGGCTGACCGGGCTGCTGCCGTCGCTGCTGCCGGTGGCGGATGTGGCGGGATGGTTCCTGTGCGGGCCGTTCGGACTGGTCCAGGGCGCGGAGCAGGCGCTGCGGGAGATCGGGGTCGCGCGGTCCCGGATCCATGAGGAGATCTTCCACGTGGAGGTCACGGCGCCCCCGGCGCGCGTGGCGGCCCCCGCCCACAGCACCGTGACCGCCCGGCTCGACGGCCGGGGCGGCAGCTGGCCCGTGCGGGACGGCGAGTCGGTCCTGGAGACGGTGCTGCGCAACCGGCCGGACGCCCCCTACGCCTGCAAGGGCGGGGTCTGCGGAACCTGCCGGGCCTTCCTGGTCTCGGGCGAGGTGCGCATGGACCGCAACTTCGCGCTGGAACCGGAGGAGACGGACTCCGGGTATGTACTGGCCTGCCAGTCGCATCCGCTGACGGAGGCGGTGGAGGTCGACTTCGACCGCTGAGCCGCGCGCGGTGAGGCGGCGACCGACCGTCTCCGCCTGACCGCCCGGATCCGCCACACCGGCCGAACCCACAACACCGACCGGATCCGCCACACCGACCGTTCCTCTCCGATCGCCCGTTCCTCTCCGATCGCCCGTTCCCCTCCGATCGACCGTTCCCCCGTCGCCGACCGTTCCCTTCTTCTAGAACCTGTTCTATCTTGACGCTCCGTCAGATCAGCTGACCCGTCGGGAGGACAGGCCGTGGACTTCACCTTCACCGAGGAGCAGCAGGCAGCGGCGGAAGCGGCGCGGGGGGTGTTCGCCGGGGTCGCCCCGGACGACGTGCCGAGCCCCGCGCTCACCAGGGGCGCCGTGGCCGACGACTTCGACCGCGCGCTGTGGGCCAGGCTCGCCTCGGCGGACCTGCTGAGCCTGCTGCTGGAGGAGGAGTTCGGCGGGGCGGGCCTCGACGCGATCGCGCTGTGTCTGGTGCTGCGCGAGGCATCGAAGGTACTGGCACGGGTACCGCTGCTGGAGAGCAGCGCGGCCGTGGCCGCCCTACAGGCCTACGGCGGGCCGGAGTTGAAGTCGTCCCTGCTGGCTCGGGCCGGCCGGGGCGAGATCGTCCTCACCGTCGCCGCGAACGGCCGCTCCGGCCACGATCCGGCCGAACTCGCCGTGACCGCGCGGCAGGACGGCACGGCCGACCGAAGCGGCCCAGCGGGTTCGGGCGGCGGCGGGTGGGTGCTGGACGGGGTGCAGACGGTGGTGCCGTGGGCCTACGACGTCGACTTCGTGGTCGTACCGGCGCACACCGGGGAGGGCCGGAGCGTCCTCGCCGTCGTCGCACGCGGACACGAGGGGGTCGTGCTCGCCGAGCAGATCTCCACTACCGGTGAGCGGCTCGGCGAACTGCGCCTCGAATCGGCGAGGATCCCCGACCGGGACGTCATCACCGCCGACGGCGCCTGGGAGTGGCTGCGCGCCCTGCTGACCACGGGGACCTGCGCGCAGGCGCTCGGTCTGGGCGAGCGCGTGCTGGCGATGACGAGCGAGTACGCCGGCAAGCGGGAGCAGTTCGGACACCCCATCGCCAGTTTCCAGGCCGTCGCCGTACAGGCGGCCGACCGCTACATCGACCTGCGCGCGATGGAGGTCACGCTGTGGCAGGCCGCGTGGCGGATCGCCTCCGGGACGCCGGGCGCGCTGCCGGCCTCCGGGGATGTCGCCGTGGCCAAGATCTGGGCCGCGGAAGGCGTACGGCGGGTGGTGCAGACCGCCCAGCATCTGCACGGAGGCTTCGGCGCCGACGTCGACTACCCGCTGCACCGGTACCACGCCTGGGCCAAGCATCTGGAACTGTCGCTCGGTCCGGCCGCGGCACACGAGGAGGCCCTGGGCGACCTGCTGGCCGCCCACCCCCTGGGCTGACACCCGCCCCGGCGAAACGGGACGAGCCGGCCGACCCGACGCGACCGGCACGGGCGACCGCCGCCCCGCCCACCGCACCGCCCACCGACCCGACGGCGTTACCGGTCGTCCGACAGCCAACGGCCGCCGGACGACCACCGGCCCGATCACCGGCCCGGTCACCTGCCGTTGCCCCGACTTGCAGGCCCGACTTACAGGACGGAGCCCGGGTCGCCCTCGTCCGTGACGACCGGGCGGCCCGTGGCGGCCCAGAACTGCATGCCGCCGTCGACGTTCACGGCGTCGATGCCCTGCTGGACGAGGTACATCGTGACCTGGGCCGAACGACCGCCGGAGCGGCAGATCACATGGACCCGACCGTCCTGCGGAGCCGCCTCGGTCAGCTCGCCGTAGCGGCCGACGAAATCGCTGATGGGGATGTGCAGTGCCCCTTCGGCATGACCTGCCTGCCACTCGTCGTCCTCGCGGACGTCCAGCAGGAAGTCGTCGTCCTTGAGGTCGCCGACCTGGACCGTGGGCACACCAGCTCCGAAACTCATGCGCCCGACGCTACCCGACCGGGCATACGACACGACCGGTTCCGCTAGCCCACCAGCTCGGCCAGCTCCGCCTCGCGGGCGGCGACGTCCGCGAGGAGCTTGTCGGCGATCTCCTCCAGGAGCCGGTCGGGGTCCTCCGGCGCCATGCGGAGCATCGAGCCGATCGCGCCGTCCTCCAGTTCCCGGGCGACCAGCGCGAGCATCTCCTTGCGCTGAGCGAGCCACTCGAGACGGGCGTAGAGCTCCTCGCTGGGGCTCGGGCTGCGCTCCGCGGGCGCCGGACCGGCCGCCCACTCCTCGGCCAGCTCACGCAGCAGGGCTTCCTCGCCACGGGCGTAGGCCGCGTTGACGCGGGTGATGAACTCCTCGCGCCGGGCCCGCTCGTCGTCCTCCTGTGCCAGGTCCGGGTGCGCCTTGCGGGCCAGCTCGCGGTACAGCTTGCGGGCCTCCTCGCTGGGCCGCACCCGCTGCGGAGGCCGGACCGGCTGGTCCGTGAGCATCGCCTCGGCCTCGGGGAACAGCCCCTCGCCGTCCATCCAGCCGTGGAAGAGCTCCTCGACCCCGGGCATCGGCATCACCCGGGCCCGCGCCTCGGCGGCCTTGCGCTTGTCCTCGGGATCACCGGTGCGGGCGGCCCTGGCCTCGGCGATCTGGGCGTCCAGTTCGTCGAGGCGGGCGTACATCGGGCCGAGTTTCTGATGGTGGAGCCGCGAGAAGTTCTCGACCTCGACGCGGAAGGTCTCCACCGCGATCTCGAACTCGATCAACGCCTGCTCGGCGGCCCGCACGGCCTGCTCCAGCCGTGCCTCGGGCCGGGGCTGCTCAGCTTCGGGGGTCGTCACCCGACCAGCCTAGGCCAACGCTCCCCCGAACCCACCCGGCCGGCCGTCCCGCAGGGGTCCCCCTGCCCGGGCTCCCCCTGCTCCGACTCCGTCCGCCCGCTCCTCACACGCCCGTCTCCGCCGCGATCCGGCCCGCCCGTACCGCCGCCACCAGGTCCGAGTGGTCCGCCTCGGTACGGTCGGCATAGGCGACGGCGAAGGTGGCGACGGCCTCGTCGAGGTCCTCGTTCTTGCCGCAGTAGCCGGCGATGAGGCGGGGGTCGGCGCTGTGGGAGTGGGCGCGGGCGAGGAGCGCGCCGGTCATCCGGCCGTAGTCGTCGACCTGGTCGGCGGCGAGCGCGGCCGGGTCGACGCTGCCCTTGCGGTTGCGGAACTGCCGTACCTGGAAGGGGAGTCCGTCGACCGTCGTCCAGCCCAGCAGTATGTCGCTGACGACCTGCATGCGCTTCTGGCCGATCACCACCCGGCGTCCCTCGTGCTCCACCTCCGGCACCTCGAAGCCGGCGGCCAGCAGATGCGGCACCAGGGCCGAGGCGCGGGCCTCCTTCACCTGGAGGATCAGCGGCTCGCCCCGGTGGTCGAGCAGCAGCACCACATACGACCTGGTCCCCACGCTGCCCGTGCCGACGATGCGGAAGGCGACGTCGTGGACCGCATGGCGGGCCAGCAGCGGATGGCGGTCCTCGGACAGGGTGATCAGGTAGTGCTCCAGGGAGGCGGCCACCGCGTGGGCCTCCGCGTCCGGGACACGGCGCAGCACCGGCGCCGCGTCGACGAACCGGCGGCCGCCGTCCTCCGTCGGCTCGGTCGACTTCGCCGCGAACCGACCGCTGGTGTTGGCCCGCGCCTTCTCCGAGACCCTCTCCAGGGTGCCCAGCAGGTCGTGCGCGTCGGTGTGGGAGACCAGTTCCTCGTCGGCGATGGCGTTCCACGCGTCCAGCACCGGGAGCTTCGCCAGGAGCCGCATGGTGCGGCGGTAGGAGCCGGCCGCGCCGTGGGCCGCTCTGCGGCAGGTGTCCTCGTCCGCGCCGGCCTCGCGGCCCGCGAGCACCAGAGAGGCGGCGAGACGCTTGAGGTCCCACTCCCAGGGGCCGTCGACGGTCTCGTCGAAGTCGTTCAGGTCGATGACCAGACCGCCCCGCGCGTCGCCGTACAGACCGAAGTTCGCGGCATGGGCGTCGCCGCAGATCTGGGCGCGGATCCCGGTCATGGCGGTGCGGGCCAGGTCGTACGCCATGAGTCCGGCCGAGCCGCGCAGGAACGCGAACGGCGTCGCCGCCATCCGGCCGACCCGGATCGGGGCCAGCTCCGGGATGCGGCCCCGGCTGGACTCCTCGACCGCCGCCACCGCGTCCGGGCGGGAGGGGTCCAGGTCGAAGGCCGCGTGTGCCGCACGCGGCACCCGGCCGCGCAGAGCCTTGCCCGCCTCCTTGGGCGACCGCGGCTCGGGCGAGCCCGCGGCCGCCCCCGATTCCGGTCCCGCGGCGGGCCGCTCGGTGGGCCACTCGGCGAAGCCCCGCACGCGGGGGAGCCTGCGCGCCCCGCCCATCTCTGTCCCCGCACCACCGGCCTCGGTCACCATGACCGCCTCCCCCGCACACATACGTCCGTCGGCTCGACGAGCCGATCATCAACTCGTGCCGACCGTACAGCCCGACGCCGGGACGGCGGCAGCCCCTGTGGACAACCTCCCGCCTGTGGAAATCCCCTCGTCCACCGAGGCGGGGCAGCCACCCCGGCGCACCCCCTGGCCGTGGGCCACGGCTCCACGAGGGCGACTCCACGACGGCGGGCATGTTTCACGTGAAACATGCCCTTCCGACCAAAACACCCAGACCCCACTCCCCGCATCCCACTTCCCATCCCCTCCCCGCATCGCTCCTCGCGCACAGGCCTCACCACACACAGGGCAGCTCCACGGCGATCGTGGTCGGTCCCCCGGCGGGGCTGTCCACGGTCACCACGCCGTCGAGCGCGGCGACCCGGCGCCGGATCCCCAGCAAGCCTGACCCGGCGTTCTCGTCCGCGCCACCGAGACCCTCGTCCCGCACCACCGCCCGCAGCCCGTTCCGCAGCCGCACCAGTTCGACGGCCGCCCGCGGCGATCCGCTGTGCTTGGCGGCGTTGGTGAGCGCCTCCGCCACCGCGAAGTAGGCGGCGGCCTCCACAGCGGCGGGCGCCCGGTATGCGCGCGAACCATCAGAACCACCCAGACCCCTGCTCGACCCCACCGCCCCCCTGCCCGGCTCGGCCGACCCGCCACCACTGCCACCACCACTGCCACCACCACTTCCGCCACCACTGCCACCGCCACCGCTGTCCACGAGTCCGTCCACCCGCACCGTCACCTCCAGCCCGCTGCCGGCGGCCAGCGCCCGTACCGCTCCCGCGAGGCCGCGGTCGGTGAGGATCGGCGGATGGATGCCGCGGACGACGTGCCGCAGTTCCGTGAGCGCCTGTTCGGCCTGGTCCTGCGCGTCCGCCATGAGCTTGCGCGCGGCGTCCGGATCACGGTCGAAGGCCCGCTGGGCGAGCCCGATCCGCATGGACAGGGCGACCAGGCGGGCCTGGGCGCCGTCGTGCAGGTCTCGTTCGATGCGACGCAGTTCGGCGCCGTGCGCGGCGATCGCGTCGGCGCGGGTCTCGGTCAGCGCACGGACCCGGGCGGCGAGCCGCGCCTTGGGTGACGGCCTGAGCAGGTGCGCCGACCAGCGCGCCTCGGTATCGGCGAGCCGGACGACCGACGGCAGGACGACGGCGTCCCGGCGCAGCAGCCCGCACCGCACCCCGTCCACGACCAGTCCCACCGGCCACAGCGGCAGCGCGAGCAGCACCAGCCAGCCGTAGACATAGTGGGCGGCCATCCAGCGCAGGTCGGCGAGGGTGCCGGGGTCGCGGACGGCCGTGCGCAGCCGCTCGCGCAGGGTGCCGGTGAGCGGCTCGTACGCCTCGGGGATCTCACGGCCCGTCCAGTCGGCGACCTGGCGGCGCTTGGCCCCGGCGATCCGGCGGATCAGCAGCACCGCCTCGGGCAGCATCCACGCGCCGACGATCACGAGCGTGCCGATGGCGGCGATGAGCAGCACGGTGACGAAGAGATAGGTGCCGAAGGTCATCAGCGCGGCGATGAGCAGCCGGCCCGTGGCTCGTCCCGCCTGCCGGATCGTCGTCGCCATCGGGATCGTTTGCGCCATACACCCAACGCTAGGCCGCACCCGGGGTGAACGCGGTGTAGCCCGCTACACCCTCCCGCGGCCCCCGCCGGCGACCGGCGGCCCCCACCGGGTCGTCACCGGCCGGCGCCCTGAGATGTTCCTCACACACGGTGAGCAACCGTGGCCTGGACTCACCCGCGCCGGACAGCACGCCCTGCGGACACGTCCAGGGATCCGTCTCGGGACATGCGAAAGCCCCGCAGGTCAGAGACCTGCGGGGCTTTCGACTGGTGCGCGAGGGGGGAGTTGAACCCCCACGCCCTTGCGGGCACTGGAACCTGAATCCAGCGCGTCTGCCTATTCCGCCACCCGCGCATTGGGTGTGTCTTCGAGCTTGTGGGCCTTTTGGCCTGGCGCCTTCCGACACGCAGAACATTAGCACGCGGGCCAGGGTGCGTTCACATCCCTTCTGCGGGGGCAGGGAGCAGGTGGGAGGCCATCGGCGGCCCCCGTAGGTCTCGGCGGTGACTGGTTCACGTATCAACCTCGTACCTAAGGCGGCCGTCTCCCCAGGAGCCGGACGAGGACCACAGTCAGGTGCGGGACACTGGTCCTCGGCCGCCTCTACGATCCTGGGCAGAAGCAGGTGCGCAAGAGGGCGTCGACACCCGTCGACGGGGCCGACAGGGGGAACCAGCCGATTCACCGGCGCGTGGATACGATCAGTAAGCAGTACCAGGTAGGCAGTACGAGCACGGCACGGGACAGCAGCCACTACGGAGGAGGTGCCCCATGGGAGTCCTGAAGAAGTTCGAGCAGCGTCTCGAGGGTCTGGTCAACGGCACCTTCGCGAAGGTGTTCAAGTCCGAGGTCCAGCCCGTGGAGATCGCCGGCGCGCTCCAGCGCGAGTGCGACAACAACGCGACCATCTGGAACCGGGACCGGACCGTCGTCCCCAATGACTTCATCGTGGAACTGAGCACGCCGGACTACGAGCGGCTCAGCCCCTACTCCGGCCAGCTCGGCGACGAGCTCGCCGGGATGGTCCGCGACTACGCCAAGCAGCAGCGCTACACCTTCATGGGCCCGATCAAGGTCAACCTGGAGAAGGCGGACGACCTCGACACCGGTCTGTACCGGGTGCGCAGCCGTACGCTCGCCTCCTCCAGCAGCCAGGCGCCGGAGCAGCCGCCCGCTGGCGGCCGCCAGCGCGCCGGCGGATCTGACGGGCCCGGCTATCCCGGGGCCGGCGCCGCCGCTCCGCCCATGCCCTCCGCTCCACCGCCCGGTGCCCGTGCCGGCGGCTACGGCTACCCGCCCGCCGCGGGCGCCCAGCGCCCCGGCGCGGGCGGCGGCGGCCTGGCCGGGGCCCCGCAGCCCGGGTCACGCACCCGGCACTGGATCGAGATCAACGGCACCCGCCACCAGATCTCCCGCGGAACGCTCGTCATGGGCCGCAGCACCGAGGCCGACGTACGGATCGACGACCCCGGCGTCTCCCGCCGGCACTGTGAGATCCGGACCGGTTCGCCCTCGACGATCCAGGATCTCGGATCCACCAACGGCATCGTGGTGGACGGGCAACACACCACCCGCGCTACGCTCCGCGACGGCTCGCGGATCGTCGTGGGCAGCACCACCATCATTTATCGGCAAGCCGAAGGGTGAAGCGGGGGCAATGTCAGAGCTGACCCTCACGGTCATGCGGCTGGGTTTTCTGGCCGTACTGTGGCTGTTCGTCATCGTGGCCGTGCAGGTCATCCGCAGCGACCTGTTCGGTACGCGTGTCACCCAGCGCGGTTCGCGCCGGGAGGCAGGGCGGGCGCAGCAGGCACAGCGCCAGCAGGCGCCCCCTCAGCAGCGCCAGCAGCCCGCCGCCGGCCGCACGCGTCGCAACGCACCTACGAAGCTGGTGGTGTCCGAGGGCACCCTCACCGGCACGACCGTCGCGCTCCAGGGCCAGACCATCTCCCTGGGCCGGGCGCACGACAGCACGATCGTGCTGGACGACGACTACGCCTCCAGCCGTCATGCCAGGATCTACCCGGACCGCGACGGCCAGTGGATCGTCGAGGACCTGGGCTCCACCAACGGCACGTACCTCGACCGATCGCGGCTGACGACTCCCACACCGATCCCGCTGGGCGCGCCGATCCGTATCGGCAAGACCGTCATCGAGCTTCGGAAGTAGTGCTACATCATGAGTGAGTGCGAGCGGAGCGAGCACGCGGCGGCGGCCGGCACCCATGGCCCCGGTGTGCTCCCGACCGGAGGGTGGGCAGTGTGGCTCGACACGACCGGCTGTACCCGGAGCCGACGGGCGAGGTGCGCATGAGTCTGTCCCTGCGCTTCGCCGCCGGATCGCACAAAGGCATGATCCGGGAGGGCAACGAGGACTCCGGTTACGCCGGTCCCCGCCTGCTCGCCATCGCCGACGGCATGGGCGGCGCCGCCGCCGGTGAGGTCGCCTCCTCCGAGGCCATCTCCACCATCGTCGCCCTCGACGACGACGTCCCCGGCTCCGACGTCCTCACCTCGCTCGGTACCGCCGTCCAGCGCGCCAACGACCAGCTGCGCTCGCTGGTCGAGGAGGACCCCCAGCTCGAGGGCATGGGGACCACCCTGACCGCCCTGCTGTGGACCGGCCAGCGCCTCGGGCTCGTGCACGTCGGGGACTCGCGCGCGTACCTGCTGCGCGACGGCGTACTGACCCAGATCACACAGGACCACACCTGGGTGCAGCGACTCGTCGACGAGGGCCGCATCACCGAGGAAGAGGCCACCACCCACCCCCAGCGTTCGCTGCTGATGCGGGCGTTGGGCAGTGGTGAGCATGTCGAGCCGGATCTCTCGATCCGCGAGGTCCGGGCCGGCGACCGCTATCTGATCTGCTCCGACGGCCTGTCCGGCGTCGTCTCCCACCAGACGCTCGAGGACACCCTCGCCAGCTACCAGGGCCCCCAGGAGACCGTGCAGGAGCTGATCCAGCTCGCGCTGCGCGGCGGCGGCCCCGACAACATCACGGTCATCGTCGCCGACGTCCTCGACCTGGACACCGGCGACACCCTCGCCGGGCAGCTGTCCGACACCCCGGTCGTGGTCGGCGCGGTCGCCGAGAACCAGCTCCAGCTGCACGACAACGGCATCATGCAGACCCCGGCGGGACGCGCCTCGGGTCTCGGCCGCCGGCAGCAAGGGCGCGGCGGAGGCGGCGAGTTCGGCCCGCCCGGCTCCGGCGACATCACCGGCTTCATCCCCACCGACGGCTTCGGCGACTACACCGACGAGGACTTCGTCAAGCCCCGCAAGGGCCGCCGGTGGCTGAAGAGATCCTTCTACACCGTGCTCGCGCTCGCCGTGATCGGCGGCGGCCTGTACGGCGGCTACCGCTGGACGCAGACGCAGTACTACGTCGGCACCAGGGGCGAGCACGTCGCGCTGTACCGCGGCATCAGCCAGGACCTGGCCTGGGTGTCGCTGTCGAAGGTGGAGAAGGACCACCCCGAGATCGAACTCAAGTACCTCCCGGACTACCAGCAGAAGCTGGTCGAGGCGACGATCGCCGAGGGCAACCTGTCCACCGCCCAGAAGAAGATCGACGAGCTGGCCGTCCAGGCCTCCGCGTGCAAGAAGCACTCCGAGACCCCCACGGCGAGCAAGACCGGTTCGAAGACCGGTGAGGGCCAGGCCGGCGGCACCACGGGAACCACGCCCGTCTCCGTCACGTCCAAGGCATCGCCGAGCCCCTCGGCAACCGCGTCCCCGTCCGCACCCGCGACCACTACTCCCACCCCCGGCCCCAGCCTTTCGGAGGAAGAGCAGAAGGTCGTCTCGCGGTGCGGTGAGCAGTAGGCAAGCCGTGAGAGGCCCCGTCACACGATGAGCAGTACTACCAACTCGCCGACGCACCACACGTCCACGATCGGCTCGATCGGCACCCCGAGCCGGCGCAACACCGAGCTCGCGCTCCTGGTGTTCGCCGTCGTGATCCCGGTCTTCGCCTACGCCAACGTGGGCCTCGCGATCAACGAACAGGTGCCGTCCGGCCTCCTGAGCTACGGCCTCGGCCTCGGCCTGCTGGCCGGCGTCGCGCACCTCGTCGTGCGCAAGTTCGCGCCGTACGCGGACCCGCTGCTGCTGCCGGTGGCCACCCTGCTGAACGGGCTCGGACTCGTCGCCATCTGGCGGCTGGACCAGTCCAAGCTGCTGCAGCGCATCGAGCAGGCCGGTACCGCCGCGCCGCGGCAGCTGCTGTACACGGCGATGGGCATCGCGCTGTTCGTCGTGGTGCTGGTCTTCCTCAAGGACCACCGCGTCCTGCAGCGCTACACCTACATCTCCATGGTCGGCGCGATCTTCCTGCTGCTGCTGCCGCTCGTGCCGGGCCTCGGGCAGAACATCTACGGCGCCAAGATCTGGATCTCGGTGGCCGGTTTCTCCATCCAGCCCGGTGAGTTCGCCAAGATCGTGCTGGCGATCTTCTTCGCCGGCTATCTGATGGTGAAGCGCGACGCGCTCGCCCTGGCCAGCCGCCGCGTCCTCGGCCTCTACCTGCCGCGCGGCCGCGACCTCGGCCCGATCATCGTCGTCTGGATCATCTCGATCCTGATCCTGGTCTTCGAGACGGACCTCGGCACCTCGCTGCTGTTCTTCGGAATGTTCGTCATCATGCTGTACGTCGCCACCGAGCGGACCAGCTGGATCGTCTTCGGCATGCTGATGTCCGCGGCCGGCGCGGTCGGCGTGGCCCAGTTCGAGAGCCACGTCCAGCAGCGTGTCCAGGCCTGGCTCGACCCGATGAAGGAGTACACGCTCTCCCAGCAGGGCGTCGGCGGCCACTCCGAGCAGGCCATGCAGGCCCTGTGGGCGTTCGGCTCCGGCGGCACCCTCGGCACCGGCTGGGGCCAGGGCCACTCCGAGCTGATCAAGTTCGCCGCCAACTCCGACTTCATCCTCGCCACCTTCGGCGAGGAGCTCGGCCTGGCCGGCATCATGGCGCTGCTGCTGCTGTACGGCCTGATCGTCGAGCGCGGTGTGCGCACCGCCCTCGCCGCCCGCGACCCCTTCGGCAAGCTGCTGGCCATCGGCCTCTCCGGCGCCTTCGCCCTCCAGGTGTTCGTCGTCGCCGGCGGTGTGATGGGCCTCATCCCGCTCACCGGTATGACGATGCCCTTCCTGGCCTACGGCGGTTCCTCCGTCATCGCCAACTGGGCGCTGATCGGCATCCTGATCCGCATCAGCGACACCGCGCGCCGCCCCGCGCCCGCCCCCGCCTCGAACCCCGACGCCGAGATGACCCAGGTGGTCCGCCCGTCATGAACAAGCCCCTGCGCCGGATCGCGATCTTCTGCGGCCTCCTGGTCCTCACCCTGCTGCTGCGCGACAACTACCTCCAGTACGTCAAGGCGGACAGCCTCGCCAGCGACACCAAGAACCGTCGCGTCAACATCACCCGCTACTCGACCCCGCGCGGCGACATCATCGTCGACGGCAAGGCCATCACCGGCTCGGTCGAGACCACCGGCGACTACAAGTACAAGCGCACCTGGTCCAACGGCGCGATGTGGGCGCCGGTCACCGGCTACTCCTCGCAGGCCTTCGGCGCCAACCAGCTGGAGAAGCTCGAGGACGGCATCCTCAGCGGCAACGACGACCGGCTCTTCTTCCGCAACACCCTGGACATGATCACGGGCAAGGAGAAGGAAGGCGGCAGCGTCGTCACCACCCTCAACGCCGCCGCGCAGAAGGCCGCGTACCAGGGCCTGGGCGACAAGAAGGGCGCGGTCGCCGCGATCGAGCCGTCCACCGGCAAGATCCTGGCGCTGGTCTCCACGCCGTCGTACGACCCGTCGAAGTTCGCCGGGTCCTCCGACACGGACCAGGAGGCGTGGAACGCGGTCCAGAAGAAGAACGACGCCGACGACCCGATGCTCAACCGCGCGCTGCGCGAGACCTACCCGCCCGGCTCCACGTTCAAGGTGGTCACGGCCGCCGCCGCGCTGGAGAACGGCGAGGTGTCCGGCGTCGACGACAAGACCGACACCCCGGACCCGTTCCCGCTGCCGCAGTCCTCGAGCAAGCTCACCAACGAGCACGGCGCCTGCGAGAACGCCACGCTGCGCTACGCGCTCACGGTGTCCTGCAACACCGTCTTCGCGAAGATGGCCGACAACGTCGGCAACGAGAAGATGATCGAGCAGGCGGGCAAGTTCGGCTTCAACGAGGCCGAGCTGGACACCCCGGTGCGCGCCGCCGAGTCGATCTACCCCGAGGACAACCGGCCGCAGAACTCCCTGGACGGCATCGGCCAGGGCTCCAACCGCGCCACCCCGCTCCAGATGGCCATGGTCGCCTCGGCGGTCGCCAACGACGGCAAGCTGATGAAGCCGTACATGGTCGACCAGCTCAAGGCCCCCAACCTGGACACCCTGGAGACGACCGAGCCCCAGCAGCTGTCCCAGGCCGTCTCGTCCAAGACGGCGCAGGCGCTCCAGGAAATGATGGAGTCGGTCGTCAACGACCCGCAGGGCACCGGCGGCAAGGCCAAGATCGACGGCGTCACCGTCGGCGGCAAGACCGGTACCGCCCAGCACGGCCTCAACAACAAAGAGAAGCCGTACGCCTGGTTCATCTCGTACGCCAAGCTTTCCGACGGCAGCGCGCCGGTCGCGGTCGCGGTCGTCGTGGAGGACGGCGCCGCCGACCGCGGCGACATCACCGGCGGCGGTCTCGCCGGTCCGATCGCGAGGGACGTGATGAAGGCAGTCATCGACAGCAAGAAGTGACCCCCATCACGTCGCCTGCACATCGGTGCACGTTGCGATACCGGTCCTGTATCGGGTGACGGGCTTGGCCAGGTCACACAGCGCCGTCCGGGTACGGTATGCCCGGACGGTAGCCTCCGGCCGCACACGTGTGCCGGTCGGGACCGACGGAGAGGGCTGGTAGGTAGCTATGGAAGAGCCGCGTCGCCTCGGCGGCCGGTACGAGCTGGGCCATGTGCTCGGCCGTGGTGGCATGGCCGAGGTCTATCTCGCGCATGACACCCGCCTCGGCCGCACCGTGGCGGTGAAGACGCTGCGCGCGGACCTCGCGCGCGACCCTTCCTTCCAGGCCCGGTTCCGCCGGGAAGCCCAGTCTGCCGCCTCGCTCAACCACCCCGCGATCGTTGCGGTCTACGACACGGGCGAGGACTACATCGACGGGGTCTCGATCCCGTACATCGTCATGGAGTACGTCGACGGCTCCACGCTCCGTGAGCTGCTCCACTCCGGCCGCAAGCTGCTGCCCGAGCGGACGCTGGAGATGACCATCGGCATCCTCCAGGCACTGGAGTACTCGCACAGAGCCGGCATCGTCCACCGTGACATCAAGCCGGCGAACGTCATGCTGACGCGCAACGGCCAGGTCAAGGTCATGGACTTCGGTATCGCCCGCGCCATGGGCGACTCCGGGATGACGATGACCCAGACGTCCGCGGTCATCGGCACGGCCCAGTACCTCTCGCCGGAGCAGGCCAAGGGCGAGCAGGTCGACGCGCGCTCCGACCTGTACTCGTCGGGCTGTCTGCTCTACGAACTGCTGACGGTGCGCCCGCCGTTCGTCGGGGACTCCCCGGTGGCCGTGGCCTACCAGCACGTCCGGGAGGAGCCGCAGCCCCCGAGCGTCTTCGACCCCGAGATCACCCCCGAGATGGACGCCATCGTCCTGAAGGCACTGGTCAAGGACCCGAACTACCGCTACCAGTCCGCCGACGAGATGCGCCTGGACATCGAGGCCTGCCTCGACGGCCAGCCGGTCGGCGCCACGGCGGCCATGGGCTCGGTCGGTTACGGCGGCTACGGCGACGACCAGGCCACCACGGCCATGCGCTCCGCGGACGCCGGGGCCACGTCGATGCTGCCGCCCATGAACCCGGACGACGGCGGCTACGGCTACGACGACCGCCCGGGCCGGCGCCGCCAGAAGAAGTCCAACGCCTCGACGATCCTGCTGGTCGTCGCCGCGGTGCTGGTGCTCGTCGGCGCGGTGCTGATCGGCAAGTGGGTGTTCAGCGGCGGCGTGAACAACGAGTCGGTGAACGTGCCCAGCCTGGTCGGCCAGAGTCAGGTCGACGCCGAGAAACAGTTGACCAACAGCGATCTCAAGCTGGGAACGGTCACCCAGAAGGCCTGCGAGGACCAGCCCAAGGGCAAGATCTGCGACCAGGACCCCAAGGCCGCGACCGAGGTCGACAAGGACACCACCGTCAACCTGGTGATCTCCACCGGTGCGCCGAAGGTGGCCGTGCCGAACGTGATCGACAAGGACGTCGAGGCCGCGACGAAGCAGCTCGAGGCCAAGGGCTTCGAGGTGGAGACCAAGCAGACGGAGTCCTCACAGGAGCCGGGCACGGTCCTCAGCCAGAACCCCGATCCGGCCACGGAGTTGGAGAAGGGCTCGACGGTGACCCTCGAGATCGCCAAGGCCGAGGAGAAGGCCACGGTCCCGGACGTCTCCAACAAGAGCTGCGACGAGGCCAAGGCGCAGATGGAGCAGAACAACCTCAAGGGCAACTGCGTCGAGGTCGACACCCAGGACCAGAACCAGGTCGGCAAGGTCATCCAGACCGTCCCGTCGATCGGCTCCCAGGCCGACAAGGACTCCACGGTCCAGATCCAGATCGGCAAGAGCACCCAGACCCAGGTCCCGTCCAACCTCCAGGGCCTGAGCGTCAAGGACGCCAAGCAGGCGCTCCAGGACGCGGGGCTGAACGTCGGCAACATCACCGGCAACTCGGACGACGACGCCCAGGTCATCAGCTCGGACCCGGCCCCCGGCAGCACCGTCAACAAGGGCCAGACGGTCAACCTGGTCGCCTTCAAGAACGGTGGCAACAACGGCGGCAACAACGGCGGGACCACCTTCTTCGGCGGGACCAGCGGTTAGCCGCACCCAGGCGGCAGCAACACAGCGGCAAGAGCGTGGGCCCCACCGGATACGTCCGGTGGGGCCCACGCTCTTGCGGTGCGGGCTCGGTCCGAGCCTTGCTCCGACCTCGCGGTCTAGCTCAGTTCCTTCGGCGGTGTCCGGTCCGCGTCCACCTTCTCGACACGCTCCAACTCCCCCCACACCACGTACCGGTACCGGCTCGTGTACACCGGCGTGCAGGTCGTCAGGGTGATGTAGCGGCCGGCCTTCTTCCTGCCGGACTCCTTGGGGATCTGGCCGAGGACCTCGACGTTGTACTTCGAGGTCTCGGGGAGGACCGCGTAGACCTTGTAGACGTACCAGTCGTCCTTCGTCTCGAAGACGATCGGGTCGCCCTTCTCCAGCTTGTCGATGTTGTGGAACTTCGCGCCGTGGCCGTCGCGGTGGGCGGCGAGCGTGAAGTTGCCCTCCTTGCCGCTCGTCGGGAGAGCGGCCTTGAAGGGATCGGTGTAGTAGCCGGCGACGCCGTCGTTGAGGATCTTCGAGGAGGTGCCCTTCTCGACCAGCACCTCGCCGTTCCGCATCGCGGGCACATGCAGGAAGCCGATGCCGTCCTTGGTGTCGAGCGCCCCGGGACCGCTGTCCTGCTGGGCCCAGTTGTCGCGCACCTTGTCGCCCTGCCGGTCCGCGTGCCGGTCGGCCACGATGTTCGTCCACCACAGGGAGTAGACGACGAACAGGCCGAGCACCAGGCCCGCCGTGATGAGGAGTTCGCCGAAGACGCTGACGGCCAACGCGATCCGGTTGCCCCCGCGGCGCCGTGGCGCGGGATCGGACGCGTCCACGCGCGCGTGCTCTTCGTGCTCGGTGTCGCCGGTGGTCGCTGCCACGTTCATCTGCCCCTACTCGACTGCACGCCTACTCGACGAGCGCATCCGGCTTTCCCTTGCTGCGCGGCCGTTCCTCGACCATCTTGCCCCAGACGATCAGGCGGTACTTGCTGGTGAACTCCGGGGTGCAGGTGGTGAGGGTGATGTACCGGCCCGGCCCGGTGAATCCGGACTCCGGCGGCACCGGGTCGAGGACGCTCGTGTTGCTGGGCGCGGTCACCGGCAGCGAGGACGTCATCTTGTAGACGAAGTACTCGTCCTGCGTCTCGACGACGATGTCGTCGCCCGCCTGAAGCCTGTTGATGTACCGGAACGGCTCGCCGTGCGTGTTGCGGTGGCCCGCGAGCCCGAAGTTGCCGGTCTTCGCGTCGGGCATCGCCGTCGCCAGCGGGTCCTCGCCGTAGTGCCCGACCATGCCCTTGTCGAGCACCTTCTTGTTGCTGATGCCCTCGGCGATCGGCACGACCACGTCCAGCTTGGGGATGTGCAGGATGGCGAAGCCCTGCCCCGGCGAGAAGACACCGGGGGCGCCCTTGCCGCTCGCCCAGTCGTTCTGGAGGCTGCTCGCCTCCTTGTCCGCCTGCGCGTGCGCCCGCACGTTCGTCCACCACAGCTGGTAGGTGACGAAGAGCAGCATCAGCACGCCCGTGGTGATGAACACCTCGCCGACCGCCCGGCTGGCGACGACGGCGGCGCTCGGCTTGCGGGCCCGCTGCCGGCGGCGCGCCTCGACGCGGGACAGCGGCCGCTCGTCCTGCGGCGGCGCGTCGGCCCCGTTGTAGGACTCGGAGGCCTCGTCATGGCCCCCGTGGCGGCCATGACGGCCCTTGGCGGCCTTTCTGCGGGCCGCACGACCGCCCGCCGGGGTTCCAGGGGCAGGAGAGGCCGCTGAGGCGCCAGAAGCGGTTATGGGGCCGCCGCCGAACATGGACGCAGGCGGTATCCGCAGCGCCACCGTCTCCTCGTCGATCGGCGGCTGGTACGGCTCCCCGGCGTAGGGACCGGCTCCGTAGGCGTCACCGCCGAACGACTCGTACGGCGCGCTGCCGTACGAGTCCTCACGCTCGGGGCGCAGCGCGGTCACGCCGTGGCCCTGCCCACCACCGGGGCGAGCCCCGCCGACCTCGCCACCGCGCCCTGGTCGCCGCACTCCACCAGCCAGTTGGCCAGCATCCGGTGCCCGTGCTCGGTCAGCACCGACTCGGGGTGGAACTGGACTCCCTCGACGGGCAGTTCACGGTGGCGCAGGCCCATGATGATCCCGTCGTGCGTACGGGCCGTGACCTCGAGCTCGGCCGGGACCGTCGCCGGCTCGGCGGCCAGCGAGTGGTAGCGGGTCGCCGTGAAGGGGGTCGGCAGACCGGCGAACACGCCCCTGCCCCCGTGCTCCACCAGCGAGGTCTTGCCGTGCAGCAGCTCCGGCGCCCGGTCCACGACACCGCCGTACGCGACCTGCATCGACTGCATGCCCAGGCAGACGCCGAAGACGGGGACGCCGGTGGCCGCGCAGTGCCGGACCATCTCGATGCAGACGCCGGCCTCCTCGGGCGTGCCCGGCCCGGGGGACAGCAGCACACCGTCGAAACCGTCCTGGGCGTGGGCCGTGGAGACCTCGTCGTTGCGCAGGACCTCGCACTCGGCGCCCAGCTGGTAGAGGTACTGGACCAGGTTGAAGACGAAACTGTCGTAGTTGTCGACGACGAGAATGCGCGCACTCACTGGTTGTCCACCGTCACATCGTTGAAGGGAAGCAGCGGTTCGGCCCACGGGAAGACGTACTGGAACAGCGCGTACACCACGGCCACGACCAGCATGATCGAGATCAGCGCCTTGGCCCACGCGTTTCCCGGCAGATGCCGCCAGATCCAGCCGTACATGCCGTCCCTTCCGTCGCATCACGGCACCTGACTCACGCCGTACGCCACCAGACTAACGGCGCAGGGCCTTCGGTTCGCCTGCCTCCACGGGCTGTGTGGAGTCCAGGTGCGCCCAGACGATCAGCCGGTGACTGTGCCCCCATTCCGGATCGCACGTGGTCAACGTCAGGTACCGGCCCGGACGCGTGTACCCCGACTTACGTGGCACAGCGTCGATCACCTCGACGTCCGAGGGCACGGTTTTGTAAGGCCCTTTGTCGACCCGATAGGTGAACCAGGTCGTCCCGTCCGTCAGAACCACCGCGTCACCCCGCCTGAGCTCGGGAAAGTCCTTGAAAGGGTCGCCATAGGTACGGCGGTGACCCGCGACGGAGAAGTTCCCGGTCTGCCCGAGCCGCGCGCTGCCCGCGTAGTGCCCCAGCCCCTTCTTCAGGGTGCCGGTCGCCGTGCCCTCGAGCACCGGCTTGTTCCACGTGAAACCAAGGCGTGGGATGTACATCACCGCGAAGGGCTTGCCGCTGCGGTACGGCGCCGGACGCGCCGTGGCGCTCGCACCGGGCGTGGGACTCACGGTCCCCTGTGCCCACTGGTCGTGGAGGTCGTCTATCTGGTCACCCATGACGCGGTCGGCCTGCACGCCGGTCCAGAACAGCACGTAGACGACGAAGAGGACGATGACGGTGCCGGCGGTGATGCACAGCTCGCTGAACGTCCTGACGATCACCCGCACCGACACAGGCGCCCCCCGGCGGCCGCTGCTCCACTACTCCACAGGCTTGGCGTAGTGCAGATCCACTGTGCCCGAGTAGCCGGGCAGAGTCACCGCCCCGTCCTCGGTGACTTTCCAGCCGAGGCCGTAGACGTTCACGTAGACCATGTAGTTCTGGATCGCCGGAGCTTCGGCGAGCGCCTGCTGCAGCTTCTCCGGGTCGCCGACCGCCTGGATCTTGTACGGCGGAGAGTAGACACGGCCCTGGAGGATCAGGGTGTTGCCGACACAGCGCACGGCGCTGGTGGAGATCAGCCGCTGGTCCATGACCTTGATGCCCTGGGCACCGCCCTGCCAGAGCGCGTTCACCACGGCCTGGAGGTCCTGCTGGTGGATGACCAGGTAGTCGGGCTGCGGCTCCGGGTAGCCGGGGAGCTTCGCGGTGGCGTTCGGCGGGGCGTCGTTGAGGGTGACCGTGATGGCCTTGCCCTTGACCTTCTGGGTCCCGGCGTTCTTCTCCAGTCCCGCGAGCTTGTCGTCCTGGGCCTGGGTGCTGCCGTCGTCGGCCTCGGCCAGCGATTCCACGTCGTCGCGCAGGACCCCGTTCGTCTCGTCCAGCTCGCCGTTCTTCTGGCTGCGCTCCTGGATGAGGTCGGAGAGCTTCAGCAGCGAGGCGTCCGTACGGATGTTGGTGCCCTTGGCCGTGTTGAAGCTGGTGAAGAAGAGAAGGCCGGCGAGGGCGAAGACACCCACCGTGAGCACCCGTACGGGCCGGAATCCGCCCCGCCGGTCGGACGAGGAGACGGACGGCCCGGCCTCGGAAGAAGCCGGGGAACCGACCGGGGACGGCTCGGGCGCGGGGTCGGGAGCGGAAACACGGTCGGGATCGGGGGCGGAACCCGTTGTACCCGTGCGGGGGGAGTCGGCAGAATTGCTCAACGTACCCTTATCTCCTTCGGCGCCGTAGAAGCACTACGCTAACGGACGCCCGGGGGAGTCCCTCAGTCCCCTAGCACGCAGCCCCCGAGCCCGATCCAGCACCTGCGCGGCCACGCAGCGCATCGACAGGAGAGACCCTCGTGCCGAAGTCACGTATCCGCAAGAAGGCCGACTACACGCCGCCCCCGGCGAAGCAGGCGACCGCCATCAAGCTGAACAGCCGTGCCTGGGTCGCGCCGGTCATGCTGGCCATGTTCCTCATCGGGCTCGCCTGGATCGTGGTCTTCTACGTCACAGACGGCTCTCTGCCCATCGACAAGCTGGACAACTGGAACATCGTCGTGGGCTTCGGGTTCATCGCGGCCGGGTTCGGCGTCTCCACCCAGTGGAAGTAGCTCTGCCCAGGGCTATCCCCTGAGTTATCCACAGCAGTTTTCCACATGGGGAAAAGAAAGACGATCTGTGGATAACTCATCGAAGGTTGACGCCGGTGTGACGTAACTACCGGCTGTCACCTTCACTCGAAAGACTGTTCGCCCCCTGCCTGACCTGTGCAAACGCAGGTCGATGGCAGGGGGCGCAGCTGTTCCCGCACGTTGTGCACAAGATTCGCCACAGACTGTGGACAACGGCGTGCTCAGGTGAGCTGGAGGGTCCTCAGGAGCGTCGCCACGACGACGATCACCAGCACCACCGCGCAGGTCCCGAACTGGACGAGGGCCCGGCGCTCGCGGGGGGCGTGGACCATACCGATGCCCATGACGACACCGGCGACCAGGCCGCCGATGTGGGCCTGCCAGGAGATACCGCCCCACCCGAACGTGATGACCAGGTTGATCACCAACAGGGCGATGATCGGCCGCATGTCCTGTCGCAGCCGGCGCATGAGGACCGCCGTCGCGCCGAACAGACCGAAGATCGCGCCCGAGGCGCCCAGGGTCGCGGTGGACGGCGAGCCGGCCAGATAGCACAGGGCGCTGCCCGCCAGGCCGGAGACCATGTAGAGCGACAGATAGCGGGCCCGGCCGAGCGCCTGTTCCAGCGGGCCGCCGAGCCACCACAGGCTCAGCATGTTGAAGGCGAGGTGCCAGGGAGCCTCGTGCGCGAACATCGAGGTGACCATGCGGTACCACTCGCCCTCGGCCACGCCCTCCGTCGGGTTGAAGGGGGCCGGGGGCCACTGGCCGATCAGCACCAGGCTGTCCAGCAGCGAGGACCGCACCTGCACGGCGAGGAACACCGCCACGTTGATCCCGATGAGGATCTTGGTGAGCAGCCGGGGATCGGCGGTGACGACACCCCCCGCGAGCGTGCGGGGCTGCGAGGCGCCGGGCGCGTGACCGGTGCCGGAGCCCTCGCGGACGCAGTTGGGGCACTGGAAACCGACCGAGGCGCTGACCATGCACTCCGGGCAGATCGGGCGCTCGCAGCGGGTGCAGCGAATGCCGGTCTCCCGGTCGGGATGGCGGTAGCAGACGGGCAGACCGCTCTGCGCGTCGTCCTGCCGGCTGCCAGGCGCCTGGTCCATGGGCTCCCCCAAGTAAGTCGTCCGAGTCGTCGTTCTCGGAGTGTCCGAGTATCCGAGTGTTCGAGGAGTCGGCGTAGTCGGAAAGGAACCGCCCTGCTCATCCTTACGGACGAGCAGGGCGTTTGGTTCCCGATGGTTCGCCGGGGCGTCGCCTCAGCTTTTGCGGCTCTCGACGACGACCGACTCGATGACGACGTCCTTCAGCGGACGGTCGGTGCGCGGGTTGGTCTGGGTGGCCACGATGGCGTCCACCACCTTCTGGCCGGCCGGGTCGACGACCTCACCGAAGATGGTGTGCTTGCGGGTCAGCCAGGCCGTGGGGGAGACGGTGATGAAGAACTGCGAGCCGTTGGTACCCGGGCCGGCGTTCGCCATGGCCAGCAGGTAGGGCCTGTCGAAGCGCAGGTCCGGGTGGAACTCGTCCTCGAACTGGTAGCCGGGGCCGCCGGTCCCGTTGCCCAGCGGATCGCCGCCCTGGATCATGAATCCGCTGATCACCCGGTGGAAGACCGTGCCGTCGTACAGCTTCTCCGTGGACCGCACGCCGGTCTCCGGGTTGACCCACTCACGCCCGCCGGTGGCGAGGTCGACGAAGTTCTTGACCGTCTTCGGGGCGTGGTCCGGGAACAGCCGGATCTCGATGTCGCCGTGGTTGGTCTTCAGGGTGGCGTACAGGTGCTCGGCCACGGTCTGCCTTCCGTTGTCTCTCTGTGACCCCCAGATCCTCGCACGGCCCGGGCCACGCACAGCCCGACGGCTCGTTCCGGCATCGGATCCGACAACAGGGGTACAGAAAAGCATCCGACTCGTCCGGGACGGGAGCGGGCGACGCCGATCCGTGGCATCGTCGGCTTTGTCGCCCTGTCGACCCTCTATTGCTATTGCCCCCGATCCGTCCCCTATCGCATGTGATCAGCACCCGTATGCCCGTCCACGCATGCCGGGACGGCCATTGACAGGCATGATCCGTAAAAGGGTGGAAAGTCGAAATACCGTACGCCACCGAGGAGGAGGAACCCGTGACCCGCATCGACAGCGTGCGCGCCGCGACCGGCTCGGCGAAGGACAGCGTGCTGCACGCCGCGGAAGTGGTGGCGCCCTACGCCGACACGGCCAAGGAACGGGCCGCGCTCTACGCGCATGAGGCCCGTGTACGGCTCGCGCCCAAGGTGTCGCTGGCCGCAGAACAGGCCCGCGTGCAGTACGACGCCCACGTCGCCCCGCGTCTGGAGCAGGCGAAGACACATGTCCCGCCGAAGGTAGACCTGGCCGCGCAGGAAGCGGCCGCCCGCACCCGGCTGGTCGCACGACAGGCCGCCGACTACTCCCGGCCGAGGATCGAGCAGGCGGTGGCCGCGGCCGGGCCCGTGAAGGACGAGGCCGCGGCCCGAGGTGTCGCCGCGCTGGCCGCTCTGCGCGGCCAGGTGACGCCGAAGGAGATCGAGAAGCTGACGCGCAAGCACCGGCGGCGGGCCAAGGCGGGCAAGCTCGCCAAGGCGCTGATCGTCCTCGGTGCCGTCGCCGGCGGTGCCTACGCGGCCTGGAAGTGGTGGGACAAGCAGGCGAACCCGGACTGGCTGGTCGAGCCGCCGGCGGCCACGGAGGTACCCGCCTCGGGCGGCCTGGCCTCGGTGGACGGCAGCGGCGACCCGTCGGTCCTCGACCCCGAGGTACAGGCCAAGGAAGCCGAGGAGGAGGCCGCGAACCGCGACGACCGCAGCTGAGCGGCCGACCTGCGCCCGTATCTCACCAAAAAGACCCCGCCCACCTGCGAAAACGCAGGTGGGCGGGGTCTTGTAGGTGGAGCCTAGGGGAGTCGAACCCCTGACATCTGCCATGCAAAGACAGCGCTCTACCAACTGAGCTAAGGCCCCGCAAGAGACGTCCGGCCGGAAAACCTCGTACCGGCGGGCGCCGCAGACCAGAGTACCGGGTCACCCGGGGTATCTCGCAAAAAGATTGGGGGTCCCCGCGGATGACCACTCTCCGTAAGATGCTCGGACGCGGTTCGCTGGAGCGAACCGCGGTTTCTGGGGAAGCGATGGGGAGACGCAATGGACGCCGCACAGCAGGAAGCGACCGCGAGAGCGCGGGAACTCCAGCGGAACTGGTACGGGGAGCCGCTGGGGGCGCTCTTCCGTAAGCTCATCGACGATCTTGGCCTCAACCAGGCTCGTCTCGCTGGGGTACTGGGACTCTCGGCGCCGATGCTGTCGCAGCTGATGAGCGGTCAGCGGGCGAAGATCGGCAACCCGGCGGTGGTGCAGCGGGTGCAGCTGCTCCAGGAGTTGGCGGCACAGGTCGCGGACGGCAGCGTCAGCGCCGCCGAGGCGACCGAGCGCATGGACGAGATCAAGCGGTCGCAGGGGGGCTCGGTGCTCAGCAACACCACACAGACGACGAGCGGTTCGGGAGCGCCCACGGTCAAGCGGGTCGTCCGCGAGATCCAGTCCCTGCTGCGCTCGGTGGCCGCCGCCGGCGACATCATCGACGCCGCCGACACTCTCGCCCCGACCCACCCGGAACTGGCAGAGTTCCTCCGGGTGTACGGCGCCGGACGTACCTCCGACGCGGTCACGCACTACCAGTCCCACCAGAACTGAGCCCTCGGCCCGGTCGCCGAAGGGGGTTCGGCAGCCGGGCGGTCGGCGGTTCGGGGGGCATCACGACACAGCGGGGCACACGGGGGTCGTATCGCTCATCGCGGGGGAAGCAGAGGGGGAGACCCGAGCGGGACCAGGGGGAGGAGCGACGCACAGCCATGGGTGAGGTCTTCGCCGGACGGTACGAACTGGCCGACCCGATCGGTCGCGGAGGGGTCGGCGCGGTCTGGCGTGCCTGGGACCACCGCCGCCGCCGCTACGTGGCCGCCAAGGTGCTCCAGCAGAGCGACGCGCACGCGCTGCTGCGTTTCGTCCGCGAGCAGGCGCTGCGGATCGACCACCCGCATGTGCTCGCGCCCGCCAGCTGGGCCGCCGACGACGACAAGGTCCTGTTCACCATGGACCTGGTGGCCGGCGGTTCGCTGGTCCATCTCGTCGGCGACTACGGCCCGCTGCCCCCGGTCTTCGTGTGCACACTGCTCGACCAGCTGCTCTCCGGACTCACCGCGGTCCACGCGGAGGGTGTCGTGCACCGCGACATCAAACCCGCCAACATCCTGCTGGAAGCCACCGGTACGGCCCGGCCGCGCCTCAGGCTCTCCGACTTCGGCATCGCCATGCGGCTGGGCGAACCCCGGCTGACCGAGACCAACCTCGTGGTCGGAACGCCCGGTTACCTCGCGCCCGAGCAGATGATGGGCGCCGAACCCGACTTCCCCGCCGACCTGTTCGCCGTCGGCCTGGTCGCGCTGTATCTGCTGGAGGGCGCCAAGCCGGACGCCAAGGCACTCGTCCAGTACTTCGCCGAGCACGGCACCCCGGGCGCCCCCAAGAGCGTTCCCGAGCCGTTGTGGCAGGTCGTCGCCACCCTGCTCCAGCCGGACCCGCAGGCGCGCTTCCGTACGGCCACGGGGGCGCGCAAGGCGCTCGCGGCGGCGACCGAGCTCCTCCCCGAACCCGGCCCGGACGACGAGCTGATCGAGATCTTCGACCAACTCGGCCCCCTGCCCCCGGGTTTCGGCCCCGACGGACCGCCGAAGCGGCCGAGGCCCCCCAACTCCCCGACCGCCCGCCCGCACACCGCCCCCGAAGAGGGCGGCCCAGCTGCCACACCCCACCCGCCCCTCCCACACCCCACCTCCGACCCGGCCCACCCGAGCACCACACCCGCCCCGGCCGACCGGGACCGGGGCCTGACTTCCGGTCCGGGGGGTCCGGGCACCGCTTCCGTTGCGGGAGGCATGAGCACCGCTGCCCGCCAGGAAGGCCCGGTCATCACTCCCAGCCCGGGAGGCTCAGGTACCGCTCCCGGCCCGGAAGGCCTGGGCGTCACTCCGGCTCCCGGTGGCCTGGGCTCCCCACCTCACCCGGGCCGCCCGCACACGCCTCCCGAGGCGGCCGGTCTCGGCGCCGCACCCCACTCGGGCCCACCGGACAGCGCGCCCCGGCCGGACGGACGGGGAACCGTTTCGCCACCCGCCCGCCCGGGAGTGGCCCCGGGTGCCGTCCCCGCGGGCAGCGGATACCTGCCCTCAGGTCCAGCGGCGTCGGCCGCCGCTGCCCACCCGGGCACAGACAGCCTGCCCTCCTGGCCGGACGGAGCGCCTGATCCGTCCCGTCCAGGCACGGAAACGGGCACTGGTGAGGGCACCGGTACTGACACTGGCACGGGCACCGGTACAGGCACTGGTACGGGCACCGGTACAAGCGTGGGGGCGGAGACCGACCCGGGCTCGGGCACGGACGGCGGTGCAGGTACCGGCGCCGGCGTAGGTACTGGCGCCGGTGCCGGTGCCGAATCGGGGTGGTCGGCGTGGTCGGGCAGGGATGCCGTACCGTCCGCGCCAGGGCACGCCCCGGGCTCCCGCCCGGGCTCCGTACCGAACGATCCACGGCAGCACCCGGACTCGGTGCCTACCGATCCGCGTCGGCCCACGCACCCGACGCCGCGGTCGGCCACCTCCGCCCCGGCGCCCTCTCCCTCCATGTCGGACACCGGCAGCTTCCATCTGCCGCCCCCGCAGCCGGCGTTCGGCCCCCTCTCCGACCCCGTACCGCCGGAGCCCTCCGTTCCCGGTCCCCCCGCCTACGCGCCGACGCCCGCTCCCATGACCGCGCCCCCGTACGAGCCCACGTTCGTACTGCCCACCCGGGGACAGCACGGTGACGTGTCGACCGCCTCGTACACCGCTCACGACCCTCAGAACCCTCACGCCCCGCAAGCACCGCAGGTCCCGCCTTCCCCGCAGGTCGTCTCGGCGCACGGCCGTCGCCGAGGGCATCGCGCCGCCCGCCGGGGGCGTCCCGGTCCGCCTGCCAAGGTCGCTCTGCCGCTGCTGTTGCTCGCTCTGGCCTGCTACGCCGTGGGGTTCTGGGCGTTGACGCGCATCTGAGCCGCGGCCCGGCGCCGGGCGGTCAGCGTCCATACCCCGAGCACCATCAGCAGCGCGCTTCCGGTGCCGATGCCACCCACGGCGACCGCCTTCATCGCCGGGTCGCCACCCGGCGAACCGCCGCCCGACGTGTCGGCGCCCGCCACGCCCACGCCCGCCGAGGGCTCGGGGTCGGGCGCGCCCACGTCGAAGAACCCGCGCGGCGCCGACTGCCGCGCGTACCCCGGAGCGGCCTCGGTGCTGCCCCCGAGACGGACACGCAGGGTCAGCCCGTAGGGCCCCTCGCCGAAACTCTCCGCGACCTGCGCGGCGAGGTGCACCACGAGGTAGTACGAGCCGGCGAACCGCAGCGACTTCGTCGGGTCGGTCGGGGCGTACCGGTTGACGTACCGGACCGGTGGGACCGGTGGCAGCGAGGCCGACTTCTGGCTGCCGCCGTAACCGGTGCCGGTCTCCTTGACCGAGGCGCGCACCGGGTTGTAGAGCGTCAGGTCCAGGGCGTCGACCACGTACCCGGAGTTCTTGTCCGCGCTGCCCAGGTCGACGGTGGCGGACAGCTGCCGCCCCCAGTCGACGGGCACCTTGTAGAAGAGGGTCTGCCCGGGGACGATCTCGTCGCTCCGGACGCCCTGCTCCACGGCGGCCGCCTCGGCGAAGCCGGCCCCGCCCCGGACGGGGACCGGCTCGTCCCCGGGCGGCGTGGGCGTAGCGGAGTCCCAGGCCTCGGGCACGCTCGTGGCGGCCGCCTTCGCCAGGGGCGATTCGGAGACGGGCGCGAGCTCCAGGTCCCAGGGCCGGTCGGCGGAGAGGTCCGTCTCCTCTTCACCGGTATTGGTACCGGTAGTGCTGCCGGTGCCGGTGCCCGTGTGCTCGACGACGACGTAGTACGTACCGGCCTTCTGGCACAGCCCCTTGCCCGGCAGGAGTTCACGCGCTCCCCAGGCGGTGAGCGGCTGCGGGCTCCTGGCGGTTCCGACGGTCACGGAGTCGGAGGAGCACGTGGTGCTGTCGGCGTCCTGCACGGAGACGCTGATCCCGTCCCCGGCCGGGAGCGTGGCTCCCGCGCGCGGGATCGCCGTGACGGAGACGTACACGTTCGACGTGCCGTCGAGTTCGAGGCGGTAGTAGGCCTTGTCCTCGGCCTGGAGGGAACTCCGGTACGTCGCGCCGGGTTCCAGACGTGCGGCGCCGGTGGTGCCCGTCGCGGCGGGGGCGCTGCGGACGTCGTCGGCGAAGGCGTACGAAGGGACGTCCGGCTCGGCCACGGCGACCTGTAAGGGCGGCACCGCCGACGCCACGCACAACACCGCTCCTACGACGGCACTCCGCTCGACCGCCCGCCACACGGCCGCTCCGCGCCCCGTACGCCCCGTACGCCGGGTCATCGACCCCGCCCCCTCGCCTTCGACCGAACGTGGGCCATCCTCCCCCGCACGCGCGCGTGCCACCCCCGCATTCCGTACGAGCGTCCGAAAAACCCGCCTGTAACCGGGAGCCCGGGGATCCGCAACACAAAACCCCGACCGCAAGCGGCGGCCGGGGTCTGTTCAGTCTTCGGTATCGATACTCACGAACCCGTGGGCACGGAGTCAGTCGCCTCCGTCCACAGATCCTGCTCGGCGCGATCCGCCTGGATCTGGCGGTACACGAGGAGCCCGCCGATGGCGGCCAGTGCGACCAGGAGAAGCTTCTTCACCGCGCGACCTCGTCTTTCCTTGACGTAGGGGACCTCTGGCGCCCGACTATACACACCGACCGATACCGATCGGTGACCTGCGTCCGCCCCTCAACTCCCGCCCTCGGCAGCGCAGTAGAAGCGGATCACACCACTCCGATCGGAGGGTGATCACACCCGCACGGACGGTGACGTTTGCCCGTCCTCATCCCATCTGATCCTCACTTCTCCGCTTTTAGGGCCCCTTGCGCCCATCCGGGTGGTGTTCATCAGAACAACGCCACGCCGCGAGCGTCGGTCCACCACTTCGCGCCGCCCATACACATCATGAGGAAAGTACGCAAATCGCCCAACCCGAAAGTGAGGGGCCATGCCCGAGAACCGGGTCATGAAGCTGTGGACCGCCATCGTCACCGCCTTCCTCGCGCTGTGCACGGCGCTCGGACTCATCACGACGACCGCCGGCACGGCGGCGGCGCTGACCGCTCCGACACGCAGCAGCGAGAGCGTGGCCACCACGGACACGACGGCGTGGCCGGCGGTCGCGGCTCCCTGGGTCTGGGCCCAAGCCCGCTCCCTGCCCCCCACGATGAAGCAGCGCATCCGTGCCGAGGCGCACGGCAAGTCGCCCAGCTGCCGCCACCGCGGCCTCCCGGACACGGAAGCGGCCGAGCACACCACGGCCTCCTGTGACTCCGCGGACCCGGCCGAGCCGGCCATCCCGCTCCAGCGCTGAGCCCCCCGGCACACCACGTGCCGCTTCCCCCGACGTGACGGCGAACTTGCGTACAGCCCGCACGAGCAGGCCCGGCAGCTCCCCCAGGAGCCACCGGGCCTTCGCCGTGCCCCCACCGCCCCACACAGCCGTGGTGTCAGCCACTGGTGTCAGACGCCGCACGCAGTCCTGACAAGGCTTGCTTCGCCGCTCGCCGGCACCCGTCCTACTCCTCCGGCTCCCAAGCGCGGAGCAGGTCGAACAAACCCGCGTCTCCCTCGATCTGCAGGGAGTCCGCCGTGATGCGGTCGTACACGAAGAGGACCAGCTCACTGGCCGTGCCGTGGACGGAGACGCCGGCCGCGTTCAGGCCCTCGTCGACAGCGGCGACAGGCGTCGTGCCGGGCGCGGGTATACGGGTGGAGCGTGCGCCGTCGCCGTCGACCGTGAGGCGCCAGGAGTGGCCCTCGGTGGCGTGGAAGTCGAAGGCAGTGGGCTTGTGCGGCCAGGCACTCGTCGTCGCGACGCAGGTGAACAGGAACTCCTCGACACCGTCGAGTGCCACCTCAGCCGGCAGCGGCTCCGGGGCACCCACGGTGACCTGGGCGTCGTAGGTGTGCACCGCGATCTGCTGGAGCTGGTGCCGGGCGACGGCACCACAGGTCTGCGGCGACTGGGACGCGCCCCACCACGTCCAGCAGCCGCGATCCGGGCCGGCCTCCCGCAGCGCGTCCACCAACTCCTGCGTCGACGCGGCCAACCAGGCCGGCACGGCCTCGCGCTCCCGAGGCACGGCCGGGGCGCCCTCCGCTGCGGACTTGGCCGGAGCAGGCCCTGCGGCGACGGTGGCGGCCCAGGCGCGGCGCCCCTCGCCGATGTGCTGCGCCAGATCGAACAGCGTCCACTCGGGGCAGGTCGGCACCTGCACGTCGAGGCCGGGCGCGGAGGCGACCACGGCGCGGAAGGCGCTCGACCGTTCGTCGATCAGTCGCAACAGAACGGGGAACGTAAGGGTCGTTGTCACATGGACTCCCTATCACCGTGTTCCGACAATCGGACAGCGATTTTCACAGCCGAGCACGGGGCGCGGGAGGAAAGGTCGCTCAGGCGATCCTGCGGCACAGCCAGACCAGCTCCTGGAGGCCCCCTCATCGGCTGACTGGCTGATCGCAGCCGTTCGCGGCCGTTGACGTCAGCCGTGGATGCCAAAGACCCCCAACCATGATCGGTTGGGGGTCTTTGTGGTGCTGGTGGGGCTAACAGGATTTGAACCTGTGGCCTCATCCTTATCAGGTCGATCACCACGGGGGCTCGACGCCGACCAACCCAGTCTGCGCTTGGTTCGTTCGTCCGCCGACGTCCGCCGCCGACCGCCGCGGACCGCCGCGGTTGGTGTCAGCTGGTGGTGTCAGCCTTCATCTCGGTTCTTGACAGGGCTGAAGCGCCTCGCAGCCCGGCCTGAGGTGACGATCAAAGTGCACGCAAGCGTCGAAGCTTCGGGACAAAGATCGTGTTCTGCGCGGCTTCAGAGAAGCCAGCCATCTGGGCAATCTCTTCGGGCGTGAGCCCCTTGTCCGCCATAGCCTCACCAATGGACTGAGCCAGTGCCGGCGTCTCCGGCGGCAGCTCATCGCTCAGAGGCTCACGCGTTCGCCAGCCTCGGCTGCTGAGCTGCTTGTACAGGTACTCACGCTTACTCGGTGTAATGGTGTTTAGCCTGTAGGCATGCTCAATGAGAGCTTGCATGGAGGTCCCCCACTCGCGCTTCAAGTCATGCAAGCGCCCCAGGTTGAGGTTCCTCAACTGCGGACGAATCACTTCTTCGGGCATCAAGAACTCGGCAGCGAACCGGTTTGCTTGATCCTCCATGTCAGGGGTGACCTCGTAGGCATGCAGACAAAGATGGCCCAACTCATGCCCCAAGGTGAGGCGGAGCCTATCGGTCGGGGCCAGCAGGTTGATCATGACGACTGGGTAGTCATCTACCCATTGTGAAAGGCCATCGACACGAGACGTTCCGAAGTCCTCAGCCAGGATCATGCAGCCCGCTGCTTCCATCCATCGCGCAACTGATCGCACGGGGCCGATGGGCATCCGCCACTGCATACGTACCATCCGGGCAGCGTCAGCAGGGTCCGTCTCTACTGGGTCGAAGCGCGGCACCTGCTGACTGGCCTTTAGTGAGATCTCCTCCATCAGATGCCGTACATGCATCCGGTACATGTTGAGCCGGGCCTCAAGCTGTCGCCAGGTAGTGGCTTTGGCAGTAGCCCTACGCCTCATATGTGCGTCAACTGCCATAGCCCCTCGAACCGCCACTGCCATCCTCAGGAAGGCTTCAGTCACCCCGAGGGCCCCAGCCAGGCGCGCCAGAACATCGCTCTCCGGCTCCCGCATACCGTTCTCGTACCGGGACAGGGCGGCTTGCGTCACGCCAGCCGCTGTCGCCAACTGTTCCTGGGTCAGTCCTTGTGCCCGGCGAGCAGTAGTGATCGCTTCGCCGAGGGCGGTCATGTACCCACTTCTCCCTTGGTGTCGCCAGAACCCGTTGCGGGCAGATCAATGATGGGCAATGCAGGCTCGGGCTCGGTGGGACGAATCGGGCGCGCAGGCACTCCAGCCATGCCAGTGTCCGCCTCTGGCAACGTGATGAGCCAGATCACGTCCTCTTCGCCGTCACGCAACGACAGAACCGCATCTCCCATGGAACGCGCGTCAGCATCCCACTCGTAGCCCGCGATCAGGCGAACCTCTTCCAAACCAGGGAACGCCTCCTGCACTCCCTGAGCGTAAAACTCGAGTGCAGTCTGCGTAGCGTAACTGCTGACCTTGCCGTCAAGACGGTGCCGCTTCACGCGCAAGCGATAGTTGACACCGACCGTGATCTCCCGCGTCGGCTCACGATCACTGAGCCCGATTCCAGAGTGACCGTCGAACTCGGCACAAACGTGCCTCCAGAGACGGTCGTGGATCCAGTTCGCCAGGCCGCGTTCGCTGCTGTCAGACACCCACGAGAGGTGACTCTCACGGTACGCAGCGAGGTCCTCGCGAGTCCTGGCGACAGCACGGGCCAGGCCAGCGATGACCTTGTCGCCCAGGCCAGACAAGACATCCCCTGGATCCAGATAGGATTTCATGCCGGAAAATATACCGCCCACCCTGACCTGCATGTCCAGCATTTGCCGAGTTGATCATGGCGAATCGTGCAGCTGATCGACCGTACAAGGCACCACTGACAAGCTCCCGAAGATCGGTCCGGCGGTGCCCAAGTCGGCCGCTGCGCTTCCGTACGCGGCCAGCAGTGAAACTTTGGGCTGGAGCCCCTGGGGCGTTAGTGATCATGGCCCGTCTGCGGCAGGGTCCACCCGCCAGACCCGATCCGGAACCCGCCTGAAGCTCAGCCCACGACAGTCAGCCACGACGGCGGGTGCGCCGACTGATCAGGCGCGCGTGTGCTTCGCTACACCCCAACCGGCCTCAGCCACGCTAGAGGCACTTGGCGTCGACAGGAGCAAGCCACGACGGCGGAGGCGTGGCCGGGAGGCGCTAGTCCGCGGCTTCAAGCGGGTAGACACTGACGGTTGCTGGTCACCTACCAGGCTTGAGACCTGGCGCACGACGCGTATCAACGGAAATGACATCAGATTCTCCGACGACTGACCGAGCAAGCGCGCCGGCGCTGTTCTTGGACTTCCCCGCCCTGTCAGGCACCCGTGACATGTAGACGAACCCCACGACGACCATGATCACCAGAGCGGACAGGCCGGCCGTGGTGGTCACAGTGCCACTCATTTCCCCAAGAGTGCATATGCCCGCCGCCGCAAGGCCGGCGAGTGTTCCGCCTGCGATCACGACAGTGAGACATGAGGCTCGATCCGCCCGTGTACCCGGCGAGCTCTCGGTGCTGAGCTCAAGCCCTTGGAACGCGATCGCCACCTTTTGCAACGTCCCGTCAACCTGCATTTGCGGTGACGGGTCAGATGGTGCTTCGTCCCGGAGGTCATCGGACTGCCGGCCCTGGCCACTGGCGCTCACTTCGCGACCTCTACAGCCGCAACAATGATCTTCAATGGCGTCGCCTCTTCTCCTGGGCGTTCTTCCGAGAGGTCTTCATCACTAACGATCAAGAATTCTTCGGAATGCCAAAGATCGACGTGGGGATCCATACCTGCCTCCAGTTGGCCCCTTATGTCATATTTTGCATTTTTCTCGGAGGCCCTGCATCCTGAGTGCGGTCATCTGATGACCATCGGATGTGCGGCTATTGACCATACGATGTATGCATGATCGCCATACGTCGGGGTACTATTACGTAGCTGGGTAAGCGGATCGAGGGAGTCGCAAGCCTTCATCCTGAAGCCCACAGAGATCATCGAAGGAGGCTGTGATGGCCACTGAGTCGCGAAGTCCAACAGACGACAAGGTCACGAAGCTGCACCGCCTAACCGTGAACCTCACGGAGCGGGCGCATGAGGCACTGGAGATCACAGCCAGCCTTACCCGCCGATCCAAGACGGACACGGTCAACCGGGCACTGATCGTTAACCAGTGGCTCGAAGAGCTGACCCACAACGGCGGATCCATCTACGTTGAGGAAAAGCCAGGCGAGCTCCAGAAGATCAAGATCGTCTAGCATCGCTCAACAGGTTTCGTGGTAGCCGCGAGATCCCGCCGGGGTCGGGCCAGTTCTATTCCTCAGGGGCCGCAGCTTGCTGCGGCCCCTTGGGTTTGACCCTGGGCGCCGAAGGCGCGGAAGGGCCAAACCCAAGGGGCCAGCCCGCGCTTGCGCGGGCCCTTGATGAGGTAGAGAAACCTGTAACAGGTGACCCTCTCTTGGTGTCTGATACTGACGATCATCCCCGTTCAGGCATCCAGCCTCAGCTGCGCCGTGGTGTAGAACCCTGGGTATGGGGAGTGAGCGGCGGGAGCGCATGAAGACGCTCGGGGCACGTCTTCGGGGTCTCCGTGCGGAGGCCGGCCTGACAGGTGCCGTCTTGGCACAGCGGGCCGGCGTGGGACAACCGACCGTGTCCAAGGTCGAGAACGGGCGCATGGTTCCCAGCCTCGACGTCCTGCGGCGCTTGGCGCTTGCCCTCGAACTCGACGAGCCGATCACCCGTGAGGTGCGCGACCTCCTGGCCGCCATCGAGGCTGCGTCAGACACCGACGAGACAAGCGGCAGCAACGCACCAGCCGGGACGACCCTCGACAACGCGGTCCGGTCCGCACGGCTGGTGCGCTCGTTCCAATGCGTAGTCCTGCCCGCCATGATCCAGAGCGCGGAATACGCCCGCCACGTCTTCGACAGCGCGCCAAGCATGACCCCTGAAACTGTCGGTCGTGCCGTGGCTGCCCGAGTGGAACGGCAGAGCCTCCTGTATGAGCCTGGGCGAGAATCGGTATTCGTCCTGACGGAAGCCGTGTTGCGGACCTGGCCCGGGAATCCCTCCCTGATGCTCGCCCAGCTCGACAGGCTGCTGGCCGTCGAGAGTCTGAGCACGGTACGCCTCGGGGTCATCCCCTGGCGCCGGGCTGTACCGGTCATGCCTCGTAACGGGTTCACTCTGTGCGACCGGCGAATCGTTGTGGTTGAGACCTTCCGTGGCGAGCGACTGTTGGACGACTCCGCCGAGATCGCCGCGCACGAGGAGACCTTCGCCCGGTTCGAAGACGCCGCGATCTTCGGGGGCGACGCACGGGAGCTCCTGCTCCGGGTGATGCAGGAGTTCCGGGAGTTGGAGGACTTCACCACTCGTTAGAGGAATAATTCCTCTACATGCCTGGCTCATCGGTTGCATGCAGGAATACTCTGCTCGCTGTGTCGTCTAGCCCCCTAGACACAGAGGGAGTGTTCTCATGCTCAAACAGTGGTGCCGCATGTTCCCCGGCCTGGCCTGGCAGGTGGCCGAAGCCCGTCACTTCGTCGCCGCCTTGCTCGAGGAGGAGCAATCGAACCTCATTGAAGACGCCGTCCTGGTGGTCGGCGAGCTCGCGGCCAACGCTGTCCAACACTCACGGAGCGGCTGGTATCGCGGGTGGTTCCTCGTGGTCATCGGCTTCAGTGACGACCTGGTGCGTATCGAGGTGATCGACCAGGGCGGCGACGAGGAGCCCATGCTTCGCAGCGTGACCAGCCCCGTAGAGGAAGGCGGCCGCGGGCTGATGATCATCGCCGCCTGCGCCAAGGACTGGGGAGTGAAGGACAGGCCTTCCGGAGCACGCTGCATCTGGGCCGATCTTGCTCGGGTGGGCGCGTGAGAGCGGCCTTCTCGGCAGTACTGCGCGGATGCTTCACGGGCGGTGGAGGGTGAGCCCTCGTGGCGTGCCCCGGCGGCGGGCCAGGTTCTACGTGGTTGGGGTGCATTCGGGACGGCGACTCCCGCCGATTCCGTCTAGGGCCCTAGACTCCTGGGTACTTCTAGGAGGTGTGGTCATGTCGGACGAGTTGCAGCGGATCACGGCGATCGATGATCCGTACCTGCTCCTGCGCGAGGTCACGACCCGGTTGGCTGACGCGCAGCAAGAGGTGACCGAACTCGCCCGGCTCCGTCGGCGCGTCGTTCAGGATCTCCATGCGCAAGGGCTCTCGTATGCTCAGATCGCCGAAAAGGCTGGCCTGAGCCGCGGGCGTATCCACCAGATCCGCCACACTGGGCCGGCGCCCGAGGGTGCGTTCCTCGGACGCGGTTCGGTCACTGTCGCAACTCCACTGCGACGGGACGACGAACGCGGGCGCACGGTCGTCGCAGTGGACGACGTGAGTTCCGGCAAGCGGCTGGAAGACCTCGCGCGCTCCTACGGGCTCGAAGTCACCTCGGAGCACGTGCCGGTGAGCGGGGACCTGGACCTCAACCGTGACGGCCTGATTGTCGTCTGTGGTCCGCGCATGTCTCAGCAGATGTGGGACACCTACGCCCAGGATCCCGTACTCCAATGGGAGCGCGTGGAAGGCGGTCCCTGGACGGTCGTCGACCAACGAACCGGCACCGTCCACCGGTCGGGACAGGACGGCGATCCCACCCGCTCCTACGACGTCGGATACGTCGGCAGACTGCCGCGCCCCGACGGCAACGGCTCACTGCTTGCCATCGCCGGCATCCACACGCAAGGCTCCCTCGGCGTAGTGCAACTGCTCGCCTCCGACCTCAACGCGCTCTGGGGCCAGGTGGGTGACAGTCGCTTCTCCACGCTGGTCGGCGTCGAGTACGACCCGGAGACCAGCGAACCGCAGTCCGTCGAGCTACTCACTCCTCTCTACCGGCACGACGAGGAGACGTCGGCGTGAGAGTCACCCTCGCCTCGCTGCCCGCTGAACCAGGGCAGGAGAACGAGGATTTCGCCGCCGCCGCTCCCGGCGCTGCCGTGCTCCTGGACGGCGCGGGCGTGGCTGGGGCAGAGACGGGATGTACGCATGGCGTCGCTTGGTTCTCCGCCACGCTGGGCGGGCTGCTGCTGAGCACGATCACGGCGCATCCCGCCCGGCCGCTGGCAGACTGCCTGGCAGACACGATCACGACCGTCCGATCCCTCCACGAAGACAGTTGCGACCTGACCTATCGGGCCAGTCCCACCAGTACAGTCGTCGCGGTCCGGGCTGGTGCGAAAGCTCTCGAATACCTGGTACTCGGTGACTCGTCGCTACTTCTAACCGACAAGGCGGACGAAATCGTCGTCGTCACCGACCGGCGCCTAGACGAGGTCGGCAAGCGACTGCGGGGGCGGGTCGATGCCTTGCCCACCGGCTCACCCGAACACGCAGTGGCTCTGGCCGAGTACCGGGAGGCCCTAACCGGCTTCCGCAACCGGCCGGGCGGCTTCTGGATCGCCGGACCAGAGCCGCAAGCAGCGCACGAGTCGCTTACCGGGTCGGTGCCGCTGGAATCGCTAGCGTCCGTGACGTTGCTGAGCGATGGCGCCGCGCGACTTGTCGATCGCTTCGAACTAGCTACTTGGCAAGGGGCATCGGCTTTGCTCGACTCTTCCGGGCCGGACGAACTGATCCGCCGCGTACGAGAAGCCGAGACTGACGACCCCGACGGTCGGCGCTGGCCACGCGGTAAGAGACGGGACGACGCAACCATCCTTCACTGCGCGCTGCACTAGCCCTCGCCAAGCCCCCGAGCCGTTGTGACTGGCGTCACATTTCACGTGGTCCAGTCATGCGCCTCGCTCTACGGGCTTCAGGGTGCCTGATTGCGCGGTTTGGATCTGACCTGCGGTTCCGCGATTCAGATCCTCACAATTATCGGTTGTCAATCCAACCCCGAAAACAATGCCACCTTTAAGCCGGGTCGCACGCCTCGACTGGACGCCCTATCAGGCGATCCCCGAGTGATACCTTATTCCTTGCTCCCAAGTTGGCTGCCTCCGTGTCGTGAGGCCCGGCTATGAAAGGGGGTGAAGAACGGATGACCGCTGGAGAAGAGCCCAACGAGGGCTTGAGGCCGGCGGAGCGGCAGCGTCAAAGCCTCGGAGCACGTATCAGATGTGCCCTGAAGCCTGTGGTCTTGGTCGCACAGCTCATCTACTACGCGCTCTGCGTGTGGCGGGAGCTGTAGGTACCTGACCTCGAACAACGCAAAGGGGCCCCGCCTGGCAGGGCGGAGCCCCCGTCAGTCCACTCCGTTTGATGGGCCCTGCCGCTGAGCTAGCAACCCGTGGCGGGGCCCACCCCTCATGTGAACTGCTAACCGATACGGTAGCACGTTAGTAAATCCAATTAAGCAATACTCGACGTAATTGACCGGCGCCCCCTTAGCGTCACATCACAACACAGGTGATTGCGCCCCGGAATAAGCATCACCGATAGCTAAGCCCACAAACGTCCACCGTAAACAAGCAGCGAAACCATCAGACGTTTACGCACGCAGATTAGACTGCGGATTAGACGCCAAAATTTAGCTATTGCGGCACACGCATCGCCCGGCAAGCCATCACGGCAGGTCAGAGCCGGTGCGGGGCACTCAAGCCAAGCCTGCGAACCACATCACCCCTGCTCCTACGCAGTGGCTGAGGGCCAACGTTGCCGAGCGTCCCGCCATCGTGAGAGTACGACGTTCCTCGGCGGTAATTAAGCGTTCAACGGACTCCTGACCTGCGGTTTCTCAGGATGCGCAGAGGTAGCAGCGTCAAGGGCATGCGGGAACTTCACGGCCGGACTGCACACCACCTCGCCAGCCGGCCCTACACGAGAGCAGTCGCCGGTAGCAGCGCGCGCGAGTCACGCCTCACCGCCAACCTGCCTACCCCCCTAGACAGTTGGCGGACTTCCGGTCTACTGTCGTCGTTAACCCCCCTAGACAGGCAAGGCGGGGCCGCCCTCTTGCTGTCTAGGGGGGTACTCAGTTCGATGCGGCGCGCTGGGTAAGTCGCCGCCGACCAAGTGAGGTTCACGAAATGCGTGTCATTCCCGTAGACGTCTCCGCTGCGACGCTCCTCGTCACCAAGCTGCCCGAGGTCAAGGTGAAGGACCGTCAGACCGGTGAGATCGCCGTCGACCCGGTCACCAACGACCGGCTCATGGTGCTGGAGCTGGTGTTCATCGCGGCGGGCGGTTCAGACATGATCAAGGTCACCGTTCCCGAGAAGGGCATCGGTGAGGGCCTGGTGATGGGAGCTCCGGTCATCCTGCCCGGCCTCATTGCCCGGCCGTGGGAGAGCGAGTTCGGCGGACGGATGCGTCACGGCATCGCCTACCGGGCGGACGCCGTCATGGTCAACGCTCCGGCTCCGGTGCAGGGCTGAACGCCATGACGGACACCGTCTGGACGCTGGCCCTGTGCCTGCTGGCACTCGCCGCCCTGCTGGTCCTGCGCCGTCGCGCACCGGTCGCGTTCTGGTGGCTGGTCGGCTACCCCTTCGTCGCGCTGCGCGTGCTCACCACCTACCGGGCCACGATGGACGCGTGCGGCCTGACGGTCCCGGCCTCGGCCGTCCGTCGGGCCACGGCCCGGATGATCGGGCGGGAGGCGGCCCCCGTTCCGCCTCGGCGGTCGCTGCCGTGGCCGACCGGGTCCGGGCTCGTGATGCGGCTGCGCATGGCGACCGGGCAGGCACCCGAGGACTTCTTGGCCTCGGCCGACCGGCTGCGCCACGCTTGGGCCGCGCACGCCGTACACATCCGTCCGACCAAGCCGGGCTGGCTCGAACTGCGCCTGATCGGCTGGGACGTTCTCTCTGACGTGCAGCCCGCACGGCGGTGGAAGCAGCGCGGGCCGCTCACCCTTCCGCTGGCGCTTCGGGATGACGGACGGTGGCACGTACGGGACTTCCGCGCCGTGCCGCATGAACTCATCCTCGGAGCGACGCAGTCAGGCAAGTCCGTGTACCTGCGGAACCTGGTGTGCGGCCTGGCCCGGCAACGGGTCGTACTCGTCGGGGTCGACTGCAAATGGGGCGTAGAACTGGCCCCGTTCGCACCTCGGTTGTCTGCGCTCGCCGACACTCCGGACCGGGCGAACGAACTTCTTGACGTCTTGCTGGAAGAGATGGAGGCACGGTTCCGTCTGATCGGTCTGTCGTCCGCTGCGGGCCCGGACGCCGTGCTCACCTCGGACGTGTGGGGGCTGCCGGATGCGGTACGGCCGGTGCCGGTCGTGGTCGTCGTCGACGAGGTCGCGGAACTCTTCCTCGCCGCGAGCCGCGACGATGAGAAGCGACGCGACGCCATGGTCACCAAGCTGATCCGCATCGCCCAGCTTGGCCGTGCGGCCGGCATCTACCTCGAAGTGTGCGGGCAGCGCTTCGGCTCCGAACTCGGCAAGGGCGCGACCATGCTCCGCGCCCAGCTCACCGGCCGCATCTGCCACCGCGTCAATGACGAGTCCTCGGCGAACATGGCGCTCGCCGACATCGCCCCGGAAGCGGCCCTCGCCGCCACCTCCATCCCGGCCGAACGGCCCGGCGTCGCCATCGTCGGCGACTCCTCCGGCGGTTGGTCCCGCGCCCGCTCACCGCACCTGTCCCTCGACGAGGCGGCGGCCATCTGCCGCGACACGGCCGCACTGGTGCCGGAACTGCCCCGCCTCGACTCCTTCCGGCCCGTCGTCGCCGTGGAGTCCTCCAAGGCGTTCGTCCCGGCCGGCGTGCCTACCGCCCGCCCGGTGACCGAGTAGCCGCACCACCCTCCCCACGGTCGGCGTGACCGCCTCGCGCCAACTCCCTACCCCTCCCATGCCTCGAACAGGAAGGAACCCGAGCCGATGCGCGCCCAGTTGGCCCGTGTGGACGCCGTGATCGTCCAAGCCGTCATCGCGGGCGCCCTGTCCTTCTCGCACCTCCACGACCTCGCCGACGCGGCCGGACAAGGCGGCTGGAAGGCATGGGCCTATCCCGTCTCCGTCGACCTGCTGCTCGTCGCCGCCTGGCGCCGGATGCGCGAACAGCAGCGCGCCGGACAACCGTCCGGGGGACCGCGGCTGTGGTTCCTCATCGCCCTGGCCGCATCCCTCGGGGCCAACATCGCCACCGCCGGGCTCCTCGACCTGGACGACGTCCCCGCGTCGCTCCGCGTCGTGGTGGCCGGCTGGCCCGCCGTCGCCTTCTTCGGCGGAACCCTGCTCGCCCACACACCGCGCACTCCGGACGCACCGACGGCCACGGCTACGCCCGAGACGGACACCGAACCGGCCCACGTCCCGGCTGCGGTCGACGTTCCCGAACGTGACGCGCTTCCGGCCCTGGTCACCGGCCCGGACTCGGATTCGGAGCCGGCCGCAACCCCCGATCCAGTCGCAGCTGTCCCCGCCCTGACGCCTGCCCCGGCTGTCACCCTCCCGCCCGCCCTCGTCGACCGCGCCCAAGCCCTGGCCGAAGAACACCGCGCCACCACCGGTCTCGCCGCCGACCCTGACGCCGTCCGCGTCCGCCTTGGCCTGCCCCCGTCCATGACGCCCGCTGTCGCCGCCCACCTCTGAGAAGGGACGAACACCGTGAACCCGCGCTTCCGCAACGTCCGCCGCATCGGCCCCGTACAGGTCGCCTCCTACATCGCCCGCGGCCGCAACCGCCACCTCGCCGCCTGCACCGCGCCCCGCTGCGACTTCTCCACCGAGTACGACAGCCGCGCCGCCGCCGAACTCGCCGCCCGCACCCACCGCTGCAAGGCCTGAGAAGGAGATCCCGCCATGGACGTCCCGCTGTGGTTCGCCGTGCTCGTCGTCGCCGTCCTCGGCATCCAGCTCGCCCGCCCGCCGTGGTGGCTGGTCGCCCTGCTCCTCCTCGGCGGCTACCTCGTCGCCAACAGCGTCCTCGCCCCCGCCGTCGCCACGCTCCTCGACTGACCGCCCTCAGAAGGGATCACCCGCGTGTTCACGCCGAAGTACCCGCCGCAGGTCACCGCCCCGGTCCCCACCACCACAACCGTCTACACCCCGGCTCCTTACGTCCCGGCTCCCGCCCCGGTTCCGGCCGCACCGCCTTCCACCCGGCCGACGGTTCAGCTCACGCCCGGAAGCGCGCTCGCCCTCGTCGCCGGTGGCAGCGCCGCCGTCCTGGTCGTCGGCGCGGTTCTGGTCTCCATGCTCCTCGCGGTCGCCGTCACCGCCGCCTCGGTGGCTGTCTGCGCGGTCGTCATCCGCTCCATCCTGCTGAAGGGGAACAGGGCGTGACCGACTCCGCCACCATGGCGGGCCTGGACCCGGCCACCCTCGCCGACGTGCTGAGGCTGGCCGGGTCCCCCGGCTTCGACCGCATCCAAGACCAGATCCGCCGCACTGGCGGCTGCACCGACCCGATCCACCTGCAAGGCACCACTGTTACCCGCGACAAGGCCACCGGACAGGTCCTTCACACCTACAGCACCGACACCGAACCCGGTGGCCGACTCCGAATCGCCTGTGGCAACCGCCGTGCCTCCCGCTGTCCTTCCTGCGCCTGGACCTACGCGGGCGACACCTACCACCTCATCCGCGCCGGACTCGTCGGCGACCCCGCCAAGGGCACCCCGCACACCATCCGCGATCACCCCCGCGTCTTCGCCACCCTGACCGCCCCGTCCTTCGGCCCGGTCCACAACCGCCCCGGAAACCGGCCCTGCCGCTGCGGAACCCGCCACACCGAGGACGCCCCCGAACTCGGCACCCCCCTCGACCCGGACACCTACGACTACGTCGGCGCCGTGCTGTGGAACAACCACGCATCCGACCTGTGGCGCTACTTCACGATCTACCTCCGCCGCGAGATCGCCAAGAGGGCCGGCCTCACACAACGCGAGTGCGCAGAGGCCTGCCAGGTGTCCTACGGCAAGGTCGCTGAGTACCAGAAACGCGGTGCCGTGCACTTCCATGCAGTGATCCGCTTGGACGGGTTGTACGAGCAGGCTCCGCCGCCCGCCTGGGCCACCCTCGACCTGCTCACCGAAGCGATCCAAGCCGCCGCCGCCCGCGTCGCGGTCGACGTCAACCCGGCCGGTGACCAGCCCGCCCGAACCCTGCGCTGGGGCACCCAACTCGACGTACAGCCGATCGGTGCCTTCGGCGACGGCGAAGAGATCACCGAAAAAGCCGTCGCCTCCTACGTCGCGAAGTACGCCACGAAAGCAGCCGAGACCACCGGGACCGTCGACCGCCGCGTCGGCAACAAAGAGGCCCTGGTCCTGCTCGACGTGCCCGAACATCCCGCCCGGTTGATCGCGGCCTGCCTCGACCTCCACTCGCTTTACCCGGAACGGAAGCTCCGGGACTGGGCTCACATGCTCGGCTTTCGCGGCCACTTCTCCACCAAATCGCGCCGGTACTCGACCACCCTCAGCTCCCTCCGCCAGGCCCGCGCCAACTACCGCGCCGCCCAGCAGCGCGAAGCCCTCGGTCTGCCTGACCCCAAAGCCTCGGAGGCAACCACTCTGACCCTCGCCCACTGGTCCTACGCCGGTCACGGCCACACCCCCGGGGAATCCTGGCTCGCCGCCAACATCCGCCGGGATATCGAACTCAATCGCGAAACCGCCCGCGAAGCTCTGCGCGACCAACCCGCCCCGGAAGGAGCCGCAGCATGACCACCGCCGCCCCCGAACTGCTCACCGTGCCGGAGGTCATGACCCGGCTCAAGGTCGGCCGCACCAAGGTCTACGACCTCATCCGCACTCGCCGCCTGGTCTCCATCAAGGTGGATGGATGCCGTCGCATCCCGGACGACGCCGTACGCGACTTCGTCCGCCACCAGATGGGGGAGGCCGCCTGATGGCTAAGAAACGGCCCAACGGCGGGGGCACGATCTCAAGGCGGGCGGACGGCCGCTATATGGGACGGGCGTACGTCACCGACACGGACGGCAACCGTGTCCGGAAGACCGTGTACGGGGTCACGTGGGACGACGCCAACGAAAAGCTCGGCAAGCTCCAGGACCAGGAGCGCAACGGCGTCCCGGTTCCGTCCCGTTCCTGGTCGCTCGGCGAGTGGCTGAACTACTGGCTTGAGCACATCGTGGAGCCGGAATGCGAGCACAACACGTACGTGAAGTACGAGTCCAAGGTCAGGCTCTACCTGCTGCCCCACCTCGGCAAGAAGCCCTTGATCAAGCTCACCCCGGCCCAGCTCCGTGCCTTCATGGCCGTGTTGAAGCGGGAGAAGGTCGGCGCGGCCACCCGCTTCGAGGTGCTCCGCGTCCTCCGCAACGCGCTCAACCGGGCCATGCGTGAGGAGCTGCTGACGCGCAACGTCGCCCTCCTGGTCGACATGCCCAAGGTCTCCAAGGACAAGGGCACGGCGTGGAACGCACGCGAGGCGATCGCCTTCCTTCGCTCCGTCCGGGCTCACCGCCTCTACGCGGCCTGCGTCCTGGTCCTGGTGCTCGGTCTCCGCCGCAGTGAGGTCCTCGGGCTCCGCTGGCAGGACATCGACTTCGAGGCCGGCCGGTTCACCCCGGTCAAGCAGGTGCAGCGAGAGAAGGGCGTCGGCCTGGTCCTCAAGGACCTCAAGACCGAGTCCTCACAGGCAGTGCTTCCGCTGCCCGAGTTCTGCGCCCGCGTCCTCGAGGAACGGCGGGAGCTCCAGGAGCTGGAACAGAAGATCGCCGGTGCCCACTGGGCCCAGCAGGACGGCCAAGACCTGATCTTCTCCTCGGAGCACGGCGGCATGATCGACCCCACGGGCTTCTCCCGCACCTTCGATCGCCTCGTGAAGCGGGCCCGCGTGCGGCGCATCACGGTCCGTCTCGCCCGCCACACCTGCGGCACCCTCCTGGCCTTCCTGAAGGTGCATCCCAAGGTCGCTCAGGCGATCCTCCGGCACAGCCAGATCAGCATGACCATGGACGTCTACACGCACGTCGTGGGGGACAGCGAGAGGGAGGCTGTGACGATGCTCGCAGAGCTGCTGGAGGACCCGCTCATCGGCTGACCGCAGCCGTCCGCCCCCGTTGGTGTCAACCATGGGTGTCAAAAGACCCCCGGACCTATGGTCCGGGGGTCTTTTGGCTGGTGGGGCTAACAGGATTTGAACCTGTGGCCTCATCCTTATCAGGGATGCGCTCTAACCAACTGAGCTATAGCCCCGCCGCGCTCTGCGGTGTGTGTCCCGCGCGCTGACTCCTGAAGATTAGCGCACGACGCGGGCAGTCCCAAAATCGATAGTCGCGGGACGCACAGCAGGGTTTGGAACCGCTACGACCGCAGAGGTCACTCGTCCTCGGCCAGCGTCAGCTCGACGCCGCCGACGAAGCCCGCGGACAGGTTGTAGATGAACGCGCCGAGCGTCGCGAGCGCGGTCGCGAGGACCACGTCGATGACCGCGATGATCGCCGTGAACATCAGGACGTGGGAGAGCGACAGGAACGACTGGAGGTCGAAGCCGTTCGACTCGTTCGAGCCGGTCGCCTCCGAGACCGCGCCGCCGACCGTCGAGAAGACGCCCATCGCGTCCATGACCATCCACAGCACGGCCGCCGCGACGATCGTGCAGATGCCCAGGGCGATGGAGAGCAGGAAGCTGACCTTCATCACCGACCAGGGGTCGGCCTTCGCCACGCGCAGCCGCGCCTTGCGCACGCGGGGCGTGGTGCGGGCGCCGGTCCGCGGACGCCGTACAGCGCCGGCGCCGACCGCGGCCGGCGCCGCGGGCGCCTGCGTCGGGTAGGCCTGCGGCGGGTGGTAGGGCCCGGCGGGCTGCTGCTGCGGCTGCCGCTCGCCGGGGAGCGGCGATGCCTCCTGCTTGGCCTGCGTGCCTCTGGTGTCCGTCACGGTTCCCCCCTGGGTTCCCTTCGATCCTTGTGTGTCGGTCGAGGGTGAGGGCGAGTCGGCCGCAGGGGGCTTGATGGCCTTCAACTGGGTCGTGTGGGTGTCCGCCGCACGCCCGTCGGCGCCCCCCGCGCCCCGCGCGTCGGTCGTACGCGCGTCCCCCGCCGGCGCGGCGGAGCCACGGCCGCCGCCGTTCTTTCCCGTACCGGCAGACGTACCGGCGCCCGTGGCTCCGCTCACGATGACTCACTCCTCGTGCTACTCGGACGAGGGCGACTCACCCTCGTCCGTGCCGGTGGTCGTGGCTGCCTCGGCGGGCTCGTCCACGGCGACCTCGCCGTCGACCTCCTCCGCCTCGCGCCCCGCCTCGGCGTTACGTGCGATACCGACGACGGCATCGCGCTTGCCCAGGTTGATCAGTTGGACGCCCATGGTGTCACGGCCCGTCTCCCTGACCTCGTTGACTCGCGTACGAATCACACCGCCGGACAGCGTGATGGCGAGGATCTCGTCGGTCTCCTCGACCACCAGCGCGCCGACGAGCGAGCCGCGATCCTCGACGATCTTGGCAGCCTTGATACCCAGGCCGCCGCGACCCTGGACGCGGTACTCGTCGACGGCGGTCCGCTTCGCGTACCCGCCGTCTGTGGCAGTGAACACGAACGTACCGGGTCGAACAACATTCATCGAGAGCAGCTGGTCTCCCTCACGGAAGCTCATGCCCTTGACACCCGAGGTGGCACGGCCCATGGGCCGCAGGGATTCGTCCGTGGCGGTGAACCGGATCGACTGCGCCTTCTTGCTGATCAGAAGCAGATCGTCGTCGGCCGAAACGAGTTCGGCTCCGATCAGTTCGTCGTCGGAACCGTCCTCCGTCTCACGGAGGTTGATCGCGATGACACCACCGGCACGCGGCGAATCGTAATCCTTCAGAGGCGTCTTCTTGACCAGTCCGCCCTTGGTGGCCAGAACCAGGTAGGGCGCCGCCTCGTAGTCGCGGATCGCGAGGATCTCGGCGATCGCCTCGTCCGGCTGGAAGGCGAGCAGGTTCGCGACGTGCTGGCCACGCGCGTCGCGGCCGGCGTCGGGCAGCTCGTACGCCTTCGCCCGGTACACACGGCCCTTGTTGGTGAAGAACAGCAGCCAGTGGTGCGTGGTGGAGACGAAGAAGTGGTCGACGATGTCGTCTTCCTTGAGCTTCGCCCCGCGCACCCCCTTGCCGCCGCGCTTCTGGGAGCGGTAGTCGTCCGCCTTCGTGCGCTTGACGTAGCCACCGCGCGAGATGGTGACGACGATGTCCTCCTCGGCGATCAGGTCCTCGATGGACATGTCGCCGTCGTAGGGCACCAGCATCGTCTTGCGGTCGTCGCCGTACTTCTCGACGATCGCGGCCAGTTCCTCGCTCACGATGCCGCGCTGGCGGACCGGCGAGGCCAGGATCGCGTTGTACTCGGTGATCTTCGCCTGGAGCTCGTCGTGCTCCTGGATGATCTTCTGGCGCTCCAGGGCGGCCAGTCGGCGCAGCTGCATCTCGAGGATGGCGTTGGCCTGGATCTCGTCGATCTCCAGGAGCGCCATCAGGCCCGTGCGCGCGATGTCGACGGTGTCGCTGCGCCGGATCAGCGCGATGACCTCGTCGATGGCGTCCAGGGCCTTCAGCAGGCCGCGCAGGATGTGCGCCCGCTCCTCGGCCTTGCGCAGCCGGAAGCGCGTACGGCGGACGATGACCTCGATCTGGTGCGTCACCCAGTGGCGGATGAACGCGTCGAGGGACAGGGTGCGCGGGACGCCGTCGACCAGGGCGAGCATGTTCGCGCCGAAGTTCGACTGCAGGTCCGTGTGCTTGTAGAGGTTGTTCAGGACGACCTTGGCGACCGCGTCCCGCTTCAGGACGATGACCAGGCGCTGGCCGGTGCGCGACGACGTCTCGTCACGGACGTCCGCGATACCGCCGACCTTGCCGTCCTTCACCAGGTCGGCGATCTTCTGCGCGAGGTTGTCGGGGTTGACCTGGTAGGGCAGTTCCGTGACCACCAGGCACTGGCGGTTCTGGATCTCCTCGACCGCGACGACCGCCCGCATGGTGATGGAGCCGCGGCCCGTGCGGTATGCCTCCTCGATGCCCTTGCGCCCGACGACGAGCGCGCCGGTCGGGAAGTCGGGGCCCTTGATGCGCTCGATGAGGGCGTCCAGCAGCTCCTCGTGCGAGGCTTCCGGGTTCTCCAGGTACCACTGGGCGCCGGCCGCGACCTCGCGCAGGTTGTGCGAGGGGATGTTGGTCGCCATGCCGACCGCGATACCGGCCGAGCCGTTGATCAGCAGGTTCGGGAAGCGGGCCGGCAGGACGGTCGGCTCCTGGGAGCGGCCGTCGTAGTTGTCCGTGAAGTCGACGGTCTCCTCGTCGATGTCGCGGACCATCTCCATGGACAGCGGCATCATCTTGCACTCGGTGTACCGCATGGCGGCCGCCGGGTCGTTGCCGGGAGAGCCGAAGTTGCCGTTGGAGTCCACCAGCGGCATCCGCATCGACCAGTGCTGCGCGAGGCGGACCAGCGCGTCGTAGATCGAGGAGTCGCCGTGCGGGTGGTAGTTGCCCATGACGTCGCCGACGACGCGGGCACACTTGTAGAAGCCCTTCTCGGGCCGGTAGCCGCCGTCGTACATGGCGTACAGGACGCGGCGGTGGACGGGCTTGAGGCCGTCCCGCACGTCCGGCAGCGCACGGGAGACGATGACGGACATCGCGTAGTCGAGGTACGAGCGCTGCATCTCCGTCTCGAGCCCGACGGGCTCGATGCGCATCACGACGTCGCCGCCCTCTTCAGGGGTGACGGGAGTGTTCTCGTCGGTCATTGCTGGTGAGGATCCTTTCTGATGCGGTCAGCTGAGACCGACTCAGATGTCGAGGAAACGGACGTCCTTGGCGTTGCGCTGGATGAAGGCGCGACGCGCTTCGACGTCCTCGCCCATCAGGACCGAGAACAGGTCGTCGGCCTGGGCGGCGTCGTCGAGGGTGACCTGGCCGAGGACCCGGTGCTCCTGGTCCATGGTGGTGATGCGCAGCTCCTCGGCGTTCATCTCGCCGAGGCCCTTGAAGCGCTGGATCGAGTCCTCGCGCACGCGCTTGCCGCGCTGGCGGCCCATCTCGAGCAGCGCGTCGCGCTCCCGGTCGGAGTACGCGTACTCGATGTCCTCCCGGCCCCACTTGATCTTGTAGAGCGGGGGGCGGGAGAGGAACACGTGCCCGGCCTCGACCAGCGGCCGCATGAAGCGGAACAGGAAGGTCAGCAGCAGGGTGTTGATGTGCTGGCCGTCGACGTCGGCGTCCGCCATCAGGATGATCTTGTGATAGCGGAGCTTGGAGATGTCGAAGTCCTCGTGCACACCGGTGCCGAAGGCGGAGATCAGCGCCTGGATCTCCTGGTTCTGCAGGATCTTGTCGATCCGCGCCTTCTCGACGTTGAGGATCTTGCCCCGGATCGGGAGGATCGCCTGGTACTGCGGGTTGCGGCCGGACTTGGCCGAACCGCCGGCGGAGTCACCCTCGACGATGAAGATCTCGCACTTGATGGGGTCGTTCGACTGACAGTCGGAGAGCTTGCCCGGCAGGGACGCCGACTCCAGCAGGCCCTTGCGGCGGGTCAGGTCGCGGGCCTTGCGGGCCGCCACGCGCGCGGTGGCCGCCTGGATGCCCTTGCGGACGATGTCCGCCGCCTCCACCGGGTTGCGGTCCAGCCAGTCGTTGAGGTGCTCGTAGACCGCCTTCTGGACGAAGGTCTTCGCCTCCGTGTTGCCCAGCTTGGTCTTCGTCTGGCCCTCGAACTGGGGCTCGCTCAGCTTGACGGAGATGATCGCGGTCAGACCCTCGCGGATGTCGTCACCCGTGAGGTTGTCGTCCTTCTCGCGCAGCAGCTTCTTGTCACGCGCGTACTTGTTGACCAGGTTCGTCAGCGCCGAACGGAAGCCCTCTTCGTGCGTACCGCCCTCATGCGTGTGGATGATGTTGGCGAAGGAGTACACGCCCTCGCTGTAACCGCTGTTCCACTGCATGGCGACTTCGAGGGAGAGGCTCTTCTCCCTGTCCTCCGCCTCGAGGTCGATCACCGTCGGGTGCACCGCTTCGCCCTTGCGGGAGTTGAGGTACTTCACGAAGTCGACGATGCCGCCCTCGTAGTGGTACGTGACGGTCTTGACCTCGTCCTTCTCGTCCGCACCCGCCTCGTCCGCCCCGGCGGTGGCCTTCGCCGACTCGCGCTCGTCGGTGAGTTTGATCGTCAGACCCTTGTTGAGGAACGCCATCTCCTGGAAGCGCCGCGAGAGCGTCTCGAAGGAGTACTCCGTGGTCTCGAAGATGTCGGCGTCGGCCCAGAAGGTGACCGACGTGCCCGTCTCCTCCGTGGCCTCCTGCTTGACGAGCGGGGCCGTCGGGACGCCCATCTTGTAGTCCTGCGTCCAGCGGTGGCCGTCGGTCCTGACCTCGACCGCCACCTTGCTCGACAGGGCGTTCACGACCGAGACGCCGACGCCGTGCAGACCACCGGAGACCGCGTAGCCGCCGCCGCCGAACTTGCCGCCCGCGTGCAGCACGGTCAGCACGACCTCGAGGGCCGGCTTGCCCTCGGACGCCACGATGCCCACCGGGATACCGCGCCCGTTGTCGATGACGCGGACACCGCCGTCGGGGAGGATCGTGATGTCGATGGTGTCCGCGTGGCCGGCCAGCGCCTCGTCGACCGAGTTGTCGACGACCTCGTACACGAGGTGGTGCAGGCCGCGCTCGCCGGTCGAACCGATGTACATACCGGGTCGCTTACGGACCGCGTCCAGACCCTCGAGGACGGTAATGGCGCTGGCGTCGTACGAGGTGGTGACCTCGCTGGTCGAGGCGGCTGCCCCGCCGCTCGCGCCGGCGTCGGTGGACGGGATGTTCTCGTTGGGGTTGCCGGAATCGGCCACGAAGCGCCCTTTCTGGCACAGCACCAGCCAGGCTCGTCGGCAGGTTGCCGGAGCGGCTGCGGCATGTTGCGTTGGTAAGCCTTAATCAGCGTTGCTCAGCTTCTCCCGGGCGGTCCCCACGTTCGGGGCGGGATTGGCTTCCAGTCTACCGGTAGCACTGACACTGATGGGGGTTTGCCGGTACCTGAGTCCGCATGTGCCGCCCTCAACCGGTCTCTTCCGGGTCCCGATATACGGAAGGGGGCTCCAAGAGGCTCACGGAGGCACTCAGCGCTTCCGGGCGTCAACCCTTGGCTACTTGGGAGTCACGTCCGGATTCGCACCCGCACGCAGGCACACGACACAAAGGCCGGGCGGTCCCCACGGGACCTTCCCGGCCTTGAAAAGCGTGACGCACGTCACCCGTAGGTATCGCCGGGACCCGTGCTCCCAGGGGCCCTGAGGGGGCCGTAGCGCCGCACGGGACCGCTGGGACCGAGCACCTTGATCAGCACCACCGCCCCATGACCCAGGTCCTCGTTGAGGCGGGCGACCAACGTCGGCGCGAGCAGCCGCAGGTTCGTCGCCCAGGCCGTCGAGTCACAGCGCACGATCAGCGTCCGCTCGTCCTCGTCGTACTTCTCGGGCACGCAGTGCTTGGCCACGTCCTCGCCGACGATCTGCGGCCACCGGCCCATCACACCGCCCACCGCCGCCGGCGCCTCCCACCCGCGCTCGGTGAGCAGCCGGTTGATCGCCGCGCCCAGCGCCATCGGGTCGCGGCCGTCGGCGCGCGCGCCGGAGCGCAGGCCGCCCCCACGCCGTGCCTGCTTCTTCTGCTGCGCCGCGTCCCCACGCGCGCGTGCCTGTTCGCGGGCCGCCTTGAGCGCCACCCGCGCGAGGTCGACGCCGGACGGCTCGGGGCCCCGCTTCTCGGCGGGCTCGTCGGCGGTCATACGCGCTCCACCGTCCCCTCGGCCACGGCATACCTGGCACCCGCCAGCACATGCGGTACGTCGTCGTCGACCGCCGCCGTCACCAGTACCTGCTCGCCGGGCGCCACCAGCTCGGCCAGCCGTTCCCGCCGACGGACGTCCAGCTCGGCGAAGACGTCGTCCAGGACCAGCACCGGCTCGTTGCCCTCGGCCCGCAGCAGGTCGTACGAGGCCAGCCGCAGCGCCAGCGCGTACGACCAGGACTCGCCGTGGGAGGCGTACCCCTTGGCGGGCAGCTGACCGAGTCTGAGAACCACGTCGTCGCGATGCGGGCCCGCCAGGGTCACGCCCCGCTCGATCTCCTGCTTGCGGACGTCCGCGAGCGCGGCCATCAGCTGCCCGTAAAGGTCCTCACGCGTGTGTGCCTCACCGGGCGCGGACGGCTTGTACTCCAGGGCCACAGGACCGCCGCCGGGCGCCAGCTGCTCGTACGCCTTGTCGGCGAGCGGCTGGATCGCGGCGATCAGGTCGAGGCGCTGGGCGAGCAGCTCGGCGCCCACGCGCGCGAGGTGCTGGTCCCACACGTCGAGGGTCGACAGGTCCATGGAGCGGCCACCGTGCCGTCGCGCGAGCGCGGCCGACTTCAGGAGCGTGTTGCGCTGCTTGAGCACCCGCTCGTAATCCGAGCGCACACCCGCCATCCGCGGGGAGCGCGCGGTGATCAGCTCGTCGAGGAAGCGGCGCCGCTCACCGGGATCGCCCTTGATCAGCGCGAGGTCCTCGGGCGCGAACAGCACGGTCCGTACGATGCCCAGCACGTCACGGGGCCTGACCTGCGAGGACCTGTTGATGCGGGCACGGTTGGCCTTGCCGGGATTCAGCTCCAGCTCGACCAGCTGCTGCCGCTCGCCCTGTCTGATCTGCGCCCGGACGATCGCGCGGTCGGCGCCCATGCGGACCAGGGGCGCGTCCGAGGCGACCCGGTGGCTGCCGAGGGTGGCGAGGTAGCCGACGGCCTCGACGAGGTTCGTCTTGCCCTGCCCGTTGGGGCCCACGAACGAGGTGACGCCCGGGTCGAGCGGAACCTCGACCCGGGCGTACGAGCGGAAGTCGGCCAGCGACAGATGCGTGACGTGCATGGTCGTTCGCCGACCTCCCCCAGCGTTGTGGATCGCGGGGCGACCCTGTGGACTACTTCTTCTCGACCGCGTGGCCGCCGAACTGGTTGCGCAGCGCGGCGATCATCTTCATCTGCGGCGAGTCCTCCTGGCGGGAGGCGAACCGCGCGAACAGCGACGCCGTGATGGCGGGCAGCGGTACGGCGTTGTCGATGGCGGCCTCGACCGTCCAACGGCCCTCGCCGGAGTCCTGCGCGAAGCCGCGCAGCTTGTCGAGGTGCTCGTCCTCGTCGAGGGCGTTGACGGCCAGGTCGAGCAGCCAGGACCGGATGACCGTGCCCTCCTGCCAGGAGCGGAAGACCTCGCGCACGTCCGTGACGGAGTCGACCTTCTCCAGCAGCTCCCAGCCCTCGGCGTAGGCCTGCATCATGGCGTACTCGATGCCGTTGTGGACCATCTTCGCGAAGTGGCCGGCGCCGACCTTGCCGGCGTGCACCGCGCCGAAGTCGCCCTCGGGCTTGAGCGCGTCGAAGACGGGCTGCACCTTGGCCACGTGCTCCGCGTCGCCGCCGTACATCAGCGCGTAGCCGTTCTCCAGGCCCCAGACGCCGCCGGAGACTCCGCAGTCCACGAAGCCGATGCCCTTGGCCGCCAGCTCCTCGGCGTGCTTCTCGTCGTCCGTCCAGCGGGAGTTGCCGCCGTCCACGACGACGTCGCCCGGCTCCAGCAGCTCGGCGAGCTCGTCCACGGTCGACTGGGTGGCGGCGCCTGCCGGGACCATCACCCAGACCACGCGCGGGCCCTTGAGCTTGCCCACGAGCTCTTGGAGGCTGTGGACATCGGCGAGGTCCGGGTTGCGGTCGTATCCGACGACGGTGTGGCCGGCGCGGCGGATGCGCTCGCGCATGTTGCCGCCCATCTTGCCGAGGCCGATGAGACCGAGCTCCATCAGTTGTTCCTTAGGTCGCTGTGTGGCGTGTGGGGCACTCTCGTACCCATGTCCGAGCCTAAACCCGGACGGTCACGCACACCTGTGGGCATACGCGCTCAGACGTACGACCCCACCTGGGGGTTCACCGATGGCTTCTCCCCAGGGACCGCCCCGGTCGTCCACGGCCTGTGGACGACCGGTCGGATCACACGGCGCCGGCGTCAGCCGCTGAGGCGCACCGGCATGATCAGGTACTTGTAGGCCTCGTCCGCCTCCGCGTCCAGCGCCGGCTTGCCGCTGAGCAGCGCAGGCTTCGTGGACGTCGTGAAGGACAGCTGGGCGACCGGGGAGTCGATGGCGCTCAGCCCGTCCAGCAGGAAGGTCGGGTTGAAGGCGATCGAGATGTCGTCGCCCTCGAGCTGGGCGTCGACCCGCTCCACAGCCTGTGCGTCGTCGCTGGAGCCGGCCTCCAGGATGAGCACGCCCTGCTCGAAGCTGAGCCGCACCGGGGTGTTGCGCTCGGCGACCAGGGCCACCCGCTTGACGGCCTCCACGAAGGGGGCGGTCTCGATCACGGCGACGGAGTTGAACTCGGTCGGGAACAGCGTGCGGTACTTCGGGAGGTCGCCCTCCAGGAGGCGGGTCGTCGTACGCCGTCCCGCGCCCTCGAAACCGATCAGGCCCTCGCCCGAGCCGGATCCGGACAGCGCCAGGATGACGCTGTCGCCGCTCGTGAGCGCCTTGGCGGTGTCCAGGAGCGTCTTGGCGGGCACCAGGGCGACCGCGGAGGCCTCCGGGTTCTCCGGCTTCCACAGGAACTCGCGGACCGCGAAGCGGTAGCGGTCGGTGGAGGCCAGCGTGACCGTGTCGCCCTCGATCTCGATGCGCACACCGGTGAGCACCGGCAGCGTGTCGTCACGGCCGGCCGCGATGGCGACCTGGGCGGCGGCGGAGGCGAAGACCTCGCCGGGGACCGTGCCCGTCGCGTTCGGCATCTGCGGCAGGGACGGGTACTCCTCCACAGGCAGTGTGTGGAGGGTGAAGCGCGAGGAGCCGCAGACCACCGTCGCCCGTACACCGTCTGTGGAGATCTCCACCGGGCGGTTGGGCAGGGCGCGGCAGATGTCCGCGAGCAGCCGGCCGGAGACGAGGACCGTGCCCTCCTCCTCGACCTCGGTGTCCACGGAAACCCGCGCGGACACCTCGTAGTCGAAGCTGGACAGGCTCAGCTGGCCGTTCTCCGCCTTCAGCAGCAGGCCGGCGAGGACAGGCGCCGGCGGACGGGCCGGGAGGCTGCGTGCCGCCCAGGCCACGGCCTCCGCGAGTACGTCGCGTTCCACCCGGATCTTCACTCTTGCCGCCTCCTGCTGTTGCCGGCGCTTCTCGCCCTGCCTGGCCTTCGTCGTCTGTCTCGGTGTGGTCGGCCCCGGTGAGGGGCAGGACCAACGGGGACCAGTCTGACGCACCGCACTGACAGTCGGTGCCCCTCGGGGTCAAGTCGTGACGAGGGGCAGTCGGGCACCGAGGAGCGAGTTGTGCACAGGACCCCCTTCTAAACGGATTTCTCGCTCTCTCTAGTCGGGAGTAGTAGTAGGGGCTGTGGATACGGTGGATAACCCTGTTTTCGCAGGTCAGAGGCCAAATTTTATCCACTGGCCCTGTGGGCGGAGGCGGTGGACAACTAGGGCCTTCTGTGGAGAACAGAAAGTTCTGCACACACCGTGCACAGGCTGAGGCGAGTTCTCCCCAGCGGCGTCCCCAGGTTTACCCACGTTTCCCACAGGCCAACCCGGCACCTTCGTGTGACGCCTTTCACTCGACTCGGTGAGGAGGCGCGTCGTGTTGCCGAACAGTGGACAGACATGTGGAGAAGCCCGAGATCGCTGGGGACAACGGGCCCCAGCTTGTGGGTTGCCGGTGGACAACTTCGTGCACAGCCTGTGGATCATTTTTTTGTCCACACCCTGTGGACATCCTTCGTCCACGAATCCACAGCCAGGTGACCTGGTCCGATGGTCCCGCACCGGGAGCGCCTGTGGACACAGTCTGGACAACTTCCCGGTCCCCAGGGTGTGGACGGGAAAAAGTCGCCGAATCTGTGGAGAGTGGCCGTAACCCGGCCGGTAATCGAACAACGGGTGAGCGGTGGAGGGCCGTTGCCGACCGCGGTTCGGTCGGGGCCGGGTGCCGTTCGGCGCGGATTCGGCGCGGATCGGCGGCGGACTCGGGGCGGGACCGGCCTCGGATCCGCGCCGAATCCACCTCGGATCGGCCCGGATCGGCGCTGGAGCAGCCGGGGATCGCCTCGGATCGGGCCCGCGGTCAAGCCGATCAAGCCCGGGTTCGGCCGACGTAGGACCGCGTCTCCGCCCTCCCTGCACCCGGTCCTGTAGTCCCCCGCCTCCCGACCCCCCGCCCACTGCCGCCTCGCGTCCCCCGCCCGCTGCCGCCTCCCGTCCTCGGACCGCGCCGCTGCGGCCTCGCGCCCCGTCCCGGTGCCCCGGTGTCCCCGTGTCCGGCCCGGGAACGGCGGAGGGCGCCCCCGGATCTCCCTCCGGGGGCGCCCTCTGTGGCGTCGGTGACGTCTGTGACGCGTTCTGCGGTGCCGTCAGCCGTTCTTGATGCGGTTGGTCAGCTCGGTCACCTGGTTGTAGATCGAGCGCCGCTCCGCCATCAGATTGCGGATCTTGCGGTCCGCGTGCATGACCGTCGTGTGGTCACGGCCGCCGAACAGCGCGCCGATCTTCGGCAGCGAAAGGTCCGTCAGCTCGCGGCACAGGTACATGGCGATCTGCCGGGCCGTCACCAGCGCCCGCCCGCGCGAGGTGCCGCACAGGTCCTCGACCGTCAGCCCGAAGTAGTCGGCGGTGGCGCCCATGATGGCCGTCGAGGTGATCTCGGGGGCGGAGTCCTCGCCACCGGGGATCAGGTCCTTCAGGACGATCTCCGTCAGGCCCAGGTCCACCGGCTGCCGGTTGAGCGACGCGAACGCCGTCACCCGGATCAGCGCGCCCTCCAGCTCGCGGATGTTGCGCGAGATCCGGGACGCGATGAACTCCAGCACCTCCGGCGGGGCGTTCAGCTGCTCCTGTACCGCCTTCTTGCGGAGGATCGCGATCCGCGTCTCCAGCTCGGGCGGCTGCACATCGGTGATCAGGCCCCACTCGAAACGGTTCCGCAGCCGGTCCTCCAGCGTGACCAGCTGCTTGGGCGGCCGGTCGCTGGACAGCACGATCTGCTTGTTGGCGTTGTGGAGCGTGTTGAAGGTGTGGAAGAACTCCTCCTGCGTCGACTCCTTGTCCGCGAGGAACTGGATGTCGTCGACGAGCAGGATGTCCATCTCGCGGTACCGCTTGCGGAAGCTGTCGCCCTTGCCGTCGCGGATGGAGTTGATGAACTCGTTGGTGAACTCCTCGGAGCTCACGTAGCGCACGCGCGTGCCCGGGTAGAGGCTCCGCGCGTAGTGCCCGATGGCGTGCAGCAGGTGCGTCTTGCCGAGACCCGACTCCCCGTAGATGAACAGCGGGTTGTAGGCCTTCGCGGGGGCCTCGGCGACGGCGACGGCGGCCGCGTGCGCGAACCGGTTGGAGGCGCCGATGACGAACGTGTCGAAGAGGTACTTCGGGTTGAGGCGTGCCGTCGGCTCACCGGGGCCGGGCGTCGGCGAGGACGGCTTGGCCGACTGCCCGGGCCCACCGGAGCCGGGCTGGCCGGGGCCGCCGCGGTGCGGATGACCGGGGCCCGCCGACGGGTCGGACAGCTCCCGCCGGCCGGTGTCGCGCTGGTCGTAGTCGGAGCGCGAAGGCTCGTACTCCGAGCGCTTCTGCCGGTACGGCGACGGGTCGTACGGCGGCCGCTCCATCGACTGGGGACGGTAGTCCTGCGACGGCGGGCCGTAGGAGTCCTGCTGGGGCGGGGCGCCGTACGGGGCCTGCGACGCGGGCCCGCCGTACGAGTCCTGCGACGAGGGCGACGCGTAGGGGTCGCGCTCCGGGAAGCCGAGCCGCTGCTGCTGCCAGCTGTGCTCGTCCTGCTGCGGCCGGGGCCAGGCGCCGGGTTCGGGGCGCTGGTACTCCGACGGGTACGCGGGCCGCGCGGTGGGCATCTGGTCCGGGCGCGAGCCGGGGAGCTGGTCGCCGGGCGTCGGGGGCAACTGCTCGGCGCGGTGCCGGCCGTAGCCCTCGTACTGGCCTTCGTGCGACTTGTCGTAGCCGGTGTCGTACCGGCCGTCGCCCTGACCTTCGTACCGGCTGTCCTGCCCGTCGTAGGGGCCGGCGGGGAGCTCGGCCTCCTCGTAGCGCGACTGCTGCTGCGCGGGGGGCGCCTGCGAGGCCGGGGGTTCGCCGACGGAGTCGTCGACGGTGATCGCGATGCGGATCGGTCGCCCGCACTCACGGCTCAGCGTCTCGCTGACGATCGGGGCCAGGCGGCCTTCGAGGACGCCCTTCGCGAACTCGTTCGGTACGGCGAGCAGGGCGGTGTCGGCGACCAGCGCCAGCGGCTGGCAGCGCCGGATCCAGTGTTCGTCCTTCACCTCGACACCCTGGCCGCGGCCCTCCCCGAGGAGCTGCTCCAGTACTCGTGGCCACACTGCGGCAAGATCGGCAGGCACGTCAGCCACAGGGCACGCTCTCTCGTGGGTCCCACGAACGTGTTGTTGCGGGACGGTCGGGATTCATATCGGGTGGGGGCAGGGACAAAGGAACGAATCGGAGTTCAGCCACGGTAGTCAGGGCGACGGCTACGGTTCAAGTTGTTGTCCCCAGGCTGTGGATAGTGTCTCCCGTGACCGCCGGTTTGACCGAATGGCGCAGCCGCGCGTACCGTAACCAGGTCGAGTTGTCGATGGCTGCTGCCGCCTGCCTCCGATGGGCACAGATCACGTCAGGTGATCGGGAAGCGGTGCACTCGGGCGTTTAACCGCGAGCTACCTCGTGGGCGCACGGTGACAGCCAGGACGGCACCCCGCCACCACCGATTGATTTCTGGAGCCCCCGAGTGAGCAAGCGCACCTTCCAGCCGAACAACCGTCGTCGTGCCAAGACCCACGGCTTCCGCCTGCGGATGCGCACCCGTGCCGGTCGCGCGATTCTCGCGAACCGCCGCAGCAAGGGTCGCACCAACCTGTCCGCCTGAGTCTGATCAGGTCACGACGTCGTGCTGCCTACCGAGCATCGGCTGAGGCGGCGCGAGGACTTCGCGACCGCGGTACGACGAGGTCGTCGGGCCGGCCGCCCGACCCTCGTGGTCCATCTTCGAAGCGGTGCCACGGACCCGCACGCGCCTGGGGAGAGCGCTCCCCCGACGCGTGCGGGTTTCGTCGTGAGCAAAGCCGTGGGCGGCGCGGTCGTACGCAACAAGGTGAAGCGCAGACTGCGTCATCTGATGCGCGACCGAGTCACTCTGTTCCCCCCCGGTAGCCTGGTAGTCGTACGGGCGTTGCCCGGGGCGGGCGACGCCGACCACGCACAGCTGGCCCAAGACCTGGATGCCGCCCTTCAACGGCTACTGGGAGGGGGCGCGCGATGAAGTACCCGCTGCTGGCTCTGATCAAGCTCTACCAGTGGACGATCAGTCCACTGCTCGGGCCGGTGTGCAAGTACTACCCGTCGTGCTCTCACTACGGCTTCACGGCCATCGACCGGCACGGCGCGATCAAGGGAACGGCACTTACCGCCTGGCGAATCCTGCGGTGCAATCCGTGGTCGCTCGGCGGCGTGGACCATGTTCCGCCGCGCAAGCGCCCGCGGTGGCACGAAATGTTGCGTGACGCCTGGCGTGCACGCAGGGGCGGGACCTCCGCCGCCGAAACGGCCACCGAAGAGAACCTTCCTTCTCCTTCGAGCCCGGCCGCAGAGACACCGTCCCATGCCCAAGGAGCATGATTAGTGGACACGATTGCCAGCCTCTTCAGCTTCATCACGACACCTGTCTCCTGGGTCATCGTCCAGTTCCACAAGGTGTACGGGTCCATCTTCGGCCCTGACACCGGGTGGGCCTGGGGCCTGTCCATCGTGTCCCTGGTGATTCTGATTCGTATCTGCCTGATCCCGCTCTTCGTGAAGCAGATCAAGGCGACGCGGGCCATGCAGACGCTGCAGCCCGAGATGAAGAAGATCCAGGAGCGCTACAAGAACGACAAGCAGCGTCAGTCCGAAGAGATGATGAAGCTGTACAAGGAGACGGGCACCAACCCGCTCTCCTCGTGCCTTCCCATCCTGGCGCAGTCCCCGTTCTTCTTCGCCCTCTACCACGTGCTCAACGGCATCGCCAACGGTGAAACCATTGGCGTGATCAACGAGAGCCTTCTGGCGAGCGCGCAGAAGGCGCACATCTTCGGTGCCCCGTTGGCCGCGAAGTTCACGGACAGCGCCTCGGACCTGGTGTCGTTCGACGCCTCGCTGACCAACGTCCGTATCGTCACCGCGATCATGATCGTCATGATGTCGGCGTCGCAGTTCTTCACGCAGCGCCAGCTCATGACGAAGAACGTCGACACCTCGGTGAAGACACCGTTCATGCAGCAGCAGAAGATGCTGATGTACGTCTTCCCCGTCATGTTCGCCGTCTTCGGCATCAACTTCCCCGTCGGTGTCCTCGTCTACTGGCTGACCACCAACGTGTGGACCATGGGCCAGCAGATGTACGTGATCCGCAACAACCCGACCCCGGGTTCCAAGGCTCAGGCCGCGTACCTGGAGCGTCTGTACAAGCACGTCACGCACCACGGCAAGACCCGCAGCCGCGGCGAGCGGGCCATCGTCAAGGCCATCGTGGCCAAGGGCCGCGAGCGCAACGACGCCGAGCGCAAGTTCATCAACGGTCTGACCAAGGTGGGCTTCGCCGCCCAGGCCGACGGCACCGTGATCAAGGGCGAGGCCCAGGCCGCGACCCTGGCCGAGGACGGCACGCCGACAAGCGCGGCCGCCGCCAAGCGGCAGCAGCCCAAGCGGCAGTCCAAGTCCCAGCGCCAGTCCACGGCCGCGGCGAAGGACGCCGGCGAGACCATCTCGCTGAGCAAGTCCGACGAACCGGAGGACGCCAAGCCCTCCGGAGCCGCCGGTACGGCCAAGCAGGCCGGTCCCAAGCCCAGTGGCGGAGGCCGCAGCAAGGCCCAGTCCGGGCAGCGCAAGGGCGGCCCGCAGCGCCCCAAGTCCCCGTCCAAGAAGTAAGAAGGAGCCCATCCCGTGACGGAAGGCACCACCTCCGCCGCCGCCGAGGGTGCAGACACCCTGACCCACCTGGAGCAGGAGGGCGAGATCGCGGCGGACTACCTCGAGGGTCTGTTGGACATTGCCGATCTCGACGGCGACATCGACATGGACGTCGAGGCCGACCGCGCCTCTGTGTCGATCATCAGCGACTCAGGCCCTCGTGACCTGCTGAAGCTGGTCGGCCGGGACGGCGAGGTGCTGGAGGCGCTCCAGGAACTCACGCGCCTGGCCGTGCACCGGGAGACCGGCGACCGCAGCCGGCTGATGCTGGACATCGCGGGCTACCGTGCCCAGAAGCGTGCCGAGCTCTCCGAGCTGGGTGCCAAGGCCGCGGCCGACGCGAAGAACAGCGGTGAGCCGGTCAAGCTGCAGCCGATGACGCCCTTCGAGCGCAAGGTCGTCCACGACGCGGTCAAGGTCGCCGGGCTGCGCAGCGAGTCCGAGGGCGAGGAGCCGCAGCGCTTCGTCGTCGTCCTGCCCAACTGATTCGGTACGTACGTGTCCCCGGCCCCGTCTGTTGCGCAGACGGGGCCGATCTTTGTCAGCCCGGTAGTTTCGGTGGTCGGCGCTCGCAGCGCTGATGCGGTACGGAAGGACGGTCCCCGTGACGGAGGCAGCGGAGCTCCCCCCTGCGCCTGAGGTGGCACGACAGGTATTCGGTGATCGCTTCAGTGATGCGGTCCGATACGTCGAGCTCCTGGCCGAGGCAGGCGTGCAGCGTGGGCTCATCGGCCCACGAGAGGTACCCCGCCTCTGGGAGAGGCATATGTTGAACTGCGCGGTGCTCTCCGAGGTCGTGCCCGAGGGCGTGACCGTCTGCGACGTCGGTTCGGGTGCCGGACTGCCCGGCATTCCCCTGGCGCTCGTGCGGGAGGACCTGAAGATCACCCTGCTGGAGCCGCTCCTGCGGCGGACCAACTTCCTCACCGAGGTCGTCGAGCTCCTCGGCCTGGACCATGTGACGGTCGCGCGTGGTCGTGCCGAGGAGGTCATGGGCACGATGCCGTCGGTGCATGTGGTGACCGCTCGTGCGGTGGCACCTCTGGACCGTCTGGCGACCTGGGGCATCCCGCTGCTGCGCCCTTACGGCGAGATGCTCGCCCTCAAGGGCGACGCCGCCGAGGAAGAGCTGAAGAGCGCGTCCACCGCACTGAGCAAGCTCGGAGCCGTGGGCACCTCGATCCTGCATGTGGGTGAGGGCGTGGTGGATCCGCTGTCCACGGTGGTGCGGGTCGAGGTCGGTGAGAGCCCGGGTGGTGTGAGGTTCGCCGCAAAGCGTGCCAAGGCCGCACGTACAAGTCGCACGCGGCGGCGCCGCTGAGACGTACTCCACACAAGCTGCCAAACCTACGCATCACGGAGTGTCGCGAGGGGTCCGGCCGCCGTCGCTGTGCATCGTGTTTCACGTGAAACGTCGCTCTCTGCTCCACGGCATCATCAGCCGCGGCCGCGCCGCAGCCGAACCCCGCGACCGCAAGCCTCTCGGTTCACTCGATGAGAGACGGGAGTTGTCCACAGAGGTGGATTTCTCCACAGAACAACAGGCCTCACTGGTTCACCACCCCGAAGCCATGGGAGGCTCTGTTCATTGCGAGCCTGAAGTCGAGGAGAGTGAATCCTTGCGGTCCGACGCCAACATCGCGGGACCGATGACCGATCCGGTCCCCGGTCCCCGTACCGAGTCCTTTGGGGAGGATGTTTCACGTGAAACACCGCCCCCGATGGACGACACCCCGATCGGTCGTGCTGCCCAACTCGCGGTGGAGGCTCTGGGCCGCGCCGGCGAGGGCCTGCCACGTCCCGAGCAGACCCGTGTGATCGTCGTTGCCAACCAGAAGGGCGGGGTGGGCAAGACGACGACGACCGTCAACCTTGCCGCGTCTCTGGCCCTGCACGGTGGCCGGGTTCTGGTGGTCGACCTCGACCCCCAGGGCAACGCGTCCACCGCCCTGGGAATCGACCACCATGCCGAGGTTCCGTCCATCTATGACGTGCTGGTCGACAGTCGCCCGCTCGCGGAAGTCGTTCAGCCCGTTCCTGATGTGGAAGGCCTCTTCTGCGCTCCCGCCACGATCGATCTCGCCGGCGCGGAGATCGAGTTGGTGTCCCTGGTAGCGCGCGAGAGCCGCCTCCAGCGAGCGATTCAGGCCTACGAGCAGCCGCTGGACTACATTCTCATCGACTGCCCGCCGTCACTCGGCCTGTTGACCGTCAACGCGATGGTGGCCGGTGCCGAGGTCCTCATCCCCATCCAGTGCGAGTACTACGCGCTGGAAGGGCTGGGGCAGTTGCTGCGCAACGTCGATCTCGTGCGGGGACACCTCAATCCCGCCCTGCATGTGTCGACCATTCTGCTCACCATGTACGACGGCCGGACGCGCCTCGCGTCGCAGGTCGCGGAGGAGGTGCGCACCCACTTCGTGGAAGAGGTGCTGCGGACGAGCATTCCCCGCTCGGTCCGTATCTCCGAGGCGCCGAGCTATGGACAGACGGTGCTGACCTACGATCCGGGATCGAGCGGTGCTCTCTCGTACCTTGAGGCAGCACGAGAGCTGGCGCTGAGAGGTGTCGGGGTCAGCTACGACGCGACACACGCCCATATCGGCGCCCAGAACAACGCGAACATGGTGGAGGGCATTCAGTGAGTGAGCGACGGAGGGGGCTGGGCCGCGGTCTTGGCGCACTGATCCCTGCTGCCCCGACGGAGAAGACGCCGGCGCAGTCCGCGGTGGGAGGCGGAGGATCCATGTCCCCCGCAGCCGCACCGGTTCTGACGTCGGACCGCGGGGTGGCCGCGGCGAAGGTAGCCGCGCTGCTGCCTGTTTCACGTGAAACAGAGGAGCTGTCGGCAACCAGCTCCGTGGAGACGCCCGCGCCGCCCATCGGCGCCCACTTCGCCGAGATTCCCCTCGACCACATCGCGCCGAACCCGCGTCAGCCTCGTGAGGTCTTCGACGAGGACGCGCTGCACGAGCTCGTCACCTCCATCAAGGAGGTCGGACTGCTCCAGCCGGTCGTCGTACGCCAGCTGGGCCCCGCGCGCTACGAGCTCATCATGGGCGAGCGGCGTTTCCGGGCCTGCCGCGAGGCCGGCCTGGAGGCGATCCCGGCGATCGTGCGGGCCACGGACGACGAGAAGCTCCTCCTGGACGCCCTTCTGGAGAACCTCCACCGGGCCCAGCTGAACCCGCTGGAAGAGGCAGCCGCCTACGACCAGTTGCTGAAGGACTTCAACTGCACGCACGACCAGCTGGCGGACCGCATCGGTCGATCCCGTCCGCAGGTCTCCAACACGCTGCGTCTGCTGAAGCTCTCGCCGGCGGTTCAGCGCCGGGTCGCGGCCGGAGTGCTCTCCGCCGGTCACGCCCGGGCACTGCTCTCGGTCGACGACTCGGAGGAGCAGGACCGGCTGGCTCACCGCATCGTGGCCGAGGGACTTTCGGTACGGGCCGTCGAGGAGATCGTGACCCTCATGGGCTCGCGTCCGCAGACGGCTCAGCGTGCCAAGGGGCCGAGGGCCGGCGGGCGGGTCTCTCCGGCGCTGACGGACCTCGCGACCCGGCTCTCCGACCGCTTCGAAACCCGGGTGAAGGTCGACCTGGGACAGAAGAAGGGCAAGATCACCGTCGAGTTCGCTTCCATGGAGGACCTGGAGCGCATCCTCGATTCGCTCGCGCCCGGCGAAGGCCCCGTCCTGCAGAAGGGCCTCGTGGAGGGCGACGCCGAGGAGTCGGAAGACTGAGCCGTGGCCTGGCCGAGCCTGTGTCGGCCGAGGGGCATGTGAGCGAGCCGTGTCCGGTGTGTACCGGAACACGGCTCGCCCTTTGCTTTCAGGCGGTATCGATGGAATCGCATCCTGGATACGATGCGATGGGGGTTGTGGCGCATCCACCTGGCAGTACCTCGGAGCAGGAGGCGGGGGCCATGCGAACGATGAGCCGGACCGGACTGGTGAGCGCCGGGCTGGGACTGGGCGCGGTCGGCGGATTCGTCGGCAGCCTGCTCAGGGAACGGAGCGCTCTGACAGCCGCTCGCGATGCTGCGAGCGAAGGAAGCGAGGAACAGCCTTCATGGGGCGTCGGCTCGTACCGCTCACGCTGGACAACCTTCAAGACCTTCCCAAACGCTGTCGGGCGTGTGTCTTCTGGGAACTGGACCCCGTCAGCAGTGCGGCCGCGGTAAAGGCGGGCACACCGGCGCTGGAGAAGGAGTCCTGGATCTCCGCTGTCCTGTTGGACTGGGGGTCGTGCGGCCGGGTCGTCTATGTGGACGACGTTCCTGTGGGGTTTGTGCTCTACGCCCCGCCCGCCTACGTTCCCCGCTCGACGGCGTTCTCCACGAGCCCCGTGTCGCCGGACGCCGTGCAGTTGATGACCGCGTTCATCATGCCGGGGTACCAGGGGCAGGGACTTGGCCGTGTGATGGTCCAGACGGTCGCCAAGGATCTGCTGCGACGGGGCTTCAAAGCGATCGAGGCGTTCGGTGACGCACGCTGGAAGGAGCCGGCCTGTGTGCTTCCGGCCGATCACCTGCTGGCGGTGGGCTTCAAGACGGTGCGTCCTCATCCCGCTCATCCCCGGTTGAGGCTGGAGCTGCGGACGACGCTTTCCTGGAAGGAAGACGTGGAGATGGCGCTCGACCGGTTGCTGGGAGCGGTCCAGAAGGAGCCGGCGCTGCGTCCGCTCTGAAGACTTGGGCAAGAACAATGGGCCAGCCCTGAGGGGCTGGCCCATTCGTGTTTCACGTGAAACATCAGCCGTCGGCGGGACGGCTCGGCGTCACTCGGAGATGAAGGTCTCCAGGTCGCGCACGAGCGCGGCCTTCGGCTTGGCACCGACGATGGTCTTGGCGACCTCGCCGTCCTGGTAGACGTTCAGCGTCGGGATCGACATGACGCCGTACTTGGCGGCCGTACCCGGGTTCTCGTCGATGTTGAGCTTGACGATCTCGATCTTGTCGCCGTGCTCGGCCGCGATGGCCTCGAGCGAGGGAGCGATCTGGCGGCACGGGCCGCACCACTCGGCCCAGAAGTCCACCAGGACGGGCTTGTCGCTCTTGAGGACGACCTCTTCGAAGTCGGCGTCGGTCACATTCTTCAGGGTGCCGGCCACAGGGGGCTCCTTAATTCTCTGTGCGGTGGGGCGGGAGGGGGTCAGACGGAGGTCTTCTCGGGCTCGGCCTGCTCCTCGTCCGCGAGGGCGGCGAGGTAGCGCTCGGCGTCGAGAGCGGAGGAGCAGCCGGTGCCGGCCGCGGTGATCGCCTGGCGGTAGGTGTGGTCGACCACGTCGCCGGCGGCGAAGACGCCGGTCACGTTCGTCCGGGTGGAGGGCGCGACGACCTTCAGGTAGCCCTCCTCGTCCAGGTCCAGCTGACCCTTGAAGAGCTCGGTGCGCGGGTCGTGGCCGATCGCGATGAAGAGGCCGGTCACCGGGAGGTCCGAGAGCTCACCCGTCTTGAGGTTGCGCAGCTTCAGCCCGGCCAGCTTCGGGTCCCCCTCGATCTCGGCGACCTCGCTGTCCCAGACGAACTTGATCTTCGGGTCGGCGAAGGCGCGCTCCTGCATCGCCTTGGAGGCGCGCAGGGTGTCCCGGCGGTGGACGATCGTCACGGACTTGGCGAAGCGGGAGAGGAAGGTGGCCTCCTCCATCGCGGTGTCGCCGCCGCCGATCACGGCGATGTCCTGGTCCTTGAAGAAGAAGCCGTCACAGGTGGCGCACCAGGAGACACCGCGGCCGGAGAGGGCGTCCTCGTTCGGCAGGCCGAGCTTGCGGTGCTGGGAGCCGGTGGTCACGATGACGGCCTTGGCCCGGTGGATCGTGCCCGCCGTGTCCGTGACGGTCTTGATCTCACCCGTGAGGTCGACGGAGACGATGTCGTCGGGGATCAGCTCGGCGCCGAAGCGCTCGGCCTGGGCACGCATGTTGTCCATGAGCTCGGGGCCCATGATGCCGTCCTGGAAGCCGGGGAAGTTCTCCACCTCGGTGGTGTTCATCAGAGCGCCGCCCGCGGTGACGGCGCCTTCGAACACGAGCGGCTTCAGCGACGCGCGCGCGGTGTACAGCGCCGCGGTGTAGCCGGCGGGCCCGGAGCCGATGATGATCACGTTACGGACGTCGCTCACGGCTTGTTTCCTCGTCTCTGGACTGCATCGGTTGAGCGGTGGGAGCTACTTGGACTCTCACCCCACCCAACGGATCCTAAGGGGCGTGCATTCCCGGTGTGTCCGGGCACACGAAGGGACGACACCCTAGGGGTTGCAAGGGGGACGCGGCGCAGCAGCGAGACGAGACGTCGGTCGTCAGCGACGCGTGTAGGAGTGCGTCAGCAGAACCTTCGCCGGACCGGACGCCGGATGATCCACACAGGTCTTGTCAACGATGTAGGCGTCGACCCTGGTGCTGTCGGATGCGTCCGGCAGCACCACGAGCAGGGCGTCCGTCCCCTGATAGGTGCCTTCATCGGTGGCGAGGGGCGCATCGCTGCGGCCGATGCCCTGCTGTACGCACGAGGGCACCACGAGCTGCCGCAGGACCTTGGGTGAGGCGGTGCCGGGCGATGCGGCCTCGGATGTTCCCTGGATGCCCAGGCTGTGGGCGCCATGGGAGTCCGCGGCCTTGGCGAGGAGATCGGTGACCTGTCCCTCCAGCCCGCTCGCGGAGAAGGTGTCCGGCGCGGCCGACTGATGAGCCGAACTGCCCGGCCCCCCGCCGTCGGTGAGCGACGACACCAGGACGGACCCGAGTCCCAGAGCCGCAGCGGCGAGAGCCGCTCCCAGGACAGCGATCTTGCGGCGGCCGCCTCGCTTGCGGTCCTTGCGGCCGGGGCCTGTGGCGGCGTGGGCGCGCCCTGCGGGCCGGTCCGTCGCGGTCGTTGTTTCACGTGAAACGTGAAGCGCTTCGGCGTCGGTGGTGACGGCGCCGATCGTCGGTGAGGCGTCTGCGCTCTCCGGCGCCGTGGCGTTCAGCAGCGCTTCGGCGGCGAGTGCGGCGTCGATGCGGTGAGCGACATCGTCCGGCATGCGCGGGGGGCCGGGGAGGGTGCCCAGGAGGCCACGGATCTCCTCGAGGGACGCGTGGACGTCCGCGCAGAGCTCGCAGGCGTCCAGATGCCGACGTACGTCGGCGCTCCGCGGGGGAGCGAGCAGACCCTCGGTGAGGTCGGTGATCTCCGTGACGTCCGGGTGCCCGGTCGTGTCCGTCGTCGAGGTCACGCTCGCCCACCTCCGCCCTTCACAGCAGCTGAATCGCCTGTACCGGCGTTGCCCGGCCCCTCGTCCCGAGGATCCGCTGCCGGTGGGACGGATGTCCCCTGCGCCCGGTTCCGTCCTGCGCCGTTTTCTCTCGCGCCGCCGGTGCCGTCCGGCCGCAGATGAGTGAGGAGCGGCAGGAGTCTGGCTCTGCCCCGGGCGCAGCGGCTCTTCACCGTCCCGGTCGGCACGTCGAGCACGCGGGCGGCCTCGGCGACCGGGTAGCCCTGCATGTCCACGAGGACGAGGGCGGCTCGCTGGTCGGGAGGGAGAGTGCCGAGTGCTTCGAGAAGCTGGCGGTGCAGGTCGTTGCGTTCGGCGGGGGCGGACGCCGACTCGTGCGGCTCCAGCAGCTGCTCCAGCCGCTCGGTGTCGTCGACCGGTGAGGTCTTGCGGGAAGCCGCTTTGCGGGCGCGGTCCAGACAGGCGTTCACCGTGATGCGGTGCAGCCAGGTCGTGACGGCGGACTGGCCGCGGAAGGTGTGGGCGGCCCGGTAGGCGGACACGAGGGCGTCCTGGACGGCGTCAGCGGCCTCCTCGCGGTCTCCCAGCGTGCGCAGGGCCACCGCCCAGAGTCGGTCGCGGTGACGCCGTACGAGCTCACCGAAGGCGTCGGGATCGCCCTCTACGTGGCGGGTGAGGAGGTCCTGGTCGCTCGCTCCGTCATATCCGGCGCTTTCCGCCATCGGACCCCCTCTCCTCGCCTTCAGCTGGTCACTTTGATGTCCGTAACGCGGCCACGATAGGTGCCCTCGTCGGTCAGCGGCAGCTTGGTCAGCCAGACCAAGACGTAGCGGGTCTTGGCGGACTTGGTCGGCTGGAGCGTCACGCTCGTACCGGAGCCCTCGGCAATTTTCGTGTAGCCGTCCAAAGACGTGGGTTCGGAGTCCGCTTCGCTTGAGGCGGCACGGAGTTCGACCGAGGTCTTCCCCACGAAGGTAACGGTCACTTTCCCGACCTGCTGCACTTTGCCGAGATCAAGGATGATGCCGAGGCCCGGCTTCAGGTTTCCGAAGTCGGCGCCCTTGTAGAAGTCCGTCTGCCAGTACGTCGAGGTGCTGTTGTCGTAGGCCTTGCCTATGTCGGCGGGCTTCTCGGACCCGTCTCCCTCAGGGTCGAAGTCCTTGGCATCGGTGATGGTGATCGGGAGGGTGGCGGGCTTCGTCGGGGCTTTGTCGCCGTCGTCCGTCGTCTGGGTCTGGTTCGTGTCGTCGGACTGGCCCTGGTCCATCAGGGCATCGGCCAGCTGCCAGCTGCCCAGGCCGAGGGCGGCGATGAGGAGGGCGGAGACCGCCCACTTCAGCGCCTTGCCGGTGCGGCTCTGCAGCGGGGGCGGCGGGGTGGGGACCTGCTGGGTGACGCCCGGGTGTGCCGCGGGCCGGCCGTAGGTGCCCTGCTGGTACGTCGTGCGCTGGTACTCGGGCGGGGCGGTGAACGCGGGCTCCGGCGGGCGGATGCGGGGCATCTCCCCGATCGCCTTCACCAGCTCCTCCGGCGTCGTGCAGGCGGCGTCGTGCCGGGAGGCGGTCGCGCCGTCGTTGACGAGGGCCCGCATCGACAGCTCCGACAGGCCCCGGTGGACGCCGGCGCGTACCTGGTCGGGGGCGATCAGACCGATGTCCTTGGGCAGCCCCGAGAGGCCGTAGGCGTCGTTCTCGTACGGCCAGCGCTGGGTGAGCGCCGCGTACAGCAGGGCGCCGATCGCTTCCGTGTCGGTGCGCTGAGGAGTCTCGGTGGTGACGCCGCGCAGGGCGGCGTTGACCGCGAGGCCGCGGATGCGCCACTGGCCGGAGGAGGTGCGCAGAACGGCGTTGGGGTTCAGACGCAGATGCGCCAGGCCTTCGCGGTGGGCGGCGGCCATGGCGGAGGCGATCTGACTGACCATCTGGTACGCGTCGTGCGGCTCCAGCGGACCGGCCGCGAGCAACGCGGTCAGCTCGGTGGCGTCGGGCAGCCACTCATGGACCACGTAGACGAGGTCGTTCTCCTCGACCGCGTCCAGTACCTGGACGAAGCGGGGATCCCCGAGCAGCGCGGAGGAGCGGGCGGCTGCCAGCACCGAACGGGCCCGGGTGTGGTCCGCGGGCAGGAGATGGACACCCACGGCACGACGGAGTTTCTCGTCGACCGCGCGCCAACTGCTGAAACCGTCCAGACGGGTGACGCACTCTTCGAGGCGATAGCGCCTGGCGAGCTTGTGACCGCTGTGCAGTTCCGGCGGTGAGGCCTTCCCGGGACTTTCCGTCCCGCCGCTCCCCTGTGCCTCGTCGCTGTCCGTGTCCTGCTCCCGGTTCTTGACCACCCCGTCGGCCGTGGACTGGTCCGCTTGTGCGGTCAGCGGCTTGTCGCCGCTGTTGTCTGCCACGTCGACGGCAGCTGTGCTCCGTTCCGCCACCGTCGTTCCTGCCTCCCCATTCAGTGCGCGCCGTCCGACCTCGTGCGCGCCGTACGACGCCGAACCCAATTGTGCCCACAGTCCGCCGCTATGCACGACACGCGGCGGCGGACGATGGTTGTGCGCCTACCCCGTGTCTCAGCGACCCAGGCGTCCGCGGACCATACCGACGAGCGAATTGAGCTCCTCGATGCGCATGCGGCGGGCGGCGACGAAGAAGATGCCGAACAACAGGACCCCGCCGGCCAGCAGCGCGGCGAAGGAACCGAGGACGCCCTGACCCAGGCTGTGGCCGACTCCGTAGCAGGCCGCGCCGCTGATGAGGGCGGCCGGAACGGATGCGATGCACAGTCGGGCGTAGGTCCGCAGGACATGGGAGCCGTCGAGGTCACCGCCGAGCCGCTTGCGGAGCCTGTTCCAGGCGACGCCGACGCCGATCGCGTACGCCAGGCCGTAGGAGGCCGCCATGCCGACCACGGCCCAGCGGGCGGGGAGGACGAAGTAACAGATCGCCGAGGCGCTCGCGTTGACCGCGGCCACGATGACGGTGTTGTAGAAGGGGGTCCGGGTGTCCTCGTAGGCGTAGAAGGCACGCAGGACGACGTACTGCACGGAGTAGGGGATCAGGCCGAGGCCGAAGGCCATCAGCATGAAGCCCATGTTCGTGGCCTCGCTGGTGCCGGACGAACCGAAGATCAGCGTGCACATCGGGATGCCGAGTGCGAGGAAGCCGAAGGCGATCGGGACGATCGCGACGGCCGTGGTGCGCAGGCCCTGGGAGATGTCGTCGCGGACCGCGCCGGCGTCACCCTCGGCCGCCGAGCGGGAGATGCGGGGCAGCAGGGCGGCCATCAGGGAGACGGTGATGATGGCCTGCGGCAGTCCCCAGATCAGCTGGGCGTTGGCGTAGGCGGAGAAGCCGGTGCCGTCGACCGGCGAGTCCTTGCCCGCCGACGTGGACAGCTGGGTGACGACCAGCGCGCCGGCCTGGTTGGCCAGGACGAACAGGACGGTCCACTTGGCGAGGGTCGCCGCCTTGCCGAGGCCGTGGCCCTTCCAGTCGAAGCGCAGCCGCATCCGGAAACCGGTCTCGCGCAGGTACGGGATCATGGCGAGGGCCTGCACGACGAGGCCGAGCAGGACCCCGATGCCGAGGAGCCGCTCGCCCTCCGGCGGGATGGTGGTGACCTTCATGCCGGAGTCGGCGGCAGTGCCGTAGACCCAGATGAACATGCCCAGCGTGACGATGATGACGATGTTGTTGAGGACCGGCGTCCACATCATCGCGCCGAACTTGCCGCGCGCGTTGAGGATCTGCCCCATCACCACGTGGACGCCCATGAAGAAGATCGAGGGCAGGAAGTAGCGGACGAAGGTGATGCCGACCTCGTTGGCCGCCGGGTCGCTGGCGACCGAGTCGGACAGGAGGCGGATCAGGACGGGCGCCGCGGCGACCGCGGCGACCGTGAGGAGGCCCAGCGCCACCATGACCAGCGTGAGCAGGCGGTTGGCGTAAGCCTCGCCGCCGTCCTCGTCCTCCTTCATGGCCCGTACGAGCTGGGGCACGAAGACCGAGTTGAGGCCGCCGCCGACGGTCAGGATGTAGATCATCGTGGGCAGCTGGTAGGCGACCTGGAAGGTGTCGCCGAGCAGGCCGACGCCCAGCGCCGAGACGATCAGCGCGGAGCGGACGAAGCCGGTGAGGCGGGACACCATCGTGCCCGCCGCCATGACGGCGCTGGACTTCAGCAGGCTTCCGGCGCGCCCGCCCTTCTTCGCGGCGGGAGCGGCCGCGGCGGGGGGCGCGGCCGGCGTGGCGGTGAGGTTCATGGTCTGGTCCGCCGCGGACGACGACGCCACCGGAGCCTGGTACGCCGGTACCGCTCCCTGCCCGCCCGGAGCGGGCGCCGGGCCGGGCACCGACGGGGACTCCGCGGAGCGGGTGCCCCCCTGCTGCTGGTCCCGGAAGAGGTGGGCGAAGGCGTCCGGCTGGTGCTGCTCCTCGCCGGAGTGCGTCACGAGGTCGTCCACGCCCACGAACTGCGTCGTACGGGGATCGTCGCCGTACGGCAGGTACTGCGTGGGGCCCTCCGGCTCGGGCGCCGGGGTCTGGGCCCACACATGCGGGTCGGGGGCGTACGGGGACTGCGGGGGCCGGCCGTACAGCGGCTGTTGCGGCTGATGCATGCCCGGCGGCGGCGGGGGGTGCGCGGCGCGGTCGTAGAGCGCCTCGGCGACCGGGTCCTGCGCGCTGAGGTCCTGAGCCCGGTAGGGGTCCTGGTCGTAGGCGTCCTGGAGGTACATGTCCGCCGGGTGCTGCGGCGGCACCTGGCCATGCTCGGGCGGCGGGCCCTCGGGGTGGCCCGAGCCGCCCGCGGCCTGGCCGCGGTCACCGTCGTACGGCGCGTTCATGGTTACCCCACCTCATCGTCCCGGGCCCACCGGCCACGACATCCTCAACGGTCCACTCTCTCACCCGTGCCGGACGGGTCGGCGCTTTCCACTGCGGTGTCCGGCGTCTCGTCACTCGGCTGCTCCGGGTCGGCTGCCCCTGCTCGGCGGCCGGACTCTTTCTCGGGACGGTTCTCGTGGCCCCCGGCGTTCTCCGGGCCGTCGGCGGGCCGGCTTGCCTCGTCGGCACCGTCCTCGCCGTCCTCGCCGTCCTCGGCGTCTTCCTCGGTTCCTTCGGCTTCTTCTGCATCACGGGCCGCAGCACGCTTGCGCTGGGTGTACATGCGGAAGCCTGCCAGCACGAGCAGCAGGACGCCGCCGCCGATGACCAGCATCACCGTGGCCGTGATCTCGGTGACCCGCACGTCGAAGGCGACCTCTTCGCCGTACTTCTGGCCGTCCTCGGTGTACAGCTGGGCGACCACCGTCGTCTGGCCGTTGACCTTGGCGGACGTGGTGAACTTCACCGTCGTGGTGTGCCCGCCGGAGACCGTCACGCGCTGCTCGGCGTAGGCCTCGTCGGAGATCTCTAGACGGGTCGGGTTCTTCGAGGTGAGCCGCAGGACCAGGTGGTCGACGCCCTGCACCAGGTTGTTCTGCACGGTCACCGGGATCGTGGCACTTCGCCCGGAGAGCTTGGTCTCCGACTTGTCGATCAGCTTGACCTGGCCGGTGAGGGTGTCGAGATAGGCCTGCACACCCTGGCGGAACGAGCTCGCGGCGGTGCTCCTGCCCCGCCAGGACGTGGACATCTCACGGTTCATGGCCCGCCCGAAGGGGGTCACCACCCGTGCCTCGTTGGCGAGGATCACCTTGAAGTTGTCGAGCTTGTCCTGCGTGTACGCGATCTGCTCGAAGGCCGACCGGGGCAGCTCCTGCTTGCGCAGTGAGGACGGGTACGCCGACTTCGACGGCACCTTGGTGGTCGCGCCCGGGTCGGGTTTGGCCTTGGCGGCCGCCGCGAGCTGCTGGGACTGCGACCAGGTACCGCCCTGGAGCGTCGTGACGGCCTCGGCCAGCGACCGGGCCTGGCTCGCGGTCGGCATGCGCTGCGGGGCGACGACGACGCTGCGCTGCTTGCCCGTCTGCAGGTTCAGGGCCAGGCTCTGCGCCAGGAACTCCTGCACGGCGAGCGTGGACGTGGAGGCCTTCGTCAGATCGCCCTTGAACGCCGTGGAGAGCCGCGCGTCCGCGACGACCGCCGTGTTGCCGCCGCCGATGGGCCGGGCCGCGGAGGGGGTGTAGGTGAGATCCCCGTTCTCCGTCAGGCTGTCGCTGCGCGCGATCACCTTGTCGGCGCCTGCCGAGGTGGCGACCTTGACGATCGACGGGTCGACGGCGCCGTCCACGGGCCAGGCGAAGTCGGTGTTCGGGGTCACATGGAGCACGGTCTCCACTGTGGTGGCGGCCACGTCGGTGGCCGCCTTGAGCTGGCTCAGCGAGCCGGCGACGCCGGTGCCGTTGTGGGCGAGCGAGGCGAGGTCGGGATCGGCGAACGGCAGCGCGACGACCTCCTTGCCGAGCACCGCGTCCTGCAGATCGTCGAGCCACTGCTTGGCGACCGCCTGGTGGGTGCCGGCCGTGGTGGTGTCCCCGTCGCCCCGGATCCGGTAGCTGCCGGTCATGGCGTCGACGGACGCCAGCAGGTCCGGGTCGATCACCCAGGTGACGTCGAGCTCCTTGCCCAGGCTCAGCAGCTGCTCGAGGCGGCCTCCGGGCGAGAGCTCCTTGGCCAGGTCGTCGTTGAGGAAGACCGGCGTCTGCTGGGCGTTCGACCCGGTCTCGGCCGACATGTGGACGGTGGAGACCAGCGGCCACAGCACCGTCGTCCTGGACGGGGTGTCCGCCTCCTCGGGCTGCCACGGCAGGAAGGTCCGCTGGACGCCCAGCACCTGCTCCCACGGCTGCGCGGACGTCTCACCCTCGAGGGAGACACCGAGCGGGTAGACGCCGTCGTCGTCCAGGTCGAGCTTGGAGACGGGGACGGAGATGCTGAAGTGCTCGGACACGCCCGGTGTGAGCTTGGCGAACTCGGTTACGTACTTGCCGCCCACCTCGGAGCCGTCGTTGCCGGAGAGGGCGTCCGCGCGCCTGGCGGCACTGTCGATCGCCGAGCGGGTGGTCAGCGCGGAACCCACCTGCAGGCCCACGTGGGCGTCGGTGACCGCCTGCTTGCCGTTGTTGGTGACCGTGCCGGAGACCGTCAGGGTGTCCCCGTCGCTGGGAGCGGCGGGACTGAGCGAATCGACGGTGACAGCCACCGTGCCGGCGTCGGAGGCCTCCTTGGCGGAGGTCTGGACGGCGGCCTGCGCGGGGGCGGCGGGCAGCTGGAGCAGACCGGCCAGCAGGGGCGCCCCGGCGAGCAGTGCGCCGGTGCGCCGCAGCCACCGGCGGGCAGGTGAGGGAGTCATCCCCGGAAAGTCTGCCGCCTCGGCCACGCGTTCGCCCGTCCCTCGTCGTCGTCAGTGGTCGTCGGAATGTGCGTCCACGCATGGTAACGATGCGCGCTGAGGGGAAGTGCCGCGGACTGCTTCACAAGATCGTGGAAGACGGTCGGATCGTCCGCTATCCATGCCTATGGAGGTGAATGGCCAGGTAGACAGTAAGGCGCTGTCTTGCCCGGCTATCGTGAGGGATGTCCGCTCACCCCAAATCGAGGAGCCCTGGGTGGGCCGGGCCACGTACCCTCTTCTGTTGTGCCGAACGCCAACGAAGACAATCTCAGCGTCCTGAGCCAGGTGCAGCACCGCGCGGTCAGTGAACTGCTGCGGGTCGCCCCTGTCGCCGACGACCTCGCCCGCCGCTTCCAGGAGGCCGGGTTCTCTCTCGCCCTGGTCGGCGGCTCGGTCCGGGACGCGCTGCTCGGCCGGCTCGGCAACGACCTGGACTTCACGACGGACGCCCGACCCGAGGACGTCCTGAAGATCGTCCGGCCATGGGCGGACGCCGTGTGGGAGGTCGGGATCGCGTTCGGCACCGTCGGGGTCCAGAAGGACGCCCGCGTCGGAGACGTTGATCGGTGCTTCCAGATCGAGGTCACCACCTACCGGTCGGAGGCCTACGACCGCACCTCGCGTAAGCCCGAGGTGTCGTACGGCGACTCCATCGAGCAGGATCTCGTCCGGCGGGACTTCACCGTGAACGCCATGGCCGTCGCGCTTCCCGAGAAGGAGTTCATCGACCCGCACGGTGGCCTCGAGGACCTCGCTGCGCGCGTGCTGCGCACCCCGGGTACGCCGGAGGAGTCCTTCTCGGACGACCCGCTGCGCATGATGCGTGCCGCCCGCTTCGCCGCTCAGCTCGACTTCGAGGTCGACTCCGAGGTCGTCACGGCGATGAAGGAGATGTCCGGCCGTATCGAGATCGTCTCGGCCGAGCGGGTACGGGACGAGCTGAACAAGCTGATCCTGTCCGCGCACCCGCGCAAGGGGCTGGCGCTGCTGGTCGACACCGGCATCGCCGACCATGTGCTGCCCGATCTGCCCGCCCTGCGGCTGGAGAGCGACGAGCACCACCGGCACAAGGACGTCTACGAGCACACCCTGATCGTCCTCGAGCAGGCGATCGCCCTGGAGGAGGACGGCCCCGACCTCACGCTGCGGCTGGCCGCCCTGCTGCACGACATCGGCAAGCCGCGCACCCGTCGCTTCGAGAACGACGGCCGCGTCTCGTTCCACCACCACGAGGTGGTCGGAATGAAGATGACGAAGAAGCGCATGACGGCTCTGAAGTACTCCAACGAGCTGGTGAAGGACGTCTCCCGACTGGTCGAACTCCACCTGCGCTTCCACGGGTATGGCACCGGCGAGTGGACGGACTCCGCGGTGCGTCGCTATGTGCGGGACGCGGGACCGCTCCTCGACCGCCTGCACAAGCTGACCCGCTCGGACTGCACGACGCGGAACAAGCGCAGGGCGGCCGCGCTCTCGCGGGCGTACGACGGCCTGGAGGGGCGCATCTCCCAGCTGAAGGAGCGGGAGGAGCTGGACGCGATCCGTCCCGACCTCGACGGCAACCAGATCATGGAGATCCTGGGAGTCGGTCCCGGGCCCGCCATCGGCAAGGCGTACAAGCACCTGCTGGAACTGCGCCTGGAGAACGGGCCGATGGAGTACGACGCGGCGGTGGCTGCGCTCAAGGAGTGGTGGGCCGAGCAGGACTGAGTCCGTGGAACGGGGTCATGTTTCACGTGAAACATGACTCTCGCGACGCGACAGGCGCACATGCGAAGGGGCGGTGTTTCACGTGAAACACCGCCCCTCTCAGCAACTGCCCTACTTCTTGTAGTCCTTCAGGCAGAGCAGGAAGTTACTGCCGTCACCGCTCTCGGTGTACGAGTACTGGAAGTCCTTGGCCTTCTCTTCGCACTTGCTGTCGGCCGTGAGCGCGGTGTACGTGCCCTCGACCTTCGCCAGCACGATGTACTGCGCCTGCGAGGAGTCGCACTTGACGACCTCGAGGTCGGGGTTGTCGTCGCTGCTGTTACCCCGGTGCATGCAGTCGCCGACCGCCGCCGTGTTGGCGTCGTCCTGGCTGGATATGTAGGCGGTGATACCCACGCCGATGACAGCGAGAACGATGACGATGTTCTTGATCAGCTTGAAGCTGACCTTGCGGCGGGGCTGCTCCGGCGGGACCGCGCCGTAGGGAGCGGCGCCCGGCTGCGGGTAGCCGGGCTGCGGCGGGTACGGCGCCTGGCCCTGCGGCTGGCCGTAGGGCTGCTGGCCCTGCTGCGCGAACGGGTTCTGGCCCTGAGGAGGCGGAGTCGACACTTGGAGGTCCCCCTAGAAAACTTTAGACGTGTGGCGCGAAATCACTCGCGAAGTAAGACTCACGTAAGTTACCGGCCCCCACTGACAACCCTGTAGCCGGAGCAGGAGTCTGTGTCATTGATGTGACACTTGCCGCCACTCAAAGCGGGCCATAGCGGCAGCAACTGCTCCGTAGATAACGGCAACCGTGACCACCAATGGGGCGGAACGCCCGTCGGGCGGCAGCATCAGGGCGGCGACAGCGGCGGCGCCGACGAAGGCGACGTTGAACAGGACGTCGTAGAGAGAGAAGATCCGGCCGCGGAAGCCGTCCTGCACGGACGACTGGACGATCGTGTCGGTGGCGATCTTCGCGCCCTGGGTGACCAGCCCCAGCACGAAGGCCGCGACGAACGTGGTGACTTGGGTGAACGGCAGCATGAGGGCGAGCACCAGGACCGCCGCGGCCGCGGAGCAGACGACGATCCAGCGGGCGGGGCCCAGCCGTCCCGCTGCCGACGGGGTGACCACCGCGGCGACGAAGAAGCCCACGCCGGAGACTCCTACGGCCAGTCCCAGCAGGGCCAGCCCGTCGTCCGGGTCGGACGACCAGGCGTACCGGCACAGCATCAGCACCATGACGGTCAGGGCGCCGTAGGAGAACCGCATCAGTGAGATCGAGCCGAGTGCCCAGGCGGCCTCCCTGCGCCGGGGCTCGGCCAGGTGACGCAGGCCGGCAGAGAGGCCGCGGGCGGTGCCCCTGAGCGCGCTCGTCAGCCGGGGCTGGACCAGATCACGGTCGGGTCCGAGCAGATCCGCGGCCATGGCCAGGGAGGCGAGTGCGGCGGACAGGTACAGCGCGCACCCCAGCAGCACCACCGCGGCGTCGGAGTCCGCCACCACCAGCCGGACGACGAAGGCGAGACCGCCCCCGGCGACCGCGGCCAGCGTGCCGGCGGTCGGGGAGAGGGAGTTGGCCATCACCAGGCGCTCGCCGTCGACGACGCGTGGCAGAGCCGCGGAAAGGCCGGCGAGGACGAAGCGGTTGACCGCGGTGACGCACAGCGCGGAGACGTAGAAGAGCCAGTCGGGGACATGGCTGATCATCAGGACGGCCGTCACCGACGCCAGCAGGGCGCGCAGCAGATTGCCGTAGAGGAAGACCTGTCGGCGGCGCCAGCGGTCCAGCAGGACACCGGCGAAGGGGCCGACGAGGGAGTACGGCAGCAGCAGGACGGCCATGGCGGAGGCGATCGCGCCGGCCGAGGTCTGTTTCTCCGGGGAGAAGACGACATAGGTGGCGAGCGCGACCTGGTAGACGCCGTCCGCGCACTGGGAGAGCAGCCGCACCGCGAGCAGCCGCCGGAAGTTCCCGAAGCGCAGCAGAACGCGCAGATCACGGACGACGGCCATGGGCACAGCCTCACATACGGGGAGGGTCCCCGGGTCGGTCGACCCGGAGACCCTTCTCAGCCCTGGCAGGAGCGAATTTTCCGTGCGTGCCGAGTTAGCGCTCGACCTCACCGCGGATGAACTTCTCGACGTTCGCGTAGGCCTCGTCGTCGAAGTACTGCACCGGCGGGGACTTCATGAAGTACGAGGACGCCGACAGGATCGGGCCGCCGATGCCGCGGTCCTTGGCGATCTTCGCGGCGCGCAGGGCGTCGATGATGACACCCGCGGAGTTCGGGGAGTCCCAGACCTCGAGCTTGTACTCGAGGTTCAGCGGGACGTCACCGAACGCACGGCCCTCGAGGCGGACGTACGCCCACTTGCGGTCGTCCAGCCAGGCCACGTAGTCCGACGGACCGATGTGGACGTTCTTCTCGCCCAGGTCGCGGTCGGGGATCTGCGAGGTGACGGCCTGCGTCTTCGAGATCTTCTTGGACTCGAGGCGGTCACGCTCCAGCATGTTCTTGAAGTCCATGTTGCCGCCGACGTTGAGCTGCATGGTGCGCTCGAGCCGGACACCACGGTCCTCGAACAGCTTTGCCATCACACGGTGGGTGATGGTGGCGCCGACCTGGGACTTGATGTCGTCGCCGACGATCGGGACGCCCGCCTCGGTGAACTTGTCCGCCCACTCCTTGGTGCCGGCGATGAAGACCGGAAGGGCGTTGACGAACGCGACCTTGGCGTCGATGGCGGCCTGGGCGTAGAACTTCGCCGCGCTCTCGGAGCCGACGGGCAGGTAGCAGATCAGAACGTCGACCTGCCTGTCCTTGAGGATCTGGACGACGTCGACCGGGGCCTCGGTGGACTCCTCGATGGTCTCGCGGTAGTACTTGCCGAGACCGTCCAGGGTGTGGCCGCGCTGGACCGTGACGCCCTTGTTCGGGACGTCGCAGATCTTGATGGTGTTGTTCTCGCTGGCACCGATGGCGTCCGAGAGGTCGAGGCCGACCTTCTTCGCGTCGACGTCGAAGGCGGCGACGAACTCGACGTCACCGACGTGGTAGTCGCCGAACTGCACGTGCATCAGACCCGGGACCTTGGCGGCCGGGTCGGCGTCCTTGTAGTACTCGACGCCCTGCACCAGCGAGGCGGCGCAGTTGCCTACGCCGACGATGGCTACACGAACCGAACCCATTCCGGTTGCTCCCTGTGTGTACGAGTGAGGCCCTGAACGGGCGCTCACGTGGCGGTTTCGTCGGGCAGATCCGTCCCGGGAGTGTCCCCGGGACGGGGCAGGCCGCCCGTCGATCCAGATGTGGTGTTCTGCTGAGCGGATTCCCCGGCGGCGGGACCTGTCAGGTCCCGTCCGGCCCGCTCGCTCTCGATGAGCTCGTTCAGCCAGCGCACTTCGCGCTCCACGGACTCCATTCCGTGGCGCTGGAGCTCAAGCGTGTAGTCGTCGAGGCGCTCTCGGGTGCGCGCCAGGGAGGCGCGCATCTTCTCGAGACGCTCCTCCAGCCGGCTGCGGCGGCCCTCGAGTACGCGCATACGAACGTCGCGCGACGTCTGCCCGAAGAAGGCGAAGCGAGCGGCGAAGTGTTCGTCCTCGTACGCGTCGGGACCCGTCTGGGAGAGCAGTTCCTCGAAGTGTTCCTTACCCTCCGCCGTCAACCGGTAGACGATCTTGGCGCGACGCCCCGCGAGTGGAGCGGCGAGGGCGTCTTCGTGGGTGTTTCCCGGCTCCTCGATCAACCAGCCGTTGGTGACCAGCGTCTTGAGGCAGGGGTAGAGCGTGCCGTAGCTGAACGCACGGAACACGCCCAGTGACGTGTTGAGCCGTTTGCGCAGCTCATAGCCGTGCATCGGGGACTCACGGAGAAGGCCCAGGACGGCGAACTCGAGGATCCCGGCACGCCGGCTCATCGTCGCCTCCTCGGCCTTATGTCGCGCTGATGTATCGACTCGATACATCTAGACGATAGAACGACCTTCCGGATGCGACAAGAGGGAAGAGGGTGAACGGGATCACATCACCGATTCATTGAGGGCAAGTTGCCTGGTTTGGGATGAACTTCGGAGCTAGGCGGGTTTTGGCGGTGCGTAGTCTGTGCGCCATGCACACCACCGGGACCCATGAGACGCCGGGGGGCGTCGAGGTCCTCGGTGCAGTACGGGTGAATGCGCGACCGACCGCATCCGTACTTCGGGGGGACAGGAAACCAGCCGCCCTTTCCAGGCGCGCACGGATGCGCCTGCCCGAGGAGTAATCGTTCGATGAGCGAGCACCGTCGCAAACCGCCGCAGTCGCAGGAAGGCGGACGTGCCGCGGCCCGACGCGGTCAGTCCGGTCCGTCCTCCGGCCGCCGAGCGGCACCGCGAGGCGCCACCGGATCTCCTGCCGACTACGGGTTGGGTCACGGAACCGGAGGCGAGGAGCAGTCGCACGGCAACCGGGCCGACGCCCGGCGCGCGTCCCAGAGAGACTCGGGCGGGCGGCGCAGAGCAGCCGAGCCCACAGCGGGCCGTCGCGGAGCCCCGCCCGGCCCTGGACGGGGCAGAGGTCGACCGGCGCCCGACAGCAAGCGTCTGATCGACTACCCGCGCGCCGGCAAGTACGGCTGGCAGCGCTGGATGCCGTCCTGGAAGCTCGTCGCGGGCCTGTTCGTCGGCTTCATGGGCAGTCTGGTGGCCGTGGCGGGCATCGGATACGCCATGGTGGGCATCCCGGACGTCGCCAAGACGGCCACGGCGCAGAACAACGTCTACTACTGGAAGGACGGCAGCCAGATGGTTGCCACCGGTGGTGAGACGAACCGTCAGAACATCGACCTCTCGCAGATCCCGGAAGAGATGCGCTGGGCGGTGATCTCGCAGGAGAACAAGACCTTCTACGACGACAGCGGCATCGACCCCAAGGGCATCGCCCGTGCCGTGTTCAACATGGCCCGGGGCGGCCAGACGCAGGGTGGATCGACGATCACCCAGCAGTACGTCAAGAACGCCATGCTGAACGACCAGTCGCAGACGATCTCCCGGAAGTTCAAGGAGATCTTCGTGTCCATCAAGGTGGGCGCCGAGGTCGACAAGGACCAGATCATGGCCGGCTACCTGAACTCCGCGTACTACGGGCGCAACGCCTACGGGATCCAGGCCGCCTCCCGCGCCTACTTCAACAAGGACGCGATCAAGCTCAACCCGGGCGAGTGCGCGTTCCTGGCCGCCATGCTGAAGGGCGCCACGTACTACGACCCGGCGGGCACGACCTCGGTCGACCCGGTCGGCGCCACGTCCGCGGCCAACACCAAGCGGGCCACGCTCCAGATGCAGGACACCCTCGACAAGATGGTCGAGTACGGCCACCTGAAGGCCGCGGTGCGGGCCGAGTACACCGCCCTCCCCAAGTGGCAGAACCCTCGCTCGAACACCGACCTCAAGGGCCAGGTCGGCTACCTGGTCGACCTCGCCAACGGTTACCTGGTCACCAACAGCAAGAAGACCGGGATCACCCAGGACCTGCTGCAACAGGGCGGCTACTCGATCTACACGACCTTCGACAAGAACAAGGTCAAGGCGCTCGAAGAATCGGTCGCCAAGGTCCAGAAGGCCAATATCAAGCCCAAGGAACGGCCGGACACGGACACCCACGTCCAGTTCGGCGGAGCGTCCGTGGAACCGGACACCGGTGCCATCCGGGCCATCTACGGTGGTGAGGACGCCACCAAGCACTTCACCGACAACGCCGACCAGACGGGTGCCCAGGTCGGTTCGACGTTCAAGCCGTTCGTGCTGGCGGCGGCGATGACCTGGGGCGTGCGCGACAAGGATCTGGGGTCGTCGCAGGCGCAGGACGAGCGCACCATCGTCTCGCCCGAGAGCCTGTTCAGCGGCAAGAACAAGCTCAAGATCGAGAACTACGACGGTTCGGTCTGGAAGAACGAGAAGGGCGAGGAGTGGCTTCAGACCAATGACGGCAACGTCTCCCTCGGAAGCCCGCCCAACTACAAGATCGACCTCCGGGAGGCCATGCGCGAGTCGGTGAACTCCGCTTTCGTGCAGCTCGGCATGGACGTCGGTCTGGACAAGGTGAAGGACTCCGCCGCCAGCGCGGGCCTGAAGGAGTCCAGCCTGACCAACAGCGGCTTCCCGTCGTTCTCGATCGGCATCTCCGACCCGAGCGCGATCCGGATGGCGGGGGCGTACTCGACCTTCGCCGCCAGCGGCAAGCAGCGTGACCCGTACTCCGTGGAGAAGGTCACGAGCGAGAAGGGCCAGATCTTCACGCACGAGACCGAGACGAAGCAGGCGTTCACCGCGAAGGTCGCCGACAACGTCACGGACGTCCTGAAGACCGTGGTCGAGAAGGGCACCGGTACCAACGCCCAGCTGCCCGGCCGTGAGGTGGCCGGCAAGACCGGTACCACCGACGGCAACAAGTCGGCCTGGTTCGTGGGCTACACCCCGCAGCTGTCGACCGCGGTCAGCATGTTCCGCTACGACGACGACGAGTCGAACAAGAACCGTACGTTCCTGGAGATGTTCGGCACGGGTGGCCAGAAGAAGATCCACGGTGCCTCGTTCCCGGCGCAGATCTGGCACGACTACATGGCCGAGGCGCTGAAGGGCACGAAGTCGAAGGACTTCCCGGAGCCTCAGCCGATCGGCGAGATCGTGAACGCGGAGCCGTCGCCGACTCCCACGCCTTCGGTCACCGAAACCGAAGAGGAGTCGCCGTCCCCGTCCCCGTCTCCGAGCCGGACGCGGGTCGAGCCCTCGCCCTCGGCGACCGAGACCTGCTCCAACTTCTTCGACTGCGAAGACGACACGGGTGGGAACTCCAACGGCAACGGGAACGGTGGATCAGGAGAGACCAGCCCGTCGGCGACCGCCACAGAGACGGAGAGCGACACCAGAGGAAATACCAGCAACGGCTTCTTCGGAGGCCCGGGCGGCTAGTCGCGCATCGCCCGGCTTGGGTGTTTCACGTGAAACATGCGCATGTTTCACGTGAAACGAGGGCCGTCCCACCGACGAGGTGGGGCGGCCCTCGGCGTTTTCCTAGGTCCGTACGGCAGGATGTGGCTCATGCCCAGTGCAGAATCGACGCCGACGCGCGTGCACGAGCCGGATCCCGTGAAGCCGACCAGCGATGACCCGGTGGCCGCGGCCGGCAGTGAGCTGATCGGCGGTCCCCTCGGCCGCCGGGCCCTGCTCGGGACGTCCTGGTGGACTCCCGTGCGTATCGTCGCGCTGGTGGCCATCGGGATGTTCGCCCTAGGGCTGATCCAGAAGGCGCCTTGCTACAACGGCGGCTGGTTCTTCGGCGCCACGACCCAGTACACGCATGCCTGCTACTCGGACATCCCGCACCTCTATCAGGGGCGCGGTTTCGCCGACGGACTCGTGCCGTACTTCGACAAGCTCCCCGGCGACATGGACTACCTCGAGTACCCGGTGCTGACCGGCGTGTTCATGGAGGTGGCCAACTGGCTGACGCCGGGCAGCGGCAGCATCCAGGACCAGGAACAGTGGTACTGGATGGTCAACGCCGGGATGCTGATGGCGTGCGCGGCCGTCATCGCCGTCTGTGTGGCCAGGACGCACGCCCGGCGCCCCTGGGACGGCCTGCTGGTCGCTCTGGCGCCCGCGTTCGCGTTGACCGCGACCATCAACTGGGACCTGCTGGCGGTCGCTCTGACGGCCGCGGCGATGCTCATGTGGTCGCGGAGCCGGCCCCTCGCTTTCGGCGTCCTGCTGGGGCTCGCCACGGCCGCCAAGCTCTATCCCGTCTTCCTCCTCGGCCCCCTGTTCGTGCTCTGCTGGCGTGCGGGGAAGTGGCGGGACTTCGGCAAGGCCGCGGGCGGTGCGGTCGTCGCCTGGCTGGTGGTGAACCTGCCCGTCATGCTCTTCGCCTTCGACGGTTGGTCGAAGTTCTACCGGTTCAGCCAGGAGCGGGGCGTCGACTTCGGCTCCTTCTGGCTGATCATGGCGCAGAACTCCAGCGATCCCCTCACCACCGACAGCGTGAACACCCTCGCCACGCTTCTCGTCGTGCTGTGTGCCGCGGGCATCGCCGTTCTGACGCTCACCGCGCCCCGCCGTCCCCGCTTCGCCCAGCTGGCCTTCCTGATCGTGGCGGCCTTCATCCTCACCAACAAGGTCTACTCGCCGCAGTACGTCCTGTGGTTGGTGCCGCTGGCGGTGCTGGCCCGGCCGAAGTGGCGGGACTTCCTGATCTGGCAGGCGTGCGAGGTCGCCTACTTCCTGGGCATCTGGATGTACCTCGCGTACACGATGAGCGGAGACGCCCACAAGGGCCTGCCGACCGACGGCTACCACTGGGCCATCGGCGTGCACCTGCTGGGAACGCTCTACCTGTGCGGCGTGATCGTGCGCGACATCCTGATGCCGGAGCGGGACGTGGTGCGACAGGCGGGCGACGACGATCCCTCGGGCGGAGTGCTCGACGGGGCGGAGGACGTCTTCGTGCTCGGCGCGGCGGCGCATCCGCCCCGGCATGCATCCCACTTCGACGGTCCGCAGGTGGACTGGGGCAAACAGGACGCCACCGACAGTTCGCTCTGAGCGAACAAGGCTCGGCCCAGAACCTCAGGGCCCGGCAGCAGAACGACGGAAAGGCCGTACACGGAGTCTGCGTGTACGGCCTTTCCCCTTGCTGCGTTTCTTCGGCGCTCGCGCCTCAGCGGTCCACGATCCGGTCGAACTGTGTGGTGGTGTGCCGCAGATGGGCCACGAGTTCGTCGCCGACGTGCGGCTCCGGCGCGTCCGAGGGCACGAACAGGATGGACACCTGCATGTGCGGCGGCTCGGCGAACCAGCGCTGCTTGCCGCCCCAGACGAACGGGGAGAGGTTCCGGTTCACCGTGGCGAGGCCGGCCCGGGCGACGCCCTTGGCGCGCGGCATGACGCCGTGCAGGGCCTTGGGGGCCTCCAGACCCACCCCGTGCGACGTACCGCCCGCCACGACCACCAGGAAGCCGTCGGAGGCCGCCTTCTGCTGCCGGTAGCCGAAGCGGTCGCCCTTGGCGACCCGCGTGACGTCGAGGACGGCACCGCGGTACTCGGTGGCCTCGTGGTCCCCCAGCCACAGCCGTGTGCCGATACGGGCGCGGAAGCGGGTCTGCGGGAACTGCTGCCGCAGCCGGGCGAGTTCGTCGGCCTTGAGGTGGCTGACGAACATTGTGTGCAGCGGCAGGCGGGCCGCGCGCAGCCGGTCCATCCAGCCGATGACCTCCTCGACGGCGTCGGAGCCGTCGGTGCGGTCCAGCGGGAGGTGGATGGCGAAACCCTCGAGCCTGACGTTCTCGATGGCGGCGTGCAGCTGCGGCAGGTCCTGCTCGCTGATGCCGTGCCGCTTCATCGACGACATCACCTCGATGACCACCCGAGCGCCCACGAGGCCGTACACGCCGTCGACCGAAGACACCGAGCGTACGACCCGGTCGGGCAGCGGGACGGGCTCCTCGCCGCGCCGGTAGGGCGTCAGTACCAGCAGGTCACCGCCGAAGAAGTCCTTGATGCGCGCGGCCTCGTACGTCGTGCCGACGGCCAGGACGTCCGAGCCCAACCGGGTGGCCTCCTCGGCCAGCCGGTCGTGTCCGAAGCCGTAGCCGTTGCCCTTGCAGACCGGGACGAGTCCCGGGAACTGCTCCTGCACGTGCTTGTGATGCGCCCGCCAGCGCGCGGTGTCGACGTAGAGGGTGAGCGCCATGGCCGGACCTGGGACCTTTCTCGTGGCTGCGGTGTGGGGAAACGCGTCAGAGGTGTCAGAGGTATCGAATCACTGAACGTGACGTCAGCGGCGCGACATGTAGATGTCGAGAGCCTTGTGGAGCAGCTTGTTCAGCGGGAAGTCCCACTCGCCGAGGTACTCCGCGGCCTGTCCGCCGGTGCCGACCTTGAACTGGATCAGGCCGAAGAGGTGGTCGGTCTCGTCCAGCGAGTCGGAGATGCCCCGCAGGTCGTAGACGGTCGCGCCGAGCGCATAGGCGTCGCGCAGCATCCGCCACTGCATCGCGTTCGAGGGCCGGAACTCACGGCCGATGTTGTCGGACGCGCCGTAGGAGTACCAGACGTGGCCGCCGACGATCAGCATCGTCGCCGCCGAAAGGTTCACGCCGTTGTGGCGGGCGAAGTACAGCCGCATGCGGTTGGGGTCCTCGGTGTTGAGGGCCGACCACATGCGCTGGAAGTACGAGAGCGGGCGCGGCCGGAAGTGGTCCCGCAGAGCCGTGATCTCGTACAGCCGCTGCCACTCCTCGAGGTCGTGGTAACCGCCCTGGACGACCTCGACACCGGCCTTCTCGGCCTTCTTGATGTTGCGGCGCCACAGCTGGTTGAAGTTCTTGTGGACCTCTTCAAGGGAACGGTTCGCCAGCGGCACCTGGTAGACGTAGCGCGGCTGGACGTCGCCGAAGCCGGCGCCGCCGTCCTCGCCCTGCTGCCAGCCCATGCGGCGCAGTTTGTCGGCCACCTCGAAGGCGCGCGGCTCGATGAAGTCGGCCTCGATGTCGCGCAGTCTCTTCACGTCCGGGCTCTGGATGCCGGCCTTGATGGAGACGGCCTCCCAGCGGCGGATGATCACCGGCGGGCCCATCTTCACCGAGAACGCGCCCTGTTGCTTGAGGTGCGCGAGCATCGGTTCCAGCCACTCGGTCAGATTCGGCGCGTACCAGTTGATGACCGGGCCCTCGGGCAGATAGGCCAGGTAGCGCTTGATCTTGGGCAACTGGCGGTAGAGGACGAGACCTGCGCCGACCAGTTCACCGGTCCGCTCGTCGAACCAGCCGAGGCTCTCCGAACGCCACTCGGCCTTCACATCGGCCCAGGCCGGAACCTGCATGTGGCTCGCCGACGGCAGGCTCTGGATGTATGCCAGATGCTGCTCGCGGCTGATCGTCCTCAGGGTCAGGCTCATTCCGGGCGCTCCTCGGGCTGGTGTGTCCCCATGGGTACAGGGGCTCCGGCTCTCGCGCCGAAGCCTACTGCGCCTTGCGAGCGGCCTGACTGGGCGTACGGAACCTGCGCCCCGGCCCGCGCGCGGCCGGGGCGTTCCGTCCGGGTTCGTAGGTGTCCTACGTGTCTTCCGGCGCGGCCGGTGTCCGTGGTGCGGGCACCGGCGCCGGTCGGGTCACCAGACTCCGCCGAAGAGGCCGCCGTGGGCCATCCCGATGAAGAAGCCGAAGGCCGCGGCACCGAGACCCAGGATCAGACCGAAGCGCTCACGGGTGGTCTCGGAGATCCACTGTCCGTACGCGCCGGTCAGGATTCCCACCAGTCCGGCCCAGGAGCTGAGCAGATGGAGGCTGTGGAAGAACGACGTGATGAAGGCCGTCACCCCGAGCACCAGCGTCACTGCCAGCAGGGTGTCCTGGATTGGATGGGCTTTGCCGTCGGTGGCGAAGAGAGATCCGGCGGTATTGGGTCGCAATGCCTGTGCCATGTGGCACCTCCTGCGGAAGGCGGCGCATCGTAGCGCCATACACACCCGACGTGTACAGACTGACGGTCATCCACGCCGGATTTCAACCGGAAGCGTGTGTGCAGGTACTCTGTACCCTCTGCACCGGTGTCTGCCCTGGCATGCCAGGGAGTCCGTCCAGCTGAGAGCGGGGAAGTCGCACGTCGACCCCCATTGTCAGTGGCGGCCGATACCGTTGCGTACGCATCACAACCCTCCTGCCACGGATCGACCGTGGCCGCTGAGTCCAAAGGAGGTGGGTTCCACATGCGTCACTACGAAGTGATGGTCATCCTCGACCCCGATCTCGAGGAGCGCGCTGTCTCCCCGCTGATCGAGAACTTCCTCTCCGTCGTCCGTGAGGGCAACGGAAAGGTGGAGAAGGTCGACACCTGGGGCCGTCGTCGTCTCTCGTACGAGATCAAGAAGAAGCCCGAGGGCATCTACTCGGTCATCGACCTTCAGGCCGAGCCTGCGGTCGTCAAGGAGCTCGACCGCCAGATGAACCTGAACGAGTCGGTCCTCCGGACCAAGGTCCTCCGTCCCGAGACCCACTGAGCTCTCCCGCTCAGCTGATCTCGGGATTCTGAGTAGCAGCACCAGCAGCCAGCAGCAAACCCGCCGAGAGGTTCCCCCATGGCAGGCGAGACCGTCATCACGGTCGTCGGCAATCTTGTCGACGACCCCGAGCTGCGCTTCACCCCCTCCGGTGCGGCGGTCGCGAAGTTCCGTGTCGCGTCCACTCCCCGCACCTTCGACCGCCAGACGAACGAGTGGAAGGACGGCGAGAGCCTGTTCCTGACCTGCTCGGTCTGGCGTCAGGCGGCGGAGAACGTCGCGGAGTCGCTCCAGCGAGGCATGCGCGTCATCGTGCAGGGCCGGCTGAAGCAGCGGTCCTACGAGGACCGTGAGGGCGTCAAGCGCACGGTCTACGAACTGGACGTCGAGGAAGTCGGCGCCAGCCTGCGCAGTGCCACGGCCAAGGTCACCAAGGCCTCCGGCCGCGGTGGCCAGGGCGGCCAGGGTGGTTACGGCGGCGGCGGCGGTGGCGGCCAGCAGGGCGGCGGCTGGGGTGGAAACTCCGGCGGCGCTCAGCAGAGCGGCAGCGCTCCCGCCGAAGACCCCTGGGCCACCGGCACTCCCGCCGGCGGCAACCAGGGCAGCGGCGGCGGTGGCGGCGGCTGGGGTGGAAACTCCGGCGGCAGCAGCGGTTCCGGCGGCGGCTACTCGGACGAACCCCCCTTCTAGGCCGGTCGGGCCCGGGTCTCCGGGCCGACCGAGTCGAGGGTGGGGGTCGTACCCCAACTTCTTGATCACACAGGAGAAACACCATGGCGAAGCCGCCTGTGCGCAAGCCTAAGAAGAAGGTCTGCGCTTTCTGCAAGGACAAGGTCACGTACGTGGACTACAAGGACACGAACATGCTGCGGAAGTTCATTTCCGACCGCGGCAAGATCCGTGCCCGCCGCGTGACCGGCAACTGCACGCAGCACCAGCGTGACGTCGCCACGGCCGTCAAGAACAGCCGTGAGATGGCGCTGCTGCCGTACACCGCCCAGGCGCGATAAGGGAAGGGTGACCGAAAAATGAAGATCATCCTCACCCACGAGGTCTCTGGCCTCGGTGCCGCCGGCGATGTCGTCGACGTCAAGGACGGTTACGCTCGCAACTACCTGATCCCGCGGAATTTCGCTATCCGCTGGACCAAGGGTGGCGAGAAGGACGTCGAGCAGATCCGTCGTGCTCGCAAGATCCACGAGATCCAGACCATCGAGCAGGCCAACTCTGTGAAGGCCCAGCTCGAGGGCGTGAAGGTCCGTCTGGCCGTGCGCTCCGGCGACGCCGGTCGTCTCTTCGGTTCCGTCACCCCGGCCGACATCGCTTCCGCGATCAAGGCTGCCGGTGGCCCCGAGGTCGACAAGCGCCGCATCGAGCTCGGCTCGGCGATCAAGACCCTGGGCGCCCACGAGACGTCCGTGCGTCTGCACCCCGAGGTTGCCGCCAAGGTCAACATCGAGGTCGTCGCGGCCTGATCGCTGCGTTTGGCTCGAAGAGCTGAGAAGGGGCCGCACCCCATGGGGTGCGGCCCCTTCTGCTTGCTTGTTTCACGTGAAACGCCCGTCCTGAACGGCTGGTCGCTTCTGCGGCCGTCTCTCGCGGTCGTCTCACGTGACCGACCGTTTCACGTGAAACCGTCCGGTCAGCGGGTGGCGCCGGTGACGATCCAGCGGCCGGAGCGGGCACGCAGCCAGAGGGTCAGCATTCTGACCGCCATCATCAGCGTCATCGCTCCCCACACCGCGGTCAGGCCACCGCCGAGAACCGGCACCAGCAGGGCCACCGGAGTGAAGACCGCCAGGGTGAGCACCATCGCCCAGGCGAGATAGGGGCCGTCTCCTGCACCCATCAGCACACCGTCGAGTACGAAGACGATGCCGCAGATGGGCTGGGAGAGCGCCACCACCAGAAGAGCGGGCAGCGCGGCCTCCTTCACCGCGGGGTCGCTGGTGAAGAGCGGCAGGAACAGAGGTCGGGCGATCACGACCAGCAGGCCGAGGACGGCACCCACAGCGATGCCCCACTGGACCATGCGGCGGCAGACGTCACGGGCGCCCTGGGCGTCGTCGGCACCGAGATACCGTCCGATGATGGCCTGCCCGGCGATGGCGATGGCGTCGAGGGCGAAGGCCAGCAGGCTCCACAGGCCCAGAGCGATCTGGTGCGCCGCGATGTCGTCGTCCCCGAGACGGGCGGCCACGGCAGTGGCGATCATCAGAATGGTCCGTAGCGAAAGCGTACGGACCAGCAGGGGAACCCCGGCCTGGGCAGAGGCTCTGATGCCGGCGGCGTCCGGCCGCAGAGACGCGCCATGGCGCCGGGCTCCGCGGACCACCACGGCGAGGTAGACCAGGGCCATGCCCCACTGGGCGATCACGGTGCCCCAGGCGGAGCCGGCGATCCCGAGACCCGCGCCGTAGACGAGGCCGACGTTCAGCGCGGCGTTGGCGACGAAGCCGGCGACGGCGACGTAGAGCGGTGTCCTTGTGTCCTGGAGTCCACGCAGGACACCGGTCGCGGCCAGCACGACGAGCATGGCCGGGATCCCGAGTGCCGAGATGCGCAGATAGGTGGTCGCGTAGGGAGCGGCGGTGTCGGAGGCGCCGAAGAGTTCCACGAGTGCCGGCGCGGTGGGGAGGGTGGCCGCGATCACGGCGGCGCCGAGGAGCAGAGCCAGCCAGATGCCGTCCATGCCCTGACGTATGGCAGCCGGCAGGTCGCCGGCGCCCACACGGCGCGCCACGGCGGCGGTGGTGGCGTAGGCGAGGAAGACGAAGACGCTGACTGCTGTCATGAGAAGCGCGGACGCGATGCCGAGTCCGGCCAGTTGGGCGGTGCCCAGATGGCCGACGATCGCGCTGTCGGCCATGACGAAGAGCGGCTCGGCTACGAGCGCGCCGAAGGCCGGGACGGCCAGGGCGACGATCTCTCGATCGTGCTGCCGGCGGACGGCCTCGGGGGGCGCGGGAGCCTGTGTCATGACCACCAATCTAATCGTCCACAGGTAAGAGATCCAGTCGCCATGTGACCCTTACTTCCCCTTGGGCCGCGTATCCTCTCGCGCGTCGTTCGAAGAGATCTTGGTCCGACCGGGCAACTTTTTCTTCTGCACAGCCGGTGGATGGGGAAAGTGCAGGTCAGCGAAGCTTCGCAAGAAAAGTCGAGGGCTTGTTCACAACGCTGTCCACCGGGTCGTGCACAGGTTTTGTGGAGTTCTCCACAGCATCGGGGCCGTCGTCCACATGGCCTGTGGATAACCAGATTGGCTGACGGTGCAGACGGGCCTACCGTGGTCCGGCACCCGCTCCGTCCGTCGGCCGAGGAAACCCTCATAAAACCGACGCGTCACAACCGGAGTTGGCGCTCTCAATTGTCAGTGCCGTGCCGTAGAAAAGAAGGCATGGCGAGGTCCGCTCGGCGGACGGGAGGAGGTTGCTCGGTGAGCATTTCCGAGCCCTTGGACGACCCGTGGGCCGACAGCGGGCCCAGTGATCGTCTGCCTCCTGCCCGGCGGCGCGGCGAGGGAGGGCGCGGTCGTGACGAACAGCACGACCGCGGCCGGGACAGCGGTGAGTGGGAAGGCGGTGGGACCGCCTTCGAGCGGGTACCGCCGCAGGATCTCGACGCCGAGCAGTCCGTCCTCGGCGGCATGCTGCTGTCCAAGGACGCCATCGCCGACGTGGTCGAGGTCCTCAAGGGCCACGACTTCTACAAGCCCGCGCACGAGACCATCTACCAAGCGGTCCTGGACATCTATGCCAAGGGCGAGCCGGCCGACCCCATCACGATCGCCGCCGAGCTCACCAAGCGCGGCGAGATCAACAAGGTCGGGGGCGCGTCCTATCTGCACACCCTCGTCCAGACGGTGCCGACAGCCGCCAACGCCGAGTACTACGCGGAGATCGTCCACGAACGCGCCGTGCTGCGCCGCCTGGTCGAGGCCGGCACCCGCATCACGCAGATGGGATACGCGGGCGACGACGACGTCGACGAGATCGTCAACCGCGCCCAGGCCGAGATCTACGCGGTCACCGAGCAGCGCACCAGCGAGGACTACCTCCCGCTCGGCGACATCATGGAGGGCGCCCTCGACGAGATCGAGGCGATCGGCTCGCGCAGCGGCGAGATGACGGGTGTGCCCACCGGGTTCACGGACCTCGACTCGCTCACCAACGGTCTGCACCCGGGTCAGATGATCGTGATCGCGGCACGTCCCGCCATGGGCAAGTCGACGCTCGCGCTGGACTTCGCGCGCGCGGCGTCGATCAAACACAACCTGCCCAGCGTCATCTTCTCCCTGGAAATGGGGCGCAACGAGATCGCGATGCGTCTGCTGTCCGCCGAAGCCCGCGTCGCCCTGCACCACATGCGTTCCGGCACCATGACGGACGAGGACTGGACCCGCCTGGCGCGCCGGATGCCCGAGGTGTCCTCCGCGCCGCTGTACATCGACGACTCCCCGAACCTGTCGATGATGGAGATCCGGGCCAAGTGCCGCCGGCTGAAGCAGCGCAACGACATCAAGCTCGTGATCATCGACTATCTCCAGCTGATGCAGGCCGGTGGTTCCAAGCGCTCCGAAAGCCGTCAGCAGGAGGTCTCGGACATGTCCCGTAACCTCAAGCTGCTGGCCAAGGAGCTGGAGGTCCCCGTGATCGCGCTCTCGCAGCTCAACCGTGGTCCCGAACAGCGCACGGACAAGAAGCCGATGGTGTCCGACCTGCGTGAGTCCGGCTCCATCGAGCAGGACGCGGACATGGTGATCCTGCTGCACCGTGAGGACGCCTACGAGAAGGAGTCCCCGCGCGCGGGCGAGGCGGACATCATCGTCGGCAAGCACCGTAACGGCCCGACGGCCACGATCACCGTCGCCTTCCAGGGCCACTACTCGCGCTTCGTGGACATGGCGCAGACCTGATCCGGCGCCCCGGGCGAAATGAGCTCGACGCCGGCCGCGCGGGCGGATGGACTGGGCCCATGACAACACCTCAGGAAGAGCTGCTTCCCGGCACCCGTCGGGCGCTGCTGCACCGGATCGCCGTGGCCCAGGCCGAGGGACGGGCCCCGTCGCTGGTCGCCGCGGTCGTACGGGACGGACGGGCCGTCTGGCACGGGGCGCGGACCTCGGTGGACGGGCACGCGCCGGACGAGAACGTGCAGTACCGCATCGGCTCGATCACCAAGACGTTCACCGCCGTGCTCGTGCTGCGACTGCGCGACGAGGGAGTGCTCGACCTCGAGGACCCGCTGGAGAAGCATCTGCCAGGGACCGGCGCGGGGGAGGCCACGGTGGCCGAACTGCTCGCCCACACCGGTGGGTTGGCGGCCGAGTCGCCCGGCCCCTGGTGGGAGCGGACCCCGGGTTCGCTGCGGCCCGGGCTCGCCGACGTCCTCGGCGACCAGGCGGCCCCGTTTCCGGCCGGCCGACGTCACCACTACTCGAACCCCGGCTACTCACTCCTGGGCGCTCTCGTGGAAGAGCTCCGCGGGGCGTCCTGGGAAGAGGTACTGCGACGGGAAGTTCTCGAACCTCTGGGTCTCGACCGTACGAGCGTCCGATCGCAGGCACCGGCCGCAGGCGGCTGGGCGGTCCATCCCTGGGCCGACGTGATGCTGCCCGAGCCTGCCGAGGACTTCGGGCGGATGGCCCCGGCGGGCCAGCTCTGGTCCACGGCCGGCGACCTCGCGCGCTTCGCCGCCTTCCTGGCGGGGGGTGACGACCGTGTCCTGAGCGCGGAGACCCTGCGCGAGATGTGGACTCCCGCGGGACCTGCGGGGCTGCCGGACGTGGCGGACGGAGCTGCCTATGGACTCGGGCTGCAGATCCAGCACCGGGACGGCCGGTTGCTCGTGGGTCACTCCGGCTCGGTGCCGGGTTTCCTGGCCACCCTCACCATCGGTGTGGCGGACGACGTGGCCGCGGTGGTGCTCGCCAACTGCACGTCCGGGCTCATGACGTCCCAGGTGGCAGCCGACCTCGTGCGGATCGTCGCCGAGGCAGAGCCGCGGATTCCCGAGCCGTGGCGTCCGCTGACGGAGGTGGACCCCGCCGTTCTGGAGCTGGCGGGCCCGTGGCACTGGGGGACCAGCCCCTTCGCCCTGCGGGTGACGGCCGACGGACTGCTTTCCCTGGGGCCGTCGTCCGGCGGCGGCAGGCGCTCCCGCTTCAGGCCGAACGGGGACGGTACCTGGACCGGCCTCGAGGGCTACTACGCAGGAGAGCTCCTGCGGGCCGTACGGCGGCCTGACGGGAGCGTGGACCACCTGGACCTCGGGTCGTTCGTGTTCACGCGTCAGCCGTACGACGAGCGGGCCGCTGTGCCCGGTGGCATCGACGCGGAGGGCTGGCGCGGCATCGGCTAGCCGCCCACGACAAGGAAGCGCCCTGTTTCACGTGAAACAAGGCGCTTCTGTTCGGGCCCGGGGCCTTCGGGGTCTTCAGAGCTGGAGCTTGAAGCCCACGTGCGAGGCGACGAAGCCCAGGCGCTCGTAGAAGCGGTGGGCATCGGTGCGGGTGCTGTCGGAGGTGAGCTGTACCAACTGGCAGTTCTCGCGCCGGGATTCCTCGATCGCCCACTCGATGAACCGCGTACCCAGGCCACTGCCGCGCTCGTCGGCGTGCACCCGCACGCCTTCGATGACCGACCTGGTCGAGCCGCGCCGGGACAGGCCCGGGATGATCGTCAGCTGGAGCGTCCCGACGACGCGTTCCTCGCGGACGGCGACGACCAGACGCTGGTTCGGGTCGGCGGTGAGTCGTTCCAGCGCCGCCAGATAGGGGCTGAGATCGTCCGGCGACTCGCGCTGTGCACCCAGTGGGTCGTCCGCGAGCATGCCGACGATCGCGGGGATGTCCTCGGCGACGGCGGCCCGTATTTCAAGATCTCCCATGTCCGCAACCCTATGTGCCCAAGGCCGCGACGGGTGCGTTCAGTGACTCCACGACCCGTACCAGCGGGGCCAGTTCCGCGTTTCTGGCGGCTTCGTCGAGTGCCTCGCGCAGAGCGGCGTCGTTGGTCGGACGGGCTGCGGCGAGCAGCTTCAGCCCGGCTTCGGTGACGTTGGTGTAGATGCCACGGCGGTCGGTGGGGCACAGGTAGCGCTCGAGCAGCCCGCGGTCCTCGAGCCGGGTCACCAGCCGGGTGGTCGCGCTCTGGCTGAGGACGACGGCGTCGGCCACCTGCTTCATCTGCAGATGTCCCCCGGTGCCGTCGTGCTGCCGGCTGAGCACGTCGAGCAGGGAGTACTCGCGCACGCTCAGGTCGTGCCGGGTCTGTAGCGCGCGCTCGATGTGGGCCTCGATCCTCCCGTGCAGCAGGGAGAGGGCGCACCAGCCCTGGGCGAGAGCGGTGAGCGCGGGGTCCGTCGCAGTCATGGGGATTCTCCTCCGTCCCGGAGCGGCTGACACCAGGATAGAGCAACCCCGCAATATACGGCGCTTGCGTATAGCCCGCGTGTGCAACTATTGTGGACGCACGCAAAGCGCATCTGCAATCGTCTGGGAAGGTGTTACCCCCTATGCCTCTCGCGCTTCTGGCCCTCGCGATCGGGGCCTTCGGAATCGGCACGACCGAGTTCGTGATCATGGGTCTGCTGCCCGAGGTCGCGGGCGACTTCGGGGTCTCCATCCCCACAGCCGGCTTCCTCGTGACCGGCTACGCGCTCGGTGTCATGTTCGGCGCGCCGCTCATGACGGTCCTCGGCACCAAGGTCTCCCGCAAGCGAATGCTGATGGTGCTGATGGGCCTGTTCATCGTCGGCAACCTGCTGTCCGCCGTCGCCCCCTCGTTCGGCGTGATGCTGATCGGCCGCGTGGTCGCCTCACTCGCCCACGGCGCCTTCTTCGGCATCGGCTCGGTCGTCGCCGCAGATCTGGTCGCCCCCGACAAGAAGGCCGGGGCCATCGCGATGATGTTCACCGGCCTCACCGTCGCCAACGTGGTGGGCGTTCCGCTGGGCACTCTCATCGGGCAGAGCGTCGGCTGGCGCGTCACCTTCGCCGTCGTCGCCGTGCTCGGCGTCGTGGGCCTGTCCGGCATCGCCAGGCTCGTGCCCGAGATGCCGCGGGCCGAAGGAGTGCAGCTGCGGCACGAGCTGGCCGCCTTCAAGAACGTCCAGGTGCTGCTCGCCATGGCGATGACCGTCCTCGGCTTCGGTGGTGTCTTCGCGGCCATCACCTACATCGCGCCGATGATGACGCACGTGGCCGGCTTCGCCGACGGATCCGTCACCTGGCTGCTGGTCCTCTTCGGGCTCGGCATGGTCGGCGGCAACCTCGTCGGCGGCAAGTACGCCGACCGCGCGCTGATGCCGATGCTGTACGTCTCTCTGGGCGCCCTGGCGGTCGTCCTGGCGCTCTTCACGGTCACTGCCCACAACAAGGTCCTGGCGGCCGTCACGATCGCCGTGATCGGCGCCCTGGGCTTCGCCACCGTCCCGCCGCTCCAGAAGCGGGTCCTGGACCAGGCCCACGGCGCGCCGACGCTGGCGTCGGCGGTGAACATCGGTGCCTTCAACCTCGGCAACGCGCTGTCCGCCTGGCTCGGCGGCCTCGTCATCGCCGCCGGAGCGGGCTACACCGCCCCGAACTGGGTCGGCGCCGCCCTCGCCGCGGGCGCCCTGCTCCTCGCCGTCCTCTCGGCCGCGCTGGAGCGCCGCGACAAGGCCTCCGGTGCAGCCGACGCCCCCAGCGCCGTCGTCGCCGGTGGAGCCCCCGCCGAGCGGCAGACAGCCGTCCAGCGGTGAGACCCGCCGGTCACCCGGACCTCTACCGACCTCGTCAGACCTCAGCACCCTCGCAAGGAGAAGCACCCCTCATGAGCACCACCACCGTCGCACCCCTGACCATCCAGGACGCCGAAGCCCTCGTCACGGCCGCACGCCGTGCCGCCGAGGCCGCCCAGGTCACGGTCAGCGTCACCGTCCTGGACGCCGGCGGCCACCTGCTGGCCTTCCGGCGCGACGACCGGGCCGTGCTGATCTCCGGGGAGACGAGCACGCGCAAGGCGTACACGGCGCTTCAGCTGAACGCCCCCACCGCCGACCTCGTCGAGGCCGTACAGCCCGGCGGCCCCTTCCACACCCTGCCTACCGCCCTCGACCGGCCGCTGCTGTTCATTGCGGGCGGGGTGCCGGTGCACCGCGCCGGCCGTCTGATCGGCGCGATCGGGGTCGGGGGCGGCGCACCGGAGCAGGACCACGGCTTCGCCACGGCCGCAGTGGAGACGCTGGCCTGACCTGTCGCGTCCACGACGAACGCCGGTTTCCGACTTTCATGGGAACCGGCGTTCCTCGTGTCTCGCGGCTTCAGCCAGCCGCCACCGTCAGCGGAGCGAACCGGCGGCGCCAGTCGCCCGGCAACTCCGTGATCCCGTGGGTCATCACGGCGTTGAAGGCAATGGGCTCCAGGCCCCGGGCCTTCACCCACTCCAGCAGTTCCTCGTGCCGTACGTCGATGTCGGTGCGCAGCGGCCGGTCGGTGCGGGCGGCGAGCGAGGCCAGCAGAGCCTTCGCGGTCTTCGTGTCCCTGGCGATCAGCGGCCCCACGACCTGGGTGTCCATGTTGGGCCAAGCGGCCGCGTAGCCGATGATCCGGCCGTCGTCCTCGGCGACCCGCAACTGGTCGGTGAAGGCGGGCAGACGAGCGATCACCTGCGTCCGATCGGCGCCGAAGACCTCCTCGTCGAGCCGGAGGATCGCGGTGAGGTCCTCGGCCGTGGCCGCACGCGTGACGGTGTCCGGCGCCGTGTCGTCCGGCGTGAATCGCCCCCGCACCATTTCCGCCCGGCCCGTGGCCTTGAAGCCCAGCTCCTCGTAGAGCGGACGGCCGTTCGGTGTGGCGTGCAGGGTCAGCGGGGTGGTGCCCATCAGGGAGACGATGTGCCGCATCAGCCGCCGGCCGATGCCCTGCCGGGCGTACCGCTCGGCGACGAGGACCATGCCGATGGCGCCGAGGGTGGGCCGGCGATGCGGGCCGTACTCGGTGACGACGCAGGCACTGACGAGTCCACCGTCGGGGGCGTCGATGCCGTAACCCCTGCCGGCCGTAAGGAGCAGGCCCCACTTGTGCTCCTCGCGCGGCCACCCCCGGTCCTCGGACAAGTCGGCGCAGGCGGTGAGATCGCGGTGCGTCAGACGACGGATGGGCAGAGCGGTGAGGGAAGGAGTCGGCACGCAGGTCAGGCTGTCCGACCCGTACCGCCGACGTCCACCTGTTTCCCCTGGGATGTGGGTGCTTCTGGCCATGTCATGGCCCATCGATCAGGGCTCATTTCCCACCCCATGCGACGGCAGCGCGGGAGTGTTTCACGTGAAACAGGGACGAACGGCAGCCCGCGAAAAGCCCCGTCAGGGAGGTGTCAGGCCTGCCCGTTAGCCTCGGGCCATGGCGAGACTTCACCTTTTCGACCTGGACGGCACGCTGCTGCACGGGACGTCCGCTCCTTTGGAGATCTCACGTCAACTCGGTCTGGAGGCCGAGACGGTGGTGCTGGAGCAGTCGATCTCGGCAGGATTGATCGGGCCGCCGGAGTACGCGTCGCAGGTGTACGACCTCTGGACGCAACTCACCGAGGAGCATGTGACGGCGGCGTTCGAGGGTGCGCCGTGGCTGGCACGTATCCGCGATGTCTGGGCGGAGATAAGGCGCAGAGGGGAGTACTGCGCGGTCGTGTCGCTCTCGCCCTCCTTCTTCGTGGAAAGACTCACTGGCTGGGGCGCCCACGCGGCTTATGGATCCCGATTCCCGGCGGTCCCTTTCACCGAGCCGATGGACCCGGCGGGAGCGCTGAACGCGGCGGCGAAGGTGCTGATCGCCGACCGGCTCTGCGCGGAGTTCAAAGTGACGAGGGACGACTGCGTCGCATACGGCGATTCGCTCTCCGACAAGGATCTGTTCGGGGTCGTACCGGTCTCCGTGGCGGTCAACCCGGACCGCCATCTGGCGGGCCTCGCGACCCACTCCTACGTGGGGAAGGATCTGTGGGACGCCTATGAATTGGTGCGCCACGACCGCTGATTGACGAGTACGTGCGGTTCGCGTGCCGAGCGGGTTCCGGGGACGGAAGGGGGGCACTTGTGCCGCGGACGGCGGCCGGTATGGTCGACTCCGGTTCGCTTTCGGAACGAAGTGCGCGCGACGCGGTGCATACATTCCGCGCGAACCGAGAACAGGGCAACGCAGCCTAACGGGACGGAGAGATCGAAGACCCGCATTTCCGGTGATGCGACCGAGGCGCCCGGACCGGATGGGATGCTGCGGTGAGAGTGCCGCCCCATCTCGCACACCCGCCTCACCTGCGGGTGCGGAGGGGAAATACGGATGGACCGTGGCGGTCCTGGTCGTGGAACCGAACGGAAAACCAAGCCGTCTGCGGGGTAAGCAGGCACCTTCCGATCCAGGAAGTGCGCAGACCGACCGAAAGATGTTCGAGGCGAGGCACACCATGGACGCTCCGACCAGCAGGTCGGCCGACAACGGCACGTCCGGCGGCGGGGACGGATGGTTCACACCGCACAAGCAGCCGGAGCCGGCTCCACGGGGCGAGCAGGGGGCTTCTGAGGGACGGCGCCTGGCCGCGCTGCGCCCGGTGGGCCGCAATGCGGCCGACTCCCACGGTGGCGCGCCCCAGGGCGGCACCACGGACACCGAGCGCCGAACGGACCCGGACCCGGACCCGTCGACCTCCGACGTCCCGCAGGGCCGCGACGAGCCTCGTACGCCTGCCCAGCAGCAGACGTCCATGCAGCCGCCGCGGTCGCCACAGCTGCAGTCGCAGCCGCCGCAGCAGTCTTCGCAGCCGTCGGTGTCCGCGGAAGTGTCCATGTCCGCGCAGCGGGCCGTGCCGGCCGAGCCCCGTTCGGCCGTGCGGCAGTACACCGCGTCGCCCGTCGATTCCCTGGTGCCCGTTCAGCGGTCGACGCCCGGCGGCAACGTGTCGCCGGACGCCGTCCTCGTCCGGCGGACGATGGCCGAGGTGGCCCCGGTGGCAGACAAGGTCACGTCGTACTTCTACGCGCTGCTGTTCGTCCGCCATCCCGACCTGCGCTCACTGTTCCCACCCGCGATGGACGCCCAACGGGACCGGCTCCTCAAGGCGCTGCTCACCGCCGCCGAGCACATGGACAACAGAGCGGTCCTCGTCGAATACCTCCAGAACCTGGGCCGTGGTCACCGCAAGTACGGCACCAGGGCCGAGCACTACCCGGCCGTCGGCGAGTGCCTCATCGGCGCGCTGAGCAAGTACGCGGGTGCCGTGTGGAACGCCGAGACGGAGGCGGCCTGGGTCCGGACGTACACCACGATCTCCCAGGTCATGATCGACGCGGCGGCCGTGGACGAACTGCGCGCTCCGCCCTGGTGGTACGCGGAGGTCGTCACGCACGACCTCAGAACACCGGATGTGGCGATCCTCACCGTCCGCCCCAACCAGCCCTACCCCTTCCGCGCCGGGCAGTACACGAGCCTGGAGACGCCTTGGTGGCCGCGGATCTGGCGGCACTACTCCTTCGCCTCGGCGCCACGCTCCGACGGGCTGCTGGCCTTCCATGTGAAGGCCGTCCCCGCGGGCTGGGTCTCCAGCGCTCTGGTGCACCGCGCCCGGCCCGGCGACGTCGTCCGGCTCGGTCCGCCGGCCGGTTCCATGACCGTCGACCACACCAGGGACAGCGGGCTGCTCTGTCTGGGCGGCGGCACCGGCATAGCCCCCATCAAGGCGCTGGTCGAGGATGTCGCCGAACACGGCACCCGGCGCCCGGTCGAGGTCTTCTACGGCGCGCGCAGCGACCACGACCTGTACGACATCGACACCTTGCTCCGGCTCCAGCAGTCGCACCCCTGGCTGGAGGTCCGCCCGGTGGTCGACCGGCACGGTCTGCTCCAGTTGCCCGACGCGATACGCGCCTTCGGGCCCTGGGCCGAGTACGACGCCTATGTCTCCGGCCCGCCCGGCATGATCCGCAGCGGAGTGGACGCCCTGCGCGGCGTCGGCATTCCCGAGGAGCGCATACGCCACGACTCGGTCGAGGAACTGGTCGCAACCGGAAGCTGACACGGAGCCCCACAGGACGTCCCGGGCCCGGATCAGGCCCTCAGCCGAGGTCGGGTGCGTGCATGGCGCGGACGCCCTCGATATTGCCGTCGAGGTAGTGCCGCAGGGACAGCGGCACGAGGTGGACGGAGGCGATCCCGACCCGGGTGAACGGCACGCGGACGATCTCGTACTCGCCGGCGGGTTCCTCGATCTCGGGGCCGTGCCGCAAGGCCGGGTCCATGGACTCCAGACGGCAGACGAAGAAGTGCTGCACCTTCACGCCGGTCGCGCCCCCGTCATCACCGATGTGCTCGACGGTGTCGACGAAGCAGGGCACCACGTCGGTGATCTTGGCGCCGAGTTCCTCGTGCACCTCGCGGTGCAAGGCGTCCACCACGGTCGCGTCGTCCGGTTCGACCCCGCCACCGGGCGTGACCCAGTAGGGATCCACACCGGGCTTGGTGCGCTTGATCAGGATCAGATGGTCGCCGTCCAGCAGAACGGCTCGTGCGGTGCGCTTGACCACGGGTCGGACGGTCATGGGAGAAATGTGGCCCGGCTGGTTCCACGTGAAACATCGTGAGAGGTCACCGGAGGAGATCATTCCCTGCCATCGGGTGGAAACCGGGTCAGTACCAGGCGGTGGCCGCGCCCAGCAGCCATTCGTGGGCCCGGGCGATATGTGGCGTCGCCAGCGTTCCTGTGCGCGCCACGAGAACGTACGTCCGGAGCGGCGGCACCGCCGGCTCGTGCAGCGCGACGATGTCACCGCGCTCCAGAGCGGCCGCGCACAGATAGCGGGGCAGGACCGCCAGACCGGCGCCCGAGACAGCACACGCGAGGACCGCGCGCAGGTCGGGCACGATGACGGTGCCCGAGGCGGCGGGGCGGGAGTCGAAGACGGAGGCCCAGTAGCGGGAGACCAGGGGCAGGGACTCGTGGACCTCGACGACCGGGAGGTTCTCCAGCGCGGACGCGCCCTTGAGGCACAGCCTCCCGGCGTCGATCCGCTCGTCCCACTGCGGGGCGGCGACCAGGACGTGCTCCTCGTCGCACAGCGGTGTGGCCGTGAGGAGCGTCCCGCGCGGTCGCGCCGTGCTGATGGCCAGGTCGTGATGGCCGGCAGCCAGGCCCTCCAGGACCTCCTCGGCGTTTCCGAAGGAGGCGCGCAGGGCGTACCCCTGGCCGTCGTCGCCGGACAACTCGGTGAGCGCGGGAAGGGCACGCTCGGCGGTGAATTCGGGCGGACCGGCGAGGTGCAGCGTCCGCACGGCGGACTCGTCGTCGGGCCCGGTCCCGGCGATCTCCACCAGGGCGTCGAGATGGGGGGCGGCCTTGTGGGCGAGCTCGTCGCCGATGCTCGTCGGCGTCACGCCGCGGGCCTGCCGTAGGAACAGCGGGCGGCCCAGCTGTCGCTCCAGGGTGCGGATCTGGGAGGTGACGGCCGGCTGTGACAGTCCCAGCAGAGCGGCGGCGCGAGTGAAGGAACCGGCCCGGTGCACGGTCACGAAGGTGCGCAGCAAGGCCAGATCCACGGAGCGTCCTTCCTTTTCCCCGCCTTCCTCCAGCTCCGAGGCGGGGCCCAACTATAAATAAGTCGATAGGTCTCAGTCGCTACTGTGATTGGACACTGACACAGAGTCAACTAGCCTTGTGCGCGCGGTTCTTCGCGCGCAGAACCGAGGACGGTCCGAGCCACGAGGGGGGAGGCTCGGACCGTCCGTCGTCCTTGTCGGGACCCTGGTGGGGGGTCGGTAAGGCGGTCACCGCGCCGACTCCTCCAGCGCACGCAGCACGTCCGCCACCAGGTCCTCGGGGTCCTCGGCGCCGACGGACAGCCGGATGAAGCCCTCCGGCACCGCGTCCCCGCCCCAGCGCCCGCGCCGCTCCGCGGTGGACCGCACTCCACCGAAGCTCGTCGCGTCGTCCACGAGCCGCAGGGCGTCGAGGAAACGCTCGGCACGCGCGCGCGTGGACAGCGTGAAGGAGATCACGCACCCGTAGCGACGCATCTGCTGCGAGGCGACCTTGTGCGAGGGGTCGTTTGCCAGCCCCGGGTACCGCAGCCCGCTCACCTCGGGCCTCCCCCGCAGTGCCTCGGCCACGACCATGGCGGTGGTGTTCTGCCGCTCGACGCGCAGCTGGAGGGTGGCGATCGACCGGTGCGCGAGCCAGGCCTCCATGGGCCCGGGGATCGCCCCGACGATCTTGCGCCAGCGGCGTACGGCGGTCATCGGCGTGCCGGCCCGCCCGGTGACGTAGCCGAGGAGGACGTCGCCGTGGCCCGTGAGCTGCTTGGTGCCGCTGGCCACCGAGAAGTCGGCGCCGAGTTCCAGCGGGCGCTGCCCGAGCGGGGTGGCGAGGGTGTTGTCCACGGCCACCAGCGCCCCACGCGCGTGTGCCGCCTCGACGAGCCGCCGGATGTCGCACACGTCGAGGCCCGGGTTCGAGGGGGACTCGATCCACAGCAGCTTCGCGCCGTCCAGGACGTCCAGCTGGGCGTCGCCGCCGGTCGGCGCGGTGCGTACCTCGATGCCGTACGCCTCCAGCTGCGCGCGCACCAGGGGCAGCACCTGGTAGCCGTCGTCGGGCAGCACGACGGCGTCCCCGGCCCGCAGCTGGGAGAACAGCACCGACGAGATCGCGGCCATGCCGGAGGCGAAGACGAGCGTCTCGACGTCGTCCCGGCCCGGTGCCTCGAGCTCGCCGATGGCGTGTTCCAGGTGGGTCCAGGTCGGGTTCTCGTCACGGCCGTAGGTGTACGGGCCCGTGGGCTCGCCCGGCAGATGGAAGTGCGCTGCGAACACCGGCCCGGGAAGGGTCGGCTCGTACTTCACCGGCTCGGGCAGCCCCGCCCGCACCGCGCGCGTGCCCTCGCCGGGGCCTCCGGAAAGCTCTCCGTCGGTAGCGGATCCGCTCATGCCACTTGTCCTTCCACGTCGTCTCGTACGGCGGCGAGCAGACCGGCGCTCGCCCCCTCCACCATCTCAAGGCACTCCTCGAAGCCGCTCAGGCCCCCGTAGTAGGGGTCGGGGACGTCGAGGTCGCCGGCTGCCGCGGGATCGTAGGACCGCAGCAGCCGTACCTTCGCCGCGTCCTCCTTCGTGGGTGCGAGGAGGCGCAGGGCCTGGAGATGGCCGGAGTCGAGGGCCAGGACGAGGTCGAGGCGGGCGAACCAGGACGGCTCGAAGCGCCGGGCCGTGTGGTCGAGGGCATATCCGTGCTCCTCCAGGACCGAGAGGGCCCGCGGATCGGCGTTCTCGCCCTCGTGCCAGTCGCCCGTGCCGGCGCTCTCGACCTCGATCAGTTCCTCGAGACCGGCGTCGTCCACGCGCGCGCGGAAGACCGACTCGGCCATCGGCGAGCGGCAGATGTTGCCGGTGCAGACGAAGCAGACGTGGTAGGTCATCGCGGCCTCAGTCTCCGTCGGGCATCACGACGTTGAGGGCCCAGGAGACGACGGAAATGATCAGGCCGCCCAGGACCGCGGTCCAGAAGCCCTCCACGTGGAAGCTCAGGTCGACCTTGTCGGCCAGCCACGAGGTCAGCAGCAGCATCAGGGCGTTGACCACCAGGGTGATCAGGCCGAGCGTGAGGATGAACAGGGGAAAGGTCAGCACCTTCACGATCGGCTTGACCAGGAAGTTCACCAGGCCGAAAAGCAGTGCGACGACTATGAGGGTGCCGACCTTCTTGCCCGTGCTGTCACCGGTCAGAGTGATCTTGTCGAGCAGCCAGACGGCGACCGCCAGGGCGCCTGCGTTGGCGATCGTCTTGACTACGAAATTCTTCATGTGTCTGATCGTGGCAGAGAGATCGCGAACGAGCACCGGACGAGGGCGGACTAGGTCGATGAAGGCATTCCGGTTGGATGAACTGGAGGCGGAGCGAGCCGCCAACGACGGCGCCTACCTACAGTTTCTGCGTGAACGGAACATGTCGGTCGGGCTGTACGCGCTCGATGCCGGCTCGCACGATCCGCAGAATCCACACCATCAGGACGAGGTGTACTTCGTCGTGAGCGGGCGCGCCTCGATCACCGTCGGTCTGGAGACCACGCAGGTGGCGCGAGGCAGCGTGGTGTACGTCCCGGCCGGGGTCGCCCACAAGTTCCATCACATCAGTGAGGACCTGCGGGTCCTGGTCGTGTTCTCGCCGGCCGAGGGCTGAGTCCGCCCGTCCGGCGCCTGTCCGGAGCCCTGTCCTGTGCGTGTCCGTCTGCCGGTTGACCAGCGGCCTCGGGGTTCCCTAGGGGTTCGGTCAGGGGAGGACAAGGGGTGCGAGGCCCCCGCCGGCACCCTCTTCGGACCTAGCATCGGCGGCAGGACATCGAAACGCTCCGGCCCGACAGGGGTGCCGGACATCGACCGAAGAGGATGAGGACAAGGGCGATGCGAGAGATCTTCGCGGGAATGCCGTGGTGGGTGAAGTGGGTCGCGGTGCCGGTCATCGCCCTGGTCGTGTTCGGTGGTCTGATAGCCAGCGTCGTCGGGTTCGTGATCGGCCTGCTCTTCAAGCTGCTGGTCTTCGTGGCGCTGGTCGGCGGACTGATCTACGTCGTAAGGAAGTTCACTTCGAGTTCCTCGTCGCGCAGCGACTGGTGACGGTGAGGGAGGCCGGCGAGCGGTAACAGGAATCGCCTGTTCCCTCGGCCGGGGGAAGTTTCCCTGACAGCCCGTCTGTACGCGGTGGCAGACGGTTAAAGTCCGGAACTCGTCGCGGGTACGAACCCCCGCGAGTGGCGCACACCCCCTCCCGTGTCCCCGCACGGACCTCCCCCTCGCGCTTCGGAAGTGACCCTTGGTCATGGTTGACACCGCATCGGCAGAACTGCTCGCACCCCCCGCGGGGCCGCGTTCCGCCGCACCCCCCCTGCAACGCCCACCGAACACGACCACCCCCGAGCACCCGCACCCCGCCGCCACCCTGATCGGCTCCGTCCAGCGCGCCATGCGGCTGCTGGAATCCGTCGCGGAGCACGAGTGCGGGGCGCCGGCCAAACAACTCGCCCGCGAGACCGGACTCGCGCTGCCCACGGCCTACCACCTGCTGCGCACCCTCGTGCACGAGGGCTATCTGCGACGGGACAAGGGGCTGTTCTTCCTCGGCGAGGCGGCTGAGCGGCTCGGCAGGAGCGGGGCGGCGCAGAAACGTCGCAGCACGGTGGCCGACACCCTCGCCCAGTGGCGCGATTCGATCGGTGTTCCCGTGTACTACGCCAGGTACCGCGACGGCGAGATCGAGATCATGTGCGTTTCCGACACCCCGGGCAACCCGGCGGTCGAGGAGTGGGCGGACTTCGGTGAGACCGGCCACGCGCACGCCATCGGCCAGTGCCTGCTCTCCCAGTTGGACGAGGACGCCCGCCGCGACCACCTGGACCGCTACCCCGCGCAGTCGATCACCCCGTACACCGTGCGTGACAACCACGCTCTGCTGCGGCGCCTGGAGCGGATGCGGCGGATGGAGCCGGTCGTCGAACGACAGGAGTACGCGCTGGGCACGGTGTGCGCCGCCATTCCGATCACCGTGGGCACCACGGCGGCCACGATGGCGATCTCCCTGCCCGCCCATCACGCCGACCGGTTGCTGCCGGCGGCGCGGCAACTCCAGAGCGAGGTCGGACGGCTGCTGGGGTCGCTGGCGATCTCTATCAGTATCTGAAAACTCACTCCTTGTGATCTGTTGTGTACTTTCAGCAAGATGCGTGCAGTGTCAGAAGGTCCATTCCCGGCCAGTCGGCGGCAAATGACGGGGTAAGGCGATGCGCGAGTCCGTACAGGCAGTACAGGCAGAGGTCATGATGAGCTTCCTCGTCTCCGAGGAGCTCTCGTTCCGCATTCCGGTGGAGCTGGGTTACGAGTCGTGCGATCCCTATGCCGTGCGACTCACCTTCCATCTGCCCGGTGATGCCCCGGTGACCTGGGCCTTCGGGCGCGAGCTGCTCATCGACGGAGTGGGCAGGCCGTGCGGCGAAGGGGACGTCCGTGTCTCGCCGGTGGATCCCGATGTGCTGGGAGAGGTCCTGATCCGGCTTCAGGTCGGCGGTGATCAGGCGCTGTTCCGGTCCTCGGCGGCACCGCTCGTGGCGTTCCTCGATCGCACCGACAAGCTGGTTCCGTTGGGCCAGGAGGGTGCTCTCGCCGATTTCGACGCGCATTTGGACGAGGCGCTGGACCGGATCCTGGCGGAGGAGCAGAGCGCCGGCTGACGTGCGGGCGAAGCGAGTGGTGGCGGAACGCTTCGCCACGGGCGGAGCGAGTGGTGGTGCGGAACGCTTCGCCACGGCCGCTGTTGTGCAGGAACGCTTCTTCAGCTGGTGGCGCAGATGTTGAACGATCCGCAGGGAAGAGGGAGGCGCGCGCCCGAGTCGGCCGGTGTAGTCGGCACTCGGGCGCCTTCCCGCCTCAGCGCTTGCGCCGCCTGCCCCGGCCGCCCCGGGCCTGGGCGCTGCCCGCGGCCGTCGCCACCGCCGGAGCCGCAGGAGTCGCCTCCGGAGCCGTCACGGGCGCCTTTCCAGGGCCTGGCCGGTCGGCGGAGACCACCAGGGCCGCCAGGACCGTCGTGACGGGCACGGAGGCGACCAGGCCGATCGAGCCCACCAGCGTGCGCACGATCTCCTCGGCGACCAGTTCGCTGTTGGCGACGGAGCCCACGCTGCTCTGCGCGATCGAGAAGAGCAGCAGCAGCGGCAGCGCGGCACCGGCGTAGGCGAGAACGAGCGTGTTGACCACGGAGGCGATGTGGTCGCGGCCGATGCGGATGCCGGCCCGGTACAGGCCGCGCCAGCCCATCGCGGGGTTGGCCTCGTGCAGTTCCCAGACCGCGGAGGTCTGGGTGACCGTCACGTCGTCGAGGACGCCGAGCGAGCCGATGATGATGCCGGCCAGCAGCAGACCGCTCATGTCGATCGACGGGTACAGACCGTGGATCAGACCGGTGTTGTCATCCGTGTTGCCGGTCAGCGCGGCCCAGTCGATGAACACCGAGCCCAGGATGCCGATCAGCAGCAGGGAGATGAGCGTGCCGAGTACCGCGACGGATGTGCGGGCCGAGAGCCCGTGACAGAGATACAGCGCGATCAGCATGATGGCGCTCGATCCCACCACGGCCACGAGCAGCGGGTTCGATCCCTGGAGGATCGCGGGCAGGACGAAGAAGTTCAGCACCATGAAACTGATGGCCAGCGCTACCAGCGCCATGACGCCCCGCAGCCGCCCGACGACCACGACGGCGACCGCGAAGATGATGGCCAGGACTGCCATGGGGATGCGGCGGTTCACGTCGGCGACCGAGTACTGCAGGTCCTTCGGCGCGGAGGGCTCGTAGGCGACCACGACCTTCTCGCCCTGCTCCAACTGCCGTGACTGGTCCGGCTGGACGATCTCGGTGAACGTACGGCCCTTGTCGTCGCCGGTGTCCACCCGGATCGTGGCCCGCTTGCAGGCACCGCTCGCCTGCTGTTGCGCGGAGGATCCCTCGGCCGTGGAGGTGTCGCCGGTAGGGGTGTCGCCCGAGGCGTTCACCGACGCGCAGCTCACGCTCACGACCTTGGTGACCGTGGCCTGTTGGGTCTGCCGGTCGAAGCCGACCCCGGTGCGCTCGTGCGCGGGGGCTCCGCCGGGCCACAGCACCACGAGCCCTACCAGCACCGCGGCCCCGAACGGGATGATGATGGCCGCGATGACCTTGCGCAGGTGTTTCGAGACGGGGGCGGCCGGGCCGTGACTGTGGCTGTGTGAATGCCCGTGCCCGCCGTCGGAGCCGGAGCCCGAACCGGAGCCGTGCCCGTCGCCCGGGCCATGGCCGTGCCCGCCGCCGTGGCCCTCGCCGGGGCCGTTCCCGGAGCCGCCACCATGATCGCTGTCGTGGCTCTGCCCATGACCGTGTTCGCGGTCAAAGCCGTAGCCGTCACCAGGACCAGGAACATGCTCAGGTCCAGAACCAGGCTCAGGACGAGGACCCGGGCCAGGACGAGGACCGGAACCATGGCCGGGGCCGTACCCCTGACCGGGCGCGGGTGCGGGCCCGTCCCCGTATCCGCGTCTGTTCCCGTACCCCTGGTCGTTCCCGAATTCCTGGTCGTTCTGGGACCCTTGCCCGCTCCCGTATCCCTGCCCGCTCTGGTATGCCCGGCCGGGCTCCGGCCCGGGCCCGGGCCCTTGACCGTTTCCGTAACCCCGGCCGCCAACCGGCCCCGGCCGGGCCCCTGTCCCGGGGCCTGCCCCGGGGCCGGATCCTTGACCGCCGGGAGTGCCGACGCGTCTCAGTCCGCCGAGCCCGCCGGCGTATCCCGGCCCGTGGCCGGGGCTACGCGGCTGATCGTGACCGTCGCTGAAGTCGCGGTCGCCTCTGGGGCCGCCGTCAGGACCGCTGCCGCTGCCAGAACCGCTGCCGGAGCCATTGCCGGGGCCGCTGCCGGTGCCCGGTCGGCGGGGCGGCTCGGGCGGCGGATACGGGGGCTGGTGTGTCGTGGTCACCGACCGATCATCGCAAGAACGACACGGGCCCTCTGTTCACCGCGCCAGAATTGACGCTAGCGTGGAGACAACCTTTGCACACGCGGGAGCTCGGAGCACCGGGCTGAGAGGGCGCTGACCTCCGTCTTTGCGATGTTTCACGTGGAACGTCTCTCGAATCGAGTGATGTTTCACATGAAACATCGGCAGGCGGTAGCCGCTGCGTCGACCGCCGAACCTGTTACCGGGTAATGCCGGCGTAGGGAGTAGGTCTCATGACCAACAAGGACGCACGCACGCCTGCCTTCACGCAGAACGCGGCCGACGAAAGCACGGTCGACGTGAACGACTCGGAGGCCGGGAAGTCCATCGGCTGGCACAAGGGGTACGTCGGTGGCGCTCGCCCCGATCTCCGGGTGCCGGTTCGTCAGGTGCACCTCACCAACGGGCAGTCGGTCACCCTGTACGACACCTCCGGCCCGTACACCGATCCGCTCGTAGAGACCGATGTCCGCAGGGGCCTGGCGCCGTTGCGTGAGAACTGGATCATCGCCCGGGGCGACACGGAGGAGTACGCGGGCCGTCCGGTCCGGCCCGAGGACGACGGCGTCAAGCACACCTCACCGCGCGGAGGGCTGCGCAACCTCGACGCGGTCTTCCCGGGCCGTCCGCGTCTGCCGCGCCGGGGCCGGGACGGTGCGGCGGTCACCCAGCTCGCGTATGCGCGCCGGGGGGAGATCACACCCGAGATGGAGTTCGTGGCCATCCGGGAGAAGGTTTCCCCCGAGGTGGTGCGCGAGGAGATCGCGGCGGGGCGTGCCGTGCTGCCGGTCAACGTCAACCACCCGGAGATCGAGCCGATGATCATCGGCAAGCGGTTCCTGGTGAAGGTCAACGCCAACATCGGCAACTCGGCGGTGACGTCCTCCATCGAGGAGGAGGTCGAGAAGATGACCTGGGCGACCCGTTGGGGCGCCGACACGGTCATGGACCTGTCGACCGGCCGCAACATCCACACCACCCGCGAGTGGGTGCTGCGCAACTCCCCCGTCCCCATCGGCACGGTGCCGCTGTACCAGGCGTTGGAGAAGGTCGACGGCCGCGCCGAGGAACTGACCTGGGAGATCTACAAGGACACCGTCATCGAGCAGGCCGAGCAGGGCGTGGACTACATGACCGTCCACGCCGGCGTCCGCCTCGCGTACGTCCCGCTCACCGCCAACCGCAAGACCGGCATCGTGTCGCGCGGCGGCTCGATCATGGCGGCCTGGTGCCTCGCGCACCACAAGGAGTCGTTCCTCTACGAGAACTTCGAGGAACTGTGCGAGATCCTCGCCGCCTACGACGTCACGTACTCGCTGGGAGACGGCCTGCGGCCGGGGTCCATCGCGGACGCCAACGACGCGGCGCAGTTCGCGGAGTTGCGGACACTCGGGGAACTCAACCGGATCGCGAAGCGTTTCCATGTTCAGACGATGATCGAAGGCCCGGGCCATGTCCCGATGCACAAGATCAAGGAGAACATCGACCTTCAACAGGAGATCTGTGATGAAGCTCCGTTCTATACGCTCGGCCCGCTGACGACGGACGTCGCGCCGGCGTACGACCACATCACCTCCGGTATCGGTGCCGCGATGATCGCCTGGTGGGGCACGGCGATGCTCTGCTATGTCACGCCCAAGGAGCATCTGGGCCTGCCCAACCGGGACGACGTCAAGACGGGCGTCATCACCTACAAGATCGCCGCCCACGCGGCCGACCTCGCCAAGGGGCACCCCGGCGCGCAGGAATGGGACGACGCGCTGTCCGACGCCCGCTTCGAGTTCCGCTGGGAGGACCAGTTCAACCTCGCCCTCGATCCGGACACCGCGCGTGAGTTCCACGACGAGACACTCCCCGCGGAGCCGGCGAAGACGGCGCACTTCTGCTCGATGTGCGGGCCGAAGTTCTGCTCGATGAAGATCAGCCAGAGCATCAACGAGCGGTTCGGTGGCGCGGCGGCTGAGGGGGCTTCGGCGGAGGAGATCGCCGAGGGCATGTTGGAGAAGTCGAAGGAGTTCGCGGCCAGCGGGAACCGGGTGTACCTGCCGCTGGCCGACTGACGTCCCCGGATCGGCGCTGTCCCTCGGGATTCGACCCCTGGGGACAGCGCCGTGAGTGGTCGTCGGGAGGAAGACGGCACGCTGGCATCCGTAGTGCGGCCGGGGATCGACGCCGGTGTGGATGCGCCTGCCGGCTCGACGACGACCGGCAGGAGGAGACCATCGCGTTCGTTCGGTTGCCTCGGGGCGTCTGCTCGGCAGACTGGGCTTCATGACAGCGCGATCTCTGAGCAAGGGTGCCAATCTGCCGGTCGACGTGCCGGACGTACGGGTCGAACTCAGCTGGGCCGAGGGGGCCGGTGGGCCGGACATCGATGCCTCGGCGCTGCTGTTGGCGGGGGACGGACGGGTCCGTGACGACGGGGACTTCGTCTTCTACAACCAGCCGCTGCACACGTCCGGCGCCGTGCGGCACGTCGGCAAGCGGAGCGAAGCCGGTGTGATGACCGACACCGTCCAGGTGGACCTCCGCTCGCTGGAGGGCGCCATCACGCGTGTGGTGCTGTGCGCGTCGGCCGACGGCGGCACCTTCGGACAGGTGACCGGCCTGACGCTGAGACTGCTCGGCGGGGACGGGCGCTCCGAGGTGGCCCGCTTCGAGATGCAGGCCGACACGGAGACGGCGTTCATCGCCGGTGAGCTGTATCTGCGCGAGGGGCGCTGGAAGTTCCGGGCGGTCGGCCAGGGGTACGCCTCCGGGCTGGCGGGGGTGGCCACGGACTTCGGGATCACGGTCGACGACGAGCCGGAGCAGCCGGTCGCCCCGTCGGCCCGCCCGCCGGTCGCGCCGCCGGTCCGTACGCCGGTCGCGCCGCCGGTCCGTACGCCGGTCGCGCCGCCGGTCCGCCCGCCGGTCGCGCCGCCGAACCGCCCGCCGGTCACCCCGCCCGCGGTCACCCCACGGGCCACCACCCCACCGACAAGCACCCCACCGACAAGCACCCCGCCGGCAAGCACCCCGCCGTCCGGTCCTCGTCTGACCAAGGGGGAGGAACTGCTTCCCGTCGACATGCGCAAGCGGCTGTCGCTGCGCAAGGAGCAGGTGGCCGTCAGCCTGAGCAAGCGGGGGGCGGTGGGGCTCAGTGCGCGGATCGTGCTGGTCCTCGACGCCTCCGGGTCCATGTCGTTCCTGTACTCACGGGGTGTGGTCGCGGACGTCGTGGAGCGGATGGCGGCAGTGGCGGCGCAACTCGACGACGACGGCGAGATACAGGCCTGGACCTTCGCCAGTGATGCCGCGCGCCTTCCCGACCTGCGGTTGGGTGAGCTTCCCGAGTGGCTGCGGCTGCATGTGCGGGTGGGCGAGATCAGTCTGTTCCGGCGCGGCAAGAAGCCCCGCAAGGGGATGGAACCGGGGCAGGTCGACATGCGCTCGGTCGGCATCCAGAACGAGGAACAGAAGGCGATTGCCCAGGTCAGGTCGTATGTCAGGGAGAATCCGGCAGCCGCCCCGACCTTGGTGCTGTTCTTCTCCGACGGTGGGGTCTACCGCGACGCGGCGATCGAGCGGGAACTGCGGGCGGCGGTCGAGGAGCCGATCTTCTGGCAGTTCGTGGGGCTCGGCCGGTCCGACTACGGGGTCCTGGAGCGGTTCGACACGCTGCCCGGACGCCGCGTCGACAACGTGGGGTTCTTCTCCGTGGACGACATCAGCACCGTCCCGGACCAGGAGCTCTACGACCGGCTGCTGTCCGAGTTCCCGAGCTGGACCACCGCGGCCCGCCAGGCAGGCATCCTCTGACCGGATGGCCGGACGTACGACTGCGGGCCGCCCGCCTCCGTGACTCCGTCCGGCACGGGGCAGCAGCGAGCACCGCGGGACAGCACTGATCCGCAGGCCGGCTCTCCACCGGAGCCGCCCGGCGCCCGGCCTACGGCTTGCGCTCCCCTCGGCGGGGTCGGCGGGTGCGCAAGCCGAGTGCCTATTCCGGCTGGTGCTCCGGGCCGCCGAAGTCCGGGCTGGTGTAGTCCGGGCTGCTGAAGCTCGGGCGCGGGCCGGTAGAACGGCCGTCGTCCGGGCTGCTGAAGCCAGGGCGGTCGTAGCCGATCTTCGGGAGGCGGCCGGTGGGAGCCGGGCGGGCCGGCTCGATGTGCAGGGCGGCCGCCGTGCCGGGGCTGGCGAGGGCCTCCTGGAGGAACGGCAGGATGCCGCGTTCCAGCAGGGCTTCTCGCCAGGCTTCCCTGGCCTGGTCGACCTCCTCGCTCAGTTCGCCGTACGGCCCGGCTTCCAGGGAGGGCCGGTTGCGCAGGGCCGTGAGCAGCAGTGCGACGGTGGCGACGAGGATCGCGGCCACGGCCACCGCCCCGAACGTCCAGCCGGCGGCGACCATGGTCCGGGCGAACGCCTGCTCGGGGTCGAGTGCCCTGAGGAGATAGCCGACGAGCAGGAATATCACCGCGGCGGTCCCGGCGAGGACGGGGGTGAGGACGGCGGCCACGGCGCCCGCCCCGGCGGCTTCGGCGGCCTGGGCCGCCTCCCCCATGGTGGTGGCGAGCCCCATCGCGGCCGCGCCCGGCTCCGCGGAGCCGGACTCGGACGTGGACGACGGGGTGGACGGCGCGGGGTGGCGCAGTTCCTCGCGGACCTTCACATAGTGCTGGTACTCGGCCGCCGCGGCCACCGTGATGAGGGCGGAGGCGTTGAGCGCCATGGTGCGCAGTTGTTCGGGGTTGAGCCGCTGTCCGACTGCGGCCAGTTCCGGGTGGTGTGGGGCGGAGCGCAGCGCCTCGTCGAGGATCCGCTCGTACTCCTGGCGGTCCTCGCTGTTCAGGTGCTGCGGAACGCTGTTCATCTGCATCCCCCGATGCTCCGTAGGGCTTGGGGCTCGCATGCCAACGAGCCGTCGGGCAGAAACGGAGGGGAGCCTGCTACGGATAACCCGATGGTAGAGCGGTGACGGCATGGGGTGACAGGGGGTTTGCCGAAATTGGCCTCTGGCCTGCGGTGTCGCCGGCGGATCCACAGTGGGGTACTTCTGCCCCGGGAGTGGACCCGGGAACCGCCCCGGGAACGGTCAGATTTCCAGGGGCAGTTGCTGGACCAGCAGTTTTCCGGCCATCGTCACGCCGCCGTCCATCGCGATGGCCAGCCCGTCCGCGTAGACGTGCGGTCCCTCGACGTGCGGACCGCCGTTGTCCTCGCCGTCCTCGGAGCCGACTTCGCCCAGCAGATAGGGAATCGGGCTGTGGCCGTGAACGATGCGGGTGCCGCCGTACGTATCGAGCAGGGAGCGTACGGCGTCGGCGCCGCCCTCGTCGCGGAAGGAGAAGCGCTTGGTGAACTTGCGGAACAGGTCCCACACCTCGTCCGCGTCGTTGCGCGTGATCGTCTCGCGGACGGTGTCGTTGACCGCTTCGATCGAGTCGCCGTAGTCGAGGTAGGCGGTGGTGTCGGAGTGGACGAGCAGGTGGCCGTCGACCGCCTCGACCGCGTCGAGGCGGGCCATCCACTGCAGGTGGTGGTCCTGGAGACGGTCCATGTCGTACTTCTGGCCGCCGTTGAGCAGCCAGGCCGCCTGGAAGGTGGCGGTGCCCGCGCCGGAGTTGACGGGTGTGTCGCCGAAGCGCTTGGCGCCGAGCAGCAGCAGTTCGTGGTTGCCCATGAGGGCCTTGCAGTACCCGCCGGCCGCGGCGGCCTCGGCGGACAGCCGCATGACGAGGTCGATGACGCCGATGCCGTCCGGGCCGCGGTCGGTGAAGTCACCGAGGAACCACAGCCGGGCGGTGCCCGCGCACCAGTTGGCGGCGGAGTCGACCAGGCCCTTCTCCTGGAGCGCGGCCACCAGTTCGTCGAGGTAGCCATGGACGTCGCCGACGACGAACAGCGGTCCCGGACCGGTCGCGGGCAGCGGGGCCTGGACGGCCTCCGGGTCCACGGCCACCTGGAGGGTGTCGCCGCGCCGGCTGATGACGGGCAGGTCGCGCTGGGTGGGCGTGTAGCCGTCCGGATGCTCCAGCGGCTCCTCGAGCGGCGGTGCGGCATCGCCCGGTTCCGTGCCGGGGTCGTACGGACCGGTCTCATGGACGTACGCGGGCACCCGGAAGTCGCGCAACGTCGCCGTCCGCTCCACCTCGGGTCCCTGACCGGCCCCCTGAGTCATCAGACCCCTCCACCATCGCGCCGCATCTGCACTCTTCGGGCTGCCTGGTCGCAGCGGCCCGCGGTGCCGTGCGTCCATCATAGGAATGCGGATCGTGCCGTGTGATGACCCAGGGGTGGTGAATCGGAGCAAGGCTCCAGTTCATCGCGGCTTTCGCCCCGATTGGGCCGGGCTTCGGCAGCCCGCGCTCACCCGACGCGCACCTTGCCCGCAGCCGCACCCCACCCTCGCGGGCTGCTTCGTCGGACGGACCGGGGGAGGGCATCGGTCGCGCAGGGGTGATTTCGGCGGCCGGCGCGAGGCCGATGAGACGGCTGTGACCGAAGCGACGTCCGATGTCTCCAGCACCGCCGGAAACCGCCCGTACGTGCCTCCCGCCAACTTTCGTTGACGCGATCCGCCCGATCCGTCCCGTACCGCGCTAACCACCCCGTACCGCCCGGCCCCTCCGAGTCGCCCGGCCCCCAGCCCCCGGGTCCGGCGGCCCCGGACCCGCGCTCCCCGGACCGCGTGGCCCCTGAACCCCGTGGCCCCCGAACCCCGGGCCCTCTGGTCCGCCCGCTCCCTTCGGCCCGCCCAGCCCCCTCGGCTCAAGCCGCCGCGAGCGGACCTTCCCGGCCCGTCGCCCCCACCGCCCCTCTCCATCGGCTCCCCGAATCCTCATCGGCTCCCCGGACAAGCCGCCGCTCCCCACGGACCCGCGCCTCGGCGTCGGTCGTGGGGAGCGGCGGCGGGCTACTTCCCCTCCGGCGCCCGGGGTGGGCTGACCGTGGTCCGAGGGGGGCGTCGCTGCGAAGAGGTGCGTACGAACAGCTCGGTCGGTATCACCTGCTCGACCGGGCGGTCCGTTTCCTCGCCCTCGATCGCGTCGATGAGGAGTTGCACCACCGCCGTACCGATGCGGCGTGGCTTCAGCGAGAGGGTCGTGACGGGCGGCTCGGTGTTGGCGTACACCGTGGACTCGCTGCAGCACACGATCAGCAGGTCCTCGGGGACCCGCAGCCCGTAACGGCGGGCGGCGGCGAGCAGATCGGTTCCGTTGGGGTCGAACAGGCCGTACACGGCGTCGGGGCGGTCGGGGCGGGCCAGCAGCCGGTCGGCGGCCACGGCGCCCGCGCACGGGTCGTGCGCGGGGTAGGCCTCGTAGACCGGGTCCTGGCCGACCCGCTCGCACCATCGCAGGTAGGCGCTGGTCGACAGGTGTGTGTAGGTGTCCGTGGTGGTGCCGGTGAGGAGGCCGATACGGCGGGCGCCGGCATCGGCCAGATGGTCGAGGATGTCGAGGACGGCGGCTTCGTGGTCGTTGTCCACCCAGGCGGTGACCGGGAGCGTGCCGGCCGGGCGGCCGTCGGAGACGACCGGTAAGCCCTGCCGGACGAGCTCGCTGACCACCGGATCCTGGTCGGAGGGGTCGATGACGACCGTGCCGTCCAGGGCGACGTTGGACCACACGTCGTGGCGCGAGGTCGCGGGGAGGATGACGAGCGCGTAGCCGCGGGCGAGCGCGGCCGAGGTGGCGGCGCGTGCCATCTCCGCGAAGTAGGCGAACTCGGTGAAGGTGAAAGGTTCATCCCCGTAGGTCGTCACGGTCAGGCCGATGAGGCCCGACTTGCCGGTACGGAGGGTTCGGGCCGCCGCCGAGGGGCGGTAGCCGAGTCGGTCGGCGACCTCGCGGACATGGCGTCGGGTGGCGTCCGGGAGCCTGCCCTTGCCGTTGAGGGCGTCGGAGACGGTCGTGATGGAGACTCCGGCGGCGGCGGCCACGTCCCTGATGCCCGCCCGGCCCGGCCGGCTGCCTCGGCGTGAGGTTTCCGCGCGGCTCACCTGGTGCTTCCCTGCTGCTGTCATGGCGAGCCGATAGTAGGGCTCATTCGGTGGGGTAGGGCGGACGCATATGCACGCGTTGACAGGCACGTTTCTGCAAGGCCAGATGGGGTCAAGTGCCTGGGAAAAAAAGGCAGTTGGCGCACTCAATACCAGGACGTGACGTGTCGGCACGGATGAGCCTGCCAACGCACCGATGTCTCGAAGAGGTCTCAACTCACCTGCACGAGGGATGCGCGCCACGGAGTGCACTACCGGCGCGTAGATATATGTGCAGCGCGCCCCCAGACGCGTACGCCTTCGTGCGGCTTCGTCCTCAGAAGTCGCAGAGGTCCCTCCGTTTCGGGCGCCGGTCCCTGCTCACCTGTACGCACCCGCGCCGAATCCTCATAAGGTGAGCAGTATTGAAGCCGGTGGTGGTCACGAGGAGGACTGCGGTGAGCGAGACGAGCCCCAAGCTGCGCGCCGAGCTGGAGGGGATCCCCACCTACAAGCCGGGCAAGCCGGCCGCGGGCGGCGGCCCCGTGGCCTACAAGCTGTCCTCCAACGAGAACCCCTATCCGCCGCTGCCGGGTGTGATGGAGACGGTGACGGCGGCGGCCGCCTCCTTCAACCGTTACCCGGATCTGGCCTGCACGCTTCTGATCAACGAGCTGTCCGACCGGTTCGGCGTCCCCGCCTCCCACCTGGCCACGGGCACCGGCTCGGTCGGCGTCGCCCAGCAGCTCGTCCAGGCCACCTCGGGCCCCGGCGACGAGGTGATCTACGCCTGGCGGTCCTTCGAGGCCTACCCGATCGTCACGCAGATCAGCGGCGCGAAGGCCGTGCAGGTGCCGCTGACGCCGGGGGACGTGCACGACCTGGACGCGATGGCCGACGCGATCACCGAGCGGACCCGGCTGATCTTCGTCTGCAACCCCAACAACCCCACGGGCACCGTCGTGAAGCGGGCCGAGCTGGAACGGTTCCTCGACCGGGTGCCGCGTGACGTGCTGGTCGTGCTCGACGAGGCGTACCGGGAGTTCATCCGTGACCCCGAGGTGCCGGACGGCGTGGAGCTGTACCGGAAGCGGCCCAATGTCTGTGTCCTGCGGACCTTCTCCAAGGCCTACGGCCTCGCCGGCCTGCGCATCGGCTTCGCCATCGCGCACGAGCCGGTGGCGGAGGCCCTGCGCAAGACGGCGGTGCCGTTCGGTGTGAGCCAGCTCGCGCAGGAGGCCGCGATCGCCTCGCTGCGCGCCGAGGACGCGCTGCTCGGCCGGGTCGGTTCCCTGGTGTGCGAGCGCCTCCGGGTGGTCGAGGGGCTGCGCGCGCAGGGCTGGACCGTGCCCGAGACCCAGGCCAACTTCGTGTGGCTGCGGCTGGGCGAGCAGACGGTTCCCTTCGCGGCCGCGTGCGAGCAGGCGGGCGTCGTGGTGCGGCCGTTCCCGGGCGAGGGCGTGCGGGTGACGATCGGGGAGAACGAGGCGAACGACATCTTCCTGAAGGTGGCGGAAGGGTTCCGCAAGGACCTGTAGCGAGCCGCCTGCGCCGGTTTCGGCTGGTCAGCAGGGGTCACAGGGGGGTTTCCGCGGGTAGGCGGGGACCCCCCTTCGCCTATCGAAAATCGGTGCGGCATACTAGCTTGTGAATGTGAACGCTTTCACAAGCGTGATCCACGAGCGTGAGCTAAGGAGTGACGACGTGGACCTGGCTTTGGCGCCGGAGACACTGGCGCGCTGGCAGTTCGGCATCACCACCGTCTACCACTTCCTCTTCGTCCCCCTGACGATCTCCCTCGCGGCCCTCACCGCCGGGCTGCAGACCGCCTGGGTGCGCACGGAGAACGAGAAGTACCTCAGGGCGACGAAGTTCTGGGGCAAGCTCTTCCTGATCAACATCGCGATGGGTGTCGTCACCGGCATCGTGCAGGAGTTCCAGTTCGGCATGAACTGGTCCGACTACTCGCGCTTCGTCGGAGACGTCTTCGGCGCCCCGCTCGCCTTCGAGGCCCTGATCGCCTTCTTCTTCGAGTCCACCTTCATCGGTCTGTGGATCTTCGGCTGGGACAAGCTGCCGAAGAAGATCCACCTGGCCTGCATCTGGATGGTCTCGATCGGCACGATCCTGTCGGCGTACTTCATCCTCGCGGCCAACTCGTGGATGCAGCACCCCGTCGGCTACCGGATCAACAAGGAGAAGGGGCGGGCGGAGCTCACCGACTTCTGGGCCGTACTGACCCAGAACACCGCGCTCAGCCAGGTCTTCCACACCATGTCCGCGGCCTTCCTCACCGGTGGCGCCTTCATGGTGGGCATCGCCGCCTTCCACCTGTACCGCAAGAAGCACATCCCGGTGATGAAGACATCGCTGCGGCTGGGCCTGGTCACCGTGGTCATCGCAGGTCTGCTCACCGCCGTCAGCGGTGACGTCCTGGGCAAGGTGATGTTCAAGCAGCAGCCGATGAAGATGGCCGCCGCCGAGGCCCTGTGGGACGGGGAGGCACCCGCGCCGTTCTCGGTCTTCGCCTACGGCGACGTCGAGGAGGGGCACAACAAGGTCGCCATAGAGATCCCCGGCCTGCTGTCCTTCCTCGCGAACGACGACTTCAGCTCGTACGTCCCCGGCATCAACGACGTGAACAAGGCCGAGCAGGAGAAGTACGGTCCCGGCGACTACCGGCCCAACATCCCTGTCGCCTACTGGGGCTTCCGCTGGATGATCGGCTTCGGCATGTCGTCCTTCGCGATCGGCCTGGCAGGACTCTGGCTCACCCGCAAGAAGTTCCTGCTGCCGCAGCACCTGAGGGTCGGCGAGGACGAGGTACCGCATGTGGTGCTGTTCAGGAACAAGGCGCTCGGTCCCAAGCTCACCAGGCTCTACTGGCTGACGGCGATCTGGACCCTGGGCTTCCCGCTGATCGCCAACTCGTGGGGCTGGATCTTCACCGAGATGGGCCGCCAGCCCTGGGTCGTCTACGGCGTCCTCCAGACGCGTGACGCGGTCTCCCCCGGGGTCTCCCAGGGCGAGGTCCTCACGTCGATGATCGTCTTCACGGCGCTCTACGCGGTCCTCGCCGTCATCGAGGTCAAGCTGCTGGTGAAGTACGTCAAGGCCGGCCCGCCCGAGCTCACCGAGGCCGACCTCAACCCGCCCACGAAGATCGGCGGCGACTCCCGGGACGCCGACAAGCCGATGGCCTTCTCCTACTAGGCCGAGGGAGCTGCACAGACATGGAACTGCACGACGTCTGGTTCGGCCTGATCGCCGTCCTGTGGACCGGCTACTTCTTCCTGGAGGGCTTCGACTTCGGGGTCGGCATCCTCACCAAGCTGCTCGCCCGCGACCGGCCCGAGCGGCGGGTGCTCATCAACACCATCGGGCCCGTCTGGGACGGCAACGAGGTGTGGCTGCTCACGGCGGGCGGTGCGACCTTCGCCGCCTTCCCCGAGTGGTACGCCACGCTCTTCTCCGGCTTCTACCTGCCCCTGCTGCTCATCCTGGTCTGTCTGATCGTGCGGGGCGTCGCCTTCGAGTACCGGGCGAAGCGGCCCGAGGAGAACTGGCAGCGCAACTGGGAGACCGCGATCTTCTGGACCTCGCTCCTCCCCGCGTTCCTGTGGGGCGTCGCCTTCGGCAACATCGTGGGCGGTGTCAAGATCGACCGCGACTTCGAGTACGTGGGCAATGTCTGGGACCTGCTCAACCCGCACGCGCTGCTCGGCGGTCTGGTGACCCTGACGCTGTTCACCTTCCACGGTGCGGTGTTCACGGCCCTCAAGACCGTTGGCGACATCCGGGAACGGGCACGGAAGCTGGCGCTGAAGGTGGGGCTCGCGACCGCCGTGTTCGCTTCGGTCTTCCTGCTGTGGACGCAGATCGACAGTGGTGACGCCAAGAGCCTGGTCGCCCTGGTCGTGGCGGTCGGCGCCCTGGTCGCGGCGCTCGTGGCCAACCAGGCGGGACGCGAGGGCTGGTCGTTCGCGCTCTCCGGCGTCACCATCGTGGCCGCCGTGGCGATGCTCTTCCTGACGCTCTTTCCGAACGTCATGCCGTCCTCGCTCGACGAGAACTGGAGCCTCACGGTGACCAACGCCTCGTCGAGCCCGTACACCCTGAAGATCATGACCTGGTGCGCGGGGATCGCCACTCCGGTCGTGCTGCTCTATCAGGGCTGGACGTACTGGGTGTTCCGCAAGCGGATCGGTACGCAGCACATCGCCGAGACCGTGCACTGAGTCTGCTGTGGGGTGTGTTTCACGTGAAACACACCCCATGAGGAAAGGGCATGTTTCACGTGGAACATGCCCTTTGAGAAGAGGGTGTTTCACGTGAAACCGATCGACCCGCGCCTCCTCCGGTACGCCCGTGCCACCCGCCTCTTCCTGGTGGCGGTCGTCGGTCTGGGTGCTGTCGGAGCGGCCTTGGTCATCGCCCAGGCGATGCTCATCGCCGAGGCCGTGGTCGGAGCCTTCCAGCACGGCCTGTCCATCGCCGAACTGCGCACTCCCCTGCTGTTGTTGGTGGCTGTCGCGGTCGGCCGGGCGCTGGTGGCCTGGCTCACCGAACTCGCCGCGCACCGCGCGAGCGCCGCCGTGAAGTCGGAGCTGCGGGGGCGACTGCTGGAGCGGGCCACCGCGTTGGGGCCGAACTGGCTCGGCGGCCGGCGCACCGGTTCGCTGGTCGCCCTCGCCACGCGGGGCGTGGACGCCCTCGACGACTACTTCTCGCGCTACCTGCCGCAGCTGGGACTGGCGGTGGTCGTACCGATCGCGGTGCTCGCGCGGATTGTGACCGAGGACTGGGTGTCCGCCGCGATCATCGTCGGCACCCTGCCTCTGATCCCGGTCTTCATGGTGCTGATCGGTTGGGCCACGCAGTCGCGGATGGACCGTCAGTGGCGGTTGCTGTCCCGGCTGTCGGGGCACTTCCTGGACGTGGTCGCCGGGCTGCCCACGCTCAAGGTGTTCGGGCGGGCCAAGGCGCAGGCCGAGTCGATCCGGCGCATCACCGGCGAGTACCGGCAGGCGACCATGCGGACGCTGCGGATCGCCTTCATCTCGTCGTTCGCGCTGGAGTTGCTGTCGACGCTCTCGGTGGCCCTGGTGGCCGTGACGATCGGCATGCGGCTCGTGCACGGTGAGATGGACCTGTACATCGGCCTGGTGATTCTCGTGCTCGCGCCGGAGGCGTATCTCCCGCTGCGGCAGGTCGGGGCGCAGTACCACGCGGCGGCCGAGGGACTGGCTGCCGCCGAAGAGATCTTCGAGGTGCTGGAGACGCCGGCACCGGCGTCGGGCACGGTCGCGGTGGCCGAGGGCGGAGTGGCCTTCGAGGGCGTGACCGTCCGCTACCCCGGGCGCTCCGCCGACGCCGTCACGGACGTGTCGTTCACCGTCGAACCCGGCGAGACGGTCGCGTTGGTCGGGCCGAGCGGCGCGGGTAAGTCGACGCTGCTGAACGCGCTGTTGGGGTTCGTGCGGCCGGCCGAGGGCCGGGTGCTGGCCGGGGGAGTCGACCTCGCGGCGGCCGACCTGGAGCAGTGGCGCGCCCGGGTCGCGTGGGTGCCGCAGCGTCCGCACCTCTACGCCGGGACTGTCGACGAGAACGTACGGCTGGCGCGTCCCGACGCCGACGACGCTGCCGTACGCCGGGCGCTGGCGGACGCGGGGGCCCTGGAGTTCGTCGAGGCCCTGCCCGCGGGGGCCGACACGGTGCTCGGCGAGGACGGGACCGGGCTGTCCGCCGGGCAGCGGCAGCGGCTGGCGCTGGCCAGGGCGTTCCTCGCGGACCGGCCCGTGCTGCTGCTGGACGAGCCGACGGCCGCGCTCGACGGGGAGACCGAGGCCGAGGTGGTGGCGGCGGTGCGGCGCCTCGCGGCCGGGCGGACGGTCCTGCTGGTCGTGCACCGGCCGGCGCTGCTGGCGGTGGCCGACCGTGTGGTGCGGCTGGCCGAGGCCGAGACATGCGCGCAGGTCGGTGCCGTGCCCAAGAGCATTCCCGCCCCGCTCGAGGAGGCGGCTGCCCTGCCCGTCACCGGTGAGCCCCGGACGGGGACCGCCGTGACCGGCCGTGGCGTCCTCGCCCGGGTCCGTGCCATGGCCGGCGCCCGACGCGGCCGGCTGGCCCTCGCGCTGCTGCTCGGCAGCCTCGCCCTCGGCAGCGCCGTGGGCCTCATGGCCACCTCCGGCTGGCTCATCTCGCGGGCCTCGCAGCAGCCGCCGGTGCTGTACCTGATGGTGGCGGTGACGGCCACCCGCACCTTCGGTATCGGGCGGGCGGTGTTCCGGTACGCGGAGCGGCTGGTGTCGCACGACGCCGTGCTGCGGATGCTGGCCGACACCCGGGTCGCCGTCTGGCGCCGGCTGGAGCGGTTGGCGCCCGCGGGGCTGCGCTCGACCCGTCGGGGTGACCTGCTGACGCGGCTGGTCGCCGATGTGGACGCCCTCCAGGACTACTGGCTGCGCTGGCTGCTGCCCGCCGGGTCCGCGGCCGTCGTCTCGGCCGGGTCCGTCGCCTTCACGGCGTGGCTGCTGCCCGAGGCCGGGGCGGTGCTCGCCGCCGGGCTGCTGACGGCCGGGGTCGGCGTGCCCCTGGTCACCGGGGCCGTGGCGCGCCGGGCCGAGCGCCGACTCGCCCCCGCCCGAGGGGTGCTCGCCACCCGCACGGCCGACCTGCTCACCGGCACCGCCGAGCTGACCGTCGCGGGCGCGCTGCCCGTCCGTACCGCGGGGGTGCGCGCGGCCGACTCCGTGCTCACCCGGATCGCCTCACGCGCGGCGACCGCCACCGCCCTCGGCGACGGGCTGACCGCGCTCGTCTCCGGGCTGACCGTCACGGCCGCCGCCCTCGTGGGTGCCCAGGCGGTCGCCGACGGACGGCTGAGCGGCGTGACCATGGCCGTGGTCGTCCTCACCCCGCTGGCCGCCTTCGAAGCCGTCCTGGGGCTGCCCCTGGCCGTGCAGTACCGCCAGCGGGTGCGCAGGAGCGCGGAGCGGGTCTTCGAGGTCCTGGACGCCCCCGAGCCCGTGCGTGAGCCGGAGCGGCCTCGTCAGGCGCCCGCGTCGCCCTTCCCGCTGGTCCTCGGGGGACTGGCCGCCCGGCACGCCGGGCAGGTCCGGGACGCACTCGCCGGAGTCGACCTCACCCTGACGCAGGGCCGCCGGATCGCCGTCGTCGGGCCCTCAGGGTCCGGCAAGACCACGCTCGCGCAGGTGCTGCTGCGGTTCCTGGACGCCGGAGCGGGCTCGTACACGCTCGGCGGGGTGGACGCGCATGCCCTGGACGGCGACGACGTACGCCGGCTGGTCGGGCTGTGCGCGCAGGACGCGCACCTCTTCGACAGCTCGGTCCGCGAGAACCTCCTGCTCGCGAAGAAGGGGGCGGGCGAGGAGGAGCTGCGGGACGCGCTGGCGCGAGCCCGGCTGCTGGAGTGGGCCGACGGTCTGCCCGACGGGCTCGACACGCTCGTGGGCGAGCACGGTGCCCGGCTCTCCGGCGGGCAGCGGCAGCGGCTCGCGCTGGCCCGGGCGTTGCTCGCCGACTTCCCCGTCCTGGTGCTCGACGAGCCGGCCGAGCATCTGGACCTGCCGACCGCCGACGCTCTCACCCGGGACCTGTTGGCCGCCACCGAGGGCCGTACGACCCTGCTCATCACCCACCGGCTGGCCGGTCTCGAGGCGGTCGACGAGGTGGTCGTGCTGGACGGGGGACGGGTGGTGCAGCGGGGTCCCTACGCGGCGCTGACGGCCGTGGAGGGACCGTTGCGGAGGATGGCCGAACGGGAGGAGGCCACGGAGCTGTTGGTGGCGGCGCGATGACCTCCGGACCAGGTCCGACATTCCGCCACAAAAGCGCCTATTAGGCTCAGGGCATGTCCACGCATCCGCTTCCCGCTCCCCCGGAACTGCACTCCACGCTGGAGCGGATCTGTGAGACCGCGGCGGAGCTGACCCGGGCCCGGTACGCGGTGATCGGGATCGACGGCGCGGACCGCGACGGTCCGGCCGACTTCGCCTTCCACGGTGCCGACGAGGCGACCGCCCGCCGTGTCTGCCGGCGGCCCGACGGGCACAGCGGGTTGCGTCTGCCGATCCGGGTCCACGGGGAGATCCTCGGCAACCTCTGCCTGGCGGAGAAGCGGGACGGGCGGCCGTTCGACGACCAGGACGTGGACACGGTCCGGGTACTGGCCACCGAGGCGGGCATCGCCATCGCCAACGCCCGCCTGTACGAGGCCGCCCGGCAGCGCGAACGGTGGATCGACGGCTCGGTCGCCGTCACCACCGCGCTGCTGTCCGGCGGGGACGCCCATGACGCCCTCCAGCTCGTCGCCGAACAGGCCCGCCGGCTGTCCGGATCGGCCGCCGGGGTCGTGCTGCTGCCCGCCGACGAGGGCGGCCTGGAGATCGTGGCCGTGGCCGCGGACCGGCCGTCGACGATGCTCGGCGAGGTCGTCCCGCCGGACAGCGAGATCGTCGGCGAACTCCTCGACGGACACGCGGTGTTCGTGGCGGACGCCGCCGACGACCCGCGTACGCTCACGGCGTCCACGCGGGGCTACGGGCCGATCATGCTGCTCCCCCTCCAGAACGACGGGCGTGTCCTGGGCGCCCTGGTCATGCTCCGCGCCCGTGGCGAGCGGCCGTTCGGCGAGGACGAGCGCGCCCTCGCCGTCCGGTTCGTTTCACAGGCCGCGCTTGCGCTGATGATGGCCGAGGCCCAGCGCGACCGGGAGCGGCTCGCGGTCTTCGAGGACCGCGATCGTATCGCCCGTGACCTGCACGATCTCGTGGTCCAACGGCTGTTCGCGACCGGGCTGATGCTGGAGAGCGCCCAGCGCGGGTCCGTCGTGCCCGAGGTGCGGGAGGGCGTCGCCAAGGCCGTCGACGAGCTCGACGTCACCATTCAGGAGATCCGTACGGCGGTCTTCGCGCTCCAGCAGGGTCCCGCCGAGGCCCCGGCCGGGTTGTGCAGGCGCGTGCTGCGCGAGATCGACACGGTGGCCGTGCCGCTCGGCTTCAAGCCGTCGCACCGGTTCGTCGGGCCGGTCGACACCCGGGTCGGCGACCTCGTCGGCAGCAACCTCGTCGCGGCCCTTCGGGAAGCCCTGTCCAACGCCTTCCGGCACGCGGGCGCCTCCCGGGTCGACGTTGTCGTCGACGCCACGGCGATCCTCCCCGACGGTCGGCCGGGTGTGCGGCTGACCGTCGCCGACGACGGGGTGGGCATCCCCGACGGCGGCCGGCGCAGCGGTCTGCGGAACCTGGTGCGGCGTGCCGAGGCGCTCGGCGGCGACAGTGCGCACGGCCCGGGCATCGGGGCCGACGGCGCCGGTACGACGGTGGTGTGGCAGGCGCCGTACTGAGCCATCAGGGGCAGCGCGTCCCCCAGGCGTACGACTTGAACAGGACCGGGGCCCGGCAGCCGGGTCACGATCGCTGACATGCGCTCACCTCGCCGTCGTGTTCTGCTCGTTCCGGTTCTGCTGTGCGTGTCCGGGCTGCTCGCGACCCGGCCCACCGTCGCCGAGGGGGAGCCCGGCGAGGGCTCGGACTCCCGGATCAGTGCGCAGGTGGCGCGGCTGTACGAGGATGCCGCGGTGGCGACCCAGCGGTACGAGGCGGGGCGGCGCGAGGCGGAGAAGCAGCAGGGGCGGGCCCGGCGGGTGGAGGAACTCCTCACCCGGGAGCGGCGGGAGATCGCCGTGCTGCGCGAGGACCTGGGGCGCATCGCCCGCGCCCAGTACCGCGGTGGCGGCGGGCTGCCGGTCGTCGCGCAGCTGGTCCTGGCGGGCAGCCCCGACAAGCTGATGCGCGGGCAGCACGTCTTCTCGCAGGCGAACCTCGCCGTCGACAACGCGATCGGTAAGAACCGGCGGGCGGAGGCACGGCTGGCCGCCGACGAGGCGAAGGCCGTCGAGGCCTGGCAGGCGGTGGAGCGGCGTGCTCTGGAGCTCGCGCGGCTGAAGAAGGACATCGACGACAAACTCGAGCAGGCGCGGTGGCAGTTGCAGGGGCGGGCGGACGCGTCGGTGGCGGCGGGCGCCTGCCGCGGTGCGGTGCGACTGGACCAGTCGGCGACGCACTTCGTGGGCGACTGGGTCACACCGGTCGAGACGTACGCCCTGTCCGCGGCTTTCGGCAGCGGTGGCACGCGCTGGGCGAACCGGCACACCGGTCAGGACTTCGCGGTGCCGATCGGGACGCCGGTGCGGGCGGTCGGTGCGGGCCGCGTGGTGCGGGTGTCGTGCGGGGGCCCGTTCGGGATCGAGGTCGTGGTGCGGCATTCCGACGGCTACTACACGCAGTACGCCCATCTCGCCGCCGTCACCGTCGACCAGGGCGACGGGGTGACCACCGGGCGGTGGATCGGGCAGTCGGGCACCTCGGGCAACTCGACCGGTCCGCACCTGCACTTCGAGGTGCGGGTCACGCCCGACGCGGGCTCGGCGCTCGACCCGGTGCCCTGGCTGGCGGCACGCGGAGCTCCCGTCGGTTGAGGCCCCCCCCGCACCCGACTCGATCGGGCACAGGATGTCGGGTCCGGCCGGACGTCCGCCGCCTAGCGTGGTGATCGCAACGGCGGAAGGAGACCGGAGTGCTGGAGCGGCTCAACCAGGCCATGGAGTACATCGAGGGCCACCTCGACGAGCCGATCGACGTGACGGCGCTGGCGCACGGCGCGGCCACCTCGGAGTACCACCTGCGCCGGATGTTCTCCGCGCTGGCCGGCATGCCTCTGTCGGAGTACGTCCGGCGCAGGCGGCTCACCGTCGCGGGCGCCGAGGTGCTCGCCGGAGGGGACTCACTGCTGGAGATCGCGGTGCGCTACGGCTATGGCTCGGGTGAGGCGTTCGCGCGGGCGTTCCGCGCCGTGCACGGCGTCGGGCCGGGCGAGGCCCGGCGTACCGGCGCGGCGCTCGTCTCCCAGCCCCGGCTGGTCTTCCGCCTCACCGTCGAAGGGAGCAGCAGCATGCGCTATCGCGTAGTGGACAGGCCGGCCTTCACCGTCGCCGGCCTCAAGGCCCGGGTGCCCTTGGTGCACTCGGGGCCGAACCAGGCGATCATCGACTTCGTCCGCGGGATCGACCGGCAGGTCCTGGAGCGTCTGGAGGAGCTGTCGGACCAGGAACCACAGGGCATCGTGGCGGTCTGCGACGACCTGGATCCGAGCCGGGCCGAGGGCACCGAACTCGACTACTACCAAGGGGTGATCACGTCCGCGGCCGCCCCCGAGGGCACGTCCGCCCTGGCCGTACCGGCGGGCACCTGGGCCGTCTTCACCACCTCCGGGCCGGCACCGCAGGCCATCCAGGAGCTGTGGCGGGACGTGTTCACGCAGTGGTTCCCGTCCAACCCGTACCGCGGCCGCCCGGGCCCGGAGATCCTGCGTACCCGGCTGTCTTCGGACGGGACCGAGGCCGACGCCGAACTGTGGCTGCCGGTGGAGCGGGAACAGGGCTGACGTCCCCGAGGGAGAGCTACTCCCGCTCGGCGATCAGCCGTTCGATGACGACGGCGACCCCGTCCTCGTTGTTGGCGACGGTCTGTCCGGAGGCCGCCGCGAGCACGTCCGGGTGGGCGTTGCCCATCGCGTACGACCGGCCGGCCCAGGTGAGCATCTCGACGTCGTTCGGCATGTCCCCGAACGCGACGACCTCCTCGTGGGAGATGCCGCGTTCCGCGCAGCACAGGGCGAGCGTGCTGGCCTTGGAGACCTCGGGGCCGCTGATCTCCAGCAGGGCACTGGGGCTGGAGCGGGTGACGTTGGCGCGGTCGCCGATGGCCAGCCGGGCGAGGGTGAGGAAGGCGTCGGGGTCGAGCGTGGGGTGGAACGCGAGGATCTTCAGCACCGGCTCACCGGCCCCGGGAGCGTCCGGCGCCAGCAGTCGCTCGGCCGGCGCGAGGGTGTCGGGTATCTCCAGGTGCATCTTGGGGTACTCCGGCTCCTGGTAGAAGCCGTACGTCTGCTCGATGGCGTACATCGTGCCGGGCGCCGCCTCCCGGAGCAGCCGTACGGCGTCCAGCGCGTTCTCGCGCGCCAGTTCGCGCACCTTCACGAACCGGTGGGCGCCGGGGCCGCCGTGCAGATCGACCACGGCGGCGCCGTTGCCGCAGATCGCCAGGCCGTGCCCGTGGACGTGCTCGCTGACGACGTCCATCCAGCGGGCAGGGCGGCCGGTGACGAAGAAGACCTCGATGCCCGCCTCCTCGGCGGCGGCGAGGGCGGCGACCGTGCGCGGCGACACCGACTTGTCGTCGCGCAGCAGAGTGCCGTCGAGATCGGTGGCGATCAGCCGGGGCGGGAGGGTGGCGGCCGGGGTCTCGGGCTGTCGAATCGCTGAGGTCACCGGGCCATTCTCGCGCATATGCCCGTACGGCCGGGTGCGAGCCCGCACACACGGGACGCCGCCGGGCGGCGGATGACCTGATGCCGTGGTCAGCGCAGTTGCGCCGGGGCCTCCATGGCGATCTGCTCGAAGACCTTCTCGTTCGTGGCGAAGACGGAGTCGGCAACGGGCCAGTGCACCACGATCTCCGTGAAGCCGAGCTCCCGGTGCCGGCCCGCGAAGTCGACGAAGGCGTCCAGGGACTCCAGCGGACCGCCGCGGTCCGGGGTGAACCCGGTGAGCAGGATCTTGTCCAGCTCCTGCGCGTCCCGTCCGATCTCGGCGCAGGCGTCGGTGAGCTTCTCCACCTGGCCGCGAATGGCCTGAACCGACTGCTCGGGGGTGCCGTTCTCGTAGAGCTTGGGGTCACCGGTGGTCACCCAGGCCTGTCCGTACCGCGCGGCGAGGCGCAGCCCGCGGGGACCGGTCGCGGCGACCGCGAAGGGCAGCCGGGGGCGCTGGACGCAGCCGGGGATGTTGCGCGCCTCGTGCGCCGAGTAGTGGTCGCCCTCGTACGACACGGAGTCCTCGGTGAGCAACCGGTCCAGCAGCGGGACGAACTCGGCGAGGCGGTCGGCCCGCTCGCGCGGGGTCCACGGTTCCTGACCGAGGGCGGTGGCGTCGAAGCCGGTGCCGCCCGCGCCGATCCCCAGGGTCACCCGGCCGGCGGAGACGTCGTCCAGGGAGATCAGTTCCTTGGCGAGGGTCACCGGGTGCCGGAAGTTCGGCGAGGTGACCAGCGTGCCCAGCCGCAGGCGGTCGGTGGCGGCCGCGGCGGCGGTCAGCGTCGGGATCGCCCCGAACCACGGGTCGTCGCGGAAGGTGCGCCAGGACAGGTGGTCGTAGGTGTACGCGGTGTGGAAGCCGAGCTGCTCGGCCCGTGTCCAGGTGGAACGGCCCCCCTCGTGCCAACGGAGGTACGGGAGGATCACGGTGCTCAGGCGCAGACTCATGTCATCGAGCGTATGCGGACGACCGTGTTTCACGTGAAACAGTCACCGTGCGCGTCCCCTCAGCCACGGACTGAGGCCGATCAGGATGAATTCCTTGTGCACGCGGTCCTGCGGCAACGGCACCATCAGGAAGTGGGCGGGCGGGAAGCGCCGGCTCTTCACCCAGGCGTGGCCGTCGTAGAGGGAGCGGAGAAACGCGGGGACGTCGTCGCGGTCGACGTCGGGGCACTCCACGCCCTCGACGGTGATCAGGGCGTCGTCGTCGGGGTAGAGCCGCACGCTGACGCTCGGGCGGCCGCCGAGTTCGACGTGGGCCTCGTGCGGCAGCGAGCCGTCCGGGTCGGCGGTGACGCCCACGCCGGCCGAGGTGCGGCGGGAGGTCTGATCTGCGCCGATGTCGTGGGTGACCTCGATCTCGAGCGCGTACTGGGTGGCGATCGACCGGAGAGCGGTGACGGCGGCCTCAGTGGTGGGAAGGTGGTCCATACCTGTGATCATGCCGAAGGAAGTCGCGGCGAGGGAGCCGAGGACGCGCCTCAGTGCCGTTCCGGAAAGCGCAGGTATCGCTGGGGTACGGCCTTCGTCAGCCACACCCCGTTCGCACTGACGTGGAAGACGTGGCCGTCGCGGTGCATGGCTCCCGCGTCGACGGCGAGGACCACGGGGCGGCCCCGGCGCGCTCCGACCCGGGTGGCGGTCTCCCGGTCGGCCGAGAGGTGCACGTCGTGCCGGTTCATGGGCCGCAGCCCCTCGGCGCGGATCGCGTCCAGGGAGCGGCTCACGGTCCCGTGGTAGAGGTAGGCGGGCGGGGTCGCAGGGGGCAGTCCGAGGTCGACCTCGACGCTGTGGCCCTGGCTGGCGCGGATCCGGGTGCCGTCGATCGCGAAGCGCTTCTTGTCGTTGGCGGCGACTACGTGGTCCAGCTCGTCGCGGGTGAAGCGGAAGCCGTGCGCGGCGCAGGCCGCGATCAGCTCGTCGATCTCCACCCAGCCGGCCTCGTCGAGGGTGAGGCCGATCCGCTCGGGCTGGTGCCGCAGGTGTTTCGAGAGGTACTTCGACACCTTCACGGTGCGTCTCTCGTCCCTGTCCATTTCGTTCATCCGCTCAGCATGACGCGAGAGACACAGATCACGCACTTTGTTTTGGGGCGCAGGTTTGGTCCACAGCCAACTGTAGTTATCCACAGGCCAGTTGGCGTTTCTGTGGACAACTGACAGCGCCCTCAGCTCTCTTCATCAAGATCATCTGACGTTCCATGACTTGAGACCAGACGATCCAAGGCCCGGGCACGCACCTCTCGTTCGGCCGCGAGCGCGAGAAAGCCCGCGGCCCGCTCCGGTCCAACGAGCGTCTCCACGGCCCGCATTGTCTCCACCGGAACCCGCACCGTCCGCGTCCCCGACAGGGGTGGCGGCGGATCGCCCGCGCCGAGGTGCCGGCGCAGATGATGGCCGGCGAACAGGCGCATGGCCCGCGCCAGTTCGGCGTCCACGGTCTGCCGGGCGAGCGGGCGCAGCCGTCGGACGAGTGAGGCCGCCTCGGCCGCGTCCGCGTCGGTCGGGCGGTGCGGTCCGCCGAGATAGCGTGCGAAGACATGCTCGGTGGTGAACTCCAGGAAACGGGCGGCGATCTGCTCGACCTGCCCCCTCAACTCCCGCAGATGGGCGGTGATCGCGCCCAGGGGGACCCCGGCGGCATGCAACTCCACCGCCACCGAAAGCTCTTGGGGGCTGGGCACGAGGAACCCGTCCTCGTCGCCGGGGACGGGTTCCAGCACGCCGAGCGCCACGGCGTCGGCGATCGCTCCGTCGTCGGCGGTGCCGCCGAAGCGGGCGGCGAGGTCCGCGCGGGAGACGCGGGAGGGCTCCTCGTCGGTCCACGGACCGTCGACCTCGGCGACCAGCCCCAGGACACCGCCCAGGCCACGGCCGGTGTCGTGGGCGTCCAGGAGCTCCTTGATGGAGGCGAGGGTGTAGCCGCGGTCGAGGAGGTCGGCGATCTGGTGGAGGCGGGTGAGATGGGCGTCGGAGTAGTGGTTGGCCCGCCCCTGACGCTCGGGGCGGGGGAGCAGACCACGGTCCTGGTAGGCGCGGATGGTGCGGACGGTGGTGCCGGTGAGATGGGCGAGCGTCTCTATCCGGTACGGGGGCCGGGCGGACGGTCCGGTGGTCAAGTCGCCTTCCTCCCCTCGGCCGTTGCCGTGGTGGACGGTGAGTGCGCGGGCGGGAGCGGCGGGGCCGTGCGGCGGCTCACACCGGCGGTCCCACCCGCGCCAGCGCCCGCAACGCCCTGGGCAGGAAACGCGACAGGGCATACGATCCCCGCGCCTCCGGGGTGACCGGAACCATCGCCTTGTTGAGCGCGACCGCCCGCAGGATGGCGTCCGCGACCTTCTCCGGCGGGTAGTTGCGCAGCCCGTACACGCGCGTGGAGCGTTTCTGACGGCGCCGCTCCTCCTGCGCGTCCACTCCCACGAAGGTCGCCGTGGCGGTGATGTTGGTGTTCACCAGGCCGGGGCATATCGCGGTGACGCCGATGTCCTGGTCGGCCAGTTCCGCGCGCAGGCACTCGCTGAGCATCAGGACAGCCGCCTTGGAGGTGCTGTAGGCGGGCAGTGCCTTGGACGGCTGGTAGGCGGCCGCCGAGGCGGTGTTGACGATGTGGCCGCCCTGCCCGCGCTCGGCCATCTGCCGGCCGAAGAGACGGCAGCCATGGATGACACCCCACAGGTTGACGTCCAGAACCCTGCGCCAGTCCTCGGGCGTCGTGTCGAAGAACGAGCCCGACAGCCCGATGCCCGCGTTGTTCACCAGCACGTCCACCACGCCGTGTTCCGCGTGGACCTTCGCCGCGAGCTTCTCCATCGCCTGCTCGTCGGAGACGTCCACCGCCTCCGCCCAGGCCTCGGGCGCGCCGATCAGAAGCGACATCTCGGCGGTGCGGGCCGCACCCTCGGCGTCCCGGTCGACGGCGATCACCCGGGCACCCGCCTCGGCGAACGCGAACGCCGTGGCCCGCCCGATCCCGCTGGCCGCACCGGTGACCAGCACCAGCTGACCGCCGAAGCGCTCGGCGTACCGGCCGCAGGCGGCCTTGCGCACCGGCTCGGCCGCGCCGTCCGCCCGGGCCCCGCCCGCCGCCTCGGCCTCCCGCTCCTTCTCGACCGACAGGACGAAGTCGTCGATCCAGGAGGCGAGCCGGTCGGGTCGGGTGCGCGGGATCCAGTGCCCGGCCGGCAGGGTGCGCCGGGTCAACCGCGGCACCCACTCGTCCAGTTCGTCGTACAGCCGCTCCGACAGGAACCGGTCCCCCGAAGGGGTGATGAGCTGCACGGGCGCGTGGGCGTGCGCGTCCGGACGCGGGCGGCGCAGGCGGGGCCGTACGTTGTCCCGGTACAGCCAGGCTCCGTGCGCCGCGTCCGAACTCAGCGACGGAGTCGGGTAGTCGCCGGCGGGGATCTTCTCGATCCGCCGCAGGATGCCCGGCCAGCGCTTGCCGAGCGGACCGCGCCAGGCCAGTTCGGGCAGGGCGGGGGTGTGCAGCAGGTACACGTACCAGGATTTGGCGCCCTGGCCGAGCAGTTGGCCGACCCGGCGCGGAGTCGGCCTCGTCAGGCGTCTGTTGATCCAGTGGCCGAAGTGGTCGAGGGACGGCCCGGACATCGAGGTGAAGGAGGCGATGCGGCCCCTGGTGCGTTCGACGGTCACGAACTCCCACGACTGCACCGAGCCCCAGTCGTGCCCCACGAGGTGCACCGGCCGGTCCGGGCTGACCGCGTCCACGACCGCCAGGAAGTCGTCCGTGAGCTTCTCCAGGGTGAACCCGCCCCGCAGCGGCTTCGGCGCGCCGGAGCGGCCGTGCCCCCGGACGTCGTACAGCACCACATGGAACCCGTGGCGGTCCGCCAGCCGGGACGCGACCTCGGACCACACCTCCTTGCTGTCCGGATAGCCGTGCACCAGGACGACCGTCGGCCGACCGGGGTCCCCCAGCTCGGCCACGCACAGTTCGATCCCGCCGGTCCGCACCCGCCGCTCACGCGCACCCTCTGGCAACGTCACTTCCCCTCCGCCTTCCCTGCCTCGTCCGTGGTCGCTTCCCTGCCCGCCCAGCGGCGGACGTGCGGCACATCGTCGTCCAGCCAGAACGCGCTCTCCTCGGGATCCTCGGAGTCGGTGACGACGAGGATCTCCTCGAACTTCGCGCCCGTGCCCCGGAACCCGAGATGGGGCTCGACCGCCCACAGGCCCGGCCGCGGCGGATGGTCGGAGAAGCGGTACGGCGACCACAGCGGCGACCAGCCCTCCCGGTGGCCGTGCAGCGCGTCGGACAGCAGGCCCTTGAGGGACTGGGTGCCGAACCCGAACAGCCGGGGTGAGAAACGGCGTTCGCCGACCCGGTCCACCTTGTGCGCGATCACGCCGAAGGGATAAGCGCGGTGCCGGTTGGCGTAGCCCTGGCGGACCATGAGGCGGTCCACGTCGGCGTAGATCTCGCGTAGCGACCGCCGCTCGCGCACCTCGCGCAGGATCAGCTCCCGGTGTGCGGCGAGGTCGGCCATCAGCCTCTCCTGCACCGGATGGGCGCCGAGCGCGCCCGAGTAGCCGATGTCGGCCGTGTACCCCTCGTACACCGGTGCCAGGTCGAGGATGAACGGCATCCCCGGCTCCAGCCGGCGGCCGGTGGGGAAGAACTGCAACGGGACGCGGAAGCCGGTGAACGCCGTGCGGTCCCCGAACCAGGCGAACGGCAGGTGGAACCAGTCACGCACGCCCCGCTCGCGCAGCCATTCCCGCTGCATCCGCGCCGCCTCGCGCTCCGTCACACCCGGTCGCAGTTCGGCGGCCACCGCCTGCGCGCATTCGTACGCCAGCCGCTGCACCCGTCTGAATCCCCGCAGCTCGGCGGAGAGTTCGCGTGTCCCTGCCGTCGGTGCCGTCGTCATGCCACCCCGTCCCACCCGGTCCCCGGTCGACTGCGCCACGTGCCCGTAACTTGACATCGCCGAATGTGACAGTTGTTAGAGGCCGCGTCAATAGGCGGGTCCGGAGCCTGTGGAAAACCCGTCGTGGGCGCCCCCGTAGCTCTCAGGCATGGCATCCCCTACGGACCCGTACATCTGAGGTCTGAGGCGAAGACGGCTCTGAGGTCTGACGATTTTCGTGGCGTGCGTCACTAATTTCGATGACGTGACTGTGATCGCGACCGAAAGCCTGAGCAAGCGGTTCCCCCGGGTGACCGCTCTTGACCGGCTCTCTGTGGACGTCGGGCCCGGTGTGACCGGCCTCGTCGGAGCCAACGGAGCCGGCAAGTCCACATTGATCAAGATCCTGCTGGGTCTGTCGCCCGCCACGGAGGGCCGAGCCGAGGTGCTCGGCCTCGACGTCGCGAGCAAGGGCGCCGACATCCGCGAGCGGGTCGGCTACATGCCGGAGCACGACTGCCTGCCGCCCGACGTCTCGGCCACCGAGTTTGTCGTGCACATGGCCCGAATGTCCGGCCTGCCGCCCACCGCCGCGCGTGAGCGCACCGCGGACACCCTGCGCCATGTCGGCCTGTACGAGGAGCGCTACCGCCCCATCGGCGGCTACTCCACCGGCATGAAGCAGCGCGTGAAGCTCGCCCAGGCCCTCGTCCACGACCCCCAGCTGGTCTTCCTGGACGAACCGACCAACGGCCTCGACCCGGTCGGCCGTGACGAGATGCTGGGCCTGATCCGCCGTATCCACACCGACTTCGGCATCTCGGTCCTGGTCACCTCCCACCTGCTGGGCGAACTGGAGCGCACCTGCGACCACGTCGTCGTCGTCGACGGCGGCAAGCTCCTGCGCTCCAGCTCCACCACCGACTTCACGCAGACCACCACCACCCTCGCGATCGAGGTCACCGACACCGACGACCACCCCGACGGCACCCTCGCGGTCCGCGAGGCGCTGCACGCGCGCGGGGTGGAGGTCCTGGACGCGAACAGCGCCCTGCCGGGCGCAGGCCACGTCCTGCTGCTGACCGCGCAGAGCGAGGACACCTACGACGTCGTCCGGGACGTGGTCGCCGGCCTCGGCCTCGGCCTGGTGCGCATGGAACAGCGCAGGCACCACATCTCCGAGGTCTTCACGGACAGCGACGCAAGCAACGACCAGCAGCGGAAGGAGGCCGTCGGCCATGGCAGTTGAACACCCGGTCACCGCCCCCTCGGACGACCAGACCCGCATCCACAACATCGGCTACCGCAGCTACGACGGCCCCCGTCTGGGCCGCGCCTACGCCCGCCGCTCCCTCTACTCGCAGTCCCTGCGCGGCGCCTACGGCCTCGGCCGCTCGGTGAAGTCGAAGGTGCTGCCGATGCTGCTCTTCGTGGTGATGTGCGTGCCCGCGGCCATCATGGTCGCCGTCGCCGTCGCCACGAAGGCCGACGAACTCCCCGTGGACTACACGCGGTACGCGATCGTCATGCAGGCCGTCATCAGCCTCTACGTCGCCTCGCAGGCGCCCCAGTCCGTCTCGCGCGACCTCCGCTTCAAGACCGTGCCGCTGTACTTCTCGCGGCCCATCGAGACCTCGGACTACGTACGCGCGAAGTTCGCGGCGCTGGCCTCGGCGCTCTTCGTCCTCACCGCGGCCCCGCTGCTGGTGCTGTACATCGGCGCGCTGCTGGCCAAGCTCGACTTCGCCGACCAGACCAAGGGATTCGGTCAAGGACTCGTCTCCGTGGCACTGCTCTCACTGCTCTTCGCCGGAATCGGCCTGGTCATCGCCTCGGCGACGCCACGACGCGGGTTCGGCATCGCCGCCGTCATCGCCGTCCTGACCATCTCCTACGGCGCCGTCTCCACGCTCCAGGCCATCGCCGACGCGCAGAACAGCACCGGTTCCATCGCCTGGATCGGCCTGTTCTCGCCGGTCACCCTCATCGACGGCGCGCAGTCCGCGTTCCTGGGCGCCACCTCCGCCTTCCCGGGCGGGATCGGCCCGTCCGACGGGGAGGGCGTGGTCTACGTCCTCGTCGTCCTCGGCCTCATCGCCGCGAGCTACGGCCTCCTGATGCGCCGCTACCGAAGGGTCGGACTGTGACCACGCTCAGCATCGACCACGTCTCCCGCTGGTTCGGCAACGTGGTCGCCGTCAACGACATCACCATGACCATCGGACCCGGTGTCACCGGCCTGCTCGGCCCCAACGGCGCCGGGAAGTCCACCCTCATCAACATGATGGGCGGCTTCCTGGCCCCCTCCACCGGCACGGTCACCCTCGACGGACAGCCGGTCTGGCGCAACGAGGCGATCTACCGGCACATCGGCATCGTCCCCGAGCGCGAGGCGATGTACGACTTCCTCACCGGCCGTGAATTCGTCGTCGCCAACGCCGAGCTGCACGGCCTGGGCGCCAAGGCCGCGCAGAAGGCACTGGCCACGGTCGAGATGGAGTACGCGCAGGACCGCAAGATCTCCACGTACTCCAAGGGCATGCGGCAACGCGTGAAGATGGCGTCCGCCCTGGTCCACGACCCGTCGCTGCTGCTGCTCGACGAGCCCTTCAACGGCATGGACCCGCGCCAGCGGATGCAGCTCATGGACCTGCTGCGGCGCATGGGCGACGAGGGCCGCACCGTGCTGTTCTCCTCGCACATCCTCGAAGAGGTCGAGCAACTCGCCTGGCACATCGAGGTCGTCGTCGCGGGCAGGCACGCGGCCAGCGGCGACTTCCGCAGGATCCGCCGTCTGATGACCGACCGACCGCACCGCTACCTGGTGCGTTCCAGCGACGACCGCGCTCTCGCGGCCGCGCTGATCGCCGACCCGTCGACGTCCGGCATCGAAGTCGACCTCGCCGAGGGCGCCTTGCGTATCCAGGCCGTCGACTTCGGCCGCTTCACCGCGCTGTTGCCGAGGGTCGCCAGGGACCACGGCATCCGGCTGCTGACGGTCTCGCCGTCCGACGAGTCCCTCGAGTCCGTGTTCTCTTACCTGGTCACGGCGTAGGAGGCCCTGATGTACGACCCCACAGTCGCCCGGCTCACCTACCGGGCCCTGCTCGGCCGTCGCCGGGCCCTCATCCTGGGCGCCCTGCCGCTGCTGCTGATCGCGATCTCCGTGGTGGTGCGCGGCCTCGCCGGCGCCGACGACCAGACGGCGTCCGACCTGCTAGGCGGGCTCGCGCTCGCCACGATGGTGCCGATCATCGGCGTCATCGCGGGCACGGGCGCGATCGGCCCGGAGATCGACGACGGCTCCGTGGTGTACCTGCTGTCCAAGCCGCTGAAGCGGCCGACGATCATCTTCACCAAGCTGATCGTGGCGATCGCGGTGACGATGGTGTTCTCGGCGCTGCCCACGCTCGTCGCCGGCTTCATCCTCAACGGCAACGGCCAGCAGATCGCCGTCGCCTACACGGTGGCCGCCCTGGTCTCCTCCATCGCCTACGCGGCGGTCTTCCTGCTGCTGGGCACGGTGTCCCGGCACGCGGTGGTCTTCGGCCTCGTCTACGCCCTCGTCTGGGAAGCCCTGTTCGGCTCCCTGGTACCGGGTGCGCGCACGCTCAGCATCCAGCAGTGGTCGCTGGCCGTCGCCCACAAGGTGGCGGGCGGCGACCTCGTCACCTCGGACGTCGGACTGACCACGGCGACGGTACTGCTGGTCGTGGTGACCGTGCTGGCCACCTGGTACGCGGGGCAGAAGCTGCGGGCGCTGAAGCTCGCCGGCGAGGAGTGACCGACCCCGCCGGGGGGGGCGGGGCGGGGCGGCCGTTCTTGACGGTGGCTTCACCCGCGCCCCGGCACACTGGGCGGAACGGACATGACCAGGAGGACGGGGATGGCGGACGACGATGCGTTGAGCGGTGGTCGCGAGCGGTCCGAGGGGGAGGTCTGGAACGACCTCGTCCTGGACGAGGACTTCATACGGTCCGCCGAGACGTCCGAACCGTCCGCCCGGGCCCGGATGCTGGCCGCTCGCTGGCGGGCGGAGGAACCCGAGCCGCAGCCCTGGCGCTCCGACGACCCGCCCGCGGGCTGGTTCTTCAGCAAGGCGCGTCGACGCAGGTGGCGCCGCCGATAGCCGTCGCTCGGCCCCGGCCCTCGCACGGGCGTTTTATTCGGTGGCGCCCAACTCGTCCCCCGGGCACAGTGGTTGTACCCCCGGGGCCGGAAGGGATCCGGTGCCACAGACTGGGAGGAGCTCGACGATGCCCATGCACGGCAGTCCGTCGAGTTCCCTTCAGGGCAGCCAGGGGCGGGTTCCGGAGTAGTTAGCCCTCCGTCGAATCCGTTCCGTACAGGGGAGCTGCCCGGGGCGGCCGCTTCGAGCACGCGATTGTCGCTCTCGCGTGGGCCGCCCACCCGGAGGATTGGCCGAGAGGCAAGGCACCGGCTTGCTAAGCCGTGGTCGGGGGCGACCCCGCGCACGTTCGATCCGTGCATCCTCCGCGGGGCGTTGTCACGGGGACTTGGCGGGGTTGTGCGGGTGGTTCGGCCCGGCGCCGTCGGGTCGTCGGGTGGGGTGAGGACCTGACTCTCTTCCCCCCCCCGGGCCATCCACACAGCCTCGCCGTGTCTATGCGGGCAGCATGCCTTCCAGGGTGACGGCGATGCCGTCGTCGTCGTTGGAGGTGGTCACCTCGTCGGCTACGGCCTTCAGTTCCTCGTGGGCGTTGGCCATGGCCACGCCGCGGGACGCCCAGGCGAACATCGGGATGTCGTTGGGCATGTCGCCGAAGGCGATCGTGTCGACGGCCTTCAGGCCCAGGCGGCGGGCCGCGAGGGAGAGGCCCGTGGCCTTGGAGAGGCCCAGGGGGAGCAGCTCCACGATGCCCGCGCCGGCCATCGCGACCGTGACGAAGCCGCCCGCGGCCCGTCGTGCGGCAGCGGCCAGCGCGTCGTCCGACAGCTCGGGATGCTGTATGTAGATCTTGCTCAGCGGGGCGGACCAGAGGTCGGACGCATCCGTGAACGGCGTCGACGGCAGGGCGCCGGTGAGCGCGTAACCGGGGCCGACCACCACGTCGCCGTCCAGGCCGTCGCGGCTGGCCGCAAGGTACAGCGGGCCGACCTCCGCCTCGATCTTGGCCAGCGCCACACCGGCGAGCTGCCGGTCCAGGGTCACCGAGGTCAGCAGGCGGTGCGCGCCGGCGTCGTAGACCTGGGCGCCCTGGCCGCAGACCGCGAGGCCGTCGTAGTCGAGGTCGTCGAGGATGTGCCGGGTCCAGGAGACCCCGCGGCCCGTCACCACGATGTGCGAGGCCCCCGCCGCGGTGGCCGCGGCGAGGGCGTCACGGGTGCGCTGCGAGATCGAGTCGTCGGAACGCAGCAGCGTCCCGTCGAGGTCGGTCGCGATCAGGCGGTAGGGGAACGCGGCGGTCACTTGGCCACCGGCTCCAGGATCTCCCGGCCGCCGAGGTACGGGCGCAGCACCTCGGGCACGTACACGGAACCGTCGGCCTGCTGGTGGTTCTCCAGGATCGCGACGATCGTGCGCGGGACGGCGCACAGCGTGCCGTTGAGCGTGGCCAGCGGGCGGACCTGCTTGCCCTCGCGGACACGGATCGACAGGCGGCGGGACTGGAACTCGGTGCAGTCCGAGGTCGAGGTCAGCTCGCGGTACTTGCCCTGCGTCGGGATCCACGCCTCGCAGTCGAACTTGCGGGCGGCCGAGGAGCCGAGGTCACCGGAGGCGACGTCGATGACCCGGAACGGCAGCTCCAGCGCGGACAGCCACTGCTTCTCCCACGCCAGCAGACGCTGGTGCTCGGCCTGCGAATCCTCGGGCTTGACGTACGAGAACATCTCGACCTTGTCGAACTGGTGGACGCGGAAGATGCCCTTCGTGTCCTTGCCGTGCGAGCCGGCCTCGCGGCGGAAGCAGGGCGAGAAGCCCGCGTAGCGCAGCGGGAGCTTGTCCGCGTCGATGATCTCGTCCATGTGGTACGCGGCGAGGGGGACCTCGGAGGTGCCGACGAGGTAGAGGTCGTCCTTGTCGAGGTGGTAGACGTCCTGCGCCGCCTGCCCGAGGAAGCCGGTGCCCGCCATGGACTGGGGGCGGACCAGGGCCGGGGTGAGCATCGGCGTGAAGCCGGCGGCCGTGGCCTGGCCGATCGCCGCGTTGACCAGGGCCAGCTCGAGCAGGGCGCCGACGCCGGTGAGGAAGTAGAAGCGGGAGCCGGAGACCTTCGCGCCGCGCTCGACGTCGATCGCGCCGAGGATCTGACCGAGCTCGAGGTGGTCCTTGGGCTCGAAGCCCTCGGCGCCGAAGTCGCGGATCGTGCCGTGCGTCTCGAGGGTGACGAAGTCTTCCTCGCCGCCCACGGGCACGTCGGGGTGCACGAGGTTGCCGAGCCGCTGGAGGAGTTCCTGGGTCTCGGTGTCGGCGGCGTCGCGTTCGGCGTCGGCCACCTTGACGTCGGCGGCGAGCTGGCTCGCCTTCTTCAGGAGCTCGGCCTTCTCGTCCGCGGAGGCCTTGGGGATGAGCTTGCCGAGCGACTTCTGCTCGGCGCGCAGCTCGTCGAAGCGGACGCCGGACGACCTGCGCCGCTCGTCGGCGGACAGGAGGGAGTCGACGAGCGCGACGTCCTCTCCACGGGCACGCTGGGAAGCGCGCGCACGGTCGGGGTCCTCACGGAGCAGGCGAAGGTCAATCACGCGGCCAAGGCTACCCGTGCGGGGTTGCGGCTCACGACACCATTCCGCACGGTGCGCGACCCGTTCCGAATCATGGCTTACGTTGCGTTATGGGTGAATTGCCCAACGTGTCAATAAAAAGTGTCTCACTCCCTGGGACGGGGCATGCGGCGGGCGCCTGGTTGACTCGATTCCCTTGCGCGAGAGGGGACTTGGGGGAGGTGTTGTCCACAGGCGGCCCCACTTCTGAAACGGTTATCCACAGGGTGTGCGAAAGATCTGTGGACATGGGAATTGATCATTCCGATACCGCCGTGCGCGGCGGGTAATTCCATGCCCAAACCCGACCCCGGCCCTCTTTCGGGTGGAAATGGGTCACCCCAAAGGATTGATCGAAGGAAACGGAAGGAAACAGGTGGGCGAAGGGTGACTCAAGGGGTGGGGGCCGCAGTGGGGTGCTCCAGGGCGATTTGTCGACCGGATGGCACTTCGTTGTCGACTTGTCCCCAGGTCGAGAAGCGGGCCTGTGGATAACTTCTGTGGATAACGTAGATGTGCAGATAGGACCGGCCGGATGGGCAGAGAGGACCGGCCGAAACGGCTTCTAGAACCGGCCGTCCTGGCAGCGCGCCACCCAGTCCGCCGCCGCCACGAACTCCCCGTCCGAGGTCCCGGCCGGCGGAGCCGCCACGTCCGCCACGCTGACTTCCGCGCGCGGGTACGAGCCCAGGAAGCGCACCTCACGGCAGATCCGCTTCAGCCCCATGAGGGCCTCGGCCATCCGGCGGTCGGAGATGTGCCCCTCGGCGTCGATGCAGAAGCAGTAGTTGCCGATACCGGCGCCGGTCGGGCGGGACTGGAGCAGCATGAGGTTGACGCCCCGGGTGGCGAATTCGCCCAGCAGGTCGCGCAGGCCACCGGGATGGTCGTCACGCTGCCACAGGACGACGGACGTCTTGTCCGCGCCGGTCGGTGCCGCGGGCCGGGCGGGCCTGCCCACCAGCACGAACCGGGTCTGGGCGTTCTCGGCGTCGTGGATCTCGGTCTCCAGGGCGGTCAGCCCGTACCGGGCGGCCGCGAACTCGCCCGCGAAGGCGGCGTCGTATCGGCCCTCCTGGACCAGCCGGGCCGCGTCCGCGTTCGAGGCGGCCGACTCCCAGGCGGCTTCCGGCAGGTTCGCCTTCAGCCAGTTGCGGACCTGCGGCTGCGCGGCCGGATGCGCGGAGACCGTCTTGATGTCGGCGAGCTTCGTGCCGGGCCGGACCAGCAGCGCGAAGGTGATCGACAGCAGCACCTCGCGGTAGATCATCAGCGGGGTGCCCGCGACCAGCTCGTCCAGGGTCGTGGTGATCCCGCCCTCGACGGAGTTCTCGATGGGCACGAAGGCGGCCTCGGCCTCACCGGTGCGCACCGCGTCCAGCGCGGACTGCACCGACACGTACGGGATCAGCTGGCGGGTGGCCGACTCCGGAAGCGTGCGCAGGGCGACCTCCGTGAAGGTGCCCTCGGGGCCGAGATACGCATAGCTCGCTGGCATGACCTCACCCTAATGGCCCTTGCCGAAGCGGGTGTACGCGTCTCATGACAGCCCCACGCAGGAATGAATCCGCCCGAGGAGGCGTAACTTCCCGCCCCCGGCCCGCCCCCGGGTCGTCCCGTCCCGGACGTCGAGCCTCGGGATGTGCGCCCCGGCCTTCCGGTCCCGGCCCCCGGCCCCGGCCGTCACGCCTCCAATAGGCGCTGCCCCACGTACTCGCCCTTCGCCGCGCCGCCCGGCACCGCGAACAGGCCGCTCGCCTCGTGGCGGATGTACTGCGACAGGGCGTCCCCGCGGTCCAGCTTGCGCTGCACGGTGACGAAGCCGCGCAACGGGTCCGCCTGCCAGCAGACGAACAGCAGACCCGCGTCCGGGGTGCCGTCCGGATCGATGCCGTCGTGGTACGAGAAGGGCCGCCGCAGCATCGCGGCTCCGCCGTTCTGGTCGGGGCGGGTGATACGGGCGTGCGCGTTGAGGGGGACGACCAGATCGCCGTTCGCGTCGGTCTTCTCCAGGTCCATCGCGGTCGTCTCGGTGCCGCCGGACAGCGCGGCCCCGTCGGTCTTGCGGCGCCCGATGACCTGCTCCTGCGCCTTTCCCGTGAGCTTCTCCCAGTCGTCGAGGAGCATGCGGATACGGCGTACGACGGCGTAGGAGCCGTCGGCCATCCAGGCCGGGTCCTTCGTGCTGTCCGCCGGGACGAAGATGCGCTGGTCGAAGTCCGACTCGGTCGGCTTGGGATTGCGGGTGCCGTCCAGCTGACCCATGAGGTTGCGGGCGGTCATGGGGCGGGCGGTGGCGCCCGGCGTCCGGTTGAAGCCGTTCATCTGCCAGCGGACCCTGGCCGCCGCGCCCGCGTCCTTCTGGATCGCGCGCAGGGCGTGAAAGGCGACCAGGGCGTCGTCCGCACCGATCTGCACCCACAGGTCGCCGTTGCTGCGCGTTTTGTCGAGGTGGTCGGAGGAGAAGTCGGGGAGCGGGTCCAGGGCGAACGGGCGCTGCTTCTCCAGGCCGGTGCGGGTGAAGAAGCTGTTGCCGAAGCCGAAGGTGACCGTCAGCGAGGAGGGTCCGGCGTCCCGGGCCACGTCGGTGTCGTCGGTGGCGGTGGCCTCGCCCGCCATCAGCCGCCGGGCCGTCTCCGACCAGCGGCGCAGCAGCGCGGCGGCCTCCTTGCGGCCCGCGCCGGCCGCGAGGTCGAAGGCGACGAGATGGCCGCGGGCCTGGAGGCCCTGGGTGATGCCGGGCTGATGTTTCACGTGGAACATCGCCTCGCCGGCGCCGATCGAGGACAGCGGTGTCGCCTGTGAAGGCGCGGCCGTGTAGCCGACGGCCCCGCCGGCCGCGCCGAGCGCGAGCCCGGTGGCGCCGGCGGTGCCGAGCAGCCTGCGCCGTGACAGCCCCTCGGAGCCCTCGACGGGGGAGGGGGTCTTCGAGGGGGCACCCGCCTCTGTGTCCACGGAGGTGCGGGCCTCGGGGCGGGACTGCGGAATGGACTGGTCGGGCATGGTGCGGTTCAGCCGATCTGCGCGTTCTTGGAGACGGTCACCTGGTCGACGTCGGAGGTCCGTACGGTCACGGAGATCTCCCACTCGCCGGCCATGGGGATCTGCACGCCGTTCGCCGACCAGTGGCCGGTCGTGATGTGGTCGGGGGTGACGGGCAGTGGCCCGATGTCCTTGGCTTCGAGGGTGAAGGCGACCTTGACCTCGGGCACGTCGAAGGCGCGGCCGTTGGGGCGGGTCACATAGACGTGCATCTCGTTGGCGCCGGTGCGCGCCGGGTCGAGGTCGACGCTGACCACGCCCTTGCCGTCCGTTCCGCCGGTGTCGAAGGACATGTCCAGGGTCAGGGCGCCCGATGCGGAGTCCCCCGTGGCGGACGAGGAGGAGGACGAGGCCCGGCCGGCCGCGGCGGCGTCCTGCTCCGTACGGCCGGGTTCGGTCGACGTCAGGACGGTGGTGACGGCGAGCAGCACGACGGCGACGCCGGCCTCGGTGAGCACCGAGCGGCGCAGGCCGAAGCGTTGGGGGTCGGCGTCCCGCAGCCGCTTCTGCCGGGTGGCGTCGACGGCGGCCCGCTGCCGGGCGAGCTGCGCGGCCCGCTCGGCGTTCCCGGAGCCGGGCTCGGCGTCGCCGGACGTCTGCTTGACGGTGTCGCCGGTCGCGGCCGACGCCGTGACGCGTTCCTTCTCGGGCGCGGACTTGCGTACCGCTTCCTTGGCCGACGCTTCCTTGGTCGCCGTTTTCCTGGTCGCCGTTTTCCTGGTGGTCGTGTCCGCCAGCCTTGCCGTCCACCGCCGCGAGACCGACGCGACGCCGACGAGCAGCGCCACGAGTCCGATCTTGACGAGCAGCAGCTGGCCGTAGCGGGTGTCGGTGAACGCGGACCAGGAGCCGAGCTGGCGCCAGGACTGGTAGGTGCCGGTGGCGACCACGACGAGGACGCTGCTGAAGGCCAGCCGGGAGAAGCGGCGCGCGGCGGGGGCCTCTACGGGCCGGTCGGCGGGCGCCCGGAACAGGGCGACGAGGAGTGCGGTGAGCCCGCCGAGCCAGGTCGCGACCGCCAGCAGGTGCAGCACGTCGACCGGCATGGCGATGCCGGGCTGGAGTCCGGTCGAGGCGTGCTCGGCCATGGCCCAGCTGGCCGCGAGCCCGGCGGCCACGACGGTTCCGCCGATGGCGAGCCCGAAGGTCAGGTCCCGCTTCTCCTCGCCCTCGCGCTTGTCGTACGCGCCGAAGAGCACGGCGATGAACAGCGCGGCCGCGGCGAGCAGCAGCAGCCGTGACACCAGGGCCGCGCCCGTCTTGGTCTGGAGGACCTCCCCGAGGAGGTCGAGGTCGAAGATGTCGCCGACCTTGCCGGAGCTGGTGTAGGAGCCGCGCAGGAGAAGCAGGAACAGGGTGGCCGCGGTCATCGCGACCCAGCCGGAGACGACGAGCCGCTGCAGGGCCCGTACCCCGGTACCGCGCTGCCAGCAGGCGAGCACGAAGGCGGCCCCGCCGGTCATCACGATGAACCCGGCGTACGACACGTACCGGCCGAAGCCGTAGAGCCAGCCGACGACGCCTCCGCCGGCGGCCTGGTCGGACACCGAGACGCTGGTCTTGGAGGGGGAGCCGATGGAGAAGGTGTAGGCGCCGGCGACGGGATGACTGTCGGCGGACACCACCTGGTAGGTCACCGTGTAGGTGCCGTCGGGCAGCCCCGAGTGCAGTTGCACGGCGTAGGTCGTGCCGCTGACCTCGGACGGCTTGCCGGTGTCGACCCGGGTGCCCTTGGGGTCCAGGACGCGCAGCGAGTCGTCGTTCATGGAGACGGTCTCGGAGAAGGTCAGCGACACCTGTGTGGGCGCCTTGTCGACCACCACCCCCTGCGCGGGGTCGCTGCCGGTCAGCGCGGCGTGCGCGGATGCGGGCCCGGCGCCTGCCAGGAGCGCACCGGTGACCGCCAGGAACAGCAGCACGAGCATCCGGACGCGGGGGACGATGGTCTGCGTCAAGGTGGTCCCTCCCTCAGTGGCCGGTCTTCGGGTTGTACGTGGCGGACTCCACCGGAATCTCGACCTCGACGGGGTCGGACGCGGCGAAGTGCAGCTCGACGGTCACGGTCTTGCCCCGCACCGGCTTGCTCTTCAGCTTCTCGAACATCAGATGGTTTCCGCCGCTCTTGAACACGAGTTGACCGTGCGCGGGCACGTCCAGGGACGTGACCTCCTCCATCGACGACCCGACGGTCTCGTGGAGGGTGACGCTGCCCGCCGCGGCGCTCGTCACGGAGGTCAGCTCGTCCTTCGTACCGCCCTTGTTGACGATGGTCAGGAAGCCGGCGGCCATGGTGTCCGAGACGGGCTGCGGGATGTAGGCGGCCCGGACGGAGAGTTCGGCCCGCCCGTCGGAGTCCGACCCGCATCCCGTGAGCAGCAGCGCCCCGGCGATCAGGGCGATGGGCGCGGCGAGCGGCCGGACGGGTCCGGAGGGCTTCGCACGCCTCACGGGTTCGCGCCCTTGACGATCTTGGGGAGGTCCTTGGTGTAGTCGTCGACGTCGGCGTCCTCGCCGTAGAGGAGGTATCCCCCGTCGGTCTTCGGGGAGAAGGCGACGACCTGGGTGCCGTGGGTGGAGACGATCTTGCCGTTCTTGTCCTTGTGCGGCGCCTCGACGGAGATGCCGAGGGTGCGGGCGGCGGCCTGGATGGTCGCGAACTTCCCGGTGAGGCCCACGACCTGCGGGTCGATGCCCTTGAGCCACTTGCCGAGCGCGGCCGGGGTGTCGCGGTCCGGGTCGGTGGTGACGAACACGACGCGCAGCTCGTCCTGCTCGGCCTTGGACAACTGCTTCTTGGCGACGGCGATGTTGTTCATCGTCAGCGGGCAGACGTCCGGGCAGTTGGTGTAGCCGAAGTAGATCAGCGTCGGGTGGCCCGCGGTCTCCTTGCGGAGGTCGTAGCTCTTGCCCTGGGTGTCGGTGAGGACCAGGTCGGGCTTGGTGAAGGGCTGGTCGAGCACGGTCGCGGCCTGCTGCTTGCCGTTCTCGGAGACGACGGCGACGGGGCTGCTGCCGCTGTCGCCGCTGCCGCAGGCGGAGAGGGTGAGGGTGGCGGCGGCGAGCAGCGCGGCCACGGCGAACGTCTTCTTGCGCATAGAGAAATGTCCCAGATGTGTGAACTCCGGCGCGCACCGGGGTGTACGGGGCGGGATGTACGACAGGGGCGTGCGTACGGCCCCGGTGCGCACCGTCGAGGAGCAGGCGTCGGGCGACGGCGGCCGCCCGACGCGGGGGTGGGGCTCAGGCCTCGGTCGTGGTCCGGCGGCGGCCGGCGAGAACGCCGTACGCGACACCGGCGGCGCCGACGACGATGCCGACGACGCCGAGGACCCGGGCGGTGGTGTCACTGCTGTCCGAGTCGGAGGCCGCCTCGGTCGTCGCGGCGGCCGCCTTGGCGTCGTCGGATGACTCGTCGGAGGCGTCCTCGGCGGTCGTGCCGTGGGAGTGCTCGTCCTCGGAGGCGGCGGCCAGGGCGAGCACCGGGGCCGGGTTCTCCGGCTCCTCCGCGCCGTCCTCCTGGACCTCGATCCAGCGCACGACCTCCTTGTTGGAGTACGTCTGGATCGCCTTGAAGACGAGTTCGTCGGCGTCCTCGGGGAGCGCGCCGACGGAGACCGGGAACTTCTGGAAGTAGCCGGCCTCGATGCCCTTGCCGGTGGCCGTCCAAGTGATCTTGGAGACGGCCTCGGAGATCTGCTTGCCGTGCAGCTCGATGGGCTTGGCGAGCTTCGACTTGGTGACCTCGATCTTCCAGCCGTTGATCGGCTCCGGCATCGCGGAGGCCAGCGGGTGGTCGGTCGGGAAGGTGACCTCGAGCTTGGTGGTCGAGGCGTTGTCCCGCTCGTTGGGGACCTTGAAGTCGACGACCGCGTAGCCGCCCTTGGCGGCGGTGCCCTCGGCGGCGACGCTGACGTGCGCGAAGGCGGGCGAGGACAGGACGAGAACGGCGGAACCGGCGACGGCAGCGGCGGCGGCGACGCGGGAGGCGATACGAGAGGCCTTCATGACAGCGAGCACTCCACTCTGAGTGAATCTGCGGGTGGGAGAGGCGTGGGCACGGAGATGCGCACGCGCGCGTGCCGCACGACAGCGGCCGTTCCCCCCGAGGTGCGGTGGAGTGCTGGTCGTGTCGCGTCAGGCAGCGAGGACGAGAAGGGATACGTCCGGCGGGCCGCGCCTGATCACCGAGTGCTGGAGCGCGGTGGTACGGGGTGCGGGCGCTGCCGCGAGCAGGGCGGTGCGCGGGACGCGCGGTCCCGCCCCGGGCGCGGCGGGCAGCCCGGCGAGCAGGGCGCGCACCAGCGCGAGCGCCCCGCGCAGGGAGCGTACGAGCGCCCCCTCGGCGACGCCGTGGGCCGACAGGGCGAGCAGCCGCAGCAGGGCCGTGTCGCCGCGCCGCAGCAGCCATCCGGCGGCGACGGCCGCGAGGACGTGGCCGAGCAGCATGGGCAGGGACGGCAGCAGGGACATCGAGGTGCCGGCGCTGGTCAGGGCGTCCGCGGGATGGTGCGCGGATCCCATGCCGCTCATGCCGCTCATGTCCGCGGCGCCCCCCGAGGCCGCGCCGTCGCCGCTCGGGTAGAGCCGCGCGTCGACGAGGATCCGCTGGGCCTGGGCGGGGCTGATCGCCGCCGCCGTGGCCCCGCACACCAGCCGGGCCGCCCGCGCGACGAGCGTGGCGTCGGACAGGGCCGACGCCGTGGTGGAGGCGGAGGCGGTGACGGAAGCCGTGACCGAGGCGGTGTGCTGGCCGAGTCCGAACAGCGTGTGCAGCACGGTCTGCCCGACCGCGAGGAGTACCGCTATGCCCGGCAGCGACCGCTCGCGTCCGGCGAGCGGCACCACGACCGCGAGGGCGCCCAGGAATCCCGCGCCCAGAGTCCACAGCGGAACCGTGGCGCAGGAGGCCATGGTGTGCCCGGCCGCGGCCAGCACGACGCAGACCGCGGCGAACACCGAGGCCCGCAGCAGCCGTAGATCGCGACCTGAGCGCTCGCTGTGGGGGGCAGTCATGGCGGGCTCATCATCGCACTGGCCTCACCGCGGTCATACGGCAGGTCCACAAGATTCCGTACGATGCGGAAGATCAGGTTCTGTGATGACTGATGCGACTGATGACCCTGAGTCCTACATACACCGATTTCAGGGCCGCGGGCATCCCCCATATGGGCGGCATCACGTGGAATTCGCGCTTACACAGGGCCTTGAGGGGCAATACGTATCGGTATGTCGAGCCGCGGCCTGGAGGCTGGAGCATGAGCATCTGGTGGTCACTCCATCTGCGGCGTGATGCCGCGAGCGTTCCGCTCGCCCGCCGCCTGCTGCTCGGCACGATGGAGACGGCGGGCGTCGATCCCGACGTCAGTTACGACCTCTCCGTCGCCCTGAGCGAGGCCTGCGCCAACGCCGTCGAGCACGGCGGGGGCGCCGCACGCGGCGGCTGTTCGGAGGCGTACCGCGTCACCGCCTACCTCGACGGCGAGAAGTGCCGCATCGAAGTCGCCGACTCGGGACCGGGTTTCGCCGGCGGACGCACCCCCCGGGCCGACCGCTCGGTCCACAGCGACACCTACGCCGAGCACGGCCGCGGCCTCTACCTCATCCAGGAACTCGCCGACCATGTCCACATCGGCAACAAGCCGGGGCGCAACGGCGCGGTGGTGAGTTTCGACAAGATCCTCAAGTGGCGCAAGGACGCCCCCCTCATGGCGGTCTGACCGTCCGTCAGGTGTGCCGGGCGTCGATCTTGGCCGGTCAGGGCCGGTAGGAGCCGTTCCGGCGGCGGGAGTTCAGCTTTCTCAGCACTCACAGGTTCCTCTCAGCGTTCCCCCATGCCGCTGACTGGTGGCGTTCCTACGTTCATGTTCATGACGGGAAACCACAAAGACTCCACCATCACCCGGCGCCGCGCCCTCGCGGTGACCGGCGGTACGGTCGCGGCCGGCGGACTGGCCGTCGCCGGGTACCAGTCGGCCTTCGCCGACTCGGCCGCGGACACCGGGGCGACCGCGTCGGCGTCCGCCACCTCGACCTCGACGAGCAGCAGCTGTATGACGCTGATGACGAGCGTCACGGAAGGGCCCTATTACCTCGATGGTGCCTTGGTGCGCAAGGACATCACCGAGGGCAAGAGCGGTGTGCCGCTGACCCTGCGCCTCACCGTCGTCGACGCCACCGACGGCTGCACGCCGGTCTCCGGAGCCGCTGTCGAGATCTGGCACTGCGACGCCTGGGGCTACTACTCCGGCTACACGACCGCCAACCCCGGCGGCTCGGCCCCGGCGGAGAGCGAGGACGGCTCCACCGCCGACGACGACACGTACCTGCGTGGCTACCAGATCGCCAACGCCAACGGGGTCGTCAAGTTCGAGACGATCTTCCCGGGCTGGTACACCCCGCGCACCTGCCACATCCACCTCAAGGTGCACACGGGCGGCGCCAAGGAGGACGGCACCTACGAGGGCGGCAAGGTCAACTACACCGGCCAGCTCTTCTTCCCCGACGACGTCGCCGAGGAGATCTTCACGCTGGAGCCCTACGCGCAGCACTCCGGCAGCTACACCACCCTCGACAACGACATGGTCTACGACGGCGGTGGCACCTCCAGCGGCCTGCTGGCCCTGAAGGCCGTGCACAAGGCCGATCCCTCCAAGGGCTACAAGGGGTCCATCACCCTGGGCGTCGACCCCGACGCCGAGAGCACCGGCGCGGGCGGCGGAGGCGGCGGCACGCCCCCGAGCGGCGAAGCCCCGACGGGCACCCCGCCGAGTGACGCCCCGTCGGCCTCCGCCTCCTCATAGGGTCGGGACATGACAAGCCGTGAGGACGAGGCGCTCGCGCAGGCCGCGGTGGCCGCGCTGACGGGACAACTGGCCCTGGCTCCCAAGCCGGGCCTGCCCGACCCACGTGACCTGGCCGCCCGGGTCACCCGCAAGGACCACTGCGGGCTGCGCTGGTCGGCCAAGGCGCTCGCACCCGGCCTCGCGGCGATGGCCGCGGCCGCCCGCCGCACCGGCGAACCCACACCCCGGCTCCGCGCGGAGCTGGGCGCGATCGGGAGGTGCACCGAACACTCGGTGGGCCTCGCCGGCGGCGGGCACCGGGGCGCGCTGTGGACGCTCGGACTGCTGGTCGCGGCGGCCGCCCTCGACACCCGCGCGCGGGGCGTCGACGTCGCCGCGACCGCCAAGCGGATCGCCGCCCACCCCGACCGGGCCGCTCCCCGGCGGCCCTCGCGGGGCGCGACGGTCTCGGCGAAGTACGGCGCGGCCGGCGCCCGCGGCGAGGCACGCGCCGGATTCCCGCACGTACGGCGGGCCCTGGACGCGCTCGCCGCGGCCCGCTCGGCCGGCGCGGACGAGCCCGAGGCACGACTCGACGCCCTGCTCACCGTCATGTCCACGCTCCAGGACACCGAACTCCTGCACACGGCGGGCCCCCTGGGTCTGCGTCATGTGCAGGCCGGTGCCCGCGGCATCCTGGAGGCGGGCGGCACGGCGACCCCGGCGGGCCGCGCGGCCCTCTCCGACCTCGACACCGACCTCCACACGCGCGCGTGGAGCCCACGCGGCAGCGCGGGCCTCCTGGCGGGCGCACTCTTCGTCGACGCCCTGCCCGTCGCCGCACTCACCCGGGCGGCCTGAGCCGGACGACGACGGCGAGGACGACGCTCTCAGGGTTCCCTGAGGGTGTGCTCAGGGCATGCCCGGGGTGTGCTCAGGGCGTACCCGGGGTGTGCGGTGCCGTCAGGTCGCTCAGGTCGCCGGGATCAACGCGACCGGGGGCTCGGTCGTCCGGTCGGCCGCGGCCCGCCGGGCCGCCGGGCCCATCGCGTACGACGCCGCGACCATCGCCGCGCCCAGCAGCAGCCAGCCGGGCGTGCCCCACTCGACCAGCAGCCAGGTCAGGACCAGCGGGCCGAGGGTGCGGGCCACCGTGACGCCGGTGCCGAACAACCCCTGGTACTCGCCGACGCGGTCGGCCGGGGCCAGGTCGAAGGAGAGCTGCCAGGAACCCGCGGACTGCCCCATCTCCGCGATCACCTGAAGCACCGACCCCAGCACCAGCACGCCCGCCGCAACCCACGGCGAGGCACCGGCGGACAGGGCGAACACCGCGCACGCGGCGCACATCACCCAGCCCGCCCGGCGCACCGCGCGCGTGGCGCTCGCCAGTCCCGTCACGCCGCGTGCCGCCCGCACCTGGAACACCGTCACCACGGCGGTGTTGAGCACGAACAGCGCGGAGACCAGCCAGGCGGGCGCCCCGGTCCGCTCGGTGATCCACAGCGGCAGCACCAGACTGAGCAGCGGCATCCGCAGCAGCAGCACGGTGTTCAGGAGCGCCACCACGGCGTACGGCCGGTCCCGCAGCACCCCCAGGCCGCTCCCGCGCGGACGGACGCCCCCGGGGGCCACCCGGGGCAGCCCGGTGAGCAGCGAGGCGCACACCAGGAAGCTCACCGCGTCGACCACGAACACCGCGAGGTACGCGCCCCGTGTCCCGGCGTGCAGCGCGAGCCCGCCGAGCCCGGCGCCCACCGCCAGACCCGCGTTCAGCGTCGCCTGGAGACGCGCCAGCAGCCCCGTCCGCTCCCCGGCGGGCACCAGCCCGGCCAGCAGGGACTGCCGGGCCGCCGCGAGCCCCGACTGCGCGGCCGCGTACCCGCACGCCACGAGCACGAACGGCACGAACCCGCGCACGAGGGTGAAGGACGCCACCGCGAGCCCGGTCGCGAGGGCCAGCAGCACCGCCGTCCCGCGCGCCCCGCGCCGGTCGGCCAGTCGCCCCAGCGGCACGCCGGCCAGCGAGCCGACCGCCCACCCGAGGGTGAGCCCGAGGCCCACGCGCGCGGGGGCGAGGCCGATCACCTGGGTGAAGTACAGGGCCGACGTCGTGTAGTACGCGCCGTCCCCGACCGAATTGCTCAACTGGGCGAGAGCGAGCAGCCGCCTCGGGCGAGTCTTCGACATACCGATGACGCTAGAACCGCGGTGGACCGCTCGACAGCACCAATCCCGGGCCATGAAGCTGGTCCAATCAGGCCGGGCCCGAGGCCGGTCCGGGGCCGGTCAGTTCCGGCCCAGGACCTTCGTCAGTGCGTCGAGCGCCTCCGGGTACAGCCGTTCCCGGGGCGTCCCGTACCCCACGACCAGTCCTTGCGGCCGTCCCGCGCCGGGAGTGTGCCAGTGCTCGCCGAGACGGCCCACCGCGAGCCCCTCCGCCTCCGCGCGCGCCAGCACCTCCGCCTCGTCGTCGACCTCCACCAGCGCGTGCAGCCCGGCGGCGATCCCGCGCACGCCCCGGCGCGCGCCCACCCGTTCCAGGAGCAGGTCCCTGCGCCGGCGGTAACGCAGCCGGCACGCGCGCACGTGCCGGTCGTAGGCGTGGCTGTGGATCAGTTCGGTGAGCGCGAGCTGCCCGATGGACTCGGTGTGGTGGTCGCTGTGCAGTTTGGCGTCGGCGACCGCGTCGACCAGCTGCGGCGGCAGCACCATCCAGCCGAGCCGCAGCGCGGGTCCGAGCGTCTTGGACGCGGTGCCCAGATAGACGACCTGTCCCGGCGCCATCCCCTGGAGCGCTCCGACCGGCTGCCGGTCGTAGCGGAACTCCCCGTCGTAGTCGTCCTCGACGATCAGCCCGTCACGCACGCGTGCCCACTCCGTCAGCGCCCGTCGCCGCCCCGGATGCAGCGTCCCACCGGTCGGGTACTGGTGCGCGGGCGTGACGACCACGGCTCCGGCGCCGCCCAGTTCCCCGACGCGCACCCCGCGCTCGTCCACCGGAACCGGCGTCACGGTCCCGCCGTTGCGTCGTACGACCTCGCGGTGGAAGGGCAGCCCCGGGTCCTCCATCGCGATCCCGGCGCCGCCCAGCACGCGCGTGAGGAGCGCGAGGCCCTGCACGTACCCGGAGGTGATCACGATCCGCTCCGGCGGCGCGACGACGCCCCGCGCCCGCCCCAGATACCCGGAGAGGGCGGTGCGCAGCTCGATGCGGCCGCGCGGGTCGCCGTAGTCGTACGCCAGTGAGGGCGCCGTCGCGATGGCCCGGCGCAGCGCGCGCAGCCAGGCCGCGGCCGGGAACGCCCCCACGTCCGGGCTCCCGGGCCGCAGGTCGAAACGCGGCTCACGCGCGCGTGCGGCGGCGCCCGCCGGTTCGGCGGCGTCGGACGGCAGGGCCGCGACCCGGGTGCCCGAGCCCTGCCGCGCCGTCAGATAGCCCTCGGCGACCAGCTGGTCGTAGGCGGCCTTCACCGTGTTGCGCGAGATGCCGGTCTCGGCCGCGAGCCGCCGGGTGGCCGGCAGCCGGCTGCCGGGCGCCAGCCGCCCCTCCCGCACGGCGTCCCGCAGCGCCCGTTCCAGCCCGGCCCGCCGCCCTTCGGCGGCATCAGGTTCCAGATGCAGGTCGACGCCGACACCGGACCAGAAGTCGTTCACGCAGTCCCCCTAGACGGTCCCCCGGAATCCACCGGATCCCCCTGGACATGTCGACGGCCGGGCACCCACCGGTACCCGGCCGTCGACCAGCGATGTGTCAGCCCTTCAGCGAAGCCATCCAGGCCTCGACCTCGGCGGAGCGGCGCGGCAGGCCGTCCGACAGGTTCCGGTTGCCGTCCTGCGTGACGAGGATGTCGTCCTCGATCCGGACGCCGATCCCCCGGTACTCCTCGGGCACCGTCAGGTCGTCGGCCTGGAAGTACAGCCCGGGTTCGACCGTCAGGACCATGCCGGGCTCCAGCGTCCCGTCGACGTACGACTCCACGCGCGCGGCGGCGCAGTCGTGGACGTCCATGCCGAGCATGTGACCGGTGCCGTGCAGCGTCCAGCGGCGCTGGAGGCCGAGCTCCAGGACCCGCTCGACCGGGCCCTCGACCAGGCCCCACTCGACGAGCCGTTCGGCCAGCACGCGCTGTGCGGCGTCGTGGAAGTCGCGGTACTTGCCGCCGGGCTTGACGGCCTCGATGCCGGCCTCCTGGGCGTCGTACACGGCGTCGTAGATCTTCTTCTGGATCTCGCTGTAGCGGCCGTTGACCGGCAGCGTGCGCGTGACGTCGGCGGTGTAGTACGTGTGGGTCTCCACGCCCGCGTCGAGCAGCAGCAGGTCGCCGGAGCGGACCGGGCCGTCGTTGCGCACCCAGTGCAGCGTGCAGGCGTGCGGACCGGCGGCGGCGATGGTGCCGTAGCCGATGTCGTTGCCCTCCACGCGGGCGCGCAGGAAGAACGTGCCCTCGATGTAGCGCTCGCTCGTCGCCTCGGCCTTGTCGAGGACCTTCACGACGTCCTCGAAGCCGCGGACCGTCGAGTCGACGGCCTTCTGGAGCTCGCCGATCTCGAAGTCGTCCTTGACGAGGCGGGCCTCGGAGAGGAACACGCGCAGTTCGGCGTCGCGCTCGGCGGTGACCTTGTCGGTCAGGGCCGCCTCGATGCCCGCGTCGTGGCCGCGCACGACCCGCACCGGGCCGGTGGCCTCGCGCAGCCGGTCCGCCAGCTCGCGCACGTCGGAGGCCGGGACGCCGTACAGCTGCTCCGCCTCGGTGAGCGAGTGCCGGCGGCCGACCCACAGCTCGCCCTGACCGGACAGCCAGAACTCGCCGTTCTCGCGGTCGGAGCGCGGCAGCAGGTAGATCGTGGCCTTGTGGCCGTCGGCGACGGGCTCCAGTACGAGGACGCCGTCCTCCGTCTGGTTGCCGGTGAGGTACGCGTACTCGACGGAGGCGCGGAAGGCGTATTCCGTGTCGTTCGAGCGGGTCTTCAGGTTGCCCGCGGGAACCACCAGGCGCTCGCCGGGGAAGCGCGCGGAGAGCGCGGCGCGCCGGGCGGCGGTCTCGGCGGCCTGGGCGATCGGCTCCAGGTCACGCAGTTCCGTGTCGGCCCAGCCGGACTTCATGCTCTCGGCCAGCTCGTCGGAGACGCCTGGGTACAGGCCGTTCTTCCGCTGCTTGATGGGCTCCTCGGACTCAGTCTCCGGCTCCGCTGCGGTAGCAGCATCATCCGGCACAGCCGGGGTGAGCTCGTCGGCCACGGTCATCCTCCTTGATACGGCACTGAACCCCCTCCATCGTACGGACGTACGGAAGGGGGCCCAGGGCCGAAAGACCCGTTACGGCCTGTTACGGCGGCTCACTCGAACCGGGCCGCCAGCAGGACCACGTCCTCGTCGCTGTCCCGCTCGGCCGCCCCGTCCGGCAGGAGCGTGCGCAGCACGTGGTCGGCGATCGCGCCGGGGTCGTGCCGCAGCGGCTTCGGGACCCCGGCGGCGGCCGCGTGCAGCCGGGCGAAGGCGCGGTCGACGGGGTCGCCGGTGCGGTGCAGCAGGCCGTCCGTGTAGAGCAGGACGGTCTCGCCCGGCTCTGCCTCCAGCTCGACGCTCGGCGCCTCCCAGCAGGCCAGCATGCCCAGCGGGGCGGAGACGGAGGTCTCCGCGAACTCCGTGCGCCGCTCGCCGACCAGCAGCGGCGGGCAGTGCCCGGCGCCGGCCAGGGTGATCTTGCGCAGGGCGGGTTCGCAGTAGGCGAACAGGGCGGTGGCCGACCGGGCGGGCTCGGTCAGCCGCAGCAGCAGCTCCAGGTCGGACAGGACGGCGACGGGGTCCTCGCCCTCCATCACGGCGTACGCCCGCAGGGAGGCGCGCAGCCGGCCCATCGCGGCGACCGCGCTCGGCCCGGAGCCGGTGACGGACCCGACGGCGAGGCCCAGGGCGGCGTCCGGCAGCGGCAGCGCGTCGTACCAGTCGCCGCCGCCGCGCGGGCCCGTGTGATGCCGGGCGGCGAGCTGGACGCCGGGCACACGCGGCAGCCGGGAGGGCAGCAGTTCCTCGGCCATCGTCTTCATGCACGCGCGCGTGCGTTCGAGTTCCAGGAGCCGCGCCAGGTGCTCGGCGGCGTACCGGACGTACAGGCCGATCAGGTGGCGCTGCCGTTCGTCCGGCTCCGCGGGTTCGTCGTAGAGCCATACGGCCGCGCCCAGGCGGCCGGGAGCGCCGTCCGTCTCCAGGGGCAGCGCGTAGCTGGCGGCGTAGCCGAGGCGGGCGGCCACTTCGCGGTGGCGGGGGTCCAAGCCGTCCTCGGCGAAGAGGTCGGGCTCGGCGATCTCCCCCTCGCCGCCGGGCAGCCCCTCGAGGATGCGGCCGTAGGACAGGGCACTGCGCGGCACGGTCTCGATATGGCCGAGATCGGCGCGGCCGAGGCCCAGTCCGATCATGCTGTCCGGCCCGAGCCGGTCGGCGGGTTCGAGGACGACGAGGCCGCGCCGGGCGCCCACGAGGGCGGCTCCGGCGTGCAGCAGTTCCTGGAGGGCGTCCGGCAGGGCGTCCGTGCGGATCAGGCGTTCGGTTAGTTCGTGGAGGGTGGTGAGATCGGAGACCCAGCCGGCGAGCCGGTCCGTCAGGAGAGCGTTCGGGCCGGTGGAGCCGGGTGCGCCGGAGGGGGCCGCAGGGACCGTCGGGGTGCCCGGGGTGGCGGGCGCGGGCGCGACAGTGTGTGCGGGCGAGGGAACCGTTGAATCGATTCCAGCCACTTTCGGAGGGTGAGGGGCGTTCATGGCGTCCGGCTCTCGGACCGGAGCGTATTGCTCAAAAGCATCGCAAACCCCCATGTCATTCTGCGCCGCTAGCGGTGTCTCCACATGTACACGCACTCGTGAGGGGATGTCCAGCATTGTCCTGCTGGGATTGCTGGTGTCCGTGGGGTCTTCGGGAGAATCGGGCACAGTTTCTCCGGCTCCCTTGCGTAAAGGTAAACTTGGCTTAAAAATGCCTCGGGTAACGGGTGATTGCGGTCGACTGGGCTTGCTCCACGGAGCGTCACAGCGGTCGTGATGGGTACGTACTCGGTAAGGGCCAGGTGTCGTTGGGAGCTCGTAGGGAGCCTTCCGGAACCTGGTGACCGGCCCGGGCGTCATAGTCATCGACGACCGTGCCCCATCCTCCCGTGGCGGAGGCGGAGAGAAATACGCGCGACGGCAAACGCCAGACTTCGCCACCCCACGCCACGCCCAGGCATTAGATGGATGCAAGTCGGACGGAGTGGCCGCGGAAGCAGCCACCGCTCGACCCTGAGGGGTTCCCCCTGTCCCGTACAGGGGTGTGATGCACCAACAGGTACGCACAGTGAAGTGATCGACACATGATGTGATGTGGCCCACGGTGTTGCCAGCGGTGCAACGGAAAGGAACGAGCGCTCATGCGCGAGATCCTCGGAAAGCGACGCAGGCTCCTGTCCCAGTCCAGCGACAGAGGACCTGAGTTGATCGACTCGGCCCTGACCTTCGCGACGGAATGGCAGTGGCCCGTCCTCCCGGGCGTGCCGGCGGACCCGCAGGGGCGTTCCCGCTGCGGCTGTCCCGACCCGGAGTGCACGGTCCCCGGTGCTCACCCCTTCGACCCCGGCCTGCTCGCGGCCACCACCGAAGCGCGCATGGTGCGCTGGTGGTGGACCAACCGGCCGACCTCACCGATCATCCTGGCCACCGGGGGTACGGCCCCCTGCGCGGTCAGCCTCCCCGCCCTCGCGGCCTCGCGCGCGCTCGTGGCGCTCGACGGCCAGGGCATTCGCCTCGGCCCGGTGGTCGCCTCGCCCACCCGCTGGTCGATCCTCGTCCGGCCGTACACGATGGAGCAGTTGGGTGAGCTGCTCTACGCCAAGGACTTCGTGCCCGGCTCCCTGCGTTTCCACGGCGAGGGCGGCTACATCGCCCTGCCCCCGTCCGAGACGGGCCGGGGCGACATCCGGTGGGAGCGCGCGCCGCTGCCCGGTTCGGCCTCACCCTGGGTGCCCGACGTCGAGGCCGTGGTGGACGCCGTCGTCGACGCCCTCACTCGTACGGGTGTGAGCGCACCCGAGTTGTAGGGGTGTCGGGCGCGCGCCGGACAGGACACCGGCGTTCGCCCTCTATCTTCCGCTACATGAACCTTCGTCTCCTCGCCCTCGCGGGCGCCGTGGCAGGCGCGATCGCGCTGCCTCTGGCCATGGCGTCCGCGGGGCCGGTCGGCGACGAAGGGCGTACGGCCGGCGCCGGCGAAGTGGCCGATACACATGCCACCGGCGGCACGGATCCGAAGGCGCCGCCCGTCGAACCCTCCCGGTCACCGCTGCTGCTCGGCCTGGGGCTGGCCACCGCCGCCCGCTGCGGCCCCGAACTCACCTCCCCCGAAGGCGTGGAGGCGCAGACCTGCGTGCTGTCCCAGGGTGAGGACAGCTGGGCGCGCACCTACTACCGCAACGCCACCGGACGCGCCCTGGACGCCTTCCTGAGCCTCATGGGGCCCGAGGGGCGCACCGTGCGGACGCGGTGCGCCGTGGGCGCCGAGGACGAGCCGGAATCCTGCGAGACACCCCATGAGCGGACCCGGGGCGAACTGGCGGCGTACACGGCGGTCGCGGAGTTCGCGCGAGCGACCGACGGCGGGCCGCTGCTGCTGCGCTCCGGGAGCAACTCCCGGGCGAACGCGGGCAGTTGACGTGCGACCGCACACTGTAAACGGAGCCGGACATGAAAAGACCCGGTTGCTGACGACGGGGGATGCATCAGCAACCGGGCAACTCGAACGGTAACAAGAGATCTGCTCCACGCAAATTCGATCTCTTGTTTTCATCGGTATTCCGGACACCGGCGAATCGGCGCTTCTGGCGCCGACTCACCCTGCGCGGGCGGTAGTTGTGAGCGGAGTCACGCCGCACGCCGACGCGCGGGGTGCTGACCGGTCGGTCAGTTCGGCCGGGGTCCGTACCTGTGTGTCAGCTGAGCGTCACCTGTCGGTTGGTCAGGCCGCCCCGCGCGCGACGCTCGTCGGCCGTGAGCGGCGCGTCCGAGGCCAGGGCGGTGGCGAGCCGCTCGGCGAACTCGGTGGCAGGCTTCTCCACGTCGTCCGCCGTGACCGCGCTCGGCAGGTCCCAGACCGGCACCGTCAGACCGTGCGCCCGGAAGGAGCCGACGAGGCGCGTGCCCTCCCCGAGGCTCGAACGGCCCGCCGCGTGCAGCCGCGCGAGGGCGTCCAAAAGCCGCTCCTCCGGGTGCGGCATGACCCAGCGCAGGTGGTTCTTCTCCGGCGTCTCGCACCAGTACGCGGCGTCCACACCGGTCAGCTTCACGGTCGGGATCGCCGCCGCGTTGGCCCGCTCCAGGGAGGCGGCCACCTCGGGCGCGGCGTTCTCCGGGTCCGGGACCCAGAACTCGAAGCCGTCGTGCACAACTGGCTCGAACACGCCTTCGGCGTCGAGCAGATCCTGCATCCGCGGGCCGTCGGCCGGGGCCCGGCGCGCCGTCACCGGAGTGCCGGGGTCCGCCTCCAGCGCCCGCCGCAGGGTGTCCGCCAGGTCGCGGCTGATGTCGCCCGACGGCGTGTCGTTCTGCAGGCCGAGCAGCACGGAGCCGTCGTCGCGGCGCAGGGCGGGCCAGGCCATCGGCAGCACGGTGGCGAGCGTGACGGACGGGACGCCCTCGGGCAGACCGCCCTTCAGCGTCAGCGCGACCGTGGCGGCCGGCACCAGCTCACGCAGCGCCACCCAGTCACCCTCGCCCGGCAGGCCCTCGAAGGGGCGCTGGACCAGTTCGGTCACGGCATGCGCGGCGGCCCGGCCGTGACAGGCCTTGTAGCGTCGGCCGCTGCCGCACGGGCAGGGCTCCCGCGCGCCGACGACCGGGATGTCCGCGTCGGTGAGCTGCGGCCGCTTGGCCTTCGTCTGGGGTCGCTTCTTGGCCATCTGGGTGTCTCCCGGGTACGGCTCGTCTGGTACGGCGGGAGCCTAGCCGTTCGTACGCTCCGTCACCGGAACCTGTGGACGACGCGGGGGCTGTGGACAACGATCACCGCGCTCCGCCCTGCGGATCTCCGGCCCCCGTCTCCGGTTGGCCCCGGCCCGGTCTCGGCTCTCCCCGGCCGCTCTCCGACCGGTCCCGGCCGCTCTCCGACCGGCCCCGGCCGTCGCCGCTCGTCCCGGGCCGCCCCCGGCCGTCCCCGGTCTAGTCCAGGTCGTCGAACGCGTCCGCGAAGTTCAGGCCGGGCATCGACGCCACCGACGGGGCCGCGACCCTGGACGCGAAGTCGTCGCGCCGGCAGCCGGCGTCGGGGTCGTATACGTCCGCGTGGACGATGACCCACACCGTGACCTCGCCGCGGGCGTCGTCCCGGACGCCCCAGTCGTCGGCCAGCGCCGTGATGATGTTGAGCCCGCGGCCGCCGTGCGCGGTGACGGAGGGAGTGGCCGGGGCCGGACGGGTCGGGCCGCCGCCGTCGGTCACCTCGACCATCAGCCGGCCACCCGGATCGACCCGCCACGCGGCCCGGACGTCGCCGTCCCCGGCCAGGGCGTCGCCCAGTGGTCTGCCGTGCTTGCACGCATTGCTCAAGAGTTCGGAAAGGATCAGTACGGCGTCGTCGATGACCGATTCCGACACTCCACCCGTGCGCAACTGATCGCGCATGCGGTGTCTCGCATTCCCCACGCCCGCAGGGCCATGGGGTACGGCCATGCTCGACGACGCGGGCACCTCCTGTGCCACCACCAACGCCACCCCCGAGACCTCCTTCGCCCCACGCCACGGTGTGGATGCCCCATTGGCCTGTACCGGAAACCGGCCAATGCGGCCCCGGAGACGCATTCGTCATGATCGAACACGGAACGAACGCGCCGGAGCACTCCCTGTGAGGGGCCTGTCAGTGAGTGGCTGGATTTAGACGGTATGGCTGAGAACGGAGGATGCTGTAACGGCGCTGTGGGGTCAAGAGGTATGGGCGGGGCTTGTGTGACTTCTGTGAATTCTGTGACCTCTGTTATCCCTGTTTTCCCTGTGACCTCTGCGGCTTCCGACGGGTGCGGGTCAGCGGCCCAGTCGGCGCAGCACCTCGCGCGGGCGGTTGGTGATGATGGCGTCGATGCCCAGCTCGACGCAGAGATCGACGTCCTCCGGCTCGTTCACGGTCCACACGTGCACCCGGTGGCCGGCCCCCTTCAGGCGCTCGATGTACGCCGGATGGTTGCGCACGATCCGGATCGAGGGACCGGCGATCCCGACCCCGGCGGGCAGCCGCCCGTCGCGCAGCCGGGGCGAGACGAACTGCATCAGGTAGACCGTCGGCACCGTGGGCGCGGCGGCGTGCACGCGATGCAGCGAGCGGGCCGAGAAACTCATGATCCGCACCGGGGACTCGGCCGCCGGGACCGGCGCGTCGAGACCGAACCGCTTCAGCAGCACCAGCAGCCGCTCCTCCACCTGTCCGGCCCAGCGCGTCGGATGCTTGGTCTCGATGGCCAGTTCCACCCGGCGCCCCGCGTCGGAGACGAGCTCCAGCAGCCGCTCCAGGGTCAGGACGGAGGTCTCCTCGCGGTCCTCGGGCCGGACCTCCCAGTCGGGGTCCTCCTCGCGCGCGTGCCAGGCCTCGCGGGCCTCCCGTGTCTTCCAGGAGCCGAAGTCCAGCGTCGCGAGGTCGGCGAGCTCCAGGGCGGAGACCGCCCCACGGCCGTTGGACGTACGGTTGACGCGACGGTCGTGTACGCAGACGAGATGGCCGTCCGCGGTCAGGCGCACGTCGCACTCGAGGGCGTCCGCACCGTCCTCGATCGCCTTCTTGTACGCGGCCAGGGTGTGCTCGGGGGCCTCCTCGGAAGCCCCGCGGTGGGCGACGACTTGAATGTGGTGCTGCCGTGCGTGGGTCACCGCGTCATGGTGCCATCGGCGCCCGGTCGTCTGAGAACCCTCTGAGATGTTTCGATGATGCGCACTTATTGTGCGTAATGACCTATATAAGGAATGGCCAAGGACCCACAGCCACCGCTTATGGTGCTCTGACGGCCCGTGGGAAAAGCTGAGACGTACAAAAGCACATGCACAGCTTCAGCGCGCCGGGTCGACGACAAAGCGCGCGGAAACGCGACGAGCGTGGACGAGCGTGACCCAGTGCGACCGACGACAACAGCCGTGGATCGAGGAGAAGAGCTGTGAGCACCGAGAACGAGGGCAAGAGCGAGGGCACTCAGGTACCCCCGGCCCCGTCCGCACCCCCCGTGCCGGTGGAATCTCCCTCGGCCTCCCCGCAGGCGCCCGCGCCCGACGCCGGCGCGCCCACGACTCCGCTCCCGGCGGCGCCCGCGCAGGCACCGGAAGCCGGTCACGCCCCCGCGGGCGCGCCCGAGGGCCACTGGCCGCCGCCCACCGCGCCCCAGGGAGCGCCGCCGGCCCCGGTCGACGGCGACTGGCCGCCGCCGGCCGCTCCGCAGGCGTTCCCGGCGCCGCAGGGAGCCCCGGCCGCCGCCGACGACTGGCCGAACCCGGCTCCGACGACGCCTCTCTACGCAGACGCTGGCGCGAGCACGCACGCGTACGGCACCCCCGGCCCCGGCGACATCGCTGCCGGTGGCGTCGGCGGGGTCGCTGGACCGGGCGGCCCCGGTGGCCCGGGTGGCCCCGAGGGGACCGTCTGGGGTGCCTCCTACCAGCAGCCCGCGCCCAAGTCCGGCCGCGGCCGGGGCGGGCTCGTCGCCGCGATCCTGGTCGCCGCGCTGGTCGCGGGCGGCCTGGGCGGCGGACTCGGCTACACGCTGGCCAAGAACGACGACGACACCGGCTCGACGACCGTCTCCGCCTCCACCAACGGCGGCGACGTCAAGCGCGACCCGGGCACGGTCGCCGGGGTGGCCGCCAAGGCGCTGCCCAGCACGGTCACCATCGAGGCCGAGTCCAGCAGCGGAGAGGGCGGCACCGGCACCGGCTTCGTCTTCGACACCCAGGGCCACATCATCACCAACAACCACGTCGTCGCCGACGCGGTCGACGGCGGCAAGGTGACGGCCACCTTCCCGGACGGCAAGAAGTACGACGCCGAGGTCGTGGGACACGCTCAGGGCTACGACGTCGCCGTCATCAAGCTCAAGAACGCGCCTTCGGACCTGAAGCCGCTCACCCTCGGCAACTCCGACAAGGTGGCGGTCGGCGACTCGACGATCGCGATCGGCGCCCCCTTCGGCCTGTCCAACACGGTCACGACGGGCATCATCAGCGCGAAGAACCGCCCGGTGGCCTCCAGCGACGGCACCAGCAGCGCCGCCTCCTACATGAGCGCCCTCCAGACGGACGCCTCGATCAACCCCGGCAACTCCGGCGGCCCGCTGCTGGACGCCTCGGGCAACGTCATCGGCATCAACTCCGCGATCCAGTCCACCGGCAGCGGCGGCCTGGGCGGCACCACCCAGTCCGGCTCGATCGGCCTCGGCTTCGCCATCCCGATCAACCAGGCCAGGTACGTCGCCCAGCAGCTGATCAAGACCGGCGAGCCGGTGTACGCCAAGATCGGCGCGTCCGTCTCCCTGGCGGACTCCACGGAGGGCGCGAAGATCACCGACACGGCCGAGGGCGGAGCCTCCGCGGTCGAGTCGGGCGGCCCGGCGGACCAGGCCGGCCTCAAGCCCGGCGACGTCATCGTCAAGCTCGACGACATGGTGATCGACAGCGGCCCGACCCTCATCGGCGAGATCTGGACCCACCAGCCCGGCGACAAGGTCGCGATCACCTACGAGCGCGACGGCAAGTCCCACACCGTCGACCTCACCCTCGGCTCCCGCAAGGGCGACAGCTGACGCCGACTCCGACGCCGGGCCACGCGCGCGTGCCTCCCCGGTTCAGCACCGCCTGACCCCCACGCGCGCGTGCTCACCCGTTACTCTTGTCCCCGCGCCGCCGATCACGAACGGCGCGACCTGCTCCGCAGGTCATAGACGTACTGGTCAGAAGGGGTGCCTCTCGCTGAGGGGCACCCCTTCTGCGCGCTTTCCGAATGTGATCGGGTGGTGAATCGTGTGCGCAAGTGTGGCGTGGACATGACCGAAGTGACATGGCATGTTCACGCTTGATTTACGCGGACACCTCCTCTGCCCTCAATCCTCGTGATCATGGAATCTCTGAAGGCTCTGAGGCTGACCGTGCCCGTGGGACTCGCCGCCCTCATGCTCACCGTGGCAGGCTCGATATCCACAGCGTCGGCGACGACGTACTGGTCGTACAGCAACGACTACGAGGGCCAGTGCCTGGTCTCGTCCACCGTGAGCGACAAGGTCTGGTCGGACACCTGTAATGACGGGCTCTCCACCCGGAACTGGTACTGGGGTTCGGATTCCTACACCCGCAACTACGACGGCACGGTGTTCCGCCGGCTGGTGAGCAAGGCCAACGGCATGTGTCTCACCACGGACAGCAAGACCGCGACCAACGCTGTCTGGATGAGCGCCTGTGGGAACGCCCCCGGGCAGTGGTGGAGCGGCGATGGCAACTACCTCGAATGCGACTTTATTTCGGGAACCGGGGTGTTCCTCCGTACCTCGGGCAACGGTGCCGCCGTCTACACCACCAACTACATTGGCGAAGCCGGCATCGACCCAGCCCGCTGGGTCTGGTGGGGCGCGCACAGCTGACGCTGCCACGACGTGCAGAAGGTCCTCATACCCTGGAGGTGGGCGGACCCTCGTAAGGCGCTCCGTCCGCACGGAAGACGTGGTGCTGCGAGTCCGTGATCCCGTTGGCCGGCTCGGCGTAGATCAGAGGCTTGATGGGGCCAGGACGCCAGCCCGCCTCCTCCAGGACCTCGCGGGCAGCCGCCTCTTCAGGAGTCTCGCCCTCCTCGACCAGGCCCATGGGCAACTCCCAGGCCCAGAGTCCGTGATGAAGCGGTGCCGCCACATGACGGCCATCACCCCGATCTGGTCGCTGCCGTCCAGCAGTGGCAGGTACATCCGCACACTGCCGTTCTCCGCCACCTCCACCGTTCTGCGGCTCAGGAACGCCTCGCCGTCGGGGGAGTCCTCGACCGGCTCGGGGCCGCCGACCTTCAGCCTCCGGCCGGCAGCGGCACCAGAAGCACCTGTTCGTAGTCCTGCAGGAGGATGGAGACGTCTCGGCCCCCGACCCTGGCCACCTCTTCCGCGACGAGCGGGGCGATCAACTGCGGCGGCATCTCGTGGGCCCGGTCCAGCAGCACACCCAGCAGTCGTTCGCCGAACCCCTCCGACCGGTCCACCCCGATCCGATCCGGCTTCCGCCCACTGTCCGTCATCGCTGTGAGCTTCCCTTCGTCCCGGGTGTGGGGAACTCATCGGGGTGGCGGCGTCCACGCGGCGGCGTTCATCAGGAAGCCCGGCCTCGTCGAACCGCAACCGGTGCGGGCGGTGCAGGCCGAATTGGGCCGACGCTTCCAGCACCCCGGCCACGTTTTTGGACGCCGTGCCCTGACGCAATGCACACCGCCCCTCTCGGATCCATCCGGCAGGCAACGGCGATCAGCGTGGACGACGCTGTCGACCAGCGGGCGTTAACGGCTTATCGGAGCGATGCTCCAACGACCCCGGCGTATACACACCGGGGCCGCCCTTCCGGGCCGGTCGCACGTGAGAGTGTGCCGACCCGTCTTCATGTTATGCCTGGTACACATTCCGGGCATCAGGTGTTTCGCGCTTGTCGTGCCTCAGATCTCGTCAGTCTGCGTACGGCCGTTTCCGGAGGGCCCACTGGTGACCAGCCAGGAGCGCGCAGGCTCTGCTGCGCGGGCGGTGTCCACCGTGAGGTGGAGGCGGGTTGCGCCGGCCACCGTGCCGACGGGATAGCTGCGCTGCTCGGACGAGGCGAAGCAGCGACGGAGAACCTCCGCGACCTGACGGGCGGCCTCCGGGGACGAGGCGACGAGGCGCACGTCGACGTTCCCGGCAGAGAGCGGCTCCGGTGGTTCCACCGGGTGACGCCGTCCCGGCCTGCCCACTGATTCCACCGGGGAACGAGCCAAATCATCCGTGGCACCGCCCGGCTCGGTGTCGGTGTCGTCGACAGCAGGCGATGCGCCAGCGGGCGATACGGAAAGCCTTGGCGTTCGTCGGTTCTTCTTCGCCCGCAGACGGCCGATTCCCGGCAACGCTTCGCCGTAGCGGTAGGCCGCGATCCGTGCGTCGTGCTGCACGTTGAGCTGATGAATCAGGACGATTCCCAGGGCGATCATGGCGATGATCAGTGCCGCGGTGACAACGGTGTCCACGTCATCACCTCCCTCGGGCGAAGCGCACCAGGGAGTGATATGCGCTGAGGGCTGTACCTCTTCTGGTCGCGGTCATGGCGCGAACCTGTTCCCCGGGATCGTCTTCGACGTTCCGGTCCTGTCGCTCGCCGAGAACGGCACCAGATCTGATCCGGTGTGCGAAGTGCTCCCGGTACTTCGACCCTACTCCGCTCGAAGGCCCCTGTGAGCGGGGCGTGTGACCAGCCGTTCTCCCCGGCAACGCTCCGTCCGCGTCACCATGCGGAGACTTCGACCTCGTTACCGGGCGCCGTGTGAGGCCTCCGGCCTGGTGATCACTCATCCTCTCCGGAAGCGCCTTGAGGTCGGCCGTCCGGAGGAGGAGCGCAAGGGGGGGGGTCGCCCGCCGACGGACGGCGCGTACTGCCTGGCCGAGGAGTACGCTGAAGGTACCGAGGATATTTCGCGCACCGGCTACCACGCTCGTGTCGTTTTCGGCGATCGAATAGGCCGGGCCGACCGTGGTCGGCCCGGGGCAGGGTTCGCGTCATGACTGCGACCATTTCCCTCTCGCCGACACTCGAAGACCGGCACGCGTCGTCCTCCCCCGCTTCTCCCTCTCTCCGCCTGTCGCTGGCCCCTGCCGGCGCCGCGCCGGCTCTCCTGGACGGCGCATGGTGGCCCCGCTCCCGCGACCTCGGGGCGGAACTCCCGATCCTGACAGCCGTACTGGAGCCGTTGTGGGGGCGGATCACCCGGGTCACGGTGAATCCCACCCACTGGCCGGCCGTGCCGCGCAAGGTGCCCGTCGCCGGGCATGTGGTGAACGTGGGCTGGTTCCTGGCCGAGCAGGACCCGCACGAACTGCTCCTGCTCTCCTATCGCATGGGCCGCTGGGACCTCCTGGTGGTCCCGCCGCGGACGGACCCCGCCACGGCCGCCTGGCTGATGTCCGCCGCGAGCGACCCTCTGGGCACGTCGACCGCGAGCCGGCTGATGGAGCAGGCCGCCCGCCTACGGACGGCGACGGAGGCCGACCGGGCCGTGGAAGCGGTCTGGGACTCCGAGGGAGGGCATGAGGCCCGCGATCCGGCCGCACGTCCACGGATCCCGGCGGTCATGGCCGATGGCGGAGATCGAGCCGCTGCACCCGTCGCGACCCCGAATCGGCCGATGGGGATGTGAGGACCATGGAGACCTTCGTGATCGTGATCGTGGTCATGGCGATGATCGCTATGGGTGTCCTCCTCATCCACCTGGCCAACCGGCAGCACGCGATCGCATCGCCACCTTCCACCACAGTCGCTCCCGGGCGACCTGGCGAGGACGCAACACCTGCAAGGGAGCGGGGTGAGTCCTCGTGATCCCCATCAGGCTTCTGGCGGACACCGGCGCGGAGCCGATCCTCCCCGGTACAGCGGTCCTGCGGATGGAGACGACGTCCAAGCGCACGGGAACGTTCGACGGCGCGTGGTGGCCGAGGTCCCGCGACCTCGAGAGCCAACTGTCCGGACTGCTCGCCGCGTTGACCGCCCGGCTTGGTCCTCTCGCCCGTGTCGGCCTCGACGCGGGCGCCTGGGACGAGAGGCCGGGCCACCTGGTCGTCGACGGTCGCTCCGTCCGCATCGACTGGTCGGCCGTCGGCGACGACACCATGATCGTCACTCGGGGCGACCAGGACCACTTCATGTTCCTGGTGATCCCTCCGCAGACGACTCCCTCGCTCGCTCGCGCCGCGATGGCCATGGCCGTACGGGACGACAACGACGCCTCGGCCGAACGGATTCTCGCGGCCACCGGCGTCACCCCCACAGACCGGACGCGCGTACTCCCTGGTGCTCCCGGCTGGTAGCCCATCGGGGCGCTCAGCGCGCACTCCGATGCCGGAGGAAGCGTTCAGGCACCGCTCTCGGGCACCGAGCGCAGGAACTCGGTTCGCCGGAACGGAAGTTCATCCCGTCCGTCACCGCGCACGCACACCCCCACCCGCAGCCTCACGCGCCCGGACAGAGGAGCCATGGCCCTTCCACAACTGAACATCCACCGGCACGAACGCGGCACCCGCACTCTGATCACCCTCGCGGGAGAGATCGACCTGGACACGGCACCGCTGGTGCGCGACGCGCTGGCCGAGTGCCTGCTCGACGGCATGCGCAGCACCGATGTCGATCTCACAGCGGTCACCTTCTGCGACGTCAGCGGACTCAACGCCTTCCTCATGGCATCCCGGCTCGCCACGGACGCAGGCAGGACCGTGCGGCTGCTCCACCCGCCGCAGAGCATGGCCCGCGTCATCGAGATCACCGGCTCCGGATTCCTGCTCCACTCGTTCCCGGCCACCGACGCGCGACCGCGGCGGATTCCCGTTACCACGGGCGGTACGCCGTGACGGCCCCACCCGGGCGGGAGCAGCCGCCGTACGGTGACCGAAGCACACCGTCCCCCAGGAACGCGTTACGCCTGCGCCGGCTGAACCGCTGGCAGGCCGAGACCCTCAAGGAGGACCTGGCCGATCTGTACGTGGAGTCCTCCCAGGCGCAGCCCGGAGAGGGGTACCGGGGCCGGGAGGCGTTTCTGCGACGGCTGACCGGCGCCATCCGGCGGCCCGGCTTCGCCCTGCTGATCGCGGAGAGCACCGCTTTCGCCGGGTGCGCCTACGGATTCCCCGTGCGGCGCGAGGGGACCTGGTGGCGTGGGTTCGACGGACCCCTTCCACAGAGCGTCGAACAGCTCACGGCGTCCGGTCACGTCTTCGCGGTCACCGAGACCCTGGTACACCCGCACGCCGACGACCAGGGCCTCGCACGCCGCCTTCAGCAACGCCTGCTCGCCGACCACCACGCCTCACTCGGGGCGACGTTGGTGGAACAAGCCGACTCGGCGCTCTGCAACGCCTTCCTGTCGTGGGGCTGGCAGGACATCGGGCTTGTTCGTCGGCCGCCGGACCAGCAGGCGCTCCGGCCGTCGGACCCCATGGTGCTGCGCGCCCTGGTCCTTCCGCTCGGGCTCGGGCCGCGCACGGCCACCCACCCGGACGGGCTCGCCCACGAGAACCGCACCCAGCGGCCCGGCTGAAGCAGTAGGGAACGGCCCCTGAAAGGTCCCGCTCTGTTCCGGCGCGGCCAGTACGGTGCTTTCCATGTGCCGGCGTGAGGCCGGGCCAGGGCGGGGTGCCGGTCGTGGGCGGCGGCACGAGCGGCCGGAAGCAAGGCCAGTGGCCCCGTGTGGACCACGCACCCCGAGCAGCCCCCGCGCCCGGTAGTCTGTACCCGCTCCGCCCCAGGTGGGCAGGGGCGCGGGTGGGTTGCCCGAGCGGCCTAAGGGAACGGTCTTGAAAACCGTCGTGGCAGCGATGTCACCGTGGGTTCAAATCCCACACCCACCGCAGGTGAACGTCCTCTGACCGGATAGCTCGGTCAGGGGACGTTCTCGTGGGCGTCGTGCGCCGGGGACCGTTGTCACCCGCTGTTGCCCAGTACTAGACGGCGAGCAGTCCGGCGAGTGTCAGAGCCGCCAGCGCGGAGAAGAGCCGCGGTTTTCTCCAGCCCGGTCCCGAGGCCTGGCGGGTCAGTTCCCAGATGCCCACCAGGCCGCCACCGAGGCCCAGCGCGCTCCGCAGCAGGAAGACGGTGGTGTGCATGGGGGCCTCCGGGGACCTTCGGACGGATGGGCAGGCTACCCCTGGTGGTGGTCGTTTCCCGTCGCCGGGATGCCTGTTCTGGGAGGACCAGGGCCGTGAGTGTCCCCCCTTCACTTGCGTGCGCGGGTGGTGGTCTCGGCCTTGCCGAGAACGGGGTGTCGAGTTGTGCGACGGTCGCTGTCGGTGTCGCCGCCGTGTTGGTTCTGACCGGCGGGGGCATCGTCCTCGGACCGCGCCGTCCCACGGCGCCCGGCGCTCGCACTGATAGCGAGCGCCGGGGGCCGTCACGGGCCGGGGCGGTGGGTGGTCATGCGGGCCGCCGATGTGATCGTCCCCCGTGCCTCTCGGGCCGTCAGGCCGGTTCGTACGGCGGCGGCGACCAGGTCCTCGGTCAACTCCGGGCCGATGCCGTCCTCGTAGGCCCGGCAGGCCGCCCAGAAAAGGCGTGTGTTGCGCTGGCCCTCGTGGGCGGCCAGGACGAACTGGACCAGGCCCCGGCCGTGTGCGCCGCCCGCCGTCGAGCCGGGGCCCGGGTGGGGCGGGCGCGGCGGTGGCTGCAGCAGGCGCAGGAGGGAGCGCGGGCAGGGGGCGGGGGCGAGGTGGGCGGTGCCGGGGGCGGTGGCGTAGACGCCGTGGGCGGTGCGGGAGCCGGGGCCGACCAGGTAGCCGCCGGCGCCCCGGATGTCGATGCCGGGGGCGAGCCGGCCGGCCGAGTTGGGGACCACGACGTCCGGCGGGCCGGTGAGCCACAGGTGCCGCCCGCCGGACGGGGTGAGGACGACGATCGTGGGCGGGATGGTGAAGAGGTGGCGCAGGGCCAGTTCGCGCAGGGCGGCCGTGGAGTCCGTGTCCGACTTGGTGTCCAGGTCGACGCCGATGAGGTGGTGCGGGGGCAGGCCGCAGGCGATGCCGTAGCCGGTGGCCCAGGGGGCGGCGGCGAACAGTTCGCGGATGCGGGCCGGGTCGGTCGAGGCGTCGTACACGCCGTGGCCGGGGCGGCCGCACTCGCCGCGGCAGGGCGGTCCCGCCGGCTCGGGGGCGTCGCGGTGGGGGGAGCGCAGGGCCGGGAGTTTCGTCCGGGACAGGGGGATGACGGCCAGGCCGCGTTCGGCGGCCGACAGGGCGTGGGCGAGGGCCAGCGTGGTGGCCTGCCGGGAGTACCGGTCGGTGGTGGCCATGGAGACAGTGTCGTACGTGTGTTCGATAAAGGGAAGGGGGTGAGCCGCGACGCGCCCGGGGGCGGTCGGTTCGGGCGGAAAAGTGCCGGAACGCTTCACCTCTTGTGCGGCCCGGAGGGCGGGTGTCCGACTTGCCGGGGATTATGGCGGCACGGGCAGGAAAAGTGGTGCTGGGGGTTTATCGACTTGTCATCACGCTTGAGTGCGAATCATGGCTTCCGGGATGGTTCGCCGGGGATTCGGTGGGCAACTCTGGTCTCGCGACGTCGTCACAAGCACCGGGGCGGTCGGCCAACCGCCCAGGTGAAAGCCGTACTTCACGCACCTCGGGTACTCACGTACTTCCGTTCTGGAGGAACCACATGGCAAGCATCCGTACCGCCCGTGTCATCGCCGCCGTCTCCGCCCTCCCGCTGGCAGTCGCCCTCTTCACCGGCGTCGCGGTGGCGGACAACGGCGGCTTCGCGGACGACGGATCGAACGCGGGTGTCGCGAGCATCGTCGGCAGCGGTGTCGGGCGGGACAACAGCGGCAACTCGGCCACCACACAGCAGAGCGCCGTCGGGTCGGGCGCCTCGAACCAGAGCAACACCGCGCAGGTCAACGGGTCCGCGTTCACCGCGGTCAACCAGGGCAACAGCAACGTCGCGGTCGCCTTCGCCCCGCTGTGGCGGTGACCTGAGAGGACCGGAGTCCGGCGCCGGCCCCGGGGGGAGCCGCGTGCCGGGTGGGGGCTGTGGGGGTGGCAACGCGTCCGCGCGGCGGTACTTCGGTACCGCCGCGCGGGCGTTTTTCGTGCACGGAAGTGACCTTGACAGAGGCCTATATCTGACGGACAGTCAGAAACTGTTCCCGGTAAGTCCGTTCCCGGTAAGTCCTGGTAACCCTTTCCCGCCGGAAGGAGTACGGCCGTGGACGACGAGCTCCACGCGCGACTCAAGGCCTACGAGGGCCGCCCCGCGAGGGTCGCGGGCGTCGGCCGGGACCCTGTCAACGCACCCATGATCCGGCACTGGTGCGAGGCGATGGGCGACCGGAACCCCGCGTACACCGGCCCCGGCGCTATCGCCCCGCCGACCATGCTCCAGGCGTGGATCATGGGCGGCCTGAGCGGCCACGAGGGGCGTGCGCAGGGGTACGAGGAGCTGCTCTCGCTCCTCGACGGGGCGGGCTGCACGTCGGTCGTCGCGACCGACTGCGAACAGGAGTACCTGCGCCCGCTGCGGCCCGGGGACGAGGTCGCCTTCGACACGGTGATCGAGTCGGTCTCGCAGCGGAAGACCACCAAACTGGGCACCGGGTACTTCGTCACGACCCGGACGGACGTGCGCGTGGGCGAGGCGCTGGTCGGCACCCACCGCTTCCGCATCCTCAAGTACGCGCCGAGCAAGTACGCATCGGGCAAGCGCGCGCCGAGCGAGTACGCATCGGGCAAGCATGCACCGGACAAGTACGCATCGGACAAGCACGCGCCGGGCTCGTACGCGCCGACCGGAGGGGGAGAGAAGGCGCAGGACCGGCAGGAACCGCCGCGGCGGCCGCGTCCCGTGGTCAACCGGGACAACGCCGGTTTCTGGGAGGGCGTCCGGCGCCACCGCCTCCTCGTCCAGCGCTGTACCGCCTGCGACACGCTCCGCTTCCCCTGGCTCCCCGGCTGCAACGCCTGCGGCTCGGCGGAGTGGGACACCGTCGAGGCGAGCGGCGAGGGCACGGTCTTCTCGTACGTCGTGATGCACCACCCGCCCTTCCCGGCCTTCTCCCCGCCCTACGCGATCGGCCTGATCGAGCTCGCCGAGGGCGTCCGCATCATCAGCAACGTGGTCGACGTGCCCTACGACAAGGTGCGGATCGGCCTGCCGGTGGAGCTGGAGTTCCGGGCCTACGACGATGCGGACGGCGAGCTGGTGCTGCCCGTGTTCCGCCCGCGCGCGGGGGAGGCGGCCGCGTGAAGGCCGGTGACGAGCTGCCGCCGCTGGAGATCGGGATCACCCGCACCCTGATCGTGGCCGGCGCCCTCGCCTCGCGGGACTACCAGGACGTCCACCACGACCCCGAACTGGCCCGGCTGAAGGGGTCCCCCGACATCTTCATGAACATCCTCACCACCAACGGCCTGGTCGGCCGGTACCTCACCGACCACTTCGGCCCGACGGCCGTGCTCCGCAAGGTCGCCATCCGGCTCGGGGCGCCCAACCACCCGGGAGACACCATGGTGTTGAGGGGCAGGATCGAGGAGGTCGACGGGGAGACGGCCGTGGTGCGGGTCACCGGGGACAACGGGATCGGCCGGCATGTCACCGGCACGGTGACGCTCACCGTCGCCGCCGCCGTCACCGTCCCGCCGGGAGGTGCGGGATGAGCGTGCGGACGAAGGACTCCCTCGGCGGCCGGGCGGCGATCGTCGGCATCGGGGCCACGGAGTTCTCCAAGGACTCGGGGCGCAGTGAACTGCGGCTGGCGGTGGAGTCGGTGCGGGCGGCTCTCGCCGACGCGGGACTCACGCCCGCCGACGTGGACGGGATGGTGACGTTCACGATGGACACCAGCCCGGAGATCACCGTCGCGCAGGCCTGCGGCATGGGCGAGCTGTCCTTCTTCTCCCGGGTCCACTACGGCGGCGGGGCGGCCTGCGCGACCGTGCAGCAGGCGGCGCTCGCCGTCGCGGCCGGGGTGGCCGAGGTCGTGGTCTGCTACCGCGCCTTCAACGAGCGGTCGGGGCGGCGCTTCGGCTCGGGTGTGCGACACCGCGAGCCGTCGGCGGAGGGGACGGCGCTCGGCTGGTCGCTGCCGTTCGGGCTGCTCACCCCCGCCTCCTGGGTGGCGATGGCGGCGCAGCGCTATCTGTACGCGTACGGGCTGACGCCGGAGGAGGCGTTCGGGCCGGTCGCCGTCACGGCCCGCCGACACGCGGCGTCGAACCCGGCGGCGTACTTCCACGACCGCCCGATCACCCGCGCCGACCACGCGGCCTCGCGCTGGATCGCCGAGCCGCTCCGGCTGCTGGACTGCTGCCAGGAGACGGACGGCGGCCAGGCGCTGGTCGTCACCTCGGTGGAGCGGGCTCGGGACCTGCCGCAGCCGCCCGCCGTGGTCACCGCGGCCGCCCAGGGCGCCGGACGGTCCCAGGAGCAGATGACCAGCTTCTACCGCGACGACCTGACGGGCCTGCCGGAGATGTCCGTGGTCGCCCGCCAGCTGTGGCGCAGCTCGGGTCTGGCGCCGGCCGACATCGACGTGGGGATCCTGTACGACCACTTCACGCCGTTCGTGCTGATGCAGCTGGAGGAGTTCGGCTTCTGCGCCCCGGGCGAGGGGCCGGCCTTCGTCGCGGAGGACCGGCTGCCGCTGAACACCCACGGCGGTCAGCTCGGGGAGGCCTACCTCCACGGGATGAACGGTGTGGCGGAAGCCGTACGGCAGTTGCGCGGCACGTCCGTGAACCAGGTGCCGGGGGCCGCCCGGATCCTGGTGACGGCGGGGACCGGGGTGCCGACGTCGGGCCTGGTCCTGACCACGGACGAAGCCGCTGACGGACCTGCTGACGGACCCGCTGAGGGACCTGCTGACCGAGTCGGCCACGGAGTCGGTGACGGAACCGGTCGCGGAACCGGTCGCGGAACCGGTGACGGGCCCACGGGGGGATGAGTACCCAGGGGTCATCCCGTAGTAGTCGCCGCCGTCTCGTCCACCTTCAGGAGGTGGGGCGGGCACCACCCCTACAACCTGAGAGGGACCCGGCTTCGGGACCTGCGGCCGATCCGCCCGGGCGGGCCGCGAACCTAGCGTGGAGCCATGACCACATCCGTCTGCACCCGCGCTTCGAACGGCATGACGCGGCCTTCTCCGTACCCGTCCTTCGCGTCGTACGTCAGGGCCCGTCAGCCGGTGCTGCTGCGCACCGCACGGTCGCTGACCGCGAACCCGAGCGACGCGGAGGACCTGCTGCAGACCGCGCTCACCAAGACGTACGTCGCGTGGGAGCGGATCGAGGACCACCGGGCGCTCGACGGCTATGTCCGCCGGGCCCTGCTGAACACCCGCACATCGCAATGGCGCAAGCGCAAGGTCGACGAGTTCGTGTGCGACGAGCTGCCGGAGCCGGATCCGGTCGCCTCCGCGGACGACCCGGCGGAGCGGCAGGCGCTGCACGACGCCATGTGGCGGGCGATCATGAAGCTGCCCGCGCGGCAGCGGGCGATGGTGGTCCTCAGGTACTACGAGGACCTCAGTGAGGTCCAGACGGCCGAGGTGCTCGGTGTCTCGGTGGGTACGGTGAAGTCGGCGGTGTCACGGGCGCTCGGCAAGCTGCGCGAGGACCCTGAGCTGGTCCTTGTCCGCTGACGGGGCCCGATCTCGCGGCCCGCGGCGGGGTCCGGCCGACGCCGTGACCTGATCGATCACCGCTCCCTAGTGACATACCGCGCGGTATGTGCGCAGAATCAGCACAACCGTTACCACCGCGCAGGCAATGTCGCCGCCCTGGGAGGACGCCGTGCTGAGCACCATGCAGGACGTACCGCTGACCGTGACCCGCATTCTCGAACACGGTGTGCTGGTGCACGGCCGGTCCCAGATCACCACCTGGACAGGTGAGAGCGAACCGCAGCGACGCAGTTTCGCCGAGGCGGGCACCCGGGCGGTGCAGCTGGCGAACGCCCTGCGCGACGACCTCGGCGTCCGCGGCGACGACCGGGTCGCCACACTGATGTGGAACAACGCCGAGCACGTCGAGGCGTACTTCGCGATCCCCTCCATGGGCGCGGTGCTGCACACCCTCAACCTGCGCCTCCCGGCCGAGCAGCTGGTGTGGATCGTCAACCACGCCGCCGACAAGGTCGTCATAGTCAACGGTTCGCTGCTCCCGCTGCTCGCGCCCCTGCTGCCGAAGCTGCCCACGGTCGAGCACGTCGTCGTCTCGGGTCCGGGTGACCGCTCGCTCCTCGAGGGCGCCCACGCGCGCGTGCACGAGTACGAGGAGCTGATCGCGGACAAGCCGAAGACCTTCGACTGGCCCGAGCTGGACGAACGCCAGGCCGCCGCCATGTGTTACACCTCCGGGACCACGGGCGACCCCAAGGGCGTGGTCTACAGCCACCGTTCGATCTACCTGCACTCCATGCAGGTGAACATGGCCGAGTCGATGGGCCTGACCGACCAGGACACCTCGCTCGTCGTCGTCCCGCAGTTCCACGTCAACGCCTGGGGACTGCCGCACGCCACCTTCATGACCGGCATCAACATGCTGATGCCGGACCGCTTCCTCCAGCCCGCGCCCCTCGCCGAGATGATCGAGAGCGAGAAGCCGACCCACGCGGCCGCCGTCCCCACCATCTGGCAGGGCCTGCTGGCCGAGCTCACCGCCAAGCCGCGGGACGTCTCCTCCCTCACCCAGGTCACCATCGGCGGATCGGCCTGTCCGCCCTCCCTCATGACCGCGTTCGACGAGCTGGGCATGCGGGTCTGCCACGCCTGGGGCATGACGGAGACCTCCCCGCTCGGGACCATCGCCCGTCCGCCGGCCCACGCGGTCGGCACCGACGCGGAACTCGGCTACCGCCTCACCCAGGGCCGCTTCCCGGCCGGCGTCGAGGGCCGTCTCACCGGCCCCGGCGGCGAACGCCTCCCCTGGGACGGCGAGTCCGCGGGCGAGCTGGAGGTGCGCGGCACGTGGATCGCCGGCGCCTACTACAACGGCCCCGACGGAGAGCCCCTGCGCCCCGCCGACAAGTTCAGCGAGGACGGCTGGCTGAAGACGGGCGACGTCGGCACCATCTCCCCCGACGGCTTCCTCACCCTCACCGACCGCGCCAAGGACGTCATCAAGTCGGGCGGCGAGTGGATCTCGTCGGTCGACCTGGAGAACGCGCTGATGTCCCACCCCGACGTCGCCGAGGCCGCCGTCGTGGCCGTCCCGGACGACAAGTGGGGCGAGCGCCCGCTGGCCACGGTCGTCCTCAGGGAGGGCGCCATCACGGACTTCGAGGCCCTGCGCACCTTCCTCGCCGCCGAGGGCCGGATCGCCAAGTGGCAGCTCCCGGAGCGCTGGACGATCATCGGGTCGGTTCCGAAGACGAGCGTGGGCAAGTTCGACAAGAAGGTGCTGCGCAGGCAGTACGCCGAGGGCGAGCTGGACGTCACCCGGCTCTGACCCCGTCCGCCGCGCGCCGCGGCTGCCGCAGCGTGTGCGGCGGCCTCTGCGGCGGCCCGTGGCATCGGCGGTGGCGAGTCACGCATGTCGTGTACGCCGGGCAGGGCACCTCGCGGCCCCTGCCCGGCGTACGCCGTTCGCCGTTCGCCCGGTCGCAGACGGGCAGACTTCACCGTCGCGGCCGGGCGCAGAGTCCCGGTCGCGGCCCGGAGACGCGGCCCGGCCCGAAGTCCCGGTCGCGGCCCGGAGTCACGGGCGCAGGCCGACTCGGCGTCGTACGGCCGTGCTCGTCCAGCCCAGGACCAGCCAGGCGCCGGCCACCGCGACGACGCCACCCCAGCCGAAGCGGGTGAAGGCGAGGCCGGCCAGGGCCGAGGCGGTCGCGCCGCCGGCGAACCCCGCGACGACATAGGCGCTGTTCGCGGTGGCCGGGGCGGAGGTCGTCGTCAGGGCGAGGGTCTGGTTGGCGACGTGGGAGGCCACCAGAGCCGCGTGGATCACGATCGCGGCCACGAAGAGCGCCACGAGCACCTGCCCGCCCAGCCAGAACAGCGGGACCGAGACAGCGGCGAGAAGATACGCGTTGCGTACGACCTTCGCGGCGCCGAAACGGTCGACCAGGCCGCCCGCCAGCGGTGCGACGACGCTGGCGGCCAGCCCGAAGAGCCCGAAGAGGCCGGCGGTCGCGGTCGACAGGCCGTAGGACCCCTCGCCCGTCAGCAGCAGGGCCAGCGAGGTCCACAGGGCGCTCCAGGCGCCGTACATCCCGGCCTGGCGCACGCAGGCCCGCCACAGGTCGGGCGAGCGCCGCACCAGGCCCGGCATCGCGGTGAGACCGGCGAAGAGGTGGCCCTCGCGGGGGCGGTGGCGTTCGGCGGGGAGGGCGGCCGCGGTCAGCAGGCCCAGGATCGTGGTGAGGACGGCCGCGCCCACGAACACCGCCCGCCAGCCGAAGGCCTGCCCGGCCAGCCCGCCGAGGACGCGGGCCGCGACGATGCCGGTGAACAGCCCGGCGATGACGGCGGCCACGTGCCGGGCGCGCCGGTCGGCGGGGGCGCGGGCGGCGACCAGCGGCACGAGGAGCTGCGGGACGACGGTCGCGGCCGAGGCGACGAGCACGGCGGCCGCGAGCGCGCCGGTCCCGGCGGCCGTGGCCGCGGCGACCAGGGCCGCCGCGGTGACCAGGGAGAGGACGGCGACCAGTCGGCGCCGGTTCACGCGGTCGCCGAGCGGGGCGAAGACGAGCAGGCCGGCCGCGTAGCCGAACTGGGCGACCGAGGCGATCCAGGCCACGGCCGAGGGCGCCGAGCCGAAGTCGTGGGCGATGAGGGGGAGCAGCGGGGCCGCGAGGTAGATGTTGGCGGCCGTGACGGCGGTGCAGAGGGCGATGAGGACGAGGAGCAGCTCCTTGCGGCGACCCGTGGCCGCCACGGGTGCGACGTCCCGCGTATCCGGAGCGTCCCGCGTATCCGGAGCGTCCCGCGTATCCGGAGCGTCCCGGGCATCCGGAGCGTCCCGGGTCTCTCGCGTCTCCAGGGTCTCCAGGGTCTCCGGGGTCTCCCGGGACTCTCGGGGGGCTCGGACTTCTGTGGCTTCGGGCGACGACATGGTGCGGTGCTCCCACTCCGACATCTGGCATCTCGTATCTGGCGTCTGGCGTCTGGCGTGTGGCGTGTGGTGTGTGGTGTGTGGCGTGTGGCGTGTGGTGTGTGGCTTGTGATGCGACGGCAACCAACCAGTTGGTTGGAACGGAGGGGGAACAGTCTGGGGCGAGCGTGAATTCCCTGTCAACCAACTGGTTGGTTAGGCCCTCGCTACGATGACCCCATGGCAACCACCAGGGATCCCGAGGCCACCCGGGCCCGGATCTTCGAGGCCGCCGTCGCGGAGTTCGCCCGCTACGGCATCGCGGGCGCCCGCATCGACCGCATCGCCGCCGAAGCCAAGGCGAACAAGCAGCTGATCTACGCCTACTTCGGCAACAAGGCCGAGCTGTTCTCCCAGGTCCTCGGCCGCTCCATGGTGGACCTGGCCTCCGCCGTCCCGGTCGACCCGGACGACATCGAGGGCTGGCTGGACCGGCTGATGGACTACCACGCCGCCCACCCCGGGCTGCTGCGCCTGCTGTACTGGGAGGGCATCGAGTACGGCAGCACCGAGCTGCTGCCCGACGAGGCGCAACGCCAGAAGCACTACGCGCTCAAGGTCGCCGCCGTGCAGGACGGGCAGGACCGGGGAGTGATCTCCGACGCGATCCCGGCCCGCGACCTCTTCTTCCTGCTGATCGCGATGGCCAACTGGGCCGCCTTCGTCCCCCAGATGAGCCGCATCCTGGCCGGCTCCGAGGACGCCGACCGCGACCGCCTGCGCGCCTCCATCAAGGAGGCGGCGCGGCGGATGGTCGCCCGGCAGGACGGGCAGGACGACGGGTCCTAGTTGGTGCCGATCCGGGCCAGCAGATCCACGATCCTGCTCTGCACCTCGGCACTCGTCGACCGCTCGGCGAGGAAGAGGACCGTCTCCCCCGACGCCAGCCGCGGCAGGTCCGCCTGGTCGACGGCGGCCGTGTAGACGACCAGCGGAGTGCGGTTGAGCTGGCCGTTCGCCCGCAGCCAGTCCAGGATCCCGGACTGTCGGCGGTGCACCTGCATCAGGTCCATCACGACCAGGTTCGGCCGCAGTTGCCCGGCGAGCGTGACGGCGTCCGCGTCGCTCGCCGCCCGCGCCACCTGCATGCCGCGCCGCTCCAGCGTCGAGGTCAGGGCGAGGGCGATCTCGGCGTGCTCCTCGATGAGCAGCACCCGGGGCGGATGCTGCTCGCTGTCACGCGGCGCGAGCGCCTTCAGCAGAACGGCGGGATCGGCGCCGTACGCCGCCTCGCGCGTCGCCTGCCCGAGCCCCGCCGTGACCAGCACCGGAACCTCGGCGGCCACCGCGGCCGTGCGCAGCGACTGCAACGCCGTACGGGTGATCGGCCCGGTCAGCGGGTCCACGAACAGCGCGGCCGGGAAGGCGGCGATCTGCGCGTCGACCTCCTCGCGGGAGTGCACGATCACCGGCCGGTAGCCGCGGTCGCTGAGCGCCTGCTGCGTACTGACGTCCGGCGCCGGCCACACCAGCAGCCGACGCGGGTTGTCCAGCGGCTCCGGCGGCAGCTCGTCGTCCAGTGGCTGCGGCCGCGGGGGATCCGCCACCTCGACGGCCCCGCCGGGTCCGTCCAGCGGCTCGGGTCCCTCGGCGGCGTTCTCGTCCGGGGCGCCTATGGCGTACGACCGTCCGGCGCCGTCGGTCCCCGGCCCACCGGGCACGAGCCGCGACTGACCCGCGAGAGAGGGGTGCGGTACAGGGGTCTGTACGGGCGCGGCCGCGGGAGTCGCGCCGGGCGGCGGCGCCGGGACCTGCGCCACGGCGGGCTGCTCGCCCGACGGGTGCGGCCGTGCCGTCTGCTCCGGGCGCGTCGCCGGGTCGGGCGGAGTCCCCAGCTTGCGGCGCCGTCCGGAACCACCGGGGCTGTTCGGAGCGGGGGTGGCCGTGGACTGCGCCGACGGCAGCCCCGGCTGCGGGTGACGCATCGCCTGCGCCTGCTGCGCCTGCTGCGCCTGCTGAATCTGCTGCAACTGCTGTGCCTGCTGAACCTGCGCGGCCTGCCGGGTGAAGGGCACGCCCTGCCCCAGGGTCCGCACGCTGATCGCCCGACCCTGGGTCGAGTTGGGGTCCATGGGCCGGCCCGCCGCGGCCTCGGCGGGCAACGGCTGCGCCGCCCGCGGCTGCCCGACGGCGGCCTCGGGCGGAAGCGGAGTGCCACCGCTGGGCGTTGCCGCCGCAGGCGCGGGTTGCGCGGGCGCGGCGGCGGGGGCCGCTTCGGCCGGGAGCGGCCGGCCCTGGCCGGACACGTTCGGCACGGGGGCGGCCTGCGCGGGGAGCGGCTGGCCTGCGGTCGGCTGCCCGGGCAGCGGCTGCCCCGGGACGGGCCCGGCTGCCGGCACCGGCTGCGCGACGGCAGCGGCAGGCTGCGCGGCGGCGACGGGCTGTTCCCCTTGCTGCGGCTGCGATCGGGGCTGGGGCTGGACCTGCGCCGGGGCGGCGACCTCAGCAGCCTGAGCGACGGCCCGTCGACGGCGCCCGGTCGGCGCGTTCGTCGGGTGCGGCTGGGGCGGGGTGTGGTCGTCGGCCTGGCCGTGCGGGACGGCGTCGTGCCGCCCGTGGTCGATCGCGGAATCCTCGGCGGCACTCTGAACGGGCGCCTGACCCTGGACGGGCACCTGAGCCGGAACGGGCACCTGAGCCGGAACGGGCACCTGCCCCTGAACCGGCACTTGACCCTGAACCGGCACTTGACCCTGTACCGGTGCCTGACCCTGAACAGGCACGTGAGCCTGAACCGGCGCAGGGGCCTGTGCGGGAACCTGTGCCTGCGCGGGCACCTGCGCCTGTGCGGGCACCTGAACCGCTCCCAGCGCCTGCACCGCTCCCGGAACCGAAGCCGGAACCGGACCGGGCACGGAACCCGGAACCGGAATCGGCCCCACTACCCGGGCAGTCGGAGCGACCGGAGCGACCGGAGCGACCGGAGGGGTCGGAGGCGTCGGAGCGACCGGGGCTGCCGCACTCGTGCCGACGGAGCCGTCCGGCACCCGGTCGGCCTCCGCGGGAGGCAGGGCGAACACCGCGCGGGGCCCCGCCTCCTGCGCGGCAGCGCGCTCGTTCGCGGCGGCCAGGGCGCGCCGTCGCCTGCCCGTCGGCTGGCCGTCCTCCGTCTCCGCCTGCGCGGTGCCGGCGGGACCCGTCATCGGGGCCCCGGCCTGCGCGCCCGCGATCGCCGGCAGCGCGGGCGGCAGAGCGTTCTGCGGCTGCCGGCCGTCCGGTGCCTGTGCGGCCCGCTGTCCGCCCGGCGCGGGTACGCCCTGCGGCGGAACGGTGCCGCCGAGTCCCGTACCCGAGGCCGCGGTCCCCGCCGCGTGCTCCGCGGCGGTGACGACGGCGCCCTCGCTCACCCCGCCGTCGATCCCCACGGCCGTCCCCGCGTCGGCGCCCACGACGGCGACCTCGGCCGACCGTCCGCGCCGCCGGCCGGTGCCGCCGGAGCCCTCCGGGCCCTCGGCCTCGTCCATCGTGGGCGACACCTCACCCGGAGTCTCCTCCGCGGCCGCCGCTCCGGCCCGCCTGCGCCGCCGTCCGGTCGGCACCGCGGCGTCCGCCTCGGCACCGCCCTCCGCGGCCGGGACGTCGCCTTCCAGGAAGGCGTCCACGGAGGACCGCCGGGCCCGGCGGCGCCCACCGGCGCCGTACTCGCCCGGAACGTCCTCCTCCGAGGCCATGCCGGCCGCGGGTGCGCTGCCGGCACCGGCCGCGAGAGCGGGCAGGGCCATGGCCGCCGGAGCCGCCATGGCCCCCGCACCACCGCCCAACGGCACCTCCAGCACGTACGCGCTGCCGCTCATGCCCGGCACCTCGTGCGTCTGGAGCACGCCACCGTGCGCCCGCACGATGCCCCGCACGATCGGCTCGTGCACGGGGTCGCCGCCGGCGTACGGCCCGCGCACCTCGATGCGTACGACCTCGCCGCGCTGGGCGGCCGCCACCACGACCGTGTTGTCCATGTAACCGCCCGCCGAGACGGGCGCGTTGCCGGTGGCGTCGACGCCCGCGACGTCGGCCACGAGGTGCGCGAGCGCGGTCGCGAGGAGCCGCGCGTCGACCTCGGCCTCGATGGGCGGCGCGTGCACGGCGAACTGCACCCGGCCCGGCCCGATGAGATCCACCGCGCCGTCGACACCGGCGGCGACGACGGCGTCGAGCATCACCTTCGTCCGGGCGATGACCTCCGACCCGATGTCGAGACGCTGGTAGCCGAGCACGTTGTCGATGAGCGTGGTGATCCGCGAGTAGCCGGCCGACAGGTGATGGAGCACCTGGTTGGCCTCGGGCCAGAGCTGACCGGCGTCGTCCGCGGCGAGCGCCGCCAGCTCGCGGCGCAGTTCGTCCAGGGGCCCGCGCAGGGACGCCCCGAGCAGGGTGAGCAGCTGCTCGTGCCGCCCGGCGAGCGCCTCGTACCGGTCCTTCTCGCGTTCGCCGAGCGAGGCGTAGCGCTCCTCGCCGGCCGCGAGCTCCTCCTCGTGCCGCTCGCGCAGCTCCTCGAGCTCGCTCACATGCTGCTGGCGCAGCGCGGTGAGATCGGAGGCGTGCTCCTCGGAGAGCTTCTCCAACTCCTCCGCGTGCCGCTTCTCGACGTCGTCCTTCTCCTCGGCGAGGGCGTCGAAGGGGCGCCGGTCGGTGAAGGTCATGACGGCGCCGACGAGCTGATCGCCGTCGCGCACGGGCGCGGTCGTCAGATCGACCGCGACCCGGTCACCGCTCTTGGACCACAGCACCTGCCCGCGCACCCGGTGCTTGCGCCCGGAGCGCAGGGTGTCGGCGAGCGGCGACTCGTCGTACGGGAACGGCGAGCCGTCGGCGCGGGAGTGCAGTACGAGCGTGTGCAGTTCCTTGGCGCCGAGATCGCTGGCCCGGTATCCCAGTATCTGGGCGGCGGCCGGGTTGACGAGGACGATCCGTCCGTCGGTGTCGGTGCCCACGACGCCCTCGGACGCGGCCCGCAGGATCATCTCGGTCTGCCGCTGCGAACGCGCCAGCTCGGCCTCGGTGTCGACGGTCCCGGACAGGTCGCGTACGACGAGCATCAGCAGTTCGTCGGAGGCGGAGGAGTAGCCGTAGCCGTCGTAGGCCTGCTGGCCGTTCTCGAGGTTGGCGCTGGTGACCTCGACCGGGAACTCGCTGCCGTCGGTGCGGCGCGCGACCATCCGGGTCGGCTTGGTCCGCCCGCGCGGGTCCATGTGATCGGGCCGCCGCATGGACCCCGGGATGAGCTTGGAGTCGAACTGCGGCAGCAGATCGAGCAGCCCGCGCCCCACCAGAGCCGTACCCGGTGTCTCGAACGCCTCGAGCGCGATGGTGTTCGCGTTGACGACTGTCCCGTTGGCGTTGACCAGCACCAACGCATCGGGGAGCGCGTCGAGTATGGCTGCGAGGCGAGCAGCGCCTCGGGATGGCCTGCTGCTCACGAGTCGCTTCCTCCCTGTTACCGCACCTTGCCGACCGTTCGGGCCATCTTGCCAACCGGCCCGCACCGTGTCACGCGAGGGAGTCTAAGGGCTGGGGTCCCGTCGGCGGCGCCGGATGAGAGGGAGCTCGCACGACGAAGTGACACAGAACGTATGTCCTCACCTGTCGTGGCCTGTCCCTGGGCAGGGCGGACGGCTCCCGTGCCCGCCCGCCGCCTGCCCGGACTTCGCGGGACCTTCGCGCCACCTTTACGGAACCGGTGCTTCCGCCACGCGTCGCCTGTACGCGCACGACCGCGAACACGAAAGCGGCGTCCTCGGGAGCCGTCGGGAGTCCCCGGGATTCCTTGAGGCATCGGCATCGGCATCGGCATTGGTATCGGCGTCGGACACCGGCCGCGGCGCCCCGGCACGCGTCAGCGGGCGGCCGGACGCAGGTCGGGCAGCAGCGGCACGAGCCGGTCCCACCGCTCCATCCGGCAGCCGTTGCTGCGGTCGTACGTCGCGTCGACCGGGCGCCCGGCCCAGCGGCCGGTGACGTGGGCGGTGGCCGGTCCGCCGTACCGCATGGTGCAGACGCCGTCGTCCGGCGCGGGCGCGAAGGCGTCCCTGCCCCAGCGGGTGTTGCGGTCCACGGCGCGACAGGCGCTTCCCACGTCTGGGTGACTGCCACCTCCGGGGTGGCAGTACAGATCGAACGTCCCGTCCGCCCGTCCGCCCGCGTGCCGGACGGTGACCGTGAGGTGATCGCCGGAGACCCGGTCCTCCTCCCGGACGGGCGGAGGCGAAAGCGGAGTGAGTGGAGTGAGTGGGGTGACGCCGGCGACGGCGGCGACGGCCTCGGCCGTCCCGGCGGCGTACGCGGTGACCGGACCGGTGGCGGACGAGGCGACCACGACGGCACAGGCGGCGGCGGAAGCGGCGACGGCGAACCGTCGGAGCGGGGTGACCTGGAACATGACAGGACTAACGCCACGCCCCCGACGACGTTGCGCCCCGGCAACCGCTTTGCCCTGCGGCCCACCTGGCTAGTACCGTGGACGCCGATTGGTGACACGCCGCTCGACTGTGTCATCATCTGCACGCACCACTCGCACACACGCGAGCGGTTGTGCTGGAGGCGTCGCCTAGTCCGGTCTATGGCGCCGCACTGCTAATGCGGTTTGGGACTTCAATCCCATCGAGGGTTCAAATCCCTCCGCCTCCGCGCGATCACCGAAGCCCCGGTCCCTCCGACCGGGGCTTCGGTGTTTCCCGGGAGCCCCCTTGAGGGGCGTTTCCGCAGCTCACAAGCGGTATGGCAAACGGATTTCACATGTCGGCGGCAGTCATGTAATGTTCTTCCTGTCGCCGCGAGCGGGCCGCAAGGGCCGGGAGCGGGAGACAGGAAAACCGAATAACAAGCACTCGTAGCTTAACGGATAGAGCATCTGACTACGGATCAGAAGGTTGCAGGTTCGAATCCTGCCGAGTGCACACAGACCAAAGGCCCCGGAGAGATCCGGGGCCTTTGGCGTTTCGGGACGTACGGCAGTGAAGTACAGCAACGGTTGATGTCGGCCGCCGGCAGAGCGGTGATCGAGAACGCCGAACCACTCGACCTGATCGTCCTGGACGACGGCGGGCGGAGCGTCACCGTCCGACTGCCGTCCCCGGCTCCGCGGCACGGCTGCCATGCCGCCGGCATCCTCATCCGCGGCGGCTTCGTGAACGCCGCCGTACGGATCGGCTTCGACGCCGACGCCCTCGACGACCGGGCGGCGCTCCTGGCGCCGAACGGCTCACGGCGGCCCGGGAGCGGTTGGCCGCCGTTCGGGGGAGGATTCGAGAAGAAAACCCGCTCGGCCCATAAAGTGCGGAATGGGATACGTAGAAATTAATTAAGAAACGCTCTCCTCGTATTTAACAACGGCAGGGTCACTCATTTGCTGCGCATCTGGAGGAGGCGGAGTGGCGTTAGCGGGATATGACGAAAGCAAGGTCTCAGGGCCTGCCTCGACGCAACGCGAGGACGGATAATCTGCCTGCGGTCCGTGATCTGACAGTGGGGAAATATCTTTTCCCGCCCGGTGTGGCAAGCTCGGAGCCTGCGGTACAGAGCGCTGTGATCGGGGGCGGTGCGTGGGTCGAACGTCAGATCACCGAGCCACTGCTCCGCGAGTTCCTCGCGCTGCTGGAGGCGATCCAGGAGGAACTCGATTCTCGATGGAGCGGCCAGGAGAACTTCGGCCGGCACGTGGACCACGCCCGACGGGCGCACTCCTATGAATCATGACTATGTAGATCCGTCCTTTGTTCGGAATGATTGGTATTCCGGCGCATATTCCTACGGGTCGGACACCGGCTGGAACGGTGGACCCGTCGAGAACGTGCACGCGGGGGTCCCGCTGACCCCGCCCGACGCGGGCTGGGACCCGGTCGAGGAACTCGCCTATCTCATGCAGGAGGCGGTTCCGGCGGAGCAGCCGGCCAGGGTGCCGCCACCTCGCAGTGAGTCCTCGTCCGGCGTCGACTTCAGCGATCCGATGGAAGGCCTGGCGCAGATCACCGCGCAGCTGCCGCCTCCCCGACGCTCTTCCGCCGGGCACCGGAAGATGCGAGGTGGAAAATTCCGCCGCAAGTGGTTGCAGACCGGCAGCTTCGTCATCGTCGCACTCGTTGCCGTCATCGTGGCGATGGTCAGCGTCTTCGGCGGCATGGTGGCTTACGCGCCACTCCAGAACATCACCTCCAAAACCGGAGGTGGAATGGTCTCGTCGTGGCCCCTTCTCGTCTACGGCCCCTGGATGGTGGCCTCTCTCTCCATCCTCAGGACCGCCCTGCATCAGCGCCGAGCTGTGCACTCGTGGTTCATCGTTCTGCTCTTCTCCTCCGTCGCGATAATGCTGTGCGTCGCGCAGGCGGACAAGACCTTCACCGGTATCGCGGGGGCTTCCTTGCCCGCTCTCGCGTCCCTCGCGTGCTTCCAGCAACTCGTCCGGCAAATCACCTTGACCCTGCCGCCGCGACAGGGCACGCGCCGCCACCGCCAGTAGCGTCCGGGTCCGGCGGTATTTCGATCGGCGTCCTGCCCGATACGCCCTCTGCTCTGCTCGGCTCTCTTTCCTGCTCGTGTCTGTTCGTGAGGTGCGAGGGGAGGGACACTGTCCGGCATGCCTGTTTCGTTGCATCACATCGTGATCGACGCTCATGATCTGCCCGGCCTCGCCCGCTTCTGGGCCGGGGTGTTGAGGTGGCGGATCCTGTCCGAGCGGGAGCGGGAGGTGGTGATCGGGGCGGACGAGACGTCCCCGGTGGGGATCTGCTTCATGCCGGTGTCGGACCGCAAGGTCGTCAAGAACCGGCTGCACCTGGATCTGACCTCCGCGGCGGAGGACCGGGAGGCCGAGATCGAGCGCATCCTCGCGCTCGGCGCTCGTAGGGCGGACGTCGGCCAGAGCGGTGACGAGTCGTGGACCGTGCTGGCCGATCCGGAGGGGAACGAGTTCTGCGTGGTGCGCCCGAAAGAGAACCTCGTTCGGTAGACGACGGCTCCCCGTCCCGTACGCGCGCCGGTGCTGATCGGGGCGCCGTTCGGTCCTGCCGTACGGAGGCGAAGGGCGGCGGCCGCAATCAGCTGTCGTGGAGGCGGAGTTCCTCCCGGTAGGTGTGGGCCAGCGTGGTGGCGCGGGTGAACCAGTCCGTCAGGACGGCGGTCTCCTGGGGGGAGTAGTCCGCGAAGAGGGCGTCGAGGCGGGCGTAGTACGGCTCGTAGAGGGCGTGGACGCGGGCGACCGCGGAGGGGATCGCCTCGACGCGGACCCGGCGGCGGTCCTCGGGGTCGGGGCGGCGGGTGACGTAGCCGGCGCGTTCCAGGCGGTTGAGGATGCCGGTCACGGCGCCCGTCGTGACGTGGACGCGGGTCGCGAGGTCGCCGGCGGTGAGGAGGTTCTCGCCGGCCTGGATGACGTAGGCGAAGCAGGTCAGGTCGGTGACGCTCAGGCCCAGGCGCTGGGCCATCTCCTGCTGGCCGACCATGCTGGCCGCGATGAGGTCGTCCATCGCCGCGAGCGCTTGCGCGGGGGTGGCGGCGGGGCGGCCGTGGTGCGGCGGTGTCGGCTCGGCTGGCATCTCGGGGCTCTCTTGTTCCTGTGTTCTGGCGCGGCGGTCCGCGGACGTGGGTTTGTGCTGGGTCCTTGTTATCCGCTTTCGGTTTCTCTTACCCTCTAAGAGGTTCAGTACTGCAACTTCTTAGAGGGTGAGGGAAGCGTGGCGGGTCATCTGTACGACGAGGGGCACACGGTCGCCGGCTGGACCGGCGTCGGCATCGTGACCGTCGGGACCGCCCTGGCGGGGGTGGGGGTGTGTGCCGTCTCCGGGGTCCTGCTGGCCGGCGGGCTCGTGATCGTGGGGCTGGGCGCGCTGGTCACCTGGGGGCTGCATCTCACCGGGTGGGGCAAGCCGCCGGGGGTGCGGCCGAGGGCGGAGTGGGGGATGCGGGTCCGGGATCCGTGGGCCCGCGGCGGGCATCCCGGGTGTGTCGGATGCCGGCTCGCGGGGCGCTCGCCCAAGGCCCGGCCCGTGGTGTCAGTGCCTGGGCCTACCGTGGTGGGTGATGGCACAGGCATGGAAGTGCGCGGGGCTGCGGTGGTCGGCGGAGGGGCCGGAGCTGAGGTGGGACGGGGGGCGTCGTAGCCCGCTGTCCTGGGGGAAGCGGGTCTCCTTCGCGGTGGTGGAGGGGGGTGTGCGGGAGTGCGCGGGGGCTCGCGGGCACGCCTGCCCCTGGCGGGTGGTTGTACCGGCGAGGAGCGCGGGCGGGCGGTGCGAGGAGTGCGCGCGGCTGGACCGGGCGCACTCCGTCGCCGCGGACCGGGTCGCCGACGACCCGCGCCCGTACCGGGTGTACCTCGCCTGGTTCGGTCCCGGTCTGGTCAAGGTCGGGATCACGGCGGTCGAGCGGGGCTCGGTACGGCTGCTCGAACAGGGCGCCGTCTGCTTCAGCTGGCTCGGCAGCGGGCCGCTGATGGCCGCCCGGCGTACCGAGGAACTGCTGCGGGCCGCGCTGCGGGTGCCGGACCGGATCCCGTACGCCGAGAAGCGGGCGGTGCGGGCCGCGCTGCCGGAATCGGAGGGGGAACGGGCCGAGGAGATACGCGAGGTGTACGCGCGGGCCGTGGAACTGGGCGGCTGGCCCGATTCGTTGGAGCGTGCGCCCTTCCGTCCGGTCGATCACGTACGGGCGTTCGGGCTGACCGGGGCGCCGGCCGCCCTCGGGGAGATCGGTGAGCTCGTCCCCGGGGGCGCGGTGAGCGGGGAGCTCGTGGCCGCCGCCGGGCCCGATCTGCATCTCGCCGCTCCGGGCGGGGTGGTCGTGCTCGACACGCGGTTGATGAGGGGGTGGCGGCTGGTTCCGGTGTCCGGGGGCGAACCCGCCTTTCCCGTACGGCACTTCGAGGTCGGGGCGGACCATCTTCAGGACGGGCTGTTCTGAGGGGCGGCGCGGCGGGCAAAGGGGTGTGTCCGGGCAAAAGGCGCGGCCGGGTAAAGAGTTGGATCCCGCCGGGATCCCTTTCGGCAAGGAGGCTGGACCCGGGCGGGGCGCACGGCTGATCGTGGGCGACATGAGCGAACAGCGCATTGCACCTGTTGCCGCGTTCCAACCCCCCTACTACGCCGTGGTCTTCACCTCCCTGCGCACCGAGGGGGACGCCGGGTACGGCGAGACCGCCGAGCGGCTGGGCGAGCTGGTGAAGGACGTCCCCGGGTTCCTGGGGGAGGACTCGGCCCGCACCCCCGGCGGACTCGCGATCACCGTCGCCTACTTCCGCGATCTCGACGGGATCGAGCAGTGGCGGGCGCACGCCGAGCACCGGGCGGCCAAGGAGCACGGACGGGCGCACTGGTACGAGCGGTACTCCCTGCACATCGCCAAGGTGGAACACAGCCACGGCTTCGAGCGGACGTCCCAGGCGATTCTCACGGAGCCCGTGTCCTGAGGGCCGCACAGTGTGTCGTACCGGACATACGACCCCGCGAAGCCGACAGGGAGCAAGGGCTTCCCAGGTGTTGCCTGAGAGGCGCCTGTGCGTTTCTCAGGGAAATCACAGATTAGTGAAAGAGTGCTCTCAGGGGACCCGGCCAAGGTGTTCACCATGACCACGACCTCGCCCCAGGGGCGCACCGAACTGCTGAGGCCGGACGGGAGCCCCGTCCGAGTGCTTGTGGTGGACGACGAGCTGTCGATCACCGAACTGCTGTCCATGGCCCTGCGCTATGAGGGATGGCAGATCCGGAGTGCGGGAGACGGCACGGGCGCCATCCAGACCGCGCGGGAGTTCCGCCCCGACGCCGTCGTCCTGGACATGATGCTGCCCGACATGGACGGGCTGACCGTCCTGGGGCGCCTGCGTCGTGAACTGCCCGAGGTCCCGGTGCTGTTCCTGACGGCCAAGGACGCGGTCGAGGACCGTATCGCCGGCCTCACCGCCGGCGGCGACGACTACGTCACCAAGCCGTTCAGCCTCGAAGAGGTCGTGGCCCGGCTGCGTGGGCTGATCCGGCGCTCCGGCGCGGCCGACCGGCGCTCCGACTCGGTGCTCGTCGTCGGGGACCTCACCCTCGACGAGGACAGTCACGAGGTGTCGCGGGCCGGGGACAACATCCACCTGACCGCCACCGAGTTCGAGCTGCTGCGCTTCCTCATGCGCAACCCGCGGCGCGTGCTCAGCAAGGCCCAGATACTCGACCGCGTCTGGTCGTACGACTTCGGCGGCCAGGCCAACGTCGTCGAGCTGTACATCTCCTACCTGCGGCGGAAGATCGACGCGGGACGGGAACCGATGATCCACACCCGGCGTGGCGCCGGGTACCTGATCAAGCCCGCCGTGTCATGAGCGGGCGACGACGGCCGCGTGCGCAGAAGAGACGAGCGGGACAGCCGCGCACCCTGCGGACGCGGCTCGTCGTCGTGTCCGTGACCCTGATCGCCGTGATCTGCGCGGTGATCGGCACCGTGACCACCCTGGTGCTGCGGGACCACCTCTACGGGCAGCTGGACGGCTCCCTGAAGGAGGCCACCATGCGCCTCTCCGGCGGCCCCGCCGGAGGACCCGGTGGCAAGGACGTGGCCAAGAACAGCAACAGCAACGCGCCCCAGAAGCAGATGACGCTCGACGAGTTCGTCAGCCAGGGCCCCGGGCCGCAGCGTGCCCTCGCCGCCCAGGTCGAGAACGGCTCGATCACCAGCGGCCAGGTCGGCGAGAAGAAGAACGACGACAACAACATCCCGCGGATGGACCCCGAGGACCTCACCGAGGCCCAGATCAAGGTGCTCGGCTCGGTCGCCCAGGACGGGAAACGGCACAGCGTCGAGATCCCCGGTCTCGGCACCTACCGGGTCCAGTACATCAACGGCAACAACGGTGACTACTACGTAGGCATCCCGACCTCCGACGTCGACAACACCATCAACACCCTGATCCTCGTCGAGATCAGCCTCACCGTCGCGGGCCTCATCGCCGCCACCCTCGCGGGCACCGTCATGGTCGGTGTCGCCACCCGGCCCCTGCGCAGGGTCGCCGCGACCGCCACCCGGGTCTCCGAACTCCCCCTGCACACCGGTGAGGTCAATCTCAGCGAGCGGGTCGCCGAGGCCGAGACCGATCCGCACACCGAGGTCGGGCAGGTCGGGGCCGCGCTCAACCGGATGCTGAACCACGTCCACGGCGCCCTGCACGCCCGCCAGGAGAGCGAGATGCGGGTCCGCCAGTTCGTCGCGGACGCCAGTCACGAGCTCCGTACGCCGCTCGCCTCCATCAGGGGCTACGCCGAGCTGACCCGGCGCGGCCGGGAGGAGGTCGGGCCCGACACCCGGCACGCCCTCGGGCGTATCGAGTCCGAGGCCGGCCGGATGACCTTCCTCGTCGAGGATCTGCTCCTGCTCGCCCGGCTCGACGCGGGCCGCCCCCTGCAGTTCGAGCAGACCGACCTGGTCCCCCTGGTCATCGACACCATCAGCGATGCCCGCGCCGCCGGACGTGACCACGTCTGGCGCCTCGAACTTCCCGACGAGCCCGCGCTCGTCTCCGCCGACGCGGCACGCCTGCAACAGGTCCTCGTCAACCTGCTCGCCAACGCCCGGACGCACACCGCGCCCGGCACGACCGTCACCGCACGCGTGCAGCGCCGTGGTCCGTGGCTGTGCGTGGACGTCCAGGACAACGGTCAGGGCATCCCGGCCGATCTGCTCCCGCATGTGTTCGAACGTTTCGCCCGCGGCGACTCGGCGCGCTCCCGTACCACCGGTTCGACCGGTCTCGGGCTCGCCATCGTGCAGGCCGTGGCGACCGCGCACGGCGGCGCCGTGACGGTGGACAGCGTGCCCGGGCAGACCGTCTTTACGGTGCATTTGCCGGCTCTTGCCCCCGCCGTTCCCCAGCCGTCCCCCGAAACGAACTGGCAACTCGACTCACAGGTCGAGCACAGTGCCACCACATGGGTGCAACAGGGCGCCTGACGAAAGTCGATGCCATGCGAACCGACTCTTCTCCCGGCACCCTGCCGGCGCGGGAGCACCTCCCGGCCGCCACAGCCGGTACGCCTGTCCTGGACGTAGTGATCCCCGTCTACAACGAGGAGAAGGACCTCCAGCCGTGCGTCCAGAGACTGCACGCCCATCTGACGCGTACGTTCCCGTACTCCTTCCGCATCACGATCGCGGACAACGCGTCGACGGACACCACCCCCCTGGTGGCGCAGCGCCTGGAGGCGCGCATCCCGGAGGTCAGGAACTTCCGGCTCGAGCAGAAGGGCCGCGGCCGAGCGCTGCGGACCGTCTGGTCGGCCTCGGACGCCCCGATCCTCGCGTACATGGACGTGGATCTGTCCACCGACCTCAACGCGCTGCTGCCGCTGGTGGCACCGCTGATCTCCGGCCACTCGGACCTGGCGATCGGCTCCCGGCTGGCCCGTAGCTCCCGCGTGGTGCGCGGGCCGAAGCGGGAGTTCATCAGCCGCGCCTACAACCTCATCCTGCGCGGCTCGCTCCAGGCCCGCTTCTCGGACGCGCAGTGCGGGTTCAAGGCGATCCGGCGTGATGTCGCACAGATCCTGCTCCCCCTGGTGGAAGACACCGGCTGGTTCTTCGACACTGAGATGCTGGTGCTCGCCGAACGTGCCGGCCTCCGTATCCACGAGGTGCCGGTCGACTGGGTCGACGACCCGAACTCCACGGTGCACATCGTGAAGACGGCGACCGACGACCTGAAGGGGGTATGGCGCGTGGGCCGGGCGCTGGCCACCGGTTCGCTCTCCCTGGACCGGCTGACCAGGCCGTTCGGCGACGACCCCCGCGACCGCGACATCATGGACGTACCCAAGGGCCTGGCCCGCCAGCTTGTCGGCTTCTGTGTCGTGGGTGGCCTCTCCACCCTCTTCTACCTGCTGCTCTACACCGTGTTCCGCCAGTTCGGCGGATCCCAGCTCGCCAACGCGCTGGCGCTGCTGGTGTCGGCCGTCGCCAACACCGCCGCCAACCGCCGGCTCACCTTCGGGGTGCGCGGCCGCGGCGGGGCCGTCAAGCACCAGGCCCAGGGTCTGGTCGTCTTCGGCATCGGTCTCGCGCTGACCAGCGGCTCGCTCTTCGCCCTGAACACGGCGACGTCCAGCCCCGCGCACTCCACCGAGCTGGCGGTGCTCATCGCCGCCAACCTCGCGGCGACCGTGCTGCGCTTCCTGCTCTTCCGCGTCTGGGTGTTCTCCGACCGGCGCGAGGGCGACGAGCCGGCGAACGGCGTGACGGCCGCCCCCCGCGCCTCCGCCCCCGGCGTCTCCTTCCCCCACGCCTCCTCACCGACGTACCCGACCGGCGCTGCGCAGCCCGGCGCTCCGCAGGCCGGCGGCCCGTCCGTGCCGCACCCCCAGACGCAGCCGCTGCCGCAGCGGCACATCGTGCACCCGCACGACCACAACACGACCACCCAGTTCCGCGCCGGCGAAGCCGCGGACGGCACCTGGAGGGACGCGACCATGCAGATGCTGCCGGTGCGCCGCCCCCATGACACCGACCCGGGGGACGCCCGATGACCACCGACCTCGACCCGACGACGACCTGGGATCCGCCGCCGACCGCGGCGCCGGTCGGCACGAACCCCGACGCCCGGGAGACGGCCGTCCCGTCCCCCGAATCGGGTGAGCCGAAGCAGCCCCTGCACCGCAGACTGTGGCGCGGCCGCCCCGAGGACCCCCGCTGGGCGCGCCCGGCCTTCCTCGGCCTGCTGGCCGCCACCCTGCTGCTCTACCTGTACAACCTGAGCGCCTCCGGCTACGCCAACTCCTTCTACTCCGCGGCCGTCCAGGCCGGCAGCCAGAGCTGGAAGGCCCTGTTCTTCGGCTCGCTGGACGCGGGCAACGCCATCACCGTCGACAAGCCCCCGGCCTCGCTGTGGCCGATGGCGCTGTCGGTCAAGGTCTTCGGCCTGAACTCGTGGGCGATCCTCGTCCCCGAGGTGCTGATGGGTGTCGGCTCGGTCGCCGTCGTGTACGCCTCGGTGCGCCGCCGGTTCAGTGCCGCGGCCGGTCTGATCGCGGGCGCCGTGCTGGCGCTGACGCCGGTCGCCGCGCTGATGTTCCGGTTCAACAACCCGGACGCGATGCTGGCCCTGCTGATGGCCGTGGCCTGCTACATGGTGGCCCGCGCGCTGGAGGACGGCCGGACGAAGTGGCTGGTGTGGGCCGGGGTCGCGATCGGTTTCGCGTTCCTCGCCAAGACCCTCCAGGCGTTCCTGATCCTGCCGCCGCTGGCGATCGTGTACGCGGTGTGCGCCCCGGTGGGCCTGAAGAAGCGGTTCGGCCAGCTGGCCGTCGCCACCGGCGCGCTGATCGTGTCCGGCGGCTGGTGGGTGGCGATCGTCGAGCTGTGGCCGGCCTCCTCCCGCCCGTACATCGGCGGCTCGCAGAACAACTCCTTCCTGGAGCTGACCTTCGGCTACAACGGTCTCGGCCGCCTGAACGGCGAGGAGACCGGCAGCGTCGGCGGCGGCGGTGGCGGCGGAGGCACCGGCCAGTGGGGCGAGACCGGCTGGGACCGGATGTTCAACTCCGAGATCGGCGGCCAGATCTCCTGGCTGCTGCCGGCCGCGCTGATCCTGCTGGCCGGCGGTCTGGTGGCCACGCGGAAGCTGAAGCGGACGTCGGCGACCCGCGGTCTGTTCCTGGTGTGGGGCGGCTCGCTGCTCATCACCACGGTCGTCTTCAGCTACATGGCGGGCATCTTCCACCAGTACTACACGGTGGCCCTGGCCCCCTACATGGCGGCCGTGATCGGCATGGGCGCGGGTCTGCTGTGGGAGAAGCGGTCCGAGCTGTGGGCCTCGATCACCCTCGCGGCCTCGGTCGTCGCCGCGGCGTCCTGGTCGTACGTCCTGCTCAACCGCACCTCCGACTACCTGCCCTGGCTGAAGTGGCTGGTGCTGATCGGCGGCCTGGCCGCCGCGCTCGGCCTGACCTTCGCGGGCCGGATCGACCGCCGGCTCGCCCTCGCGGCGGCCTCCGTGGGCCTGGTGTCCGCGCTGGCCGGACCGACGGCGTACACCATCAGCACCCTTCAGGAGGGCCACACCGGTTCCATCGTGACCGCCGGTCCGTCCGGCGCGAGCATGATGGGCGGCGGGGGCCCGGGCGGTGGCGGTGGCCGAGGCGGCTTCGGCGGCGGCCAGAACGGCAACGGCAACACGCAGAACCAGGGTCAGGGTCAGGGCCAGAACCAGCAGGGCGGCGGCACCGGCGGCTTCCCCGGCGGGGGCATGCCCGGCCAGAACCAGCAGAACGGCAACGGCGGCACCCAGAACGGCAACGGCGGCACGCAGGGCCAGGGCCAGGGTCAGAACCAGCAGGCCGGTCCCGGCGGCCAGACCGGCGACGGCGGCGGCATGGGCGGCGGTGGCGGTGCCGGCGGTCTGCTCAACGGCGCCTCGGTCACCGACGAGGCCAAGAAGCTGCTGGAGGCCGACTCCGGCGAGTACACCTGGGCGGCGGCCGCGATCGGCGCCCAGAACGCCGCGAGCTACCAGCTCGCCACGGGTGACGCGGTGATGGCGATCGGCGGCTTCAACGGCACCGACCCGTCCCCGACGCTGGCGCAGTTCAAGCAGTACGTGACCGACGGCAAGATCCACTACTTCATCAGCAGTGGCTCCGGCGGCGGTATGAGCGGCAGCAGCAGCGGCACGTCCTCGCAGATCAGCACCTGGGTCGAGGCCAACTTCAAGAAGGTGACGGTCGGTTCGGCCACCTTCTACGACCTGACGCAGAAGGCGAGCAGCTGAGGCACCGCGGGTGAGCGCCTGAGTGCGTGAGCGGGTGAGGAAGGGCGGTGACCACGGTCGCCGCCCTTCCTCGCGTCCGCTCCCGATGCCCCCACCTCATGTCCCGAACAACTTTGTTGTACAGCGTATGGGGGAAGTTCTACGGTGTAGAACATGACTACGTCCCCGTCCCTCCCGGGCAGTTCCCCAGGACACCCCCAACGCTGGCTGATCCTCGGCGTCATCTGCCTCGCGCAGCTCACCGTGCTGCTCGACAACACCGTCCTGAACGTCGCGATCCCCTCGCTCACCCGGGAGCTGGACGCGGCCACCTCCGACATCCAGTGGATGATCAACGCGTACTCGCTGGTGCAGTCCGGTCTGCTGCTCACCGCCGGCAGCGCCGCCGACCGCTACGGCCGTAAGAAGATGCTGGTCGCGGGCCTGGCGCTGTTCGGCGCCGGCTCCCTGGCGGCCGGCCTCTCGGACACCACCGCCCAGCTGATCGCGGCGCGGGCCGGCATGGGCGTGGGCGGGGCGCTGCTGTTCACCACCACCCTCGCCGTGGTGATGCAGGTCTTCGTGTCCGAGGAGCAGCCGAAGGCGATCGGCATCTGGGCCGCGGTGAACTCGCTGGGCTTCGCGACCGGTCCGCTCATCGGCGGCTTCGTGCTCAACCACTTCTGGTGGGGCGCGATCTTCCTGATCAACCTGCCGGTGGCGGCGCTGGGTCTGGTGGCCGTCGTCGCCCTGGTCCCCGAGACGAAGAACCCGCGGGGCGACCGTCCCGACCTGCTCGGCGCCTTCCTGTCCACCGTCGGCATGACCTCGCTGGTCTTCGCGATCATCTCCGGCCCCTCGCACGGCTGGACGTCGTCGCGGGTCCTGGTGAGCGCGGGGCTGGCGGTCGCCGTCCTCGCCCTGTTCGCCCACTGGGAGTCGAGAGTCCCGTATCCCATGCTCGACCTGGCCTTCTTCCGCGACCGACGGTTCACGGGCGCGGTCGCCGGCGCGGTGCTGGTCACCTTCGGGATGGGCGGCGCGCTGTTCCTGCTCACCCAGCAGCTTCAGTTCGTCCTCGGTTACGGCCCCCTGGAGGCGGGCCTGCGGACCGCGCCGCTGGCGCTGGCCGTGGTGGCCCTCAACTTCACCGGACTGTCGGCGAAGGTGATGGCCAGGCTCGGCGGGCCGGTGTCGGTGCTGGTGGGGATGGCACTGGTGGCGGCGGGCCTGACGGCCGTCGCCACGCTCGCCTCCGGCGGCTACTCGGGGATGCTGGCCGGGCTGCTGCTCATCGGGGCGGGAACGGCGGTCGCCAGCCCGGCGATGGCGTACGCGATCATGAGTTCGATCCCGCCGGCGAAGGCGGGGGTGGGCGCGGGGATCAACGGGACGCTGGCCGAGTTCGGCACCGGGCTGGGGGTCGCCGTGCTCGGCGCCGTGCTGAACGCGCGGTTCGCGGCGGTGTCCCTGCCGGTCGCGCTGGCGGCGGCGAACTCGGTGGCGGAGAAGGCGCGGGTGATCGACTCGTTCTCGTCCGGGTTGGAGGTCAGCCTTCTGATCGGGGCGGCCGCCGTGCTGCTCGGCGGGGTGGTGGCCGCGGTCCTGTTGACCCGGGCGGAGCGCGTGGGGGAGCCGCGGGTGCCGGCCGCCCGGTGAGGAGCGGGGCTCCGCCGAGCCGAGCCGCGCCCGGTGCCCGGCCCGGTGCCCGGCCCGGTGCCGAGGCCGGTGCCGAGGCCGGTGCCGAGCCCGAGCGGTTCGGCGGCGCGGTTCCTCGGGACGGTTCGTCGGGGCGGCTCGTCGGGGTGGCGGAGCCGCATGTCAGGGCGGTCCCCCGCGCCACGGCGGCGGACCGCGGCCTAGCATCTTCCCCAGTTACCGGAAGGAAGGTGCCTTGCCATGGCCGAGACCGCCAGGGGCGCCGCGCATCACAGTGTGTGGCTGGAAGGCAAGGCGCGTCGGCGTGGCCGCGGCGGGGGGCAGCCCTCCGGACTGGACCGGGACCGGATCACCGAGGCCACCGTGCGGCTGCTGGACGCGGAGGGCCTCGCCAAGTTCTCCATGCGGCGGCTGGCGGCCGAGCTGAACGTGACGGCGATGTCCGTGTACTGGTACGTCGACACCAAGGACGACCTGCTCGAACTCGCCCTGGACACCGCCTTCGGCGAGCTGGCGGCGCTGCCCGACCCGACGGACGAGGACGCGGACTGGCGTGAGCAGTTGCGCGCGCTGGCCACGGAGTACCGCGGGCTGCTGGTCCGTCACCCGTGGCTGTCCCCGCTGGCCGGCAACTACCTCAACATCGGCCCGAACTCGCTCGTCTTCTCCCGCACGGTCCAGCAGGTCGTCCTGCGCACCGGCCTGCCCGCGCACGGCATCACCGGCGCGATCTCGGCCGTCTTCCAGTTCGTGTACGGCTACGGCACGATCGAGGGCCACTTCTTCGCGCGGGTCGCCGACACCGGTCTGACCCCGGACGAGTACTTCCGGCAGGCCATGACGGCGACGGCGGGCGCTCCGCAGACCGCCGAGATCATCGAGCAGTCGAAGACCCTCATGGCGGCCCGCGGCGGCGACACGGTCGAGGAGATGATGAGCCGCGACTTCACCTTCGCCCTGGACCTGCTGATCGCGGGCATCGAGGCCATGGTGAAACGCGGCTGACCCCCGGCCTCTTCTGGCCCGCCAGCACCAGGGCCCCGGCCCGCCAGCACCAGGGCCCCGGCCCGCCAGCACCAGGGCCCCGGCCCGCCAGCACCAGGGCCCCGGCCCGGGAGCACCAGGGCCCCGGCCGGGCCGCCCCGGGCTCCTGGCCGGGGGCCCGGCCCTACTGGTCGGTGACCAGGCGGGCCGGGAAACCGCCGGTGGCGATCGGGCCCCAGCGGTCCGGCGTGACCCGGATGATCGACTTGCCCTGCTTCAGCATGGCCCGGCGGTACTCGTCCCAGTCCGGGTGTTCGCCGGCGATGTTGCGGTAGTACTCCACGAGCGGCTCGACGGAGTCGGGCGTGTCGATCACCTCGGCCGTGCCGTCGATCTGGACCCACGGCCCGTTCCAGTCGTCGCTGAGCACGAGGACGCCGACCCGGTCGTCCCGCTTGGCGTTGCGGGTCTTGGCCCGTTCGGGGTAGGTGGAGACGACGATCCGCCCCGAGTCGTCGACCCCGCAGGTCAGCGGCGAGGCCTGGGGGCTGCCGTCGGCGCGCCGGGTCAGCAGGATCGCGCGGTGCCGGGGCCGTACGAAGTCCAGCAACTCGTCCAGGGAGACCTTGGTGTTCGTCGCGATGTTCGGTGCCATGGAGCCAGCGTAGGCGCAGCGGCGCCCGTTCCGGCCGACCCTGCCGTGCCTACGCCCGGGGCAGCGCGTCGCCCTGCACCGCCTGGACGTCCAGCTCCACCTTCAGGGTCGTGCCGATGGCCGCGATGCCCGCCTGGACGACCTGGTTGTAGTTCATCGCGAAGTCCTCGCGGTGCAGCTCGGCCGTCGCCCGGAAGGCCGCCCGGGTGCCGCCCCAGGGGTCGGGGCCGGTGCCCAGGTAGGCGAGGTCCAGGTCGACGGGGCGGGCGACACCGTGCAGGGAGAGTTCGCCGTGCACGGTCCAGCGGTCCGGGCCCGCCGGGGTCAGACCGCCGGAGCGGTAGGCGATCTCCGGGTACGTCTCGACGTCCAGGAAGTCCGCCGAGCGCAGGTGGGTGTCGCGCATGGCGTTGCCGGTGTCGATGGAGGCCGCCCGGATCACCGCCTGCACGCGGGACTCGGCGATGTCGTCCGGGGCGACCTCGATCGCCGCCGAGAACTCCGTGAACCGCCCGCGCACGCTGGAGATGCCCAGGTGCCGGACGACCGCGCCGACGGCGGAGTGCGCCGGGTCGACGGTCCAGGGCCCGGGCGGGGGCAGTTCCGTGCCGCCCTGCCGGGCCAGGATCACGCTCCCCACCTCGGCGCGTCCGCTCGCCGTCACGATCGCGCTGGAGGCCGCGGGCGCGTACCCGACGGCCGTGACGATGACGGTGTACGCCCCCGGTGCGAGCGCGGTCGCGTCCCGTACGGCTCCTTCCGCGTCCGCCTCGGCGCGCAGCACCTGGCCGCCCGCCGTGTCGGTCACCGTGACGACCGCGTGCGACACGGCCCACCCGTCCCGCGTACGGATCTTCGCGGTCAGTCCCATCTCATGTACTCCTCGAACTGGAACCGGCCCGGTGCGGGGCGAACCCCCGCACCGGGCCGGAGCCGATAACTGTCGGAACTACTCGCCGGGGTGGGCGAGTTCGATGTCGTGGCCGTCGACGCCCGCGCCCGCCACGGTGAGCGCGGTGGCCACCGGCGGGTAGCCGGTCGCGATGACCGTGTACTCGCCGCCGTCGAGGTCGGCGAAGGCGTACGCCCCGTCCACACCGGTGGTGGCGGTGCCGACCACGTTGCCCGCCGCGTCCACGAGCGTCACGCGCGCGTCGGACAGCGGACCGTACGGCGCCCGGACGACCCCCTGGAGCTGGGCGCCCGCCTCGAGGACGACGTCCGCGCGGGTCACGCCCGTCGCGCCGATCTCGACGGGCAGGGCGCGCGGCCGGAACCCGACGGCGTTCACCGCGACGGTCACGGCGCCCGGCACGAGCTCGGCGAAGGAGAACTCGCCCTGCTCACCGCTGGCCGCGGTGGCCAGCAGATCGCCGCGCACATCGGTGACGATCACCATCGCGTCCTTGACGAACTCGCCCGACCCGGCGGCGCGCACGACACCGCTGAGTCCGCTGGTCCCGCTGAGCAGGACGTCGTACGCGACCGGCTCGCCGTTCACGACGATCGTGGACGCCTGCGGCTGGAAGCCGTCGGCGGAGGCGATCAGCACGTACGAACCCGTGCCGGGCGCGTCCAGTCCGTAGGAACCGTCGGCCTGCGCGACCGAGCGGCCGAGCTGGCGGCCGGCGAGCGAGATCAGCGTGACGGCGGCCTGCGGGACGGGCGCGCTCTCCGCGCCGCGGACGAAGCCGTGCACGGGGATGCCGACCGAGGGCGCCTGGAGGGGTTCGGCGGTGGCGACGGCGGCGAGCCGCTGCGTGCCCTGGGTGCCGGCCTCCCGGCCGGGCTCGGCAGCCGCCTCGGCGACCGCCCAGCTGGGGACGTGCTCCTCGGCGGGAGCGGTGGCCGCGGCCGGAGCGGTGGCCGCGGCCGGGGTCTCCGCCTCCGCCGAGGCCGCCTGCGCCAGCGCGCCCTTGGTCCGCAGCGGGACCTCCTTGATGAACAGGGTGATCAGGAAGGCGAGCAGCGCCAGGACGGACGCGATCAGGAAGACGTCCGCGATGCCGTGGCCGTACGCGCTCTCCATGACCGTGCGCAGCGGCGCGGGCAGCTTGTCCATGTCCGGGATCGAGCTGGAGGAGCTCGAACCGGAGGCGAGGGAGGCGTACTTGGGGCCGAGGTCGGTGATGCCGTCCTTGGCGTAGTCGGTGATCCGGTTGGCCATGACGGCGCCCAGCGCCGAGACGCCCATCGCACCGCCCAGGGACCGGAAGAAGGTGACGGTGGAGCTGGCGGAACCGAGGTCCTTCGGCTCGACCTGGTTCTGCGTCGACAGCACCAGGTTCTGCATCATCATGCCGACGCCGAGGCCCAGCAGGGCCATGAAGACGGCGGTCTTCCAGTAGTCCGTGTCGTAGCGGATGGTGCCCAGCAGACCGAGGCCGGCCGTGATGAGCACACCGCCGCTGACCAGCCAGGCCTTCCACTTGCCGGTCTTGGTGATGAACTGACCGGAGACGGTGGAGGAGATGAACAGTCCACCGATCATCGGGATCGTCATGACGCCCGACATGGTCGGGGACTTGTCCCGGGCCAGCTGGAAGTACTGGGCGAAGAACACCGTGCCGGAGAACATCGCGACGCCGACGAACATCGAGGCGATGGAGGACAGGGTGATGGTGCGGTTGCGGAAGAGGCGCAGCGGGATGATCGGCTCGGTGGCCTTCGACTCGACGAGCACGAAGATCAGCCCAAGCGCGATCGAGCCCGCGACCATCGCGTACGTCTGCCACGACAGCCAGTCGTACTTGTCACCGGCGAAGGTGACCCAGACCAGCAGCAGCGACACCGCGGCGGAGATGAAGAACGCGCCGGCCCAGTCGACCTTCACGTCCCGCTTCACCGTGGGCAGGTGCAGGGTCTTCTGGAGCACGATCAGCGCGATGACGGCGAAGGGGACGCCGACGTAGAAGCACCAGCGCCAGCCGAGCCAGCTGGTGTCGGTGATGACCCCGCCGAGCAGCGGACCGCCGACGGTGGCGACGGCGAAGGTCGCGCCGAGGTAGCCGGAGTAACGGCCGCGCTCACGCGGGGAGATCATCGCCGCCATGACGATCTGCGCGAGGGCGGACAGACCGCCGACGCCGACGCCCTGCACGACACGGCAGGCGATCAGCATGCCGGGGTTCTGCGAGAGACCTGCGGCCGCGGACCCGAGCACATAGATGACGAGCGCTATCTGGACGAGCGCCTTCTTGGGGTACAGGTCGGCGAGCTTGCCCCAGAGCGGGGTGGTCGCCGTCATCGACAGCAGGGTGGCGGTCACGACCCAGGTGTAGGCGGACTGGCCGCCGCCGAGGTCGCCGATGATCTCCGGCAGGGCGTTCGAGACGATCGTGGACGAGAGGATCGCCACGAACATCCCGAGCAGCAGCCCGGAGAGGGCCTCCATGATCTGCCGGTGGGTCATCGGAGCGGCCTCGGCGGAGCCGTGGGACCCTCCGCCGTGCTTCGCGTGAGCCCGCACACCGGCTGGTGTGGTCGTTGCCATGGGCTTCCTTTTCCTATGTTGCTTGTGCGGGTGTACGGGTGGTCTGTGTGTGTTCGCTTACGGGAACGGGAGGCGGCGGCGCGGGCGGGGCCGGCGGCCGGTGCGTGACCGTGCGGCAGTCGCCGAAGCTGGCGCGCAGCCGGGTCAGCAGGGCGATGAGCCGGCCGACCTCGGCGTCGGTCCAGTCGCCGAGCCGTTCCGCCAGCAGCTCGGTGCTCCGGCGTGACAGCTCGACGAGCATCGCGTGGCCCTCGGGGGTGAGGTGCAGGATGCGGGAGCGCTTGTCCGCCGGGTCGGGGGAGCGTTCGATCCAGCCCCGGTCGGCGAGGTGGGCGGCGTGTCGGCTGGTCACGGACATGTCGACGGCGAGCAGCTCGGAGAGAGCGCTCATGCGCATGTCGCCATGGCGGCCGAGGAGTGCCAGTACACCGGCCGAGCCGGCGGAGCAGTCGGGCGGCAGGATCCGCCCGAGGTCACGCTTCACCGCCCCGACGGCGGTGAGCTGACGCACCAGCTCCTCGTACTGCGCCTGCCCTGCCATCACACCTCCCAGTTTGTTGCTTAGGGCAACCATAGGAGCGGTTGGTTGCTACAGGCAAATAAAACGCCCGTGAGGCCCGCAAAAAGTTGGCAAAGGCAAGTATTGCGAGGGTAAATGTGCAGGTGAGGCCATTGAGGGACCCGGCCGACAGGGTCGGCGCCGCCCGGACGGAGGGGTGAAGGCGGCCGGTACGGGCCTGATCCGTTCCCGGCGTGCGACGAACCACCCGGCCGGACCGGGCCCCGCGATGTCGCTGCCGGATGCCCGTGTATGCCCCGCAAGGTGGTCGCCGGATGCCCGACGAGGCGGCCGGCGAGGCGGTCGGCAACGTGGCCGGCGAGGTGTCCGGCGGGGCGGCGGGCGCGCCTCGGGCCTCAAGTGGCCGGTCGGGCCAGGAGGGTTCCGGCCGTCCGGACTTCCCACCCCCACTTGGGCCGCCCCGCGCGTTTTCGCTAGTGTCTCGGCCCATGGCTAACACGCAGGGCCCCCAGGGCAACCACGACCCCGCCGGCAGCACCCAGATGTTCCGCGCGTTCGTCGACGACGGCGCCCCCCGGGCCGCCCAGCCGGCTCCCACGCAGTCCGGGCCTCGCATCGGCCTGATCGTCGGCATCGTCGCCGCGGTCGTGATCGTCGCGGCGGTCGCCTGGCTGGCGCTGAAGTAACCGCCCGCCCGCACCGGACGGGGTGACGGGGTGACCGGGCGCGTCAACCGCCGTACGTCACGGCGGGACCGGCGCGCACGCCCCCGTCCCTTCGCATGTCCGGCGCTCGTACGTCCGGTCGCCGTATGTCCGGTTCTCCTGCGCCCGGTCCTCGTGCGTCCGGTTCTCCTACGTCCGGTCCTCGTACGTCCGGTTCTCGGACGTCCGCCGTCGCCCGATCACTCCCACCGGACCGACACGTCCCGCGTCTCGATGTGCATGCCCAGCGGTACGCGCCACGCGTCGACGCAGACCGTCCAGGTCTTCTCCCCGCGCGCTCCCGCGGCGATCGGTGTCGGGAGCGCGGCCGTCGATTCACGGGTCGCCCAGTCGATGCCGAGCAGGTCGACGACATGGGTCCCGAAGGTGACCGTGCCGGAACGCACCGCGCTGCCGCCGGAGTTGCGGAACGCGAGGGTCACCTCCTCGCACCACCGCTGATCCGTGCCCGCGCGGACGGGATCGCTCACCGCGAGCGAGGCCGGTCCGGCGGGCGCGGTGCTCGGCGGGGCCGTGGGCGCCGGTGAGGGGGTGTCCGCGGGCGAACCGCCCGCGGAGGATCCGGAGGAGCCGCTCTCGGCGCCCGGCGCTTGCGAGGCGTCAGGGGCACCCGTGACGCCCGTGACGCCCGGGGCGGTGGTCGATGGAGTGCCGGACCCGGTGCCGCCTCCCGCTGTGCCCCGCGAGCCGTTTCCGGCCGTTCCTCCGGCCGAGCCTCCCGGACCTGGCGTGTCCGCGGGGGAGCCGCTCACGTCGTCCAGCGGGAAGAGCCGCACCCCGCCCGTCGGATCCGCCGGGTCGCCCGTGCGCGTATCCGGGAGCGCCGTGTCGCCCGCTCCGCCGATGGCGACGTAGCCGCCCGTGTGCCCGTCTCCCCCGCAGCCGGCGGACAGACCCGCCGCCAGCACGACGGCGGCCGCCGACGCGCCCCATACGGCGCCCCGGCGGCCACGTGCCCGTGTCGGACTTCGCATCGCGCCAGTGTCACTGACGCTCCGTCAGGAGGGAAGTCCCCGGCCCGGGTCCGGTCAGTCGGAGATCAGGCCCTCGCGCAGCTGCGCCAGGGTCCGGGTCAGCAGGCGGGAGACGTGCATCTGGGAGATGCCGACCTCCTCGCCGATCTGGGACTGGGTCATGTTGGCGAAGAAGCGCAGCATGATGATGCGGCGCTCGCGGGGCGGGAGCTTGGCCAGCAGCGGCTTCAGCGACTCGCGGTACTCCACGCCCTCCAGGGCCGTGTCCTCGTAGCCGAGGCGGTCGGCCAGGGAGCCCTCGCCGCCGTCGTCCTCCGGCGCCGGGGAGTCCAGCGAGGAGGCCGTGTAGGCGTTGCCGACCGCGAGGCCGTCGACGACGTCCTCCTCGGACACGCCCAGTACCGCGGCGAGTTCGGCGACCGTTGGGGAGCGGTCCAGCTTCTGGGAGAGCTCGTCGCTGGCCTTGGTGAGGGCCAGTCGCAGCTCCTGGAGGCGGCGCGGGACGCGCACCGACCACGAGGTGTCGCGGAAGAAGCGCTTGATCTCGCCCACGACCGTCGGCATGGCGAACGTCGGGAACTCCACGCCCCGTTCGCAGTCGAAGCGGTCGATCGCCTTGATCAGGCCGATGGTGCCGACCTGGACGATGTCCTCCATCGGTTCGTTGCGCGAGCGGAAGCGAGCCGCCGCGTAGCGCACGAGGGGGAGGTTGAGCTCGATGAGGGTGTCCCGGACGTACATGCGCTCGGGGCTGTCCTCGGCGAGGGTGGCCAGTCGCAGGAACAGGGAGCGGGACAGGGTGCGGGTGTCGATGGCCCCTGTGGTCGTGGGAGCCGGGGCCGGAGCGGCCTCGGGGGCCGTGACGTCGTCGAGCACGTCGAGCACGGCGGGCTCGACGGGCGCGTTGGGTGCTGACTCGCTCTTTGTGAGCGTGAGCACCTTCGAGCTGCCCTGATCTGCGGACATGCCACCCCCTTTGGGTCGCGGGACGGTCGCGGCGAACATTCCCGCTTGAGGAACGTCAGCCTTCACCTGAATACCGGCGCCGAAGCCCCGGCAAACGCGCTTCCGGCAGAATGTCACATGTCGGCAACACGCTGTAGTGACATGTCGACATGTGAGTGACGAATCAGCCCTGGAAAGAGGGGGTATGACGGCTTTTCAGCGCAGATGCGTCGGGAAGGGGCCGGGTGAGCGATTCGCTCTCAACGGTGACGACTCGCTCAGGCTTCCGAGCCCTGATCGAGTGACGTGTCGTTCGGGTCCCGCGTCACGCCTCGATGCGGTTCGCCGAGCGGAGTCGCTGGAAGCTACGCGCGAGTAGCCGGGACACGTGCATCTGGGAGACGCCGAGTTCCGCACTGATCTGGGACTGCGTGAGGTTGCTGTAGTAGCGCAGCAGGAGGATGCGCTGCTCGCGCTCCGGGAGTTGGACCAGGAGGTGGCGCACGAGGTCGCGGTGCTCCACGCCGTCCAGCGCCGGATCCTCGTAGCCGAGACGGTCCAGCAGGCCCGGCAGGCCGTCGCCCTCCTGCGCCGCCTCCAGCGAGGTGGCGTGGTACGAGCGGCCCGCCTCGATGCAGGAGAGCACCTCGTCCTCGCCGATGCGCAGCCGTTCGGCGATCTCGGCCGTCGTCGGTGTGCGGCCGAAGGCGGTCGTCAGGTCCTCGGTCGCGCTGTTGACCTGTACCCACAACTCGTGCAGCCGGCGCGGTACGTGGACCGTGCGGACGTTGTCGCGGAAGTACCGCTTGATCTCGCCGATGACCGTCGGCATGGCGAACGTCGGGAACTGCACGCCCCGGTCCGGGTCGAAGCGGTCGATGGCGTTGATCAGGCCGATGGTGCCGACCTGGACGACGTCCTCCATCGGTTCGTTGCGGGAGCGGAAGCGGGCGGCCGCGTAGCGCACGAGCGGGAGGTTGGCCTCGATGAGCGCCCCGCGCACCCGGTTGTGCTCCGGCGTGCCCGGCTGGAGCTCCTTGAGCTCGCCGAAGAGCAGTTGGGTGAGCGCCCGGGTGTCGGCTCCCCGGCGCCGCTCGGGCGGCTGGGCGGCTTCCGGAGGGGCTTCCTGGACGGTCTCCGGGACGACCTCCCGAACGACCTCCGGGAGGGCTTCCAGGGCAGGCGCGGGGGCGGGTGCCGGGGGTGCCTCTTCCTGAGGCGGCGCAGTACTGGCCGACACGGTCAACGCCACCTCTTCGTCAGGTCAACATCGGTCAACTCATCCGTCAAAAGCGGTCATAGCATCACAAGACATGTGCACTGTGTGCAAGCACCCCATTACGCCGTGTTGAAGGAGAAGTTCAGCCGATCACCCCACCGCGGACGTGCGAAAGCCCCCCGCTGTTCCGGCGGAGGGCTCCGTACTGTCGGGAAGGGCTGCCGGACGGGCGGCTCAGAACTCGTAGTCGGCGACCACCCAGGTGGCGAACTCGCGCCACAGGGCGACGCCCGCCTGGTGGGCCGGGTGCTCGATGTACCGCTTCAGGGCGTCCGCGTCCTCGACCGCCGAGTTGATCGCGAAGTCGTAGGCGATGGGCCGGTCGCTGATGTTCCAGCCCAGCTCCCAGAAGCGCAGCTCCTCGATCCGGCCGCCGAGTGCCCGGAAGGCCGCCTCGCCCTGCACGACCCGGGGGTCGTCGCGCTCGACACCCTCGTTGAGCTTGAAAAGGACCAGGTGGCGGATCATGGGCACTCCCGTGCGTGCTACTCGGCCCCGTCGGCGAGCCAGGTGAAGAAGTCGCCGACGGCCTTGGCGGCGTCCGATATGCCCTGGAAGCCTATCTGGACGTAGTCCGCCGCCTTCGCCGGGTCCGTGATGATCACGTAGAGCACGAAGACCACGAGTACGTAGACGGCGATCTTTTTGGCGTTCACCGCCACCTGGCCTCCCCTGTATGGCCCACCCGGGCCCTGTTGACGGCGGCGAGTGTAACCGTAAGTGCGATTTTCACACCGCTTTTGAGCACTCACGGCGCGTTCGTGAACCGTTCGCGGGCCCTCGTCCGATGAGGGGGTGAACGCCGGTGCGTGCCGGACGGAGTGGAAGAGAAGGGAAGGGGAGCAACATGCTGGGACTGCTGGAACCGCTGGCCGTCGCCCCGATGGTCCTCGTGGCGGTGCTGTGCGTGGGGGCGCTGCTCGACTGCGTCCGTACCCCCGAAGAGCGCGTCCGGTACGCGCCGAAGCTGTTCTGGCTGTTCTTCCTGCTCGGCGCCCCGGTCGTCGGCGGCCTCGCCTGGCTGTACTTGGGCAAGCGACCCGAGCCACGCGAAAGCCCGGAGCCCACGAACAGCCCCGAGCCCACGAAGGGCCCGGAGACCGCCGAGAACGCACCGAAGGGCCCGGCTCACAGAGCCGGACCCTTCGTCCAGAAGCGGTAGCGGAGGGATTTGAACCCTCGGTGACTTGCGCCACACTCGCTTTCGAGGCGAGCTCCTTCGGCCGCTCGGACACGCTACCGAGGGAGACCTTACAGCAAGGCCGGGCCCGGTTTGAAATCGGTATTCGCGGGGTGGATCACCGGTCGCGGAAGAACTCCGTGAGAAGCCCCGCGCACTCCTCGGCGAGGACGCCTTCGACGACCTCGGGGCGGTGGTTGAGCCGTCGGTCGCGGACGACGTCCCAGAGGGAGCCGGCCGCGCCCGCCTTGTCGTCGCGGGCGCCGTAGACGACCCGGTCCACCCGGGACTGCACCAGCGCGCCCGCGCACATCGTGCACGGTTCGAGGGTCACGACGAGCGTGCAGCCGGACAGCCGCCACTCGCCCAGCGCGGCGGCCGCCCGCCGGACGGCGAGCACCTCCGCGTGGGCCGTCGGATCGCCGCCGGCCTCACGTTCGTTGTGGCCCCTGGCGAGGACCGTCGTACCGTCCGGGGCCAGCACGACGGCGCCGACCGGGACGTCTCCGCCCCGGGCGGCCAGCCGTGCCTCGTCCAGGGCGAGCCGCATGGCGGGCCGCCAGCGGTCGCGCACGGGATCCGGCGTCGTTCCTGGTGCGGTCAGCGGACGGTCTCCAGGACCTCCGAGGCGCCCAGCGCGTCGGCGATCTCGGTGACGGCGTCCGCGGACAGCGACCTCAGCTCCTTCTCGCCGACGCCGAGGTCGTCGAGGATGCCGGCGTCGCCGACCGGGCCGTGCGGCACGGCCTCGGCCGAGCCGTTCACGGTGCTGACGGCGCCCTCGTCCTCGTCGTCGTCCTCGCTCTCGTTCTCACCGTCCTCGGTGCCGTCGAGGTCGAGGGCGTCCAGGTCGTCGTCGTCACCCGGGTCCCTTCCGAGCAGTTCGTCGGTGAGCAGGATCTCGCCGTACGAGCTGCGGGCGGCGGCGGCGGCGTCGGAGACGAAGATGCGAGGGTCCTCCTCGCCGTCGATGCGGACGACCCCGAACCAGGAGTCCTCCTGCTCGATCAGCACGAGGACCGTGTCGTCGTCTGGAGAGGCCTCCCGGGCCAGCTCCGCCAGATCCGACAGGGTCTCCACATCGTCGAGCTCTGTGTCGCTCGCTTCCCACCCGTCTTCGGTGCGCGCGAGCAGTGCGGCGAAGTACACCGTGACTCTCCCACTGGTCTTAGGCGTGCCGGTTGGGGGTCCCCCCGGCGGAGGTTGCGGGCGGAGAGAGCTCAGGCTCCGAGCCCCACCCACTCGGAATCGTGGCAGAAACAAGGCGTCCAGGGGACGTCTTCGGCTCCCTGTGTCCGGTGGTTTTGATCGCACGCCCACGAGTACGTCCATGAGCACGTCCATGAGACGTCCGTGAGTGACTCACCAGCGCTCTCGTTGCCGCCACCAGCGGATCGTACGCGGCTTTGCCGTGCGCCCACGCACGTCCGCCCCACGTGACACCCGTGACGGTGGCGATCTTCCCCGTATGCCCCAAGTCCCGTACGGCTGCGGCTACCAGCGGAAGGTGCGCATGCGCATCGCGTGGCGCAGGCGGGCGGTCTTGGCGCGGCGCGGCTGGACCCGGTCGCGCAGTTCGCGGGCCTCGGCCAGCTCGCGCAGGAACCGGGCGCGGCGCCGACGGCGCTCGGCGTCGGTCTCGTCCGGCCGCGCCTTGTTCGGCGAGTCGTCGTCGGGCAGGTTGGGCAGCTCAGGCATCAGCACACCACTCCGGGTACCCCGGTCTGTCTCCTTACCTTTCTCCCACTTTCCCTCCGACGGGCGGTTTGACGCCAGCCATCGGCCCAACCCGGGGGAAAGCCGAGGGGAAGAGGTTGACTGTGAGTGGGGACGCCGGGCGGGTTCGGCCCGGTTACTGTTGTGGACATGCGTCTCCACGTCGTCGACCATCCCCTGGTCGCCCACAAGCTCACCACGCTGCGCGACCAGCGCACGGACTCCGCGACCTTCCGCCGGCTGGCCGACGAACTGGTCACCCTGCTCGCCTACGAAGCCACGCGTGACGTGCGCACCGAGCAGGTCGACATCAAGACGCCGGTCTCCCCGACCACCGGCGTGAAGCTCTCCTACCCGCGCCCGCTGGTCGTGCCGATCCTGCGCGCGGGCCTCGGCATGCTCGACGGCATGGTCCGGCTGCTGCCGACCGCCGAGGTGGGCTTCCTGGGCATGATCCGCAACGAGGAGACGCTCGAGGCGTCCACGTACGCCACGCGTATGCCGGAGAACCTCCTCGGCCGCCAGGTGTACGTCCTGGACCCGATGCTGGCCACCGGCGGCACGCTGGTCGCCGCGATCCGCGAGCTGATCCGGCGCGGTGCCGACGACGTGACGGCCGTGGTGCTGCTCGCGGCCCCGGAGGGCGTGGAGCTCATGGAGCGCGAGCTCGCGGGCACCCCGGTCACCGTCGTCACGGCGGCGGTCGACGATCACCTCAACGAGCACGGCTACATCGTCCCGGGCCTGGGCGACGCGGGTGACCGGCTGTACGGCGCGGCCGAATAACCCGGGCGAGCCGGACCGCGCGTCACTGTCGAGAACGTCCGGCCGGCCGGACGGATTGCCCGACGGCCGGATGGCCGGAGACGGCGGGAAGGGCTGCTGCTAGCAGCCCTTTTTCGTGGTCGCCGTCGGCAGCGGCGCGGCCAGGGCCGTCAGCGCCTTGACCGAGGCCGCCTGGCTGGTCAGCGCCTTGAACTGGTTGCCGATGATCAGGTCGAGGGTCGTGCCCGCACGGGCGGCGTCGGTGCGCCGTTCGGCGGTGGTGAGCTGGGTGGCGAGCACCGGCAGCGAGGTGTTCAGCGAGGCCGCGGGGCCGAGCAGTATCCCGGTGCCGGCGACCTTCTTGTCGTACTGCTTGGTGGCGTTGCCCACCTCGCCGATCTTGAAGCCGCGCTTCTTCAGCTCGTCCGCGGTGGTCTTGGCGAGGCCGCTGCGGGTGGTGGCGTTGAAGACGTTCACGGTGATCTGCGCGGGCTTGGGCGCCGAGCCCGCGACAGCGGCAGCGGCGGACGCGGAGGCCGCGGGGCTCGCCTTGGTCGTCTTCGTCGAGCAGCCGGAACCGGCGGCCGTGGCCGTCCCTCCGCCGCCCGTGAAGACGTCGATGAGCTGAAGGGTGCCCCAGCCGGCCACGCCGAGCACGGCGCCGCAGGCGACGACCACGACAGCCAGCCTGCCGCGTCGTCGATGGGGGCGCATGCGGGGGTATTTGTCCCCCGTGATCCGGTACTTGCCACCCATGCCGGGGGGAGTCAGCATGCTCATGGGCGCAGCGTAGTGCGCCGGGGCGGCCGTGACGAATAAACGATCATCCGACACCGCTCGAGGCGCGGGAAAGTACCCGAAAGGGTCAACGCGCGAGGTCGACCGGGGGCGGGAGCGGGGTCCTGGCGGAGGGTCAGTCCAGCTCGAGCACGCGCGCGTGCAGTACCTGTCGCTGCTGGAGTGCCGCCCGCACCGCGCGGTGCAGCCCGTCCTCCAGGTACAGGTCGCCCTGCCACTTCACGACGTGCGCGAAGAGGTCGCCGTAGAACGTGGAGTCCTCCGCGAGCAGGGTTTCCAGGTCGAGCTGCTGCTTGGTGGTCACCAGCTGATCGAGGCGGACCGGGCGCGGCGCGACGTCCGCCCACTGCCGGGTGCTTTCCCGGCCGTGGTCGGGGTACGGCCGGCCGTTTCCGATGCGCTTGAAGATCACACGGAAAGCCTACCGGTCCAGACGTTCCGGGCGCAGCCATGGAGACGGAGTGCGACGCTGGAAAAGACGTGATGAACGGGGGTAAAACGGAACGAGGGTCTGCCGATGAGTGGGTCGACGAGCGCCGCTGACATCGCCGCCGGGTACGCGTTCACCGGGCCCGCCCTCGACCTGGGGGCGCTGCTGTGGGACGGGAAGTGTCTCCCCGAGGCCCCCGTCCGCATCCCCCTTCCCATGCTGAACCGGCACGGACTGGTCGCGGGCGCCACCGGCACCGGAAAGACCAAGACGCTCCAGCTGATCGCCGAACAGCTCTCGGCGCAGGGCGTGCCGGTCTTCCTCGCCGACGTCAAGGGCGATCTGTCCGGGGTGTCGGCGGCGGGGGCGGTGAGCGACCGGGTGCGGGGGCGGGCTGCGGAAGTCGGCCAGAAATGGACGGCGACCGGCTTCCCGGCCGAGTTCTACGCTCTCGGCGGCCTCGGTCACGGCATCCCGCTGCGGGCCACGATCACCAGCTTCGGCCCGGTGCTGCTGGCCAAGGTGCTCCAGCTCAACCGCACCCAGGAGCAGTCGCTCGGCCTGATCTTCCACTACGCCGACCAGAAGGGTCTGGAGCTGCTCGACCTCAAGGATCTCCGGTCGGTCGTCGCCTTCCTCACCTCGGACGAGGGCAAGGCGGAGCTGAAGGGCATCGGCGGGCTGTCGACGGCCACGGCCGGGGTGATCCTGCGCTCGCTGACCGCCTTCGAGGCGCAGGGCATGGCGAGCTTCTTCGGTGAGCCGGAGTTCGACACGGCCGAGTTCCTGCGCACGGCCGCCGACGGCCGGGGTGTCGTCTCGGTCCTGGAGCTGCCCGCCGTCCAGGAGAAGCCGCAGCTCTTCTCGACCTTTCTGATGTGGCTGCTGGCCGACCTCTTCCACGACCTGCCCGAGGTCGGTGACGCCGACCGGCCCAAGCTCGTCTTCTTCTTCGACGAGGCGCACCTGCTCTTCAACGACGCCTCGAAGGCGTTCCTCGACTCCATCACGCAGACCGTCCGGCTGATTCGCTCGAAAGGGGTCGGCGTGTTCTTCGTCACGCAGACCCCGAAGGACGTACCCGGAGACGTCCTCGCCCAGCTCGGCAACCGCGTCCAGCACGCGTTGCGGGCTTTCACGCCGGACGACCAGAAGGCCCTCAAGGCCACGGTGAAGACGTTCCCGAACTCCGCCTACGACCTGGAGGAGCTGCTCACCGGACTCGGTACCGGCGAGGCCGTGGTCACCGTGCTCAGTGAGAAGGGCGCTCCGACGCCGGTGGCCGCGACCCGGCTGCGTGCCCCGGAGTCGCTGATGGGGCCGGTCGACGGCGCCGCCCTCGACCGGGCGGTGCGGGAGTCCCCGCTCCACGAGCGGTATGCACAGGCTGTGGACAGAGAATCCGCGTTCGAGAAACTGGCGGCCCGGCCCACCGGGCGGCCGGAGTCACCGGAGCCGCCGGAGCCGTCGGAGCCGTCGGAGGGTTCCCGGACCCGGGAGTCCGAGCCACGGCGGCCCGAGGCGGACCGTTCCGTCGTCGAGCAGGTCGTCGGCAGCGGCATGTTCAAGTCCCTGGCCCGTTCCGTCGGCACGCAGATCGGCCGGGAGATCACCCGCTCGCTCTTCGGCACGGCCCGGCGGAGGCGGTAGTCCGCCTCCGCCGACCGGTCAGCGGTCCCGGTGCTCCGGGGCCTGTCGCGGTTTCGCTTCCTTCACCTGCGGTTTCGGTGCGCTGCGCGCGGCCTCCGCGCGCAGCAGGGCGCGCAGGATCGCGTACGGGTCTGTGGGCATGACTCTTTCCCTCGCATGTTCCTCGCGTGAGCGTGATCGCCGAGCGGCTGATCGCCGGCGGGCCTGGGAACGGCGTCCGTCAGCAGCGCAGGACCACGGTGCGCAGGGCGTGCAGGGCGTACGACGGCCGGTGCGGCGCGGGGCGCGGCCGGTCCGCGGGGGCACCGGGCGCGGGGTCGGGGAGGGGCGCCGGGCGTCGCAGGGCGGCGGGGCGGTGGGCGCAGGGCGCCGGCCGCAGCGCCGTGTCGAGGACGTCGTACTCGGCGACCTCGGCGGCGACGGGTGCCGCGGCGACCTCGGTGGCCGCGCCCGGCACCAGCAGGGCGAGCAGCAGCACGAGCGTCCGCAGCCAGGTGCGGCTGCGGGGGAGGCGTGCCGTGGGGCTCATGGGAGGTCATCTCCCCGCGACACGCCCTGGGTTCAGCATGCCGGGGGTCGGATCCGCCCGTTCGGCGGACAGCCCGTGATCGCGCCGCCGAGCGCGCCTCTGCCGTCGGCGATTGGTTCACGCGGTGTGCGGCACGACCCGCCGGGCGGCGCGGGAGAGGGAGCGCGGGGCCCTCGACGGGCGACTCGGGCCCGTGGCCGTGCCGCCGCTCGGGCCCGCGGCCGTACCGCCGCTCGGGCGCGGGGTCGTGCCGGCGCTCGGGGCGCGGGGCGTCGGCCCGCGCACGTGCGGGCCGACGGGCCTACTTCTTCGCGGCCCTGTCCGCCTTCTCGGCTTTTGCCGCCGCCTTCATCTCCTGCTTGTGCGCGCGCACCTTCGTCAGCGACTCGGGGCCGGTGATGTCGGCCACGGACCGGAAGGACTTCGGCTCGCCGTAGGCGCCGGCCGCCTTCCGCCAGCCCGTGGGCCGCACACCGAGCTGCTTGCCCAGCAGCGCGAGGAAGATCTGCGCCTTCTGCGTGCCGAAGCCGGGCAGTTCCTGAAGCCGCCCGAGCAGCTCCTTGCCGCTGCTCACGTCCTTCCAGACGGCCCCGGCGTCCCCGTCGTAGTGCTCGACGAGGTACTGGCAGAGCTGCTGGACGCGCTTGGCCATGGACCCGGGGTAGCGGTGCACGGCCGGCTTGTCGGAGAGCAGCGCGGCGAAGGCCTCGGGGTCCTGGGCGGCGATGTCGTGCGCGTCCAGGTCGTCGGCGCCGAGGCGGTCGGCGATCGTCCGGGGTCCCTTGAACGCCCACTCCATCGGAACCTGCTGGTCCAGCAGCATCCCGACCAGCGCGGCGAGCGGGGACCGCCCGAGGAGCTCGTCGGCCTCGGGGTCCTGGGAGAGGTGAAGGGTGACGTCCATGCGTCGATGATCCCGCCTGGGCCGTCAGCTCGCGCGCCAGTACCCCAGGGCGTGCAGCCGCTCCCTGGGCACGCCCAGTTCCTTGCGCAGATAGGCCGACAGCGTCCTGGTGGTGCGGGTGTCGCAGGCGATCCAGACGTACGGGTCGGGGGTGGCCGTCAGGAGCGCGGGCAGTTCGGCCTTCACCCGCTCGACGAGGTGGTCGCCCGAGTCCATCCGGGGCACGTGCCGTATCTCGTGGCGGGCGGGGTCGGTCCGGAAGGGGAGGCCGTCGAGGCCGTCGGGCGAGCCCTCGAACCAGACGGTCGCCGGGGCGGAGCCGAGCGCTCCCGCGCCCTCGCCGAGCAGGGAGTTGATCGCGGGCAGGGAGGCCGGGTCGCCGATCACGAGGACGTGCGAGGGGGCCGGGGCGGGCGGTTCGAAGCCGGTGCCCTGGACGGTCGCCTCGATGGTGTCGCCGGGTTCGGCCGCCCGTGCCCAGTCGCTGGCAGCGCCCTCGTGCAGCGCGAACTCCAGGGCGAAGGCGCCGGTCGCCGGGTCGGGGTCGACCAGGGTGTAGGCCCGCTGGTGCGGCCGGCCCGCGTTCTCGAACCAGAGCCGGATCCAGATCGTCGGGTGGACGCCGGTGGCGGCGAGCAGCCCGCCGTCCGACAGGCGCAGCCGGCGGTACTCGCCGGTGACCTCCTCCACGCCCGTCACCGTGAGCGTGAAGTCCTTCGCCCGCATCAGTCTGAGGACCGTGCCCTCCCAGCCCCGCCCCTGCGCCATGGCCTCTTCACCCCTCGCGTACGATTTCGGCACAACTACTTAGGCAAGCCTAACCTAAAGCCAAAAGGGGCCAGAGGGTGACCACCGAGATCTACCGTGACGCCTGGGGCGTTCCGCATCTGCGCGCCGGCAGCGCCCACGCCCTCGCCCGCCTCCAGGGATCGGTCACCGCCCGCGACCGCGCCTGGCAACTGGAGGTCGAACGGCACCGGGCGCGCGGCACCTCGGCGTCCTTCCTCGGCCCCGAGGCCCTCCCCTGGGACCGGTTCGTGCGCCGCGCCCGCCTCGACGACACGGCCAGGCGCTGCTTCGACGAGCTCGGGAGACAGGACCCGGAGACGGCGGACTGGGTCCGGGCGTACGTCGACGGTGTCAATGAAGGGCTGGCCGCCTGCGACGCCCCCGAGTTCGCCCGGGTCGGCCTCGCGCCCGGCCGCTGGGAACCCTGGACCCCGCTCGCCGTCTGGCTGGCCACGCACATCCTGTTCGCCGGGTTCCCCGCCAAACTCTGGCGCGAGGAGGCCGCCCGGCACCTCGGCCCCGAGGCGGTCGGCCTGTTCGCCACCGACGGGCCCGGCACCTCCGGCAGCAACGGCTGGCTGGTGGACGGGGCGCGGACGGTCACCGGACAGGCGGTCATCGCCGGCGATCCGCACCGCTTCATCGAGGACCCCGGCGTCTACCAGCAGATCCGTCTGGCCTGCGACGAGTTCGACGTCGTCGGGCTCGCCGTCCCCGGTGTCCCCGGCATCGCCCACTTCGGCCACACCGGCACGGTCGCCTGGGCCATCACCAACGCCATGGCCGACTACCAGGACCTCTACCGCGAACGGCTGCGCCGCACCGGCGCGGGCGTCGAGGCGCTCGGCCCGGACGGCACCTGGCGGCGGGTCGCCCGGCACACCGAACTCGTACGGGTGGCGGGCGAGGAGACCGTCGAGGTGGAGGTGCTGGAGACCGAGCGGGGCCCGGTGATCGCGGGCGGCCCGGAAGGCCTCGACGACGGCACCCCGCTCGCCCTGGCCCTGCGCCACCCGCCCCGCGTCACCGCCGACCTGGGCTTCCGGGCGCTGCTCCCGCTGCTCCGGGCCCGGAAGGTCGCCGACGTGGACCGCGCCTTCGACCTCTGGGTCGAGCCCGTCAACGTCGTCCAGGCCGCCGACACCGAGGGCGGCCTGCTGCACCGGGTCGCGGGCCGGGTGCCGCAGCGCGCGGAGGTCAACGGCACCCGGCTGGTGCCCGCCTGGGAACCCGGTCACGAGTGGACCGGCTGGCGGGAGATGCCCCGTGCGGGACTGACCGACGGCATCGCGGTGATGGCCAACCAGCGGGGCCCCGCCGGGGAGCTGGGCGTCGAGTTCGCCCCGCCGCACCGCGCCGACCGCATCCGGGCGCTGCTGGCCGAGCGTCGGCAGTGGTCCGCGGCCGGCATGCCGGCCGTCCACACGGACACCTACCTGGCCTCCGCCGCGCCCCTGCTGGACCGGCTGTCCGCCCTCGACGACCTGACAGGACCGGCCGCCGGGCTCCGCGACCGCCTGCTGCGCTGGGACCGCCGGATGGACGCCGACAGCCAGGACGCGGCCCGGTTCGCGGCCCTGCGCAGCGCCCTGGTCCGCCGGCTCGCCGCCCACCCGGCGTTCGCGGCCCTCACCACCCCGCCCGCCTACCCGGAGGTCTTCCTCCCCTGGCTGGCCCTTCTCCCGCGCATCGGCTTCGCCCTCGAACACCTCCTGCGCGCCGAGGAGCTGTACGGCGTCGACCGGGCGGCACTCGTGCGGGAGGCCGTCGAGGAGGTCGCCGGTGAGCCCGCCGCCCGCTGGGGCGACACCCACCGCCTGGCCCCCTGGCAGGCGCTGCCCGATCCCGAGCGCCAGGCCCCCGCGCTCGCCGGCGACCACGACTGCGTGCTGTGCACCTCGGCCGTGCCCGGCTGGACCGACCTCGCCGCGCGCGGCCCGGCCGCCCGTTACGTCTGGGACCTGGCCCGCCGCGAGGACAGCCTCTGGGTCGTCCCGTACGGCGCGTCCGGCCTCCCCGGCCACCCCCACCACCACGACCAGCTCCCCCTGTGGCTCAAGGGCGAACTGGCCCCGGTCGTCACCGACTGGGCACAGCTGAAGAAGGAGAGCGACGATGAGTGACAGCCGGGACAGCCGGGACAGCCGGGACAGCCGGGACAGCCGGGACAACCGGGACAGCAGGGACGTCCACGTGCACGAGCAGGTGATCGACGGGTTCGGCACCGTCGGCATCCGCCCCCTCGACGCCGAGCGCGACGCGGACGTCGTCCACGGCTGGGTGAGCGAGGAACGGGCCGCGTTCTGGGGCATGAACGGACTGACGCGGGACCAGGTCGCCGAGATCTACGCGCACATGGCCGGCCTCGACACCCATCACGCCTTCCTGACCGAGCTGGACGGCGACCCGGTCGCCCTCCTCCAGACCTACGAGCCGGCCGAGGACCGGGTCGGCGAGTGCTACCCGGTCGAGCCCGGGGACATCGGCGTCCACGTGCTCATCGCGCCGGCCGGCGGGCGCGGGGCGCGGCCGGGCTGGTCGGCGGCGCTGCTGAGCGTGTTCGCGTCGTACGTGCTGGTCGGCCTGGACCGGACGCGCGTCGTGGTGGACCCCGATGTGCGCAACGGGAAGGCGGTCGCCCGCTTCCTGAGGCAGGGCTTCGAGCAGGGGCCGGTCGTCACGCTGCCGGAGATCGACCTGCCGGACGTGTACCTGCCGGAGAAGAAGGCGCAGCTGGCGTTCCTGCGCCGGGAGGTAGCGTTCCCCGGGTGACCTCACCGCTCACCCCCGAAGACCTCGTAGCGCACTACGACCTGGAGCCGATCCCCCGCGAGGGAGGCCTGTTCCGCCGTACCTGGGCGGGTCCGGAGGGGCCGGACGGCCGCCCCGCCGGCTCCGCGATCGTCGCGCTGCTCACCGCCGACGACTTCTCGGCCCTGCACCGCCTGCCCACCGACGAGGTCTGGCACTTCTACCTCGGCGACCCGCTCGTGCTGCTGCTCCTCGCCCCCGACGGCACCTCCCGTACGGCCGTGCTCGGCCCGGACCTCCTCGGCGGGCAGCAGCCGCAGCTCACCGTGCCCGCCCGCACCTGGATGGGCGCGCGGGTGGCCGCCGGGGGCGCCTGGACCTTCTTCGGCTGCACGATGGCCCCCGGCTTCACCTACGGGGACTACGAACACGGCGACGCGGCCGACCTCACGGCGCGTCACCCGGACCGGGCCGCCCTCATCACGGGACTGTGCCGTCCATGACGTTGCTGGCGGGCCGGGTGGCCCTGATCACGGGTGCGGGCGGCGGTATCGGGCGCGGCATCGCGCTGCGGTTCGCCCAGGAGGGCGCGGCGGTGGCGCTGCACTGCCGTACGGGGACCGGGGCGGCCCACGCGCTCGCCGAGGAGATCGCCGACGGGACCGGGGCACGGGTCCTCGTCCTGCCCGGCGCCGACCTGACCGTCGAGGACGAGTGCCGCGGGGTGGTGGCCCAGGCCGCCGAGTGGGGCGGCGGACGGCTCGACGCGCTGGTCAACAACGCGGGCGTACAGCCGGTGCGGGAGCTGCCCGGGATGTCGGCGGCCGACTGGCGGGCGGTCGTGGACACCAACCTGACCAGCGTGTTCGCCTGTACGCAGGCGGCGGCGGAGGTGATGCGGGAGCGCGGGGGGAGCATCACGCACATCGCCTCCGTCGAAGCGGCGCGGCCGGCTCCCGGGCACGCCCACTACGCCGCCTCCAAGGCCGCCGTCGTGATGCACGCGCGGGCGGCGGCACAGGAGTACGGGGCGGCCGGCATCCGCGTGAACTCGGTCTCGCCCGGGCTGATCGACCGGGAGGGACTGGCCGAGGCGTGGCCCGAGGGGGTGCGGCGGTGGCGGGACGCGGTCGCGGTCGGCCGGCTGGGCCGCCCGGAGGACGTCGGCGACGCCTGCGTCTTCCTGGCCTCCCCGCTCGCGTCCTGGATCACGGGGCACGACCTGGTGGTGGACGGCGGGGTGTCGGCGCGGCCGACGTGGTGAACCGGATGCCCCGTGCATGCGTACGTATCTCCGAGCACACGAGTGTCGGGTCTCAGGCAAGGCGGAGCGGTGACGTGAGCGAAGGGCGAGATGGCGGACGACACGAAGGTGGGCGACGCGGCGGCCGGGGACACGGCGGCGGCCGAAGGCAACTTCAAGGGCTGGTGCTGCTGGGCACCGTGCTGGTCCTGCTCCTCCTCGGCGGCGGACCGGCCTCGGCGCACGCGGCCCTCCGCAGCGCCGACCCCGCCGACGGAAGCGTCGTCGGAACGGCCCCCGGCTCCATCACCCTCACCTTCACCGAGTCCGTAGGCCTGCTCGACGACTCCTTCCGCGTCTTCGACCCCGACAACCGGCGGGTCGACACGGGCGCGGCGGGCCACGCGGACGGCCGCGCCGACACCGCGCGGGTCAAGCTCCCCGCACGGCTCGGCACCGGCACGTTCACGGTGGCCTGGCGCGTGGTGTCGGCGGACAGCCACCCGATCGCCGGCGCCTTCACCTTCTCGGTGGGCACCCCGTCCGCGATCCCGCCGCCCCTGCCCAGCACCTCCGTGGAGAACCCGGCCACCGCAGGCCTCTTCAACATCGGCCGCTACGTCGCCTACCTCGCCGCGGCCCTCCTCATCGGCACGGCCGCCTTCGTCGCCGTCTGCCGCCCGCCGGACGTGCGGCCGCTGCGCAGGCTGCTGCTGGCCGGCTGGTGGGCGCTGGCCGGATCGACGGTGTTCCTGCTGCTGCTCCGCGGCCCCTACGAGACCGGCACCGGTCCCGCGAAGGTCCTGGACCCGTCGGGTCTGACCCGCACCCTGGGCACCCGGCCGGGCCTGGCCCTGGTCGCGCGCCTCGCGCTGCTCACGGCGGCCGCGGCCTTCCTCCTGTGGCAGCGCAGGGCCCTGCGGGAGGGCTCCGCGGGCAAGCAGCCGCAGCCGTCCCGCGCGGCCCTGCCGGCCGGTGCCGCGCTGGCCGTGGGCCTGGCCCTGACCTGGGCATCCGCCGAACACGCGTCGGCCGGTATCCAGGTACCTGCGGCGATGACGTCCACGGTGCTGCACCTGCTGGCGATGGCGGTGTGGCTGGGCGGCCTGGCGGCCCTGCTCACCCTGTTCTACCGCGCGTCCGTCCCGTCGCGCGTGGTCGGCCGCTTCTCGCAGCTGGCGGGCTTCTCGGTGACCGTCCTGGTGGTGACGGGCGTCTACCAGTCCTGGCGTGGTCTCGGCTCGGTGTCCGCGCTGACGGACACCACGTACGGGCGGGTCCTGCTGGCCAAGCTGGTCGCGGTGACGCTGCTGCTGCTGGCGGGGGCCCGGTCCCGGCGGACGGTGACAAGGGAAAGGACGGCGAGGAGCGTGACGGTGGAGACCGCCGAAAAGCAGGGAGAGCAACAGGGGGAGCAGCAGAAGGAGCACGAGGACCACGCGGAGCGGGAGACGCGGGAAACGCGGGAAACACAGGAGGCACGGGTACCGGAGCCGGTGGGCGGCCGGGCCGAAAGCGCGGTGGAGGGCCGGACGGGAGGCCGGGCGGACGTCTCGGCCGACGTCTCGGCCGACGCCCCGGTGGGCGGCCCGCGGCTGCCCGGGAAGCCCCGGCCGCCGGCCGGCGGGACCCTCACCCCGGCCGAGGACGCCCAACGCCGGGCGCTGCGCCGCTCCGTACTGGCCGAGGTCGTCGTCTCCGTCGTCGTCCTCGTCTTCACGACCGTCCTGACGGGCACCCTGCCCGGCCGGGCGGCGGCCGAGGCCGCGACGGCGGAACAGTCCGCCGGGCTGCCCGTGGCCTCCGTGACCAACGTCCCCTTCACCATCGGCTCCGACGATCCCGGCGTCCGTGGCGTCAGCGGCAAGGTGCAGGTCACCCTCGATCCGGGCCGGGTCGGCGACAGCGGCCTCCAGGCCGTGGTCTACGGCCCCGACGGCGGCTTCGTCAGCATCCCCGAGCTGCGCATCTCCTTCAGCCTGCCCGACCAGGACATCGGCCCCCTCGACGCCAAGGTCACCGACCGGGGCGGCTACTGGGCCGCCGACAAGGTCAATCTGCCGATGCCCGGCACCTGGGAGATGAAGGTGACGGTACGGGTGTCGGACACCGACCAGGTGAGCGTGTCGGAGCCGGTGGAGATCGTGCGCTGAGACAGCGGCCGCCCTTTGCCGGGCGGCCGGTCAGCGCGCCGGGTCGGGAGTGGCGTGACGGGCCGCGAGGGCACGTTCCTCCTCCTCGAGCCGGCGGGAGCAGCGGGCGTCCGGATCGTAGGCGACGGCCGTGCTCACACAGGTGCAGAACACCTGGGCGTCGCGGGTGACGCGGCTGGTGACGCGGAAGGTCGAGCGGCGCAGGTCACCGATGGTCGTGGTGATGGTGACCGGCTCCGGCTGGAGGACGAGGGGTTCCGTGTAGTCGAGTTCGTGGCGGGCGTAGACGAACCTCGGGCGGATCTCCTGCCCGGGCAGTCCGGGGCGCAGATAGAACATGTCCATGTGAGCGTCCTGGATCATCTCCAGCAGTCGGACGTTGTTCACGTGGTTCATGGAGTCCAGGTCGCTCATGCGTACCTGGCGGAGATAGAGGTGCGGCCGGCACTCCGGCACCTCCAGGGGCGGGCGCCCGGTAGCGGTGCGGCGGATGTCGGACGCCAGGGCGTGGGTCAGGGTCAAGGTGTCACTCCTCGGAACATCGGAACAGGGGCCCCGGCCTCCTGGCCGGTACGCGGTACCGGTGCCGGGGCTGCAGGGACTGCGGTGTCTGCGGTGCCTGCGGGGACAGCGGGGCTACAGGGCCCGCTCGATCAGGTCGGCCGCGGCCCTCGCGCCGCCGGCCGCCGCGATCTCCCGGCGCATGGCGGACACGCCCGCGCGGATGTCCCGGTCGGACGAGACGCGCAGGACGGCCTCGCGCAGCGCCTCGGGGGTGACGCTCTCGCGCGGCAGGTGGACGCCCAGCCGGAGGCGTTCGATCCGGTCGGCGTTGACCCGCTGCTCGGCCATCTGCGGGACCGCCACCAGCGGGACGCCGTAGTGCAGGGCCTCCATCGTGCCGCCCATTCCGGCATGGGTGACGAAGGCGTCCGCGTGCGCGAGCACCGCCAGCTGGGGCACATGGGAGTGGGCCTCGACGTTGGCGGGCAGCGGCCCCAGCCCGTCCGGCGGGACGGCGCCGACGGACATGACCACATGCCAGGGCAGCTCGGCGAACGCCTGGACGCAGGACCGGTAGAACTCCGGCCGCCGGGTGAACTGGGAGCCCAGCGACACCAGCAGGACCGGCAGGTCGGGCCGCGGCGGCTGCCAGGAACCCTGGTAGGAGCGGTCCCCGAGCGCCGGTCCGACGTACGCGACGCGCTGGGCCGCGACGGTGTCCGCCCTGCGCTGGAAGGTCCGGGGGAAGAACGCGACGGCGTGTTCGGGCCGCACGAGGTCCTGGATCCGCGCGGCTTCGATGCCCTGGTCGGCGAAGGCGGCCGCCAGCCGCGCGAAGCCCGGCAGCTGCGGGAGGCCGGGCACGCCGAAGAACTCGGGGACGATGCCGTCGTAGGCGAGATGGGTGGGCGACGCCACCACGGTCGGCAACTGCCACCGTGCCCCCAGCAGCAGGCCCGCGAAGGCGTAGATGTCGCACAGCACCAGGTCCGGACGGTCCTTGCCGAACGCCCGGGTCAGCGCGGGCAGGGCCGCCAGCGCCACCTCGACGACCCGCGCGAACCCCTCGCCCATGTCCTCCGGCGCGTCCGAGCCGTCCCCCGCGTCCGGGTAGAGCACGGGCTCGGCGCCGGCCGCCTTCACCTGGTGCATGAAGTCCTCGGTGACGGCGTAACTGACCCGGTGCCCCCGCCGGACGAGCTCCTCGACGACCCCCAGGGTCGGATTCACGTGCCCGTGCATCGGAACGTTGAACACGGCGATGTGCGCGGGGATGTGCGCGGGATTCGGATGAGTACCAGGCACGACACACAACTCCTGTCCGGCACGGAGCCGGGGCGGGGGACTCGGGAACGGGACGCCCGAACGGCGGACGCGGAGTCCCGATTAAAGGCGCACCGACACCGTTCGTGACCGCAAACCTGCGGCAGTGTCACCCCATCAGGGAGCCTCCACGGCCGTGCGTTGACACCTGCGGAACACCTGAGAGGTACCTGGCGGGACGTCCGGTGACGCGGCGGACGTGACCGCCGGTCCGATCGGCCGTTGGGGGTACAGGACGTCGTCCCCCAGCAGCCGGCCCACGACAGGACCGGCCCGGCCCACGACACGGACGGCCCACGACAGGAGCAGTCTCATGCCCGGATCGCATCTGCCCTTGATGGAAGAGGGGATGGCCCGCTGGCCGTTCGGCCCGCCCAACGCCGGCATCGCCCTGGACCTCGCGGGCGCCCCGCCGTCGTTGGACGAGCTGCGGGCGCTGGTGGAGGAACGCTGGAAGGCGCTCCCCAGGCTCACCCAGACCCTGGTCGCGCCCGGCGGCGCCCGGACGGGCCTGGCCTGGTGGACCGGCCGGCACCGCTGGGCGCGGCGGGACGGCCACGACCTGGCCCAGCAGATCGGCAGCGCGGACCTCACCCTCCGGGACGCGGTCCGCCAGTGGTTCCACACCCCGTTCCCGGCCGACCGGCCGCCATGGAGCCTCCACCTGCTGCGCGGGACGAGGGAGGGGGAGTTCTCCCTGCTGTTCCGGATGCACCACAGTCTGCTCGACGGCCGTTCCCTGACGACCCTGCTGCGCGCCCTCTTCGACGACGGCGGGCCGCTGGACGGCACCGCGTCCCTGGCGGTGCCCGGCCCCCGGCGACGGACGGTCCGCCCCGGCCCCACGGGCGGCGGCCCGCCGGGCCTGCTCACCACGGGCCGCGCGGTGCCCCTGCCGCACCGGGGCCCGCGGGAACCCGCCTACACCGTCGTACGGCTGCGCGCCGACCTGCTGCGGGCCGCGCGCGCGGCCGTCTCCGTGGGCGCGGCGGGCTCCGCGCGCCCGGCGACCACCAACGAGGTGTTCCTGGCGACGGTCTCCGGGGTCCTGCGCGCCTGTCTGGCGGCCTCGGATCCCGATTCCGCGTCGGCGCCCTCCGCCGGCGGGGACCGGGATCCGGCTGCGAGGCAGGTGTGGCTGTCGGTCCCGGTCGACGAACGGCCGGACGACTGCGGTGAGTTCCTCGGCAACGCGTTCGCCAACGTCCGGGTCCCGGCGCCGGTGACGCTCGCCGACCCGGCGGCCCGGCTGACCGCGTGCACCGGTCTGCTGACCACCGTCACCCGGCCCCGGCGCACCGCCGAGAAGCTGGTCGAGGGCACGCTCGCGGCGGTTCCCGGGGCGGCCCTGGCGCTGGTCGGCGGAAAGATCTTCGCGCCCGCGTACGCGCCGGCGGCCTGCTCCTACGTCCATCTGCGCGAGCAGGGCCAGACCCTGGCCGGACGGCCGCTGCGCCACCTCACCATCGTCCCCATGGTGCCCCCGGCCGACACGGCCACCTTCGCGCTGGGCGGCTGCACCAAGGGCCACACGCTGAGCGTCGCCACCAACTCGGGCAGCCAGGACGCGGGCCTGCTGGCGGAGGCGTTCCTCGACGAGCTGACGCTGCTCGCCGAGGGGGCCGGCTGACCCGTCGGTTCCGCACATGTCGAAGGGCCCCACAGCGAACGGTGGGGCCCTTCGGCATGCGCGGAACCGTGGCGGCGCGTGGCCGCCGACTAGCTCGCCCGGCGTGCCGTACCCATGGCCGAGAGGGATGCCTGCGCATCCTCGATCAGGAAGATCTCGTCCTCCCCGAAGTCCGGGGCCTGGAAGGGGTTGGTCGTCGGAGGCGGCGATGCCGCGGTGGCATAGCGAGTCGCCCCTTCCGGAGCGGAGAACAGCGAGGTCGGGTCGATGAGAGGTCTCCCATTCGTTACAGGGCCGTGGCGGGACCTGGCGTGCCGTGACCGGGCACAGCGGTCCTACAGCTTGCTCATCTTGGTGTACGGGCTCAGGATCCGCATTTGCGCCGAACCGAAATCCACGAGTGCCGCGATTCCGTCCTCGATGCCGATCACACGCCCGAGGCCGTACATGTCGTGCGTGACCTGGTCGCCCACCTCGAAGTGCTTGGGGGACGGCGCGGCCGGGGCCTTGAAGGGACTGGTGGGCAAGTAACGCTTCGGTGCCGATGGCTTTGTCATTGACTCCAGTATGGGCCTGGATGCGCCGCTCGTAGCGGCCGTCTTTCTCCGCTGTTCGTCACAGACCCGCACAGCGATCACCGCCTCGGCCGGAACCCGGGCAGCCACGCGCCTCTGACCTGGGCCTTCGCCGACAAGCCCACGGAAGCGCCCGCCGTACCCCACCACAGACCGTTACCTTCGGATCCGCACTTTGCGCGCCTGGACACCCCGTGCGTGGCGACATCCGATGCATGGCGCTCCGGCTTCCCGCGCTCCACGGCCTTCCACCGCGAGGCTCCGCCTCGGCCGGCCGCGAGGACCGGCCTCAGCCGACGGCGAGGATCAGGCCCCGAGGCCGGCGAGGAGGATCAGGACGCCCGTGGGGTCGGACGAGGCCGCGGCCGATGTGCTGGCGATCATGAGCATGACGGGCAGCACGGCAGGCGGCCGGAGCGACTGTCCCCGGATCGGCGGACCGGGCGGAAACCGCGTCGGAAACCGCAGCGGAGACGCAGCGGAAAATGCGGCGGAGACGCGGCGGACAACGACGAAGGGCCCCACCTTGCGGTGGGGCCCTTCGACATCGTGCCCGGTGAGGCACTGGCGGAGGATACGAGATTCGAACTCGTGAGGGGTTGCCCCCAACACGCTTTCCAAGCGTGCGCCCTAGGCCACTAGGCGAATCCTCCGCGGCAAACAATACAAGACGTTGAGGAGTGCTCGCGAACTCGTTCCCCCCGCTCAGATCCTGTAGCCTGTGCGCAGCCCCTCACGCGGCGCTATCTGACTGAACTCCCCCAGGGCCGGAAGGCAGCAAGGGTAGGTCGGCTCTGGCGGGTGCGTGGGGGGCGCTTGCGTTCACGGGCGGGGGCCGGGCTCCGGGTCCGCGCGTGGGGCCCGATGTCAGCGGTCGCCTATAACCTCGTATGCGTGTCGTCTCTCGCGCTGTACCGCCGCTATCGCCCGGAGTCGTTCGCCGAGGTCATCGGGCAGGAGCATGTCACCGGTCCGTTGCAGCAGGCGCTACGGAACAACCGGGTCAATCACGCGTACCTGTTCAGCGGGCCGCGTGGGTGCGGGAAGACCACCAGCGCGCGCATCCTGGCCAGGTGCCTGAACTGCGAGCAGGGGCCCACGCCGACCCCGTGCGGGGAGTGCGAGTCGTGCAAGGACCTCGCCAGGAACGGCCCGGGGTCCATCGACGTCATCGAGATCGACGCAGCTTCGCACGGTGGTGTGGACGACGCCCGTGACCTGCGGGAGAAGGCTTTCTTCGGGCCCGCCCGCAGCCGCTACAAGATCTACATCATCGACGAGGCCCACATGGTCACGCCGGCCGGCTTCAACGCGCTCCTGAAGGTCGTGGAGGAGCCGCCGGAGCATCTGAAGTTCATCTTCGCGACCACCGAGCCCGAGAAGGTCATCGGGACCATCCGGTCGCGGACCCACCACTACCCGTTCCGCCTCGTGCCGCCGGGCACGCTCCGGGACTACCTCGGCGAGGTGTGCGGGCAGGAGGCCATCCCCGTCGAGGAGGGCGTGCTGCCGCTGGTCGTACGCTCCGGAGCGGGTTCCGTGCGTGACTCCATGTCCGTCATGGACCAGCTCCTCGCCGGCGCCACCGACGTGGGTGTGACGTACGCCATGGCCACCTCCCTGCTCGGGTACACGGACAGCTCGCTGCTCGACTCCGTCGTCGAGGCCTTCGCCACCGGTGACGGCGCCGCCGCCTTCGAGGTGGTCGACCGGATCATCGAGGGGGGCAACGACCCCCGCCGCTTCGTCGCCGACCTGCTGGAGCGGCTCCGGGACCTCGTCATCCTCGCCGCCGTCCCGGACGCTGCCGACAAGGGGCTCATCGACGCCCCCGCCGACGTGATCGAGCGCATGCAGGCCCAGGCCGGCGTCTTCGGCGCCGCGGAGCTGAGCCGTGCCGCCGACCTCGTCAACGAGGGGCTCACCGAGATGCGGGGCGCCACCTCGCCCCGTCTCCAGCTCGAACTGATCTGCGCGCGCGTGATGCTGCCCGCCGCCTACGGCGACGAACGCTCCGTCATGGCCCGCCTCGACCGCATCGAGCGTGGCGTGAACTTCTCGCCGGGCGGCGGTGCGCAGGTGGCGCCCGGTGCGCCCGCGATGCCGACGATGGGTTACGTGCCCGGACCCGAGGCGCACGGCGGTGCCGCCACGACCGGTGGCGCGCCCATCCCGCCCGGTGGCGGAGCGGCCGCCGCCCGCGCCGCGGTACGGGGCCCAGGCCCGGGGCAAGGTCCCGGTCAGGGTCCCGGTCAGGCACCTGGTCAGGCGCCTGACCGGTCAGCCGAGCCTGCCGCGCACGCTCCCGCCGCGCACCCTCCCGCCGCGTCCGCGCCCGCCCAGCCTCCGGCCGCCCCGCCCGCGACCGCCCCGGTCCACACACCCGCTCCCGTCGCGGCCTCCGCCCCGCCGGTGGAGGAGGCGCCGGCCGCGAGCCTCCAGGCTCCTGCCCAGCCCGCCCCCGGCGCCTGGCCCACCGCCACCGCCGCGGGCAGCGGGCGCCGCCCCGGCGGCTGGCCCACGGCCGCGCCCGCGGGCAGCGGCGGCCGGCCCCCGGCGGCAGCGGCCCCCGCTCCGGCCGCCTCGGCCGCTCCCCCGGCCCCGGCAGCCACCCCCGCGCCGCCCGCGCCCGGCGGGTACGCGCCTCCCGCCGGTGGTCTCGACCCGCGCATGCTCTGGCCGAACATCCTGGAGGCGGTCAAGAACCGCCGTCGCTTCACCTGGATCCTGCTCAGCCAGAACGCCCACGTGGCGGGCTTCGACGGCACGACCCTCCAGCTCGGCTTCGTCAACGCCGGCGCCCGCGACAACTTCACGAGCAGCGGCAGCGAGGACGTGCTGCGGCAGGCGCTGGCCGAGCAGTTCAGCGTGCAGTGGAAGATCGACGCGATCGTCGACCCGTCCGGCGGCTCGGCGCCCCCGCCGACCGGCGGCTTCGGTGGCGGCGGCGGTGCGCCCGGCGGCTACGGCAGCCCCGGGGGCCACAGCAGCCCCGGCGGCTACGGCGGTGGCGGCGGTGCGCCGGCCCCGTCGGGCATGCCCCAGGCACAGGCCGCTTCCGGCGCCCCTGCTCCGTACGGGTCCCCGTCGGCATCGGCGTCGGCCCCCGCCCACACGGCCTCCGCCCCGGCGCCGTCCCGTCCGCCCGCCCCGGAACCGGTGGCCCCGGAGGACGACACCCCCGAGGACGACGACCCCGACCTCAACGAGTCCGCTCTCTCCGGCTACGAACTGATCGTGCGCGAGCTCGGAGCGACGGTGGTGGAGGAGTTCACCAACGAGTAGCGGGAGGCAACGAGCAGAGGGAGACACGGACGTTCCCTCGGCGACGCCGTTTTCCATGCCGTTCCCCCTGTTCCCCTGCGCCCGTTGCCCGGATCGCTTGGAGGAACGCACGACATCCCCGCCTCCCGGCTTTCGGAAGCCCGCACAAAACGCCCCCGCCCCCGCCCGTTAGGCTGACCCCCGTGAACGTCCTCGTCATCGGCAGCGGCGCCCGCGAACACGCCCTGTGCCACTCCCTGTCCCTCGACCCCGCCGTCACCGCGCTGCACTGCGCCCCCGGCAACGCCGGCATCGGCGAGGTCGCCGAGCTGCACCAGGTCGACGCCATGGACGGCGCGGCCGTGTCCGCGCTGGCCGTCGAGCTCGGCGCCGAGCTGGTCGTCGTAGGCCCGGAGGCGCCGCTGGTCGCCGGGGTCGCCGACGCCGTGCGCGCCGTGGACATCCCGGTGTTCGGCCCCTCGAAGGAGGCCGCGCAGCTCGAGGGCTCCAAGGCGTTCGCCAAGGACGTGATGGCCGCGGCCGGCGTACCGACGGCCCGCTCCTACGTCTGCACGACCCCCGAGGAGGTCGCCGAGGCCCTCGACGCCTTCGGCGCCCCGTACGTCGTCAAGGACGACGGTCTGGCCGCCGGCAAGGGCGTCGTCGTCACCGACGACCTGGAGGCCGCCGCCGCGCACGCGGCCGGCTGTGAGCGCGTCGTCATCGAGGAGTTCCTCGACGGCCCGGAGGTCTCCCTCTTCGCGATCACCGACGGCGTGAGCGTCGTCCCGCTCCAGCCCGCCCAGGACTTCAAGCGCGCGCTCGACGGCGACGAGGGTCCCAACACGGGCGGCATGGGTGCCTACTCGCCGCTGCCCTGGGCCGACCCGAAGCTGGTGGAGGAGGTCCTGGAGACCGTTCTCCAGCCGACCGTCGACGAGATGCGCCACCGCGGCACCCCCTTCTCGGGACTGCTCTACGCGGGCCTCGCCATCACCGGCCGCGGTGTCCGGGTCATCGAGTTCAACGCCCGCTTCGGCGACCCCGAGACGCAGGTCGTCCTGGCCCGTCTGAAGACCCCGCTGGCCGGCGTCCTGAAGGCGGCCGCCACCGGCGACCTCGCCGACCTGCCGTCCCTGCGCTGGAGCGACGACGCGGCCGTCACCGTCGTCATCGCCTCGCACAACTACCCCGGCACCCCGCGCACCGGCGACCCGATCTCCGGCCTCGCCGAGGTGGCCGCCGAGGACGCCCCGCACGCGTACGTCCTGCACGCCGGGACGAAGTACGACGGTGCCGACCGCGACACGGTCGTCAGCGCCGGCGGGCGCGTGCTGTCCGTCACCGCGACCGGCACGGACCTCACCGAGGCCCGCGAGCGCGCCTACAAGGCGGTCGAGCGCATCGGGCTCGACGGTTCGCAGCACCGCACCGACATCGCCGCGAAGGCGGCCGCGGACGCGTAGGCACGCGCCGAGGCAGGCATCAGCAGGGATCTCTCAGGCCCCGGGCCACCATGGAACTCCGTACGGAGGACCCGTGGAACCCGGGGCCTGATCGTTGCCCAACGTCGTCCACCTTTCCCCAAAGCCATTCCATCGTGTGAGCGCTGAGCTATCCGGCTGACGTGGGCCGGAGCGCCAACTAGGGTGCGGCGCAAGCGTTCCGGTGCTCGTTCCGGCACTTGGCCCACCGGCATTGCGATGTCGGTGGTCGGTGCCACAGTGGGGGAGTGACCACTGCGAAGACAGCCGGGGGAACCAGGACCGTAGGGAGGGGGTGAGGTCCGGCCGTGACCGGTATGGGAGTGGAGATGGGCGCGCAGGCCGCGCGGGCCCGGGCAATGGCGGTGCTGCGCATCCGCAGCCGGGCGCTCGCCGTCGCGCTGCTGCCCGCGGCCGCCGCGGTGATCCTGCTGGCGGGCGGTTCCACCGGGCACTTCGTGGGCCCGGGGTGGGACGCCGCCCGCTGGGCCGTGTCCGCCGTCGCGCTCGTCGTACTGCTGGCCGCCGGTGTCATCGGCCTGGTCGTCGCCCGCGCCCGCCCCGCGGTCAGCCCCACCGTCGGCATCGCCGAGGAGGCGGCCCCCGATCTGTACCGGCTGGTCCGCGACCTCGCCGACCGTCTCGACGTCCCCGCGCCCTCCGCGATAGCGCTCACGCCGGACTGCGACAGCTGGCTGGAGGACCGCACCCACCCGGCCCACGGCCCCTCCCTGTCCCGCGGCGGCGACGAGATAGCCGGCCCGGGCGGCTCCAACGGCCCCCTCCACCGCCGTACGGCGGCGGCACCCGTCCTCGTCATCGGTTCCCCGTTCCTGTGGTGGATGCGCGTCGGCGAGCTGCGCGCCGTGCTGGCCCCGGTCGTCGCCGGTACGGGCCCCTCGGCGCACCCCGACATAGCCGCGGCCCGGCGCTTCGTGCGCGGGCTGGACGCCGCGGTGGCCGTCTGCGCCTACCGCGGTGACCGGTATCCCGTACTGCGCCCGGCCTGTTCGGGCATCGGCTGGGTCGCGCGCCTGATGCTGCGCGGCTGTCAGATCCACGCCGGCGAGATGGAGCGGGGCGTCGCCGCCGCGGCCTCCGAGCGTGCACAGGCTGTGGACTACGGGCTGCGCATCGTCGCCCAGGAGCAGGTGGGCCTGGCCTACGCGGGCTGGGACCGTCTCCTGACACGGGTGGCGCTGCCCGCCTGGCGGATGGGCCGCTGGCCCTCCCGGCTGGACGCGGGCGTCGTCGCCGCCCTCACCGAGCTGTCCCGGCGCGACCGGCTGGCCGAGGGGTTCGCCTCCCGCCTCGGTGAGCGCCCCGCCTGCGACCTTCTCGAAGAGCCCGGCACGATCGACGAGGCCGCCTCGCTGCTCGCCGCCCGCCTCTTCCACGGCGGCCCCGCGGACCCGGGCCCGGACTGGTCGCCGGTGGCCTGGGAGGACTACCCGGACGAGGTGGTCGACCGTAAGTGGCGTACCGACGCGGCCCGGCTCCACCGAGTCCTCGACGCCCTCGGCGTCCGCCGCACCTGCGACCCGACCAGCACCACCCACTCCGGCGGCCCCCACTCCGGCGGCCACAGCGGTCCCACGCTGGCCCGGGTCCTGGACCACCTGACGGACAGGCCGACCGACAGGCCCGAGGACGCGGAAAGCCCCCACCCGGCAAGCCCGGCCGCCGACCGGACAGCCCGGGCGGCCGAGCCGAGCACACCCGCGCTCCCCGCATCCAGCCCGGCCCCACCCCCCATCGCCCCCCCGGGCCCCGGCAGCCTCACCGCCCCGACCGACTCCGGCAACCTCCCCGGCCCCACCGGCCCCACCGGTTCTGAGGGCCTCACCGACGGGACCGACCACCTCGGCCTCACCGCCCCGACCGGCCCCGGCAGCCTCCTTGGCCCCGCCGGCCCCACCGGTTCCGACAGCGTCACCGACGGGACCGACCACCCCGGCCTCACCGACGGGACCGGTCCCACCGGTTCTGAGGGCCTCGCCGACGGGACCGACCGGACGGGCCCTGCCGACCGGACGGGTCCTGCCGACCGGACGGGTCCTGCCGACCGGACGGGTCCTGCCGACCGGACGGGTCCTGCCGACCGGACGGGTCCTGCCGACGAGACCGGCCCTACCGGTCTCCCGGCTACGCCGGCCCCCGCCTTCGAGCCCGCCTTCCTCGTCGATGACGAGGACCCCCCGCCTCCGAACCCCCGCAGCGCGGCCCTCGCCGCCGGGCTCGGGGTCGAGGTGGGGCGGGAGGAAGCCGCAGCCGCGGCGGCCGCGCCCCCCGCTCCGGCCGGTTCCCCGGTGCCCGGGCAGGGCCCCGACATGGCCCTCTGGGACGAGGGCGCGCTCCCCCTGTTCCCGCTTCAGCCGCCGCGCACCGACCGCGAGCTCCTGGCCGATCACGTCACGGCGATGGTCTGCTGCGCCGCGATGGACACCGTCGGAGCCGTTCCGGGGCTCGACTGGCTCGACGGCCCGACCCTCCTGGTCGACGGTGAGCGCGTGGCCGATCTGGCCCCCCGGGTGCTGAGCCTCGTGGAGGACGGCGACGCGGTTCCCCTGCGCACCTGGCTCGTGGAGCTCGGGATACGCCCGGAGAAGCCGGTACGGCTCGGCTGAGCGCGTCGAAGCGGCGGCCGCCGCCCGCGCCGCCCGTCTCCAGCCGCCCCCGGGTGACTTCCGGCAGTCCCGGCAGTCCCGGCAACCCATCGGCCAAGCCCTAACGGAGCTCTATATTCCACTTTCGGCCAATTCGCAACGAATCGTGACTGCCTGCGCGCGTTATGTGATGTGCTGGGACCGATCGAGCCCATGGCAAGGGCTGGCGACATAGGACAAACGCGCAGGGCGGTCACGTACGGCGTACGCACGAGCCACCACGGGGGCACACGGGAGGGGAGCACCATGGGACCCGGACCAGGACCGGAACACATCCGCCGATGGGAGTCGGGAGCGCTGGCCCACGCCGTGACGGACCCCTTCGGACAGGGCCCCGTCCCCTGGCTGCGTGGCAGCGAGACGTACTTCGACGACACCGGCCAGGTCGTCCCCTGGTACGTGGACGCGGCCCCCGCACCCGCCCGGGGCGCCTCCCGCGTCCCGGCCCCCCGCACCGCGCCCTCGGCCGGCGGCCCCCGCTCGGCCGACGACGTGCGCCGCCAGATCAAGGGCTTCGTCTCCACCGGCGCGGTAGCCCCCGGCGATGCCGTCGACTTCCACATCACGGTTGACCCGCCCCAGGAATTCAGCGTCGACATCTACCGCATCGGCCACTACGACGGTGACGGCGCCGCCAAGATCACCACCAGCCCGCGCCTCTCCGGCATCGTCCAGCCCCCGCCGCTGACCGCCGACCGCACGGTCTCCTGCCACCACTGGTGGCTCTCCTGGCGCTTACAGGTCCCGTCCTACTGGAACGTCGGCGCGTACGTCGCCGTCCTCACCACCGTCGACGGCTACCGCTCCCACGTCCCCTTCACGGTCCGCGACCACCGGCCGGCCGATCTGCTCCTGCTGCTCCCCGACGTCACCTGGCAGGCCTACAACCTCTACCCCGAGGACGGCCGCAGCGGCGCCAGCCTCTACCACGCCTGGGACGACGACGGCCGTCTCCTCGGCGAGGCCGACGCCGCGACCACGGTCTCCTTCGACCGCCCGTACGCCGGCGCCGGCCTGCCCCTCCATGTCGGCCACGCCTACGACTTCATCCGCTGGGCCGAGCGCTACGGCTACGACCTCGCCTATGCCGACGCCCGCGACCTGCACGCCGGTCACATCGACCCCACCCGCTACCGCGGCCTGGTCTTCCCCGGCCACGACGAGTACTGGTCGACGAGCATGCGCCGCACCGTGGAACTCGCCCGCGACAGCGGCACCTCACTGGTCTTCCTGTCCGCCAACTCCCTTTACTGGCAGGTGGAGTTGGGTCCCTCCCCGTCCGGTGTCCCCAGCCGCCTGCTGACCTGCCGCAAGCGCAAGGGGCCCGGCAGGCCCGTCCTCTGGCGGGAGATCGACCGCGCCGAGCAGCAGTTGGTCGGCATCCAGTACGCGGGCCGGGTGCCCGAGCCGCATCCACTGATCGTCCGCAACGCCGATCACTGGCTGTGGGAGGCGACCGGCGCGTGCGACGGCGACGGCATCGAGGACCTGGTCGCGGGCGAGGCCGACCGCTACTTCCCGCGCACCCCGCTCCCGCCGCACGAGGACCGCATACTCCTCGCCCACTCCCCGTACCCCGACAGCGAGGGCGTCCTCCGCCACCAGGAGACCTCCCTCTACCGGGCCCCCTCCGGCGCGCTGGTCTTCGCCTCCGGCACCTTCGCCTGGTCCCCGGCGCTGGACCGCCCAGGCCATGTGGACCCCCGCGTCCAACGCGCCACGGCCAACCTCCTGGACCGCATCTGCAAACGCGACTGACCCCCGCACGTGCCCGGTCGCCCCACCCGCTGTCCTTGACCGATCCCGATGTACGGGACAATCGACCCACTAGGACAGAACCACGGGGAGGAACCGTGTCCGGATTCGTAGAAAAGCCCGAGCCCCTTCAGGTGCCGGGCCTGGTGCATCTGCACACCGGCAAGGTGCGCGAGCTGTACCAGAACGAGGCGGGCGACCTCGTGATGGTCGCCAGCGACCGCACCTCCGCCTTCGACTGGGTGCTGCCGACCGAGATCCCCGACAAGGGCCGTGTCCTCACCCAGCTCTCCCTGTGGTGGTTCGACCAGCTCCGCGACCTGGTCCCCAACCACGTCCTGAGCACGGAACTGCCCGCCGGCGTCCCCGCCGACTGGGCCGGCCGCACCCTGGTCTGCAAGTCGCTCCAGATGGTGCCCGTCGAGTGCGTGGCCCGCGGCTATCTCACCGGCTCGGGCCTCGCCGAGTACAAGGAGTCCCGCACGGTCTGTGGCCTCGCCCTTCCCGAGGGACTGGTGGACGGCAGTGAACTCCCCGCGCCGATCTTCACCCCGGCCACCAAGGCCGCCGTCGGCGAGCACGACGAGAACGTCTCCTACGAGGAGGTCGCCCGTCAGGTCGGCGCCGACACCGCCGCCCAGCTCCGCCAGGCGACCCTCGCCGTCTACGGCCGCGCCCGCGACATCGCCCGCGACCGGGGCATCATCCTCGCCGACACCAAGTTCGAGTTCGGCTTTGAGGGCGAGAACCTGGTCATCGCCGACGAGGTCCTCACCCCGGACTCCTCCCGCTTCTGGCCGGCCGACCAGTGGCAGCCCGGCCGCGCGCAGCCCTCGTACGACAAGCAGTTCGTGCGCGACTGGCTGACCTCGGCCGAGTCCGGCTGGGACCGGGCGAGCGAGCAGCCCCCGCCGCCCCTGCCGCAGCACATCGTGGACGCGACCCGCGCGAAGTACATCGAGGCCTACGAGCGCCTGACGGGCATCAGCTGGGCCTGACGCGAAAGGCCCCGGTCGATGACCGGGGCCTTTGCGATGGAGCGGACGACGAGGCTCGAACTCGCGACCTCAACCTTGGCAAGGTTGCGCTCTACCAACTGAGCTACGTCCGCAGTGCGCCGTGGCGCGAGGCCAACTATACCCAACCCCGCTCCCGGGCGAGCCGCACCGCCGCGTGCCGGTTCTCCGCCCCGAGCTTGGAGACGGCCGACGACAGATAGTTCCGTACGGTCCCCTGGGAGAGCGCGGCCCGCTCGGCGATCTCCGCGACGGGCGCCCCGTCGGCGGCGAGTTCGAGCACCTCCGTCTCACGCGAGGTCAGCGGCGAGTCACCGGCGGCGATCGCGTCGGCGGCCAACTCCGGGTCGACGTACCGGTTCCCGGCGTGCACGGTACGGATGATCTCCGCGAGCCGCTGTGCGCTCACCGTCTTCGGGACGAACCCGCGCACACCCGCCGCGAGCGCCCGCTTGAGATGTCCGGGCCGGCCGTGGCTGGTGACGATCAGTGCCTGGCAGTCGGGCAGTTCGGCGCGCAGGGATGTGGCGACGTTCACACCGTCGGTGCCCGGCATCTGCAGATCCAGGACGGCGACGTCGGGCCGGTGCGCCAGCGCCATCGCCAGCGCCTCCGGTCCGGTGGCCGCCTCGGCGACGATCAGCAGGTCGTCCTCCAGGGAGAGCAGCGCGGCCAGCGCCCCCCGGATGAGATGTTCGTCGTCGGCGAGCAGCACCCGCACGGTCATGAAACGACCTCTCTCACAGCAGCCTTTCCGCTCAACGGAACCTCGGCGACGACCCGGAAGACGCCCGCCCCGACGAACCCGGCCTCCAGCGTCCCGTCGACGCCCCGCAACCGCTCCCGCAGCCCGGTCAGCCCCGACCCGTCGCCGCTTTCGGTGCCGGAGGACCCGGCGCCGTCGTTCTCCACCGTCAGCACCACGCGTCCCTCCGGCATCCGCAACACCACCGAGCAGCGCCCGGCGTCCCCGTGCCGCAGTACGTTGGTGGTGGTCTCCCGCACCACCCAGCCGAGCGCCGACTGCACCTCCGCGGGCAGCCCGGCGGCCTCCCCGCTCACCTCGCAGACGATTCCGGCCGCCCTCAACACCCCTTGAGCACCGGCGAGTTCGACCCCGAGGTCCGCCTCCCGATAGCCCCGCACGACGGCGCGCACCTCCCGCTGCGAATCCTGCGCTATGCGCTGGACCTCGATCATCTGCTCCACGGCCTCCGGCCGCCCGCGCCGGGCCAGCTGCACGGCCAGCTCGCTCTTCAGGGCGATCACCGCCAGGTTCCGCCCCATCACGTCGTGCAGATCCCGCCCGAACCGCAGCCGCTCCTCGGCGACGGCGAGCCGGGCCTCGACCTCCCCGGCCCGGTCAGCCTCCCAGAGCACCGCCAGGTTCCAGGCGCTGCAGCGGCAGGCGAACAGCGAGAAGCAGGTCGCGAAGGCGGTCAGGAACCCGACCATGAAGACCCCCGCCGCATCCGGTTCGGCCCAGCCGAACACCGCCATGAGGGCCACGGCGAGCAGTGCGGAGTCCCGCAGGAACCGTGGGATGGGCACCACGAGCCCGTAGAGCATCCCGAAGGGCAGCAGCGCGGCTCCTATGCAGAGCCGGGTCGTCACCGGGTCGGCGCCGCCCACCACGGTGAGCGCCAGGGCCAGCGCCAGCCCGAGGGCCAGCAGCCCGGCCGCGGGATACAGGGCCCGCGGCGGGAGCTCGGCCCGGTGCAGGTAGTGGTCGAGGACGGGCCGGGTGAGCCGGTTCGCCTCGATGCACTGGAGGGCGGCCGCCAGCAGGAGCAGCCCGCCGACGAGCAGCGGCGCGGGACGCCGCTCCAGCCCGCCCACCAGAGGCAGCGCGAGCCAGGCGAAGGGGAAGAACCAGGTGGTGAAGTACCAGGTGCCCAGGGTCTGCAATTCGACCCGCTCGGCCTTGCTGCGGTCCCGCCAGTGGCGCCGATGCCACCCCCGAATGCGGCCCAACATCCTTGCCCTCCCCTATCCTTCAGCCCGCCACGATCCGTACGTGCCCCGGCTCGGTCCGGGCGGGGTCAGCGCCGGGGCTCCCACCGGAACCACCGCCGTACAGCAAACACCGCCAGCAGGGTCCAGGCCAGTGCGGTCGCCAGGGCGCCCAGGGCCTCGTACGCCGACAGAGTCCCGGTCCAGCCGCCGCGTATCAGGATGATCACCGGGGACAGCGGCAGCAGTTCGCAGACGGAGGCGAGCCGGTCGGGCAGCATTTCCAGGGGGACGGTCACGCCGGAGACGGTCATCGACAAGAGCACCAAGGGCATCGTGGTGACCTGCGCGCTCTCCACGGTCCGGGTCACCGTCGCCGTGGCGGCCGCGAGCGCCGCGCACATCACCAGGCCCAACAGCAGCCCCAGGACGGCGAGATACGGCGCCTCGGGGGCCGGCACGTCGAGCAGGAGCGTGGTGCCGGCCACCAGCACCAGGGACTGCACCAGCCCCGTGACGACGACGGGCAGCGCCGCCCCGCCGAGGATCTCCGGGTCCCGCAGCTCGCCGGTACGCAGCCGCTTCAGCACGAGCTCCTCGCGCCGGGCGGTGTAGATGGCCGCCAGTGCCGAGTACACGCCGAACAGCAGCGAGAAGCCGATCGCGGCGGGCAGCAGCACCAGGCCGACGCTGAGCCCGACGTCCTCCACGTCCATGTCCTCGACCACCGACGCCAGGCTCACCGGCAGCACCAGCGGGAGGAACACGGCCGCGATGATCGTGCTCTTGCTCCGCCCGAGCAACGTCAGCTCGGCGCGCGCGAGGGCGGCCATCCGGCTCGCGGGAGTCGTGACCCGACGGCCGACCGCACGACCGACCGCACGGCCGGCCGGATCCTTCACCGTTGCCCCGCTCATGCCGCGACCTCCTCGGTCTCGTCCCTGTTCGACGCCTCCCGGGCGATTCCCAGGAACGCCTCCTCCAGCGAGGCCGAGCGCACGTCCAGCCTCCGCAGCGCGACCTGGGCCCGCTCGGCCCACACCAGGAGCCCGGTAGCCGCCCGTTGCAGCTCCCGGGTGCGCAGCCGTATGAGGCGCCCGTCGACCTCGTGACCGCACACACCCAGCTCGCCCAGCGGAGGCAGGTCGCCCACGAAGTACCCCTCGGGCAGTTCGAAGGTGATCCGGGACGGCTGGGCGCCGGTCACCTCGTCGGGGGTCCCGGCGGCCGCGATACGGCCCTCGTGCAGGATGGCCAGCCGGTCGGCGAGGTTCTCCGCCTCCTCCAGGTAGTGCGTGGTCAGCAGCACCGTCGTACCGGCGTCACGCAGCGCGCGCACCAGGTCCCAGGTGTCCCGGCGGCCCTCGGCGTCCAGGCCGGTCGTCGGCTCGTCCAGGAACAGCACCTCGGGTTCTCCGAGGACCGCGAGCGCCAGGTCGAGGCGCCGCCGCTCGCCCCCGGACAGCTGCTTGATCCGGACGTCCGCCCGCCCGGCGAGCCCGACCAGCGCCAGCGCCTCCTTGACCGGGCGGGCGCCGCTCACGCAGCCGGCCCACATGCGCGCGGTCTCGGCGACGGTCAGCTCGGAGGGGAAGCCGCCCTCCTGGAGCATCACGCCGGTGCGCGGCCGGACGGCGGCCCGCTCGGCGTGCGGATCGTGGCCCAGCACTCTGACCCGCCCGCCGTCGGGGCGCGCGAGCCCCTCCAGCAACTCGACCGTCGATGTCTTTCCGGCGCCGTTGGTGCCGAGCAGCGCGAAGATCTCACCGCGGCCGACGTGGAAGGAGATCCCACGGACCGCTTCGAACCCGCCCCCGTACACACGCCGGAGGTCGGTGACCTCAATCACGTGTTCATTCGTGTCCATGCCCCAAGCCTCCCCGCGGGCGGAGGCCGGCAGCAGTGCGAGGTGTCACCACTCCGCATGACAAATGTCAGACGGACACTCGCGTCGTGCCCACGCTCGGGGATCACGCACGGCATCACGATCGAGGCTCACGCACGGGATCACGATCGAGGCCCACGCACGGGGCGCGTTCACGGCCTACGCAGGCGCGCGTTCACGGCCTACGCACGAGGCACGCGTTCAGGGCGCACGAAAAGACCCCGGTCCAGTGGACCGGGGTCTTTTTCCTGAGCGGACGACGAGGCTCGAACTCGCGACCTCAACCTTGGCAAGGTTGCGCTCTACCAACTGAGCTACGTCCGCATTGCCTCCGACCGGCTTTCACCGATCGGCGCGAGCACTACCCTACCTGATCCACAACAGTGGTCAGGCAGGTGATGCAGAGCGGGTGACAGGGATCGCACACTGCGCCTTCCCCCTGGAAGGGGGATGTTCTACTACTGAACTACACCCGCGTGTACTCCGTGAGCTGGGCTTTTCGGCCTTGCCCCTCGGCGTGCTCCAGACTCTAGCTGACCAGGAGGGGTGCAGCGCAAGTCGGTGCGTTCGAGGGGCCGGTGACCGGCCGTCGGCCCGCGGCTCACGGGGAGCCGATCAGCGTGCGCGACTCACTGCGCGTCGGCGAAGGCCTCGTAGACCTTCTTGGGGATGCGGCCGCGCGCCGGCACCTCCAGCTTGTTGGCCTGGGCCCAGGCCCGTACGGCGGCGGGGTCGGGGGCGACCTCCGTCTGCTTGTACGCCTTGCCGGACCTCGACCGCTTGCGGCCGGCGTCGACGTAGGGCGCGAGAGCCTTACGCAGTTTCTTGGCATTGGCTTCATTCAGGTCGATCTCGTACGACTTGCCGTCGAGTCCGAAGGCGATCGTTTCCGCCGCTTCCGAGCCGTCGATGTCGTCAAAGAGAGTGACCACGACCTTCTGCGCCACGAATATCGGTCCCTTCGTGCGACAGCTCTGCGATGACGTGCCAAGACGTCACGGAGATGTCGACTGTCCGCCTGTTAATGGGGCAAAGTATCGGCTATTGCTAATTCATTTGTACAGTGCCCGGCATTGCAATGTGAAGCTCGACTAAATCTGCCCGCGTGTCCCAGGGCAATAGGGAACGTTGGCGCACCCCGGATCTTTCCCTGAAATTTTCACGAAGGCACTGGTCCGATACCTGATCGTGATGGCGCTCACGTACTTTCCTACAACTCTACCCGCGTAGAAATTTTGTACGGGTAGTCTGAAGACACCTGTTGGAGACACCCGCAGGCACCTGCTCAGCACCACACCACCGGGAGTGCCAGTGGCACGCGTCGTAGTCGACGTCATGCTCAAGCCGGAGATCCTCGACCCCCAGGGCCAGGCGGTGCAGCGCGCACTGCCGCGGCTGGGTTTCGAAGGCATCTCCGACGTACGTCAGGGAAAGCGATTCGAACTGGAAGTTGACGGGCCGGTCGACGAGGCCGCCCTCGCCCGCATCCACGATCTTGCGGAATCCTTCCTCGCGAACACCGTGATCGAGGACTTCACCGTCAAGGTCGAGTCGGAAGAAGCAGTCGCGGGAGCCGCGAAGTGACCGCTCGTATTGGCGTCGTCACTTTCCCGGGCAGCCTCGACGACCGGGACACTCAGCGTGCGATCCGCCTCGCGGGTGCCGAACCCGTCGCTCTCTGGCACAAGGACAAGAACCTCCATCAGGTGGACGCCGTGGTGCTCCCCGGTGGTTTCTCCTACGGCGACTATCTGCGCGCCGGAGCCATCTCCCGGTTCTCGCCGGTGATGGAGAGCGTCATCGAGCAGGCGAAGGCCGGTCTTCCCGTCCTCGGTATCTGCAACGGCTTCCAGATCCTCACGGAGGCCCACCTGCTTCCCGGCGGGATGCTCGGCAACGACCACCTCCACTTCATCTGCCGCGACCAGAAGCTGCGGGTGGAGAACGCGGAGACCGCCTGGACCGCCGACTACGAGGCGGGCCAGGAGATCCACATCCCGCTGAAGAACATGGACGGCCGGTACGTCGCCGACGAGTACACCCTCGACAAGCTCGAGGCCGAGGGCCGGGTCGCCTTCCGCTACCTGGACGTGAACCCCAACGGCTCCCTCCGTGACATCGCCGGCATCACCAACGAGGCCGGCAACGTCGTGGGCCTCATGCCGCACCCGGAGCACGCCGTCGAGCCCCTCGTCGGGTCCGGCCGCACCGACGGTCTCCCGTTCTTCACCTCGATCCTCAAGAAGCTGGTCAACGCATGAGCCGGACGCCTCTGGACACGGTCGAGCACGCGGCCGAGACCCCCGACGTCGAGCTGCCCTGGGCCGAACTCGGTCTGAAGAAGGACGAGTACGAGCGCGTCGTGGAGATCCTCGGCCGCCGGCCCACCGGTGCCGAGCTCGCCATGTACTCCGTCATGTGGTCCGAGCACTGCTCGTACAAGTCCTCCAAGGTCCACCTCCGCCAGTTCGGCGAGAAGGCCCCCCAGTCCGACGCGCTGCTCGTGGGCATCGGCGAGAACGCGGGCGTGGTCGACGTCGGCCAGGGCTACGCGGTCACCTTCAAGGTCGAGTCGCACAACCACCCCTCGTACGTCGAGCCCTACCAGGGCGCGGCCACGGGCGTGGGCGGCATCGTCCGCGACATCATCGCGATGGGCGCGCGTCCGGTCGCTGTCGTGGACCCGCTGCGCTTCGGCGCGGCCGACCACCCCGACACCAAGCGCGTCCTGCCGGGCGTCGTCGCCGGCATCGGCGGCTACGGCAACTGCCTGGGTCTGCCCAACATCGGCGGAGAGGTCGTCTTCGACGCCTGCTACCAGGGCAACCCGCTGGTCAACGCCGGTGCCATCGGCGTGATGCGGCACGAGGACATCCACCTCGCGAAGGCCTCCGGCACCGGCAACAAGGTCATCCTCTACGGGGCCCGGACCGGTGGCGACGGCATCGGCGGCGCGTCGATCCTCGCCTCCGAGACCTTCGACGACGCCAAGCCGTCGAAGCGCCCGGCCGTGCAGGTCGGCGACCCCTTCCAGGAGAAGCTCCTCATCGAGTGCACCCTGGAGGCCTTCCAGGAGAAGCTCGTCGTCGGCATCCAGGACCTCGGCGCGGCCGGCCTGTCCTGCGCCACGTCCGAGCTGGCCTCCAACGGCTCCGGCGGCATGCGCGTCACCCTGGACGACGTACCGCTGCGCGACTCCACGCTCTCGCCCGAGGAAATCCTCATGAGCGAGTCGCAGGAGCGCATGTGCGCGGTCGTCGAACCGTCGAAGGTCGACCGGTTCCTGGAGATCTGCGACAAGTGGGACGTCATCGCGACCGTCATCGGTGAGGTGACCGACGGCGACCGGCTGGAGATCTTCTGGCACGGCGGCAAGATCGTCGACGTCGACCCGCGGACCGTGGCCCACGACGGCCCCGTCTACGAGCGCCCCTACGCCCGCCCGGAGTGGCAGGACGCCCTCCAGGCGGACGACGCGAACAAGCTGCCCCGGCCCACGACCGGCGCCGAGCTCAAGGACCAGGTGCTCGCGCTGGTCGCCTCGCCCAACCAGGCGTCCAAGAAGTGGATCACCTCGCAGTACGACCACTTCGTGCAGGGCAACACCGTCCTCGCGCAGCCCGAGGACTCCGGCATGATCCGGATCGACGAGGAGACCGGCCTCGGCGTCGCCATCGCGACCGACGGCAACGGCCGCTACGCCAAGCTCGACCCGTACGCGGGCGCGCAGCTGGCCCTCTCCGAGGCCTACCGGAACGTGGCGACGACCGGCGCCAAGCCGCTCGCCGTCTCCGACTGCCTCAACTTCGGCTCGCCCGAGGACCCGGCGGTGATGTGGCAGTTCGCGGAGGCCATCCGCGGCCTGGCCGACGCCTGCCAGCAGCTGGGCACCCCGGTGACCGGCGGCAACGTCTCCCTCTACAACCAGACGGGCGAGGTGGCCATCCACCCCACCCCGGTGGTGGCCGTGCTCGGTGTGATCGACGATGTCGCGCGCCGCACGCCCGTCGCCTTCCAGGAGGAGGGCCAGCTGCTCTACCTCCTCGGCGACACGCGCGAGGAGTTCGGCGGCTCGGCCTGGTCCCAGGTCGTCCACGACCACCTCGGCGGGCTGCCCCCGAAGGTCGACCTGGAGCGGGAGCGGCTCCTCGCCGAGATCCTGATCTCCGCCTCCCGCGACGGCATGATCGACGCCGCGCACGACCTGTCCGACGGCGGTCTGATCCAGGCCGTCGTCGAGTCGGCGCTGCTCGGTGGCAAGGGCGCGCGGCTGGTCGTACCGGACGGGCTCGACGCCTTCACCCTGCTCTTCTCCGAGTCGGCGGGCCGTGCCGTGGTGGCCGTCCCGCGCTCCGAGGAGCTGCGTTTCAACGACATGTGCGGGGCGCGCGGCCTGCCCGTCACCCGCATCGGTGTCGTCGACGGCGACACGGTCGAGCTCCAGGGCGAGTTCGAGCTGTCCCTGGAGGAGCTGCGCAAGGCCCACGAGGAGACCATCCCGGCCCTGCTCGCGTAAGCACCCGAGGCGCCGAGGCGCCAGGACGCCCAGGCGTCTGTACGGCGGTGAAGGCCTCGCCCGTTCCCACGGGCGGGGCCTTCGTCGTGACCGTCACGGGGTCGCGCCGGACGGGACGGCCCCGGTGTCACAGGCGGCCACTAGGCTCACCGCCATGCCCCCGGCCAGGAAACGCACGCGCGCGTACGACCCCGCCAAGATCCGTGCCGCGGTCACCGCGCAGTTCGGGAACGTGAGGCGGGCCGTGGCGACCCTCGGCCCCGAGCAGCTCGCGCTGCCCACCCGGCTGGCGGGCTGGACCGTACGGGACCTGGCCGCGCACGTGACGATGGCGGTGGCGACCGTCGGCCGCAACCTCGACAGGGACGAGCCCGCGAAGGCGGACCTCACGCTCCTCGAGTGGCCGTTCGCCACCGCCTCCCGGGCCGCCGGCATCTCCGACGGCACCCGGGACCTCGCCGCAGCCGAACCCGACCTGAACGCCCTGTTCGCGCGCACCGAGGAGCGCTTCGCCGAGGCCCTCGCCACAGCCTCCGGCGGCCGCGTCCTCGCCGCCCGCACCGGGGCGATGACCCTCGCCGACTACCTCGTCACCCGGACCGTCGAACTCGTCGTCCACACCGACGACCTGAACGCCGCCGTCCCCGGCCTGGACATCCCGTACGACCGCCAGGCGCTCGCCGCCGCCACCCGGCTCCTCGCCGACGCCCTCGCCGCCAGGGCGCCCGGCGGCGCGACGGAGGTGCGGATCCCGCCGTACGCCGTCGTGCAGTGCGTCGAGGGCCCCCGGCACACCCGGGGCACCCCGCCCAACGTCGTCGAGACCGACCCGCTGACCTGGATCCGGCTGGCGACGGGCCGGGTGACCTGGCCGGATGCCGTCGAGCGGGCGAAGGTCGCGGCGAGCGGCGAGCGGGCCGACCTCACGGCACTGCTGCCCCTCATGTCCTGAATCCGACCCCCGGGTGGAACCGACCGCCCCACCCGCCCCGTCGAACCGGCATGTACCGGCAGAGGCACAGCCCTACGCACACGTACAAGCAGCGCTTGACGCTGACCGCGGCCGTCCTGCTCCTCCCGCTCGCCGCGGCCTGCGGCAGCGAGAAGGCGGACGGTGAGCAGCCCGGCAGCGGGGCGGTGAGCGCCGAGCAGCCCGTCACCGGGGTCCGCTGGAACGTCGACAGCGTCACCGTGGACGGCACGACCCACCGTGCCCCGTCCGGCGCCCACGTCGAGATCCGGGACGGCAGGGCGGCGGGCAGTTACGGCTGCAACAACTTCACCGCCAAGGCCGCCGTCGAGGGCGACCGCATCCGGTTCAGCGACGCCAGGTCGACCAGGATGGCCTGCGCGGACCAGCCCATGGACTTCGAGCGCACGCTGGCCGGCACCCTCGCCGAGGGCGCCCTCAGCACCGAGGTCGACGGGAGCACGCTGACGCTCGCCACGGCCGACGGCGATCAGGTCCTGCTGACCAGGAAATGACCTCCGGCCGGCTCCCCGGCCCCGGTGGACCGCGCCCACCGGCCCTCATGGTGTGCGACACCTCACTCGCGCCCGCGGAACGGGCACCCGGGCGGCCGCCCCCGGGGCCCGCCCGACCGTCCAATGGATCACCATATCCGGCCATTGACCTGCGGAAATGAGTGGATCTTGGAGGTAATGACCGACGGGTGATCGAGTTACCGGTGGGTATCCCCAATTCGGACCAGTGGTCGATCTCGCCTACACTCGGTGGCGTGCCACGTGGTGACGGTCGACTCAGTCATGATCTGCTCCCCGGCGAGAAAGGACCCCAGGACGCTTGCGGCGTCTTCGGAGTCTGGGCTCCCGGTGAAGAGGTCGCCAAGCTCACTTACTTCGGGCTCTACGCCCTTCAGCATCGAGGTCAGGAATCCGCGGGGATCGCGGTCAGCAACGGCTCCCAGATCCTCGTCTTCAAGGACATGGGCCTCGTGTCCCAGGTCTTCGACGAGACCTCGCTCGGTTCGCTCCAGGGTCATATCGCGGTCGGACACGCCCGCTACTCGACCACCGGTGCCTCCGTGTGGGAGAACGCCCAGCCGACGTTCCGTGCCACCGCGCACGGCTCGATCGCGCTCGGTCACAACGGCAACCTCGTCAACACCGCCCAGCTCGCCGAGATGGTCGCCGACCTGCCCAAGCAGGAAGGCCGCAGTCCGCGCGTCGCGGCGACCAACGACACCGACCTGCTCACCGCGCTGCTCGCGGCCCAGGTCGACGAGGACGGCAAGCCGCTGACCATCGAGGAAGCGGCCCACCAGATCCTTCCCCAGGTCAAGGGCGCCTTCTCGCTCGTCTTCATGGACGAGCACACCCTCTACGCCGGCCGTGACCCGCAGGGCATCCGCCCGCTGGTCCTCGGCCGCCTGGAGCGCGGCTGGGTGGTCGCCTCCGAGTCCGCCGCCCTGGACATCTGCGGCGCCGCCTACGTCCGTGAGATCGAGCCCGGCGAGTTCATCGCCATCGACGAGAACGGACTGCGCACCTCCCGGTTCGCGGAAGCGAAGCCCAAGGGCTGCGTCTTCGAGTACGTGTACCTGGCCCGCCCGGACACCGACATCGCCGGCCGGAACGTGTACCTCTCCCGCGTGGAGATGGGCCGCAAACTCGCCAAGGAAGCGCCGGTCGACGCCGACCTGGTGATAGCGACACCGGAGTCCGGCACCCCCGCCGCCATCGGCTACGCGGAGGCCTCCGGCATCCCCTTCGGCGCGGGCCTCGTGAAGAACGCCTACGTCGGCCGGACGTTCATCCAGCCCTCGCAGACCATCCGCCAGCTCGGTATCCGCCTCAAGCTGAACCCGCTGAAGGAAGTCATCAAGGGCAAGCGGCTGGTCGTCGTCGACGACTCGATCGTGCGCGGCAACACCCAGCGGGCCCTGGTCCGCATGCTCCGCGAGGCGGGCGCGGCCGAGGTCCACATCCGGATCTCCTCGCCGCCCGTGAAGTGGCCCTGCTTCTTCGGCATCGACTTCGCCACCCGCGCGGAGCTCATCGCCAACGGCATGACCATCGACGAGATCGGCACCTCCCTGGGCGCCGACTCCCTCTCCTACATCTCCATCGACGGCATGATCGAGGCGACCACCATCGCCAAGCCGAACCTCTGCCGCGCCTGCTTCGACGGCGAGTACCCGATGGAGCTCCCGGACCCCGAGCTGCTCGGCAAGCAGCTCCTGGAGACCGAGCTGGCCGCGGGTCCCGCAGCCACGGCCGCGGCTGACGCCATCCGTCGCCCGTAGCGCCGCAGAGCCCCGTTTCACCAACCCGAAAGATCCCAGGCAATGGCTTCTGTGTCCGATCAGTCCCCTCCGGCGACGGGCAGTGCCTCCGGCGCGTCCTACGCGGCCGCCGGAGTCGACATCGAGGCGGGCGACCGCGCCGTAGAGCTGATGAAGGAGTGGGTGAAGAAGACGCAGCGCCCCGAGGTCCTCGGCGGCCTCGGCGGCTTCGCCGGCCTCTTCGACGCCTCCGCCCTCAAGCGTTTCGAGCGTCCGCTGCTCGCCTCCGCCACGGACGGCGTGGGCACCAAGGTCGACATCGCCCGTCAGCTCGGCGTGTACGACACCATCGGCCACGACCTGGTCGCCATGGTCATGGACGACATCGTGGTGTGCGGCGCCGAGCCGCTGTTCATGACCGACTACATCTGCGTCGGCAAGGTCCACCCCGAGCGGGTCGCCGCCATCGTCAAGGGCATCGCCGAGGGCTGTGTGCTCGCCGGCTGCGCCCTGGTCGGCGGCGAGACGGCCGAGCACCCGGGTCTGCTGGGCGAGGACGACTTCGACGTGGCCGGCGCCGGTACGGGCGTCGTGGAGGCCGACCGGCTGCTCGGCCCGGATCGTATCCGCACGGGTGACACGGTGATCGCCATGGCGGCCTCCGGCCTCCACTCGAACGGGTACTCCCTGGTCCGGCACGTCCTGCTGAAGCAGGCAGGGCTGTCCCTGGAGGCGCGGATCGAGGAGCTCGGCCGCACGCTCGGCGAGGAGCTCCTGGAGCCCACCAAGATCTACTCGCTGGACTGTCTGGCGCTCACCCGCACGACGGACGTCCACGCCTTCTCGCACATCACCGGCGGCGGTCTCGCGGCCAACCTGGCCCGGGTGATCCCGGACGGCCTGCACGCCGTCGTGGACCGCTCCACCTGGACCCCGGCCCCGATCTTCGACCTGGTCGGCAGGACCGGCTCCGTCGAGCGTCTGGAGCTGGAGAAGACCCTGAACATGGGCGTCGGCATGATGGCGATCGTGCCCGAGGAGTCGACGGACGTGGCCCTCGCGACGCTGGCCGACCGCGGCGTGGAGGCCTGGGTCGCCGGCGAGATCACCGAACGCGGCGAGCACACGACCGGCGCGGAGCTGGTCGGGGACTACGCAGGCTGAGGACCGAGCGGGCCGGCCACCAGGCGGGCCCGTGATCGGGTAGGCAGCACAAGACCCGGTCGGTGACCGAAGTCACCGACCGGGCGGGTGCTCAGTACAAGGTCAAGCGCCGCGACGATGTTGCGAGGAGTCCTCGCCGTCATCTTCGTCGTCGGCCCCGTACAGCTCGGCGTACCGTGCGTACGGGTCGTCGTCTTGCTCATCGTCATCGTCATCGTCCTCGAATGGCTCACCATTCGGCGGAATATTCGATGGCGATGCGCCCAGCTCTTCGGCCAGGCGTGAGAGATCTGTCCCGCCGCTGTTGTACTTCAGCTGGCGGGCGACCTTCGCTTGCTTGGCCTTGGCCCGGCCGCGCCCCATGGCTCGACCCCCTCAACGACGGGGCTCGACGGCCCCAGGTTGACACGCGTTCATGATCCAGGACGGTCCCTCCGTAGAGAGCCCGTCGTAGGGCTCCCACGGTACCTGAGCCCACGCCCGTACGGTACGTCGCCCGTAGCACGCGCGTGTGCGCAGCACCGTTCGGTCGCCCCGTCCTTGCTGGTCAGTGGCGATTTTAACCACTTATCGGCGGCCGACCCGCCGGGAAGAGTGAGAGTTCTCTCCAACTTTCCACCCGGCGGTACCGCCGAAACCCCCGGGCGGGTCGCCGCGGGGCCCTACGTGAGGGTCACCAACCGCGCGCCTGGGCGGCTTCGTGCATCCGCTGCTCGGCGATCCGGTCGGCCGCCGCCGCCGGTGGAATTCCGTCCGCCTTCGCACGTGCGAAGATCGCGAGTGTGGTGTCGAAGATCTTCGCGGCCTTCGCCCTGCACCGCTCGAAGTCGAAGCCGTGCAGCTCGTCGGCGACCTGGATGACTCCGCCGGCGTTCACCACGTAGTCCGGCGCGTAGAGGATCCCGCGGTCGGCGAGGTCCTTCTCCACGCCCGGGTGGGCGAGCTGGTTGTTGGCCGCGCCACAGACGATCTTCGCGGTCAGCACCGGCACGGAGTCGTCGCTCAGCGCACCGCCGAGCGCGCAGGGCGCGTAGATGTCGAGCCCGTCGATCCCGATCAGGCTCTCGGTGTCGGCGACCACGCCCACCGAGGGGTGCTTGTCGGAGATCCGCCGCACCGCTTCCTCGCGCACGTCCGTGATCACGACCTGGGCGCCCTCGTCCAGCAGGTGCTCCACCAGGTGGTGGCCGACCTTGCCGACGCCCGCGATGCCGACGGTACGGCCCCGCAGCGACGGGTCGCCCCACAGGTGCTGGGCGGAGGCCCGCATGCCCTGGTAGACGCCGAAGGCGGTCAGCACGGACGAGTCGCCGGCCCCGCCGTTCTCCGGCGAGCGCCCGGTCGTCCAGCGGCACTCGCGCGCCACGACGTCCATGTCGGCGACATAGGTGCCGACGTCGCAGGCGGTCACGTACCGACCGCCGAGCGAGGCCACGAAACGGCCGTACGCGAGCAGCAGCGCCTCGGTCTTGATCGTGTCGGGATCGCCGATGATCACGGCCTTGCCGCCGCCGTGGTCCAGACCGGCCATGGCGTTCTTGTACGACATCCCGCGCGCGAGGTTCAGCGCGTCGGCGACGGCCTCCGCCTCGGTCGCGTACGGGTAGAAGCGGGTACCGCCGAGGGCGGGGCCCAGAGCGGTGGAGTGGAGGGCGATGACGGCTTTGAGGCCGCTGGCGCGGTCCTGGCAGAGCACGACTTGCTCATGACCGCCCTGGTCCGAGTGGAACAGGGTGTGCAGTACATCAGCAGGTGCGCCGGAAACGTCGGTCACTGTGGTGACTCCCGGGTGTCTAGCGGCGATCGGGACGCAGGCACCGTAAGGGTGGCGGGGCCTGTGGACTGAGAGTAGAGCCTGCGTGGCCCGCCGCTCTCGCAGTGTTGGGGATCACCTTCTCCCGGAGTACCGCCGTGGGACGATTCGCAGGGTTTCCCGGTCGGCCGAAGGGGGAGGGAGCAGGCGTGCCCAAGGTGTCCTCGGTGATCGTTCCGTACGCGGTCTATCTGCGCGTGTACGAGCCGTTGGCCGCCTTCCCCGAGCCCGAGCGCACCCACTGGACGCGCTACGCCGGCCGCCCCGATCTCCCCTCCTACCAGGACGAGCTGCGCCGTTCGCTGGCCGACCTGCTGCCCACCCCGCCGGTCGCGGTGCCCGTGCACGAGAGCGGCGACGCGTTCCTGGCCCAGGTGGACGGAGTGCTCTGCGTCTGTCCCTGGCGTACCCGGCTGCGCGGCTGGCTGGCGCTGGCCGAGCTGAACGACGAGCTGCCCCGGCCGGTCCTGGAGGCGGCGCTGCCCGAGGTGGTGCGTCTGGAGGCCGCCAAGGACCACGAGCGGTGGCTGGAACGCAACCCCGACGCCCGGCCCTGGATCCGCACAGCCGTCTGGCAGGTGCCGCTCAACTGGTTCGTGCTCGTCTCCGACGAGGAGCGGCAGTACGAGAAGGGGACGGCGGAGGTGGCCCCCGTGCTGCGCTACCGCACACCGATGGTGCAGGCGCGGCGCCGGGTGGCCCGGTCGCTGCGGACGCTGAAGGACGCCATGGACGAGGGGCCGCTCATCGACGGCCTGGTGGACGTGGGGCGCTGGCTCGAGGAATTCCACCCGCGTTCGCTGGTGGAACTGGATTACGGCGGTCTGGTGCATGTGCTGCCGGCGGGTGATCTGGAGGACGATCACTCGGCGAAGGACGTGGCCGAGGGCATCGAGGCGCTGCGGGTCGGGGACGGCGCGGCGGCGGGCGAGGCGTACGGGCGGCTCGTGGAGCGGTGGCGCTCGGTACGGGAACGGCGCTCGGCGAACTGACGGCCGCCGCGCGCTCACGGCCGCCGACCCGGCCCGCTTGCTGTGAACTGACGATGTGACAGACGCGACAGCGCTTTCGTTAGTGACGTAGGTCACGGCCCTGAAGCAGTGGAACAGCGTACGGTCAACCGCACTTCACGGAACTGACGGGACGTAGGTCCCGATCCGGGCTTATGTCGCAAGGGTGATGGAACGCACGTACGCGGCCCTTGCGCCGCTTGCCCCTCCTCGTGCCAAAATAGGACAAGGAGTCCGGGGAGGGCTCCGTCCGCCTGCTTATGCTCCACTGTGGGGGGAAATCTCAGCATTGCAGCGCTTTGGGGGGTCTGATGCCTCCTGATCGTCCTGTGACTGATCGTCACAGTGGCGTGACTGTCCGCTATGGCATGGTCCATCGGCTTCCGTCGCCGATGAACACCTGGGGGGCAATTCCATCGGTTTGGCCGACGCGGCTGGACAGATGGTGTAGTTGTAGTGCCGAGGACAAGCCGTTCGTCCTATAACCGACTCGACTCGCGTCCGCCATTTCGGGCAACGCGGGTCAAGGTGCAGAATTTAGAGGAAAGAACCGAGAAGGTTCGGTTCTCCCGAGGAGGCCGCTCATGACCGCTCGCACCCCTGATGCTGAGCCGCTGCTGACCCCGGCTGAGGTCGCCACGATGTTCCGCGTCGACCCTAAGACGGTCACGCGGTGGGCGAAGGCCGGCAAGCTCACGTCGATTCGTACGCTCGGCGGACACCGCCGTTATCGCGAGGCTGAGGTCCGCGCACTGCTTGCGGGTATCCCGCAGCAGCGCAGCGAGGCCTGAACAAGTGAATAACCGGGCAACACGTCAGGTCCCCCAACCTGTGCGGACGCCCGAAACCTAGCTACAAGCGACGTGGGTCCTGCCCCAACAGGCCCCTCGCCCATCGGGAACGTCGTCGATCGCGCTGGACTCCGCCGGGTCCAGCGCGATCTTTTTTGTGCGCTTGAGACTGGTCGAGAGCGCTCGGCGGGTCGTATCAGGTGGCTCTGTGAGCGGGCTTGTCGGAGTCTGGGGAGGCTCTGGGAGGGTTCCGGGGGGCATCCTCCGGAGTGGTGCAATTGCACATATAAAATTGACCAGTTGTAGGAGCCTGGTAAGAACCCGGGTTTTCAAAACTCATGCCGTGACACCCGTCACATGCCAGGAGCCTTGTTGCCTCTGGCTCATGTGCGCTAGAGGAAGCTCACGTTCCAGCGTCCCACGCGGGTACGGCTGTTGGCGGCCGTGAGCGCGGGCGCCGGCCCGGCCGGAGGTCGAACCGGGCGCGGGTCACGCCGTCGAGGGGCTCTCGCCCTCCACGGCCCCCTCGGGGGCCTCCGCGCCCTGTGGAGCGCCGTCCATGGCCAGCCGCAGTAAGCGGTGGCAGATCGGGCAGTGGCGGGTCAGATGCCGGTACGGGGTCGCGGCCGACAGGTGCGCGCGAAGCAGTGCCCGCGTCTCGTGCCTGACCGATGCCGCCATGCCCCACCTCCGTCGGGGCCACGCGGAAAGAGGCCCTGGCTTCTGGGGTACCGGCGGAAAGTGACGACGTCAAGAGACCGGCGGACAACGTCCGGAGAGCAACGCAAAGAGCCCGGATCCGAAGATCCGGGCTCTTTGCCGTTCATTCACTGCGGTCCTGACGGGATTTGAACCCGCGGCCTCCACCTTGACAGGGTGGCGAGCACTCCAAACTGCTCCACAGGACCAGGTTTTGCGGCACTTGATGTTGCGTTGCGCTGCGAGAAGGACTGTACAGGAGGGTGAGCCCGCCGGTCGAACTCACCCTCCGTGCGGGAGCCGTTACGGCACCGCGGCGTCGATCGCCTTCACGATCCGCTTGTCGGAGACGGCGTACGCCGTGCCCAGCGCGTGGGCGAAATAGCTGACCCGGAGCTCCTCGATCATCCAGCGGATGTCCAGGACCTGCTGGGGAACCGGCCGGCCCTTCGGCAGCTGCTCCAGCAGCCACGCGTACTCGTCCTGCATCTCGTGGACCTTCTCCATGCGGCTGGTGTCCCGCTGGACGCCGGTCGGCATCTGCTGGAGGCGCCGGTCCGCGGCCACCAGGTAGCGCATGAGGTCGGGCAGGCGGCGCAGCCCCGCCCAGGTCACGAAGCCGGGCTTCACGAGGGCGTCCAGCTGCTTCCGCACGTCCGCCAGGTTCGCGAGCAGCACGGGGCTGCGTACGCCCTTCAGGCGGCGCTCACAGGCCTGCCAGGCGGCCAGGACCTGCTGCACCTGGCCGACCGTCCGCACCGTCGTGTCGACGATCTCCGCGCGCACCTTGTCGTAGAGCTTCCGGTACGACTCCTCGTCCCAGGCCGGACCGCCGAAGTCGGCGATCAGCCGGTCCGCCGCCGCCATCGCGCAGTCGTCGAACAGGGCCTGGATCGAACCGTGCGGATTCGCGGACAGCGCGAGCTTCTGGGCGTTCGTCAGCTTCTCGGATGCGAACTTTGCCGGGTTGACCGGAATGGTGCGCAGGATCAGCCGACGCGTGCCCTTCCACATCGCCTCCGCCTGCTCCGCTTCCGTGTCGAAGAGGCGTACGGACACGGTGTCGCCGTCGTCGACGAGCGCCGGGTAGGCCTTCACCGGCTGGCCGGCGCGTCGGGTCTCGAAGACGCGGGCGAGCGAGCCGATCGTCCAGTCCGTCAGCCCCGAACGCTCCAGGGACTCGCCGCCCTGCCGTTCGGCGATGGCCGCGGCCGCCTGCGAGATGGCCTGTCGGGCCTTCGGTTTCAGCCGGAGCCTCAGCGTCTCGAGGTCCTTGTCCTCGGCCAGATTGCGGCGCCGCTCGTCGACGATCCGGAAGGTGATCCTCAGATGTTCGGGGAGCCGCGACCAGTCGAAGTCCTCGGCCTCGAACGGGACGCCGACCATGCGCTTCAGCTCACGCGCCATGGTCGTCGTGAGCGGCTCCTGGAGGGGCACCGCACTGTCCAGGAAGCGCTTCGCGAAGTTCGGCGCCGGTACGTAGTGGCGGCGGATCGGCTTGGGGAGGGAACGGATCAGCTCCGTGACGACCTCCTCCCGCAGACCCGGGATCTGCCAGTCGAAGCCCTCGTCCGTGACCTGGTTGAGGACCTGGAGCGGGATGTGGACGGTCACGCCGTCCGCGTCCGCGCCCGGCTCGAACTGGTACGTGACCCGGAACTTCAGCTGGCCCTGCCGCCAGGAGTCCGGATAGTCGGCCTTGGTGACCGCCTCCGCCGACTCCCGGATGAGCATTTCCCGCTCGAAGTCCAGGTGATCGGGCTGCTCGTGCCGCTTGTGCTTCCACCACGAGTCGAAGTGCGCGCCGGACACGACGTGTTCGGGCACCCGCTGGTCGTAGAAGTCGAACAGCGTCTCGTCGTCCACCACGATGTCCCGGCGCCGGGCACGGTGCTCCAGCTCCTCGACCTCGCTGAGGAGCCGGCGGTTGTCGGCGAAGAACTTGTGGTGCGTGCGCCAGTCGCCCTCGACCAGCGCGTTGCGGATGAACAGGTCGCGGGAGGTCTCCGGGTCGATCCGGCCGTAGTTGACCTTCCGCTGGGCGATGATCGGGACGCCGTACAGCGTGACCTTCTCGTCCGCCATGACGGCCGCCTGGTCCTTCTCCCAGCGCGGCTCGCTGTACGTCCGCTTCAGCAGGTGTCCGGCGAGCGGCTCGACCCACTCCGGCTCGATCCGCGCGTTGACGCGGGCCCAGAGACGGCTCGTCTCCACCAGCTCGGCGGACATCAGGAAACGCGGCTGCTTCTTGAAGAGGGCCGAGCCCGGGAAGATCGCGAACTTGGCGCTCCGCGCGCCCAGGTACTCGTTCTTGTTGCCGTCCTTCACGTCCTTCATGCCGATGTGCGAGAGCAGTCCGGCGAGGAGCGAGACATGGACACTCTGCTCGGGCGCGTCGTCCTCGTTCAGATGGATGCCCATCTGCTTGGCGACCGTGCGGAGCTGCGTGTAGATGTCCTGCCACTCACGGATGCGCAGGAAGTTCAGGTACTCCTGCTTGCACATACGCCGGAAGGAGGAGGAACCCCGCTCCTTCTGCTGCTCGCGGACGTACCGCCACAGGTTGAGATAGGCGAGGAAGTCGCTCGTCTCGTCCTTGAAGCGGGCGTGCTGCTGGTCGGCCTGGGTCTGCTTGTCGGCCGGGCGCTCACGCGGGTCCTGGATGGACAGCGCGGCGGCTATCACCATGACCTCGCGCACACAGCCGTTCTTGTCGGCCTCCAGGACCATGCGGGCGAGGCGCGGGTCGACGGGCAGCTGCGCCAGCTTGCGGCCGGTCTGGGTGAGCCGCCGGCGGGGGTCCTTCTCGGACGGGTCCAGCGCGTTCAGTTCCTGGAGCAGCTGCACACCGTCGCGGATGTTGCGGTGGTCCGGCGGGTCGAGGAAGGGGAACTTCTCGATGTCGCCGAGGCCCGCCGCGGTCATCTGGAGGATGACGCTCGCCAGGTTCGTACGGAGGATCTCCGCGTCCGTGAACTCCGGGCGGGCGAGGAAGTCGTCCTCGTCGTACAGCCGGATGCATACGCCGTCGCTGGTCCGGCCGCAGCGGCCCTTGCGCTGGTTGGCGCTGGCCTGCGAGATCGCCTCGATGGGCAGGCGCTGGACCTTGGTGCGGTGGCTGTAGCGGCTGATGCGGGCGAAGCCGGGGTCGATGACGTACTTGATGCCCGGGACGGTCAGGGACGTCTCGGCCACGTTCGTCGCCAGAACGATCCTGCGGCCCGTGTGCTGCTGGAAGACCCGGTGCTGCTCGGCGTGCGAGAGCCGGGCGTAGAGGGGCAGTACCTCGGTGAAGCGGTACTTCTTCTTCTCCAGCGCGTCGGCCGTGTCCCGGATCTCCCGTTCGCCGGAGAGGAAGACGAGGATGTCGCCCTTCCCCTCGCCCATGAGCTCTTCCACGGCGTCGGTGATCGCGGTGATCTGGTCGCGGTCGACGTCCTCGGAGTCCTCTTCGAGGAGCGGCCGGTAACGGACCTCCACCGGGTACGTCCGCCCGCTGACCTCGACGATCGGGGCGTCGCCGAAGTGCCGGGAGAAACGCTCCGGGTCGATGGTCGCGGAGGTGATGACGACCTTGAGGTCCGGGCGGCGGGGGAGCAACTGGGCGAGATAGCCCAGCAGGAAGTCGATGTTGAGGGACCGCTCGTGGGCCTCGTCGATGATGATCGTGTCGTAGGCGTGCAGCTCACGGTCGGTCTGGATCTCCGCGAGGAGGATGCCGTCCGTCATCAGCTTCACGAAGGTGGCGTCGGGGTTCACCTGGTCGGTGAACCGCACCTTCCAGCCGACGGCCTCGCCGAGGGGCGTGGCGAGTTCCTCGGCGACGCGCTCGGCGACGGTGCGGGCGGCGATCCGACGGGGCTGGGTGTGCCCGATCATGCCGCGGACACCGCGCCCCAGCTCGAGACAGATCTTGGGGATCTGGGTGGTCTTGCCGGACCCGGTCTCACCGGCGACGATGACGACCTGGTGATCACGGATGGCGGCCGCGATCTCGTCCTTCTTCTGGCTGACCGGGAGCTGCTCCGGGTACGAGACGGCGGGTACCCGGCCGCGCCGCAGCACCATCCGCTCCTCGACCCGGGCGACCTCCGCCTCGATCTCGGTGAGGACGGCGGCACGGGCCTCCGGCTTGCGGATCTTGCGCGCGCCTTCGAGCCTGCGCCCGAGCCGGTGCGCGTCGCGCAGGGACAGCTCGGTCAGGCGGGGGGCGAGGTCGCCGAGGGCGGGAGTACCCGGAACGGAGGCGCCGGGAGTGGGGTGCGTAGACATACGCGATCCAGGATCTCATCTTGGCGAAAGAAGGGGCGAGTGCTTTTGGGGCTGCCCCGCCCTCCGCACATCGACAAAAACCCCCTCCGGTCACCCGGAGAGGGTCTTCGTTCTTGTGGCTGGGGCCGGGGTCGAACCGGCGACCTATCGCTTTTCAGGCGATCGCTCGTACCAACTGAGCTACCCAGCCACGAGGTTTCACGTGAAACCTCAGCGGTCCTGACGGGATTTGAACCCGCGGCCTCCACCTTGACAGGGTGGCGAGCACTCCAAACTGCTCCACAGGACCCAGCTGTTGTGTACGACAGTGTCGCACACGGTGTTGCGTGCCCCCAACGGGATTCGAACCCGTGCTACCGCCTTGAAAGGGCGGCGTCCTAGGCCGCTAGACGATGAGGGCTATCGGCCCGCCTGGGCGCTTCTCAGCGCGTCGGGGACGTCATGAGCATATGGGATGGCGGGGGGTATCGCCAAAACGGTTTACGGGGTCGTCCTGGAGGGGGTTCCGGACGGGCCGGTCGACGGGCCGAGCGGCGGGCTGGGGGAGGGAGTCGGGGAGGGGCTCGGGGACGGTACGGCCCCCGGCAGGTTCTCCTTCGGGAGGTGGCGGCTGACCTCGGCCGTCGTCAGGCCCAGACCGCCGAGCTTGATCTCGTCCCAGGCCTGGAGGTGGCGGGTGTCGCGGTCGAAGTAGAGGATCGACGCCTCGATGGGGTCCGGGTACTTGCCCTCGACGGCACGCAGACCGCTGCCGCCCGTGGAGCCCTCGACGCGCAGCCGCGTGCCCTTCTTCATGACCTCCATGTCCTCGTGGTGGAGGTGGCCGGCCAGTACGAGGGGCACCTCGCCGTCCGTGCCCCGGGCGGCGGAGGGCTCGTGGGCGATGGCCACGTCCGCCGGGGTGCCGGCGGTCCGCTGGGCGCGCAGGGCCGCGGCCAGCCGGGCGCCGGCCGTCTCCTGGGACTCCTCGGCGCCGGACGCGGCGGAGCGGTCGGGGGTGAACTGGGGGTCGCCGATGCCCGCGAAGCGCAGCCCGGCGAGGGTGACCGCGCGGCCGTCGTCCAGGACGTGCACGTTCTTCATGCCCTCCAGATAGCGCTGGGTGACGAGCGAGTCGTGGTTGCCCCTGACCCAGACGTACGGCGCGCCCAGCGTGGCGATGGGGTCCAGGAAGCCGTTCTCCGCCGCGGAACCGTGGTCCATCGTGTCGCCGGAGTCGACGATCACATCGACCTTGTACTGCTCCACGAGCGAGGCGATGATCTTCCAGCTCGCGGGGTTCAGATGGATGTCGGACACGTGCAGGACACGGACCGTGGTCGGGTCCGGCTGGAAGGCGGGGAGCGTGGAGGTGACGTCGTAGAGCTTGGTCACGTTGGTGACCAGGCGGGCGAGCTCCTGCTGGTAGACGTCGAACTCGGTGACGATGCTGCGTGCGTTGCCGACGAGCGAGGGCGCGGAGGACAGCAGGCCCGAGAACCGCGGCTCCAGTACCGACTTGGGGTTCCAGGTGGCGTACGCGGTCGCGCCCGAGGCGGCCAGCAGGGTGAGGGCGAGACCGCCGGCGGCGAGGGCGCGGCGGGGGCGGCGGTAGACGGCGAGGCCGAGCGCGGTGGCGCCGGAGACCACGGCGACGCAGGAGCGGACGGCGAGGTCGAGGGTGCCGTGCTCGATGTCACGGGCGACCTCGTCCTGGAGGCCGGACAGGCGTTCGGGATGGTCGACGAGGGCCTGGGAGCGCTCGGGGTCGAGCTGGTCGACGTTCACGTCGAGGCGGACCGGGGCGATGTGGCTGTCCAGGCTGAGCGCGCCCAGCGGGGAGATGTTGATCTTCGTGCCGCCGGTGACGGACGGGCGCAGCGTCATCGTCGTGTTCATGGGGCCGACGGACACGCGGACGTCCCCGACGATCAGCAGGCCGAGCCAGGCGCCGAGGAGGACGACGGCGGTCAGGCCGAGAGCGCGGATCCAGGGGTTGGGCCGGGCGGCGAGTTCGGGGACCGGGTTCCCGCGCCCGGCGGGCTCGGGACGCTTCAGGACTGCGGTGGGGAGACGGGCGCGGACCATTGGTGCCCTATGCCCCGGTCCGGGCGTTGGTATGCGGACGGTTCGTGACCTCCCCCCGACCGCGTCGTACCGGACAATGGGCCTGTGCTGGAGATGACGCGTGAGGAGTTCGAGGAACTGGTCGCCGAGGCCCTGGACCGTATTCCGCCGGAGTTGACGCGGCTGATGGACAACGTCGCGGTGTTCGTCGAGGACGAACCGGCGGCGGACGATCCCGAGCTGCTCGGGCTGTACGAGGGGACTCCGCTGACGGACCGCGGGGAGTGGTACGCCGGCGTGCTGCCGGACCGGATCACGATCTACCGGGGGCCGACGCTGCGGATGTGCAAGACGCGGGAGGAGGTCGTCGCCGAGACGGAGGTCACGGTGGTGCACGAGATCGCCCACCACTTCGGCATCGACGACGCCCGGCTGCACGCGCTCGGCTACGGCTGAGCCGTACGGCACAGGGGCGCGCGTCGGCGCGTGTCTTCTTGCGGGCGCCGGGAGTTGGACAGGTCGACTCCCTGTGCCTGCCCCGGAGGTGGCCCCGTGCGCCCCTTGTACGTACCCGTTCGTCTGGCCGCGACGGTCCTGGCCGTCGCCGCGGCCGCCGGCTGTATGAGCGTGGGGCACGAGGGGGGCGGTCGGCCCGAACCGTCGCACTCGGCGGGCCGGCGCGGCGGTGAGGCCCCGGGCGGGGGCTCGGCGGGCGCCGGGGGCGGTTTCGGGATGGACGCGGCGGCCGGCGACGGCAAGCACGGGCGCGGGAAGGGCGGCAAGGGCAGAGCGAGCGCCTCGGCGTCGGCCTCGGCCCCGCCGTCGGCGGGCCGGAGCGCGCCGGCCTCGGCGGGGGCGGTGCGGCCGGGCAGGAGCGAGCAGCCGGGGGCGCCGACGCCGACCGGGGCGCAGCCGCCCGCGCCCACCCGCTCGCCGGACCCGGAGCCGCCCGCGCCCACGCCGGAGCCGCCGTCGCCCGTGCCGGAGCCGACGGTCGCCGAGCCGTCGTCCTCGGCGCACGAGGGTGACGGAGGGCCGGCGGCGCAGCTGGGGGACCTGGAACCGGCGCCGGAGGCGGGCTCGCCCGCCTAGAGCAGGTGTCCTGTCCCGGGTGGCCGTCCGTCTGGCCGTCCGTCTGGCAGTGCGCCTGTCCGTCTGTCCGTCCGGCTCGCGCAGATCCCTCGGTGGGGACCCTTCGGCGCAGCCCCTCCGCCTCGGGTGCTTCGCGCCGGGCTCTCCGTCCCGGGCTCTCCGTCCCGGGCTCTCCGCTCCGGGCCGGGAGGGCCGCTGAGCTGCGGTGATGGGACCCGGTTTGCCTTCGGTGGTCAGGGTGCTTATAGTGGTAGATCGTTTGATCCCATTTGCCCGGCGCCACCGCAGAGCGCGCCGTGTGGCGCGTACTCTCCCTTGCCGTGGCTGACCGCATAGAGGCGGTCGTAGTGCAATGCGAACACGGAGTTGACGGGCGCGTGCCGACTTGAGACTCCGGAAGGTTTCGCATTCGCATGTCCATTTTCAGTACTGATCACTCCGTCGTGTCCGAGAACAACGACGAGCCGATCACCCTCGAGGCGATCGAGGTCACGGAGACCGTCGAGATCGTCGAGGCCGCCGAGGCCGTCGACGAGACGCCCGAGGCCCCCAAGACCCCCGAGCTCTCCTTCGCCGACCTCGGGCTCCCCGAGGGCGTCGTGCGCAAGCTCGCGCAGAACGGCGTGACCAGCCCCTTCCCGATCCAGGCCGCGACCATCCCGGACGCCCTGGCCGGCAAGGACATCCTCGGCCGTGGCCGCACCGGCTCCGGCAAGACCCTCTCGTTCGGTCTGCCGCTGCTGGCGTCGCTGTCCGGCGGTCACACCGACAAGAAGAAGCCCCGCGGCATCATCCTCACGCCGACGCGTGAGCTCGCGATGCAGGTCGCGGACGCGCTTCAGCCGTACGGCGACGTACTCGGCCTCAAGATGAAGGTCGTCTGCGGCGGTACGTCCATGAGCAACCAGATGTACGCCCTGGAGCGTGGCGTCGACGTCCTCGTCGCCACCCCGGGCCGTCTGCGCGACCTCATCAACCGCGGCGCCTGCTCGCTCGAGAACGTCCAGGTCGCCGTGCTCGACGAGGCCGACCAGATGTCCGACCTGGGCTTCCTGCCCGAGGTCACCGAGCTGCTCGACCAGATCCCGGGCGGCGGCCAGCGCATGCTGTTCTCGGCCACGATGGAGAACGAGATCTCCACGCTGGTCAAGCGCTACCTGAGCAACCCGGTCACGCACGAGGTCGACAGCGCCCAGGGCAACGTCACGACCATGTCGCACCACATCCTCATCGTGAAGCCCAAGGACAAGGCGCCGGTCACCGCCGCGATCGCCTCCCGCAAGGGCCGCACGATCATCTTCGTCCGCACCCAGCTCGGCGCCGACCGTATCGCCGAGCAGCTCTGCGACTCCGGTGTGAAGGCCGACGCGCTGCACGGCGGTATGACGCAGGGCGCGCGCACCCGCGTGCTCGAGGACTTCAAGAAGGGCTACGTCAACGCGCTCGTCGCAACCGACGTCGCCGCTCGCGGTATCCACGTCGACGGCATCGACCTGGTCCTGAACGTGGACCCGGCCGGCGACCACAAGGACTACCTGCACCGCGCGGGCCGCACCGCCCGGGCCGGCCGCACCGGCACGGTCGTCTCCCTCTCGCTGCCGCACCAGCGCCGTCAGATCTTCCGTCTGATGGAGGACGCGGGCGTCGACGCCGGGCGTCACATCATCCAGGGCGGCGCCGCCTTCGAGCCGGAGGTCGCCGAGATCACCGGCGCCCGCTCGATGACGGAGGTCCAGGCCGAGTCCGCGGGCAACGCGGCGCAGCAGGCCGAGCGTGAGGTCTCGCAGCTCACCAAGGAGCTGGAGCGTGCGCAGCGACGCGCGACCGAGCTGCGCGAGGACGCCGACCGTCTGGTGGCCCGCGTGGCGCGTGAGCGTGGCGAGGACCCGGAGGCGGCCGTCGTCGCGGCCGCCGAGGCGGTCGTGGAGCAGAACGCCGTGGCGGAGGCTCCGGCCGAGGCCGCGGTCTCCGAGCAGCCCGCGTTCGAGCAGCCGCGTCAGCGCCGTGACGAGCGGGGCAACTACGAGCGCCGTGACGACCGTGGTGGCCGCTCCTTCGAGCGCCGCGACAACGACCGTGGCGGCTTCAACCGTGACGACCGCGGTGGCTTCAACCGTGACCGCCGTGACGGCGAGCGTGGCGGGTTCCGCCGTGACGACCGTGGCGGCGCCGGCCGTGACGACCGTGGTGGCCGTTCCTTCGAGCGTCGTGACGACCGCGGTGGCTTCAACCGCGACCGCCGTGACGACCGTGGCGGCGCCGGCCGTGACGACCGTGGCGGCCGTTCCTTCGAGCGTCGTGACGAGCGTCCCGCGGGCGGTTTCAACCGTGACCGTCGCGACGACCGCCGTGACGACCGTCGTGACGAGCGCCCCTCCGGTGGCTTCCGCCGCGACGAGCGTCCCACGGGCGGTTTCAACCGTGACCGTCGTGACGAGCGCCCCTCCGGCGGCTTCCGCCGCGACGACCGTCAGTCGGGCGGTTTCAACCGTGACCGTCGCGACGAGCGTCCGTCCACCCACCGTGGCAGCGACCGTCCGTTCAACCGTGACCGTCGTGACGACCGTCCGTCCACCCACCGTGGCAGCGACCGTCCGTTCGGCCGCCGTGACGACCACCGCGGCACCGGCACCGGCACCGGCTCCGGTACGACCGGCCGCCGCGACGACAAGCCGCGCTGGAAGCGCAACGGCTGACGTCGGCTCAGGTGAGTGAACGCCGTGGCCCCCACCGAACACCGGTGGGGGCCACGGCGTTCTCGCGTCTGCTGGTAACCCCTTTCTCCGGGGCTGTGGGGCGACTGTAGGATCAGCCGACTTGTGAGACGGGTGGGAAGGCCGGGGGGCCGCGGACGCCGAAGAGGCGCCCAGTCCGATCCGTCTCCGTCCTGTTCCCGGGGAGGGACCCTCTTGGCTCGCCATGGCTCCGCACGCCTGCGTCTTGTCGCCGCCTCCGCCGTCCTGGCGGCGGGGCTGACCCCGTTGCTGCCGTCCACGGCGGTCGCGGACACGCCGCAGGAGACGGTGGTGCCGGCGTCACTGCGCGACACCTATACGACGGCGACGCTCCAGTCGTCGACCCACGGCAGCCACGACGCGGTCGGCGCGCAGGGGGTCTTCCACAGCCTGGAGGGCACCAGCGGCCTGCTGTGGACGCGATACGCGGACGGCGAGTCGGTACGCGTGCCGACGGCGCCCGCGGGGACGGTGGGGATGCCGACCGGCTCCGATGTCCTGGCGTACCACCACAGCGACGGCCGGGTCGACTTCTGGGACGCGTCCGACGGCTCCACTCGAAGCCTCCAGGTCCCGGACGGGCTGGGTTACCTCACGTCCTACGACAACCTGACGGTGGCCTTCAAGAACGTGCGCACCGAGGACGGCACGGTCGGCCGGGTCATCCATCTGCTGACGCCGGGGCCCGACGGGACCACCGTGGACCGGACGATCACGGGAGGACCGGCCGGTCTCGTCCTCGGACTGGGCGCGGCGGCGGACGCGCGGACGCTGTACCTGCGCGGCTCCGTGGACGGTCAGATGGGCCTGGTCGCCGTGGACCGCGCGTCCAGCGAGGTGCGCGGCTGGAGCGGCCCGATCCCCACCGGGTACACCAACACGAACCTGGGCGGTGGACACGTCGTCGTCTTCGCCCAGGACAAGGCGTCGGTCCTGGTGTTCCCGCGGGAACTCTCGGCGGCCCCCGTCGAGGTGGCGCTCAAGGGCGTCAGCGACGGGGTGAACGCGGCCCGGGACCTGGCCCTCGTCGGCGACTGGCTGGTCAACGGGACGTCCTCGACGACCGCGCAGCCCCTCGCCGGCGGCGAACCGGTGACCTTGCTCCGGTCCTCGGCGTACGGGACCGGCGCGGGGCCCGACGGCACGGCCGTGAAGATCGGCCGCACGGGCGCCGACGACTGGGGCATCCAGCGCATCACCCCGGGCGCGGACGGCGGCCCGCCCGTCGTCACGCCGGTCAAGGCCCTGCCCAGACCGCCGTTGACGATCCAGGGGATCTCCCTGGACCAGGGACGGCTCGTCGTTCTGGACCACTACGGCACCGGTGCGCGCTCAGCCCGGGTACGGACCGTCGCCCCGTCCGGTACCCCCTCGTTCGGCGAGCGCGGCAGGATCACCACCTCCACCTCCCTCCCCATGGCCGACTGCGCCGCCGATGCCGCCTGCGCCCCGGTCAGGGGCCTGGCCGACGGCCGTATCGCCTGGCTCGCACGCGACGGGGCCACGAATGCGATCGAGATCGACGGGCCGGACACGGGTGACGGCTGGGGCCGCCCCGGGCTGCCCAAGGACGGGCAGATCACCGACGTCTCGGGCCGCTACCTGCTCTACACGGGATCCGGTGAGCAGTACGTGTACCGGATCGACAGCGTCGACGCCCCTCCCCTCGTCACCCGCGCCCCCGGGCCGGCCGCCCTGTCCGGCAACATCCTGTGGACGACCGGCACCACCCCGGGCAGTGTCACCGCGTACGACCTGACGGCCGGGAGGACGACCGAGAACCTCGTCACCGACGCGGGCTGCGCGCCCACCGAACTCCAGGCGCTGGGCCGTTGGCTGTACTGGACGTGCGAGGGCCGGGCGGGCGTCTACGACCGCACGGCGAAGAGGTCCGTGCCGGTGCCGGCCGACGAGGCCGAGCTCGGCGACGGGTACGTCGTGACCCACGACAAGCAGGCCGGGAAGCTGACGCTGACGACGGTCGCGGACGGCACCCCCTCCGGCCGGGTCATCGGCGACCTGCCCGACACGGGCGTCTCCCAGCGGGACGTGCGCTGGACGGTCGACGAGTCCGGTGGGAACGCCGCCTACGTCGACGGCCAGGAGCGCGTGCACCTCGTCCCGTCCGGCGTGCCGCAGCAGCCGCTGAGTCTGCTGGACGCGGCACGGAGCGCCACGGAGGTCTCCCCGACGACGTCGCCCGTCCTCACCGACGTGCTGCTGTCGAAGCCGGCCGCGGGCTGGACCCTGACGGTGCGTGACAAGGCGACCGGCAAGGTGGTCGGCGGCACGGACGGCGGCGCCCTGCGCGGCGAGTTGCAGGTTCCCTGGAGCACCGGCATCACGGCCGGGGCGTTCCTGCCCAACGGCTTCTACGACTGGACGCTCTCGGTCACGCCCGCGGACGGCGTCGGCGCCCCCTTGCAGACGCGGGGCACCGTCCGGATGGTGCGCGGCAACCCGGTGTTCCACGACTACGTGGGTACGGCGGCGAAGCCGGACGGAGTCGGAGACCTGCTCACCGTCCCCCGTCCGGGCACTCTGACCTACCAACAGGGCACGGGCAAGGGCACGTTCTCGGGGCAGGTCAGCGGTGCGGGCTGGCCGAAGGACATCAAGGCGGTGCCGATCGGCGATCTGAGCGGCGACCGCTGCAACGACGTCCTCGTACGGCTGAGCAGCGGGGCGCTGCGGCTGTACCGGACGGGCTGCGGCGCGGCGCTGTCGCCCGCGGCGCCGTACACGACGGTCGGCACCACCGGCTGGACCCAGTTCGACGTCCTGACCTCGCCGGGTGACGTCACCAAGGACGGCCGTCCCGACCTGATCGCCCGCAACCCGTCGACCGGCAGGGTCTACCTCTACAAGGGGACGGCCGCCGGGAAGCTGGCGGCGCCCGTGAAGCTCTACGACAACTGGAAGACGTACAAGAAGATCATCGGTGTCGGTGACCTCAACGGGGACGGCATCGGTGACCTGATCGCCCAGGACAGGTCGAACAACCTGTACCGCTACATCGGGACCGGCAAGGGGACCTTCACGGCGAGGGTGAAGCTGTTCGCGAACTGGGGGGCCTCGTACGACGCGGTCGCCGGGGCCGGGGACATCACGGGGGACGGGAAGGCGGACCTGGTGGTGCGGGACACCGCGGGCGGGCTGTACCGGCTGCCCGGCACCGGGACGGGCACGTTCGGGGCGCGGGTCAAGATCGGCGCCGGCTGGCAGAACTACAAGGGCATTTTCTAGCCAAGTTGTGACGTGTGTCACGCCCTCGGCCGGGGAATTGCTGGGGGCATGACAGATGACGGCACAGCGGGCCGGCAGGCTCCCGGGAAACTCTCGGACGAAGAGCTGCTGGCCGAACTCGGTTACACCCAGGTCCTCGCCCGCCGCATGTCGGCGTTCTCCAACTACGCGGTCTCCTTCACGATCATCTCGGTCCTGTCGGGCTGCCTGACGCTGTACCTGTTCGGCATGAACACGGGCGGCCCGGCGGTGATCACCTGGGGCTGGGTCGCCGTGGGGCTGATGACCCTGTTCGTCGGCCTGTCCATGGCCGAGATCTGTTCGGCGTACCCGACGTCGGCGGGCCTGTACTTCTGGGCGCACCGGCTGGCGCCCCCGAGATCGGCGGCGGCCTGGGCCTGGTTCACGGGCTGGTTCAACGTGCTCGGCCAGGTGGCCGTGACGGCGGGCATCGACTTCGGCGCCGCCTCCTTCCTCGGCGCCTATCTGAACCTCCAGTTCGACTTCGAGGTCACCCCCGGCCGGACCGTCCTGCTCTTCGCCGGGATCCTGGTGCTGCACGGCCTGCTGAACACCTTCGGGGTGCGGATCGTCGCCCTTCTCAACAGCGTGAGCGTGTGGTGGCACGTGCTGGGCGTGGGCGTCATCGTCGGGGCGCTGGCCTTCGTCCCCGACAAGCACCAGTCGACGTCCTTCGTGTTCGGCGAGTTCGTCAACAACACCGGCTGGGGCAGCGGGGTGTACGTCGTCCTGCTCGGCCTGCTGATGGCGCAGTACACCTTCACCGGCTACGACGCCTCCGCCCATATGACCGAGGAGACGCACGACGCGTCGACCGCCGGCCCCAAGGGCATCGTGCAGTCCATCTGGACCTCGTGGATCGCGGGCTTCGTGCTGCTCCTCGGCTTCACGTACGCCATCCAGTCCTACGACGCCGCGCTCGCCTCCCCGACCGGCGCGCCGCCCGCCCAGATCCTGCTCGACGCGCTCGGCGCGACCGCCGGCAAGCTGCTGCTGCTCGTGGTGATCGGCGCCCAGCTGTTCTGCGGGATGGCGTCGGTGACGGCCAACAGCCGCATGATCTACGCCTTCTCGAGGGACGGCGCGCTGCCGTACTCGCGCATCTGGCACACGGTCAGCCCGCGTACCCGCACACCCGTCGCGGCGGTCTGGCTGGCGGCCGGCGGGGCGCTGGTGCTGGGCCTGCCGTACCTGATCAACGTGACCGCGTACGCGGCCGTCACCTCGATCGCCGTCATCGGCCTCTACATCGCGTACGTCATCCCGACCCTGCTGCGCATCCGCAAGGGCGACGCCTTCGCGCGGGGGCCGTGGCACCTGGGCCGCTGGTCGAAGGCGATCGGCGTGGTGTCGGTGGCGTGGGTGGCCGTCATCACCGTCCTGTTCATGCTGCCCCAGGTCTCCCCGGTCACCTGGGAGACCTTCAACTACGCCCCGGTCGCCGTCCTGGTCGTGCTGGGCTTCGCCGGGGTGTGGTGGCAGGTCTCCGCCCGGAACTGGTTCCTCAACCCCGAGCACGAACGGACCATCGCCCGCGAGGCGTCACGGGCGGGGGCGCCCGCCGAACTGCCCGAACAGTGACCGATCCCGATCGCTTCGCGTCGACCGGCGCGCCCGTGTCTCCGATACCCGATCGGAGACACGGCCGCGTCCGGCTATGCTCGGGGAGGCAACATCGCCTGGGCCCTTAGCTCAATTGGCAGAGCAGTGGACTTTTAATCCATTGGTTGTGGGTTCGAGTCCCACAGGGCCTACCGGTTGCAGGCGGGGGACACCCCCCTTTCGGCCTGCGGTGCAGCGCCCGGGTCGACTTCGGTCGACCCGGGCGCTGCTTCCGTTCCGGCCCGGTGCTGAGCGCTGTCCGGGCGGGCCGGCGGGTCAGTGGTCCGAGTAGCTGAAGTCGCCGATGGTCCAGGCGCTGACGTCCTCGATCGCGACGCGGTACATCCCGCCCGTCTCCGGGATCCCCACCGTGCCCTGCAGGATCCGGGCGACGTGGAAGTGCAGATGGGTGGGCGGTCCGTCCCTCTTCGCGGAGGTGTCGAAGACGGCGGAGAACTCGCCGAGGTGGGCGGAGTTCGTCAGCACCTCCGACACCCGCTGCCTCCACATGGACTCGGGAGCCAGTCGACCGGTGATGACCGCACCACCGGTGACCACGGTGAGAGGCATCTGATTGCTCTGCTCCGACTCCACAAGGGCGGCGATGTCAACGATCAGCTCGTCAGGCTTCGGCATGGGATCGGATTCTATGCACCGGCCCGTCGGAGGCGGGCCGAAGCGGACGGCCGGGGTCGGCGGACGGCCGGCGAAACGGCGATGCGGAGCCTGCCGCCGGATCCCCCGCAGGATCCCCCGCCGGGTCCCCCTCCGTACCCCCTGGACCTGCGGAGCCTTCGGGCTCACATGAGCGGCGGGCCCTGCGCGACCTGGGCGGGAGTACCGTGGCGGTACCGAGCGCACCTCGCACGCCGTCATCCGTTTCGGCGTCGCCCTCGGGGAACGGCAATGCCGGAACACATCGTGTCCGGTCGGAAATGAGCCGCCCCACATGAGCCTGATGAGCCTCGGAGTACTCGCCTCCTCCCGCAAGGAGAACGAGTTCCGCCTCCCGCTGCACCCCCGCCACCTCGACCGGCTCGCCCCGGACGTGCGCGAGCGGATCTACCTCGAACAGGGCTACGGCCTCCGGTTCGGCGTCGCCGACGACGCGCTGCGACCACTCGTGGCCGGCCTGCGCTCCCGCGAGCAACTCCTCGCCGAGTGCGACATCGTGCTGCTGCCCAAACCGATGCACGACGACATCGCCGAGCTGCGCGAGGGCCAGGTGCTGTGGGGATGGCCGCACTGCGTGCAGGACGAGAAGATGACCCAGATCGGCATCGACCGACGGCTGACCCTGATCGCCTGGGAGGCCATGAACCACTGGACCTCCACGGGCGCCTTCAGCGTCCACGTGTTCCACAAGAACAACGAGCTCGCCGGCTACTGCTCGGTGCTGCACGCCCTCCAGCTCGGCGGGCTGACCGGCAGCTACGGGCGCCGCCTGCGCGCGGCGGTCATAAGCTTCGGCGCCACCGCGCGGGGGGCGGTCACGGGCCTGGGCGCCATGGGGGTCACCGACGTCACGGTGCTCACCCAGCGCGCCGCCGCGGCGGTGGCCTCGCCGATGCCCTCGGTCGTCATGGGCCACTTCGAGGAGCAGGAGGACGATCCGACGCGTCTGCGAGCCGTCACGGCGGCCGGTTCCCTGCCGCTCGCGGAGTACCTGGCCGGGTTCGACATCATCGTCAACTGTGTCCTGCAGGACACCGACGCGCCGCTCATGTTCGTCACGGAACGCGAACTCGCTCTGTTCCGGCCGGGGACCTTCTTCGTCGACGTCGCCTGCGACGAGGGCATGGGCTTCGAGTGGGCCCGCCCGACCACCTTCGGCGAGCCCATGCACGAGGTGGGGCCGGGCTGCCGGTACTACGGGGTGGACCACAGCCCGTCCCACCTGTGGAACTCCGCCACCTGGGAGATCAGCGAGGCGCTCCTTCCCTACCTGCGCAAGGTCATGAGCGGCCCCGCGGCGTGGGACGCCGACCCCACGGTCAGGAAGGCCATCGAGATCCGGGACGGCGTCGTCCAGAACCCGAAGATCCTCTCCTTCCAGCACCGGTCGGCCGCCTATCCGCATGCTCCCGAGGTGCCGGTGGATCCGCTGACCTCATAGGCCGTGGCGAACATGCCGATGTTCATTCGAACATCGGCATGGTAGAAATGCCGTCATGGATGTCGCAGACCGTCTCGACCTGACCCTTCGCCTCGTGCAGGGGCACGGCCAGGACCAAGGGCACGGCCGGGCGCCCGCGCGGGTCTCCGTCGCCGAGCTCGCACAGCGGCTCGGGGTCTCGGAGATGACCGTGCGCAGGGACCTGGACGTGCTGGAGCGGCAGGGGCTCGTGCGGCGGGTGCACGGCGGAGCCGTCGCCGGGCGCCCGCGCGAGGAGGGCGGCGGCTTCGAGGCCCGGCAGGCGTGGCAGGCGGCGACGAAGGACCGGCTCGGCGCGGCCGTCGCCGCACTCGTCGAGCCGGGGTCACGGGTGCTGCTGGACGCCGGCACCACCACCGTGCACGTGGCCGAACACCTCGCCGCGCGGGGCCCGTTGACCGTCGCCGTGCTCAGTCTCCAGGCGGCGCTGCGGCTGGCCGACCGGCCCGGCATCGATCTGCTGGTCGTCGGCGGCCGGTCCCGCCCGGGCGAGCGGTCCCTCGTCGGGCCGCTGGCCCTGCGCACCCTCGAGTCCCTGGCCTTCGACGTGTTCGTGATGTCGATCGGCGGGGTGCACGCCGTGCACGGCTGGTCGGAGTTCTCCCTCGAGGACGCGGCCGTCAAGCAGGCGGGGCTCGGTCAGGCGGCCCGTACCGTCGCCGTCGCCGACGCGACCAAGCTGGGCGTCCGCGCGTTCAGCCAGGTCGCCCCGCTCGACGCCGTGCACTCCTTCGTCACCGACGCCGCCGCCGCGGACCCCGCCACCCATCCCGGCGGCCCGCAGACCCTGGACGCCCTGCGTGAGGCGGGCGTCGAGACCCGGCTGGCCTGAACCCGTCCCAGGAGACCCCGTGAAACCGCTGATGATCCTGGTCGCCGGCCCGTACCGCTCGGGCACCGGCGACGACCCCGCGAAGCTCGCGGCCAATGTGAGGGCCATGAACGAGGCCGCCCTCGTCCTGTTCCACGCCGGGCATCTGCCCGTCACCGGCGAGGCGCTCGCGCTGCCCCTGCTGGAGACGGCGGGCGGCGCCGCCCCCGGCGACCCGCTCTTCGACGAGCTCTTCCACCCCGTCGCCGAACGCCTCCTGGACCGCTGCGACGCGGTTCTGCGCATCGGCGGTCCGTCGGAGGGCGCGGACCGGATGACCGAGCGGGCCCGCGCCCAGGGCAAGCCGGTCCACGCCGACCTCGCCGACATCCCCGACGCCCACGGTGCCGATGCCGACGCCACCCTCCCCGAAGGCCGCCGATGACCGAGCACGTCGCCACCTCGCCCGCCCCCGCGTCCGGGTCCCACGACGCCCCGTCCCGCCGGTCCCGCCCGGCCCCCGGCACCCCCGGCATCGACGTCCCGGACCCCCGCGGCCGTACCGGACTGGACCGCCACGGACGCGATCTCACCGGCAACGACCGGGTCCGCGTCCTCGACGTCGAGGTCCTCGCCTGCGACTGGTCCGTCCTGCGCCGCACCACCTTCGACTACCGGCACAGCGACGGCCACTGGAGCCGCGAGCAACGCGAGACGTACGACAGGGGCGACGGCGCCACGATCCTGCTCTACGACCCCGACCGCCGTACCGTCCTGCTCACCCGGCAGTTCCGGCTGCCCGCGTACGTCAACGGGCATCCGGACGGCATGCTGCTGGAGGCCGCCGCCGGACTCCTGGACGGCGACGACCCGCGCGAGGCGATCCGCCGTGAGGCGGCCGAGGAGACCGGACGGGCGGTGCACGACGTCGAGCACGTCTTCGACGCGTTCATGAGCCCCGGTTCGGTCACCGAGCGCCTCAGCTTCTTCGCCGCCCCCTACGACGCCTCCGCCCCCGGGGCCGACACGGCGGGCGTCGCGGCCGAGGGCGAGGACATCGCCGTCGTCGAACTTCCCTTCACCGAGGCCCTCGGCCTCGTCCGCACCGGCGCGATCGCCGACGCGAAGACCATCATGCTGCTCCAATGGGCCGCGCTGGACGGCCCGTTCGGGCCGTCGGCGGTCAGCCCACGTTCAGCCCGGTGAGGTCGGCCAGGGGCAGCGTGTGCTGCGTCTGGAGGACCTTCGCGCGCAGGTAGCGGACGTTGTGCGGGGTCGTGAAGACGCCCGTGGGGACCCGGTCGTGGACGTCGATGCCCAGGTCGCGCAACTGGCCCGCCTTGTCCGGGTTGTTGGACAGCAGGTCCAGGCTCGTGATGCCCAGGGCGCGCAGCATCTGGGCGGCGGCCGTGTAGTCGCGGTCGTCCTCGGGCAGGCCGAGCGCGGCGTTCGCCTCGTAGGTGTCCAGGCCCTGGTCCTGGAGGGCGTAGGCGTCGAGCTTGTTGTAGAGGCCGATGCCGCGGCCCTCCTGGCGGAGGTAGAGCAGGACACCGCCGGTCCCGGCTATGCGCTCGACCGCCTCGCGCAGTTGCGGCCCGCAGTCGCAGCGGGCGGAGCCGAAGACGTCACCGGTCAGGCACTCGGAGTGCAGCCGGACCAGGGGGGTGGCCCCGGGCGCCGGCTCGCCGAGGACGACGGCGATGTGCTCCTGGCCGTCGGTGAGGCCGTGGAAGGTGACCAGTTCGGCGTCGACGGAGTAACCGTCGGGGAAGCGCAGCGGTACCCGGACGCGGGCGCGCGGGGTGGCGGCGGGGGTGTCGGGCATACGGTCTCCCGGGTCCGGAGGACGGTGGCAAGGCGGCACCGGGCCGCCTTGTGCTTCAGATTTGAAGCAGATCCAACGAATCCAGACCCTACCTCATGCTTTAAATTTGAAGCAACGGGATTGTGGCGCGCACCTCATGCGCCGGCGGCGATCCGGGGTGACCGGATGGTGATCAGGTGGCGATCAGGTTCCCGGGCAGGGCGACGAGCGGCGGCGCCACGGCAGCTCCTGCGGGGCCGCCTCGTCGCCGTCCTGGAACCCCAGCACGACCTGCGTGAAGATCTCCTCCAGCTGCCCCACCTGCTCGGGAGTGAGCCGGTCGAAGAGGGCGGAGCGGACCGTCTCGACATGGCCGGGCGCCAGGTTCTCCAGGGTCGCCATACCCTCGTCCGTCAGGGCCGCGACGGTTCCGCGCTTGTCCCAGCGGCACTCCTCCCGCCGCAGCAGTCCGTCCTTCTCCAGGCGCGTCACCGCGTACGTCAGCCTGCTGCGGGTGATCTTCAGCTGCTCCGCGAGGTCGGTCATCCGCAGGCGCCGCTCCGGTGTCTCGGAGAGGTTGGCGAGGATGGAGTAGTACAGATGAGGCAGGCCGCCCTCCTGCTGGAGCTGCCGGTCGATCGCATCCTCCAGCAGGAGGTAGCCGGCGACGTAGGCGCGCCAGGCGCGCTGCTCCTCAGGGGACAGCCAGCGAGTCGTCATACAGCCAGTGTAGGTTTGTTTCAAACTTGAACCAAGACCCGGGGAGCCGCGTCGATGCCGTACCCGTACGTCCTGCTGTCCGCCGCCGTGTCCCTCGACGGCTATCTGGACGACACCACGCCCGAGCGCCTGCTCCTTTCCGGCCGCGCCGACTTCGACCGCGTCGACGAGGTCCGCGCCTCCGTCGACGCCATCCTCATCGGCGCCGGCACGATCCGTGCGGACAACCCCCGGCTCCTCGTGAACTCCCCGCAGCGCCGCGCCGCCCGGGTGGCCGCCGGACGGCCGCCGTACCCCCTCAAGGTCACCGTCAGCGGTTCCGGCGACCTCGACCCGGCGGCGAACTTCTGGCACACGGGCGGCGAGAAGGTCGTGTACACGACGGACAAGGGCGCCGAACGGGTCCGCGCGCTCGGCATCGAGGCGGACGCCGTCCCGCTCGGGCCCGAACTGGACTGGCGCCGTCTCCTCGAACACCTCCACGACGAGCGCGGGGTGCGGCGCCTCATGGTCGAGGGCGGCGGGAAGATCCACACCCAGCTGCTCCGACAGGGCCTCGCCGACGAACTCCAGCTGGTCCTCGCCCCGCTGTTCGTGGGCGACCCGGCCGCGCCCCGCCTCTTCGGACCCGGCGGCTACCAGGGCGGACGCCTGCGCCTGGTGGAGAGCCGGCGCATCGAGGACGTCGTCCTGAACCGCTACGAGCCCACCGCCCCCGGCGCCGGACCGCTGCCCGTCGCGGCCGACCGGCACTGGCTGGCCCTCGCCTGCGAACTCGCGGCCGACTGTCCGCCGTCGGAGACCGCCTTCAGCGTCGGCGCGGTGATCGTGGCCGCCGACGGCACGGAGCTGGCCCGCGGCCACTCCCGCGAGGCCGGCGACCCGGTCGTGCACGCCGAGGAGGCCGCCCTCGCGAAGCTCGACCCCGCCGACCCCCGGCTGTCCGCGGCCACCGTCTACAGCAGCCTCGAACCGTGCGCCCGCCGCTCCTCCCGCCCGGCCCCCTGCGCCCGCCTCATCCTCGACGCCGGGGTGCGCAGGGTGGTCACGGCCTGGCGGGAGCCGGACACCTTCGTCACGGAGGCGGACGGGACCGGTCTGCTGACGGCCCAGGGCGTCGACGTCCTCGTGCTCCCGGATTACGAGGAGCGGGCGAAGGAGCCGAACCGCCACCTCCTCTGAGGCCGCCGGGGCCCCGTGGATCAACCGATGTGCTTTCCGCCCCGCTGATGGCGTACAGTTGCATTCATCGCCGCGGGGTGGAGCAGCTCGGTAGCTCGCTGGGCTCATAACCCAGAGGTCGCAGGTTCAAATCCTGTCCCCGCTACTGATGAACCGAAGGCCGGAATCCGAAAGGGTTCCGGCCTTCGGCGTTTATGTCGACCTCCCTCCCTCACTCCTGGTGACCGGATGACCGCCCTGCGCATAACGACTGAGTCACCATCAAAACTCCTGTGACTGATGAAGCGTTTCCGGGGCATGTCGAAGCGCGGTCAACTCGCCCGTTTTTCACCGCTGCTGGCCCAAAAGTCCAGGCCAGAAATGTTGTTGATCAAGAGGAACAGCTTGGAAACCCACCCCCGGGTCTATTAACGTTCGATAACGCAGCGCGGTCGTCCCAGCCGGCACCAGAGTCGGCTCCGTGCGGCACGTGCCGAATCCCGCAAGGGAACCGGGGAACCACCACCTTGGGGTGAATCACGCGGAAGCCGTCGTGAACTCGCAGAGTCCACGACCGGTATACGCGCGTAGGAGACCTTCCCGCTCCGAACCCGTCAGCTAACCCGGTAGGCGACGGAAGGAAAGGAGTGCGCCCGCGTGGCGTCCAACCCGCCTGCCCCCGAGGCCCCTTACGCGCCCAGCCAGCGGTCCACCGAGACCTTCGGCTACGGCGACTACCGCACCGACGAGGGCCCTTGGGAGGAGTGGAACCCCACCGCGGAGTCCACTCGCCCGGTACGCGGCAAGCACCGCGTCGCCAAGCAGCGCGGCGGCGGATTCGCCCGCAGCTCCACCGTCCTCGGCGTCGGCGTCATAGCCGCCGTCAGCGCGGGCGGCATGGCCAGCGCCAACACCGGCAAGGCGCCGGTCTCCATCTCGATGCCGGACCTGCCCAACGTGGGTTCGCTCATCTCCGACGACGAGCCCGCCCCGGAAGCCGCCCCGGCCCTCGCCAGCTTCGGTTCCGAAGCCGCCGTGGACACCGAGGAGAGCACCGCCGACGCCGGCGAGGCGCTCCGCAGCCGGATCATGGCGCAGGCCGAGTCGCAGCAGTCGCAGGTCGAGGTCAAGGCGCTCGCCGCGGCGGCCAAGGCCGAGTCCGACGCCGCCGCCAAGGCCGAGAAGGAGGCGGAGGCCAAGGCCGCCGCCGCCAAGAAGAAGGCCGCCGAGGAAGCCGCCGCGAAGGCCGAGGCCGCGCGCCTGGCCGAGCTGGCCAAGCAGTACACGCTGCCGACCTCCTCGTACACCATCACCTCGACCTTCGGCCAGGCCGGTTCCCTCTGGTCCTCCGGCTACCACACGGGTCTGGACTTCGCCGCGCCGACGGGCACGCTCATCAAGGCCGTCCACAGCGGCACCATCACCGAGGCCGGCTGGGCCGGTTCCTACGGCTACCGCACCATCCTGACCCTGGACGACGGCACCGAGCTGTGGTTCTGCCACCAGTCGTCGATCAGCGTCAGTGTCGGCCAGAAGGTCGCCACCGGTGATGTGATCGGCCGCGTGGGCGCGACCGGCAACGTCACCGGAGCCCACCTCCACCTCGAGGTCCATCCGAACGGCAGCGCCGACGGCATCGACCCCGCGGCCTGGCTGCGCGGCAAGGGCCTCAACCCCTGAGCGGTTCCTCTCCCGCGGACACCCTGATCCACCCCGGCAGCCCCGACGCCCTCCGCGTCGGGGCTGCCGCCGTTCCGTGCCGTCCACAGGCGCCGTTCACATGTTCTTCGTGTCACGCCCGGAATGGGCGGGCCGTCGGCGTCCGTTGAGACGAAGCATGACTTCTCTTCGCAAGCTCGGCTCCTCCGACCTCGAGGTCTTCCCGCTCTCCCTCGGCGGCAACGTCTTCGGCTGGACCGCCGACGAGACGGCCTCCTTCGCCGTGCTCGACGCCTACGCGGCCGCGGGCGGCAACTTCGTCGACACCGCCGACTCCTACACGGCGTGGATCGAGGGCAACAGCGGCGGTGAGTCCGAGACCGTCATCGGCAGGTGGGTGAAGGCCCGGGGCAACCGCGACGACCTCGTGATCGCCACCAAGGTGAGCCAGCACCCCGAGTTCCCCGGTCTGACCGCCGACAACATCAAGGCCGCCGCCGACGCCTCGCTCCGCCGTCTGGGCACCGACCGCATCGACCTCTACTACACGCACTTCGACAAGCCCGAGGTGCCCGTCGAGGAGATCATCGGCGCGCTCGACGAGCTGGTGCGGGCGGGCAAGGTGCGGCACATCGCCGCCTCCAACATCTCGCCCGAGCGGCTCCGGGAGTCCCTGGAGTTCTCCGACCGCGAGGGCCTGGCCCGGTACGTCGCCCTCCAGCCCCACTACAACCTGGTCTCCCGCGACACCTACGAGGGCGGCCTCCAGGACCTCGCCGCCCGCTTCGGACTCGCGGCCGTCCCGTACTTCGCGCTCGCCGCCGGCTTCCTCACCGGCAAGTACCGGCCCGGTACGACCGTGCAGAGCGCCCGTGCGGCCGGCGCGGCCAAGCATCTCGACACGGAGCGGGGCCGCAACGTCCTCACCGCCCTGGACGAGATCGCCCAGGCCCACGGCGCCGAGATCCCCACGGTCGCCCTGGCGTGGCTCGCGGCGCAGCCGACTGTGGCCGCGCCGATCGCCTCCGCGCGGACGGTCGAGCAGCTGCCGGCGCTGCTGGAGGTGGCGCGGCTGGAGCTGACGGCGGAGGAGATCACCCGGCTGACCCGGGCCTCGGCCTGACCTGCCGCGGCCTCGCCTACTGGTGCGGGTGGGGGGCGGGGTACGGCCCTGCCGGATACCCGCTCCCGGGGCCGCTCCCGGGGCCGTTCGCGGGGCCGTTCGCGGGGCCGTGTGCTGCCGGGTACCCGTAGCCGAACCCGTATCCGTACGACGGCCCCGGCGGAGTTCCGTGGACCGGCGGGGCTCCGTACACCGGCGCCGCCGGTTGCCCGAATCCGGCGGTGCGGCCCTGGCCGTGGGCCGGACCCCGGCCGTACCCGTACCCCCCGTACACCGGCCAGGGCAGCACGGCCACCCGTACCGGCGGGGCCGTCGCCCGGGCCGCGTGGTCCAGCGCCGGCCGGGCGACGTCCTTGCGCCTCCACAGTTCGTTGAGCAACTCCCGCTCGCGTACGAGGAAGTCGGCGCGGGCCCGGCCCTGCCGGCCGCGGTGCCGCAGGAAGGCGAGGGAGGTCGCGTACGCCTCGTACCGTGCCACCTCCCGCGCCGCCGGCTTGCCGAGGTGGCGGCCGGCGTACTCCCGGGCCAGCCGCCGGGCCCGCATCGAGCCGAGCGCGAACGGCTCGGCCGGGGTGAGCCAGCCGGCGGCCGCGTAGGCGGGCAGTTCCTCGCGCACGGTGCGCAGCTCGCGCTGCCGCGTCCACACCACCAGCCAGGTCAGCAGCCCGAACGCGGGCACCATGAACGCCGCGTACACCGCGAAGAACCCGAACTCGCCGAACGACGAGGAGCCGTTCCACAGGGCGTGCATCCCCATCGCGAGGAGCAGCCCGCACAGCGGGACCAGCACGCGCCGCAGGTGCTGGCGCTCGCCGGAGAGCGCGGCGAACCCGAAGCCGATGCCGGTCAGGACGGTGAACAGGGGGTGCGCGAACGGCGACATGATCACGCGGACGAAGAAGGTCGCGGCGGTGACGGAGGCGATGCCGGTGTCGCCGGTGAGCTGGTCGGTGCCGAAGGCCGTGCCGAGGTAGAGGATGTTCTCGGTGAAGGCGAAGCCGGTCGCGGTGACCCCGGCTATGACCACGCCGTCGACGATCCCGGTGAAGTCCCGCCTGCGGAAGAGGAACACCAGCAGGACGGCGGCGGCCTTCGCGGACTCCTCGACGATCGGCGCTATGACGGTCGCCCCGAGGGTGTCCGCGCCGGACGGGTCGGCGGTCGCGGTGGCTATCCACCGGGTCGCGAAACTGTTGGCGATGATGGCTATCAGCGCCGCCGCGCACGCGCCCCAGGCGAAGGCGAAGACCAGGTTCCGCCAAGGTCCTGGCTCGACCCGGTCCAGCCACCGGAAGGCGGCGACCAGCAGCGGCACGGGCAGCACGGCGAGCCCGAGCCCGACCAGGAACCCTTCCGTGCCGGTCTGTTCGCGCACCAGCGCGAGGATGACCAGGCCGGACAGGGTGAGCAGCGTGATCAGGGCCCCGTACCGAACCCACCTGCGTTGCCACCAGTGAGCGTGCCGGAGCACACCGTCCTCGGGTGCGCCGCCGGGATGCGGCGGACGGGGCGGAAACGGAGGACTGATGGCCACGGCATCGACCCTAACGAGGGAGGGGACTGTGGTGGAGACGGAGGTCGCTCGGTGATTCCTTGGTCGGTCTCCTGGTCGATCTCCTGACCGACCCTCGGGCCGGTCAGCGATCCCCGGGCTGGACGGGATGCTGTACGCGACGGAAGAGCAGATCGTTCACGACGTGACCCTTGTCCAGCCCCTGTCCCTCGAAACGGGTCAGCGGCCGGAACTCGGGCCGGGGCGCGAACCCGCCGTCGGCCCGGGTGTTCTCGAAGCAGGGGTGCGCGGTCAGGACCTCGAGCATCTGTTCGGCGTACGGCTCCCAGTCCGTGGCGCAGTGCACGGTCGCGCCCGGTTTCAGTCGCGTCGCGGCCAGGTCGAGGAACTCGGGCTGGATGAGGCGCCGCTTGTGGTGCCGCTTCTTCGGCCAGGGGTCGGGGAAGTAGACCCGCAGCCCGTCGAGCGAGTCCGCCGGCAGCATCTCGCGCAGCAGGATGATCGCGTCACCGTTGGCCACCCGGACGTTGGTCAGCCCGGTGCGGTCGGCGAGGTTGAGCAGATTTCCCTGGCCGGGCGTGTGCACGTCCACCGCGAGGATGCCGGTGTCCGGGTCGGCGGCCGCCATCTGCGCGGTCGCCTCGCCCATGCCGAAGCCGATCTCCAGGACGACGGGACGGTCGTCGCCGAACAGCTCGGCGAGGTCGACGAAGTGCCCGTCGATGTCGAGTCCCCACTTGGCCCACAGCCGCTGCAACGCGTCCGCCTGCCCGGCCGTCACCCGGCTGCGCCGGGGCTGGAAACTCCTGATCCGCCGCTCGAAGTGCGACCCGGCGGGATCGGCCTTGGGCCCGTCGGGGAACCGGGGCTCCCCCTTGGCCCGGGTGTGCCGAACGGACTCGCCCGGGTGGTGCTCGCCACCGGGAAAGGGCTGGGGGACTTCGGGGGTACTCACGGAATCAGACACAGTGGGGTCGATTTTACGGGTCCGCTCCCGGTGCCGGCCGCGCCCGTGGGCCCGGCACCGGACGGCCGGCCCCGTGCGGCCGGCCCGTGCGGGCGCCGCTCCGACCGCTCACGCGTCGGCCAGTGCTCCCAGGGCCCGGCGCGCCACCTCTCGTCCGATCGGGAGTGAGGCGGTGGCCGCCGGTGAGGGCGCGTTCAGCACATGGACCGCCCGTGGCCCCTCCCGTATCAGGAAGTCGTCCACCAGAGAGCCGTCCCGCAGTACCGCCTGCGCCCGCACTCCGGCCGTCGCCCGCACCAGGTCCCCCTCCTCCACCGCCGGCAGCAGCCGGCGCACCGCGTCCACGAAGGCGCCCTTCGACACCGACCGCCGCAGCTCCCCCACCCCGTACCGCCAGTGCCGGCGGCCCAGCCGCCACACCCCGGGCCAGGCCGCCGTCGCCATCGCCTCGCGCGGCCGTACGACGCCCCAGCCGTACCCCTCACGGGCCAGCGCCGGCACGGCATTGGGGCCGACATGCACGCCCCCGTCGATCCCCCTGGTCAGATGGACGCCGAGGAACGGGAACGCCGGATCGGGCACCGGATACACCAGTCCGCGCACCAGCTCCGGCCGCGCCAGCTCGTAGTACTCGCCCCGGAACGGCACGATCCGCACCTCGGGCTCGTCCCCCGTCAGCCGGGCCACCTCGTCGGAGTACAGCCCGGCGCAGTTCACCAGCACCCGCCCCCGTACGACGTCCCCGCGCGCGGTGAGCACGGCCACCCCGCGCTCCGGCCGCCGGTCGATCCGCACGACCCGCGCGCCGTACCGGATGTCCGCCCCGGAGGCCCGGCCCAGCTGCCGTGCGACGGCCGTGTAGTCGCAGATCCCCGTCGTCCGCACGCGTATCGCGGCGAGGCCCCGGACCTCGGGCTCGTACTCCGCGATCTGGGCGCCGCCCAGTTCCCGCACCGGAATCCCGTTCTCCCGGCCGCGCTGCACCAGCGCGTGCAGCCGGGGCAGCTCCGCCCGGTCCGTGGCGACGATCAGTTTGCCGGTGACGGAGTGGGCGATGCCGTACTCCGCGCAGAACTTCGTCATCTCCGCCGCGCCCCGCACCGCGTACCGCGCCTTCAGCGATCCCGGCCGGTAGTAGATCCCGCTGTGGACGACCCCGCTGTTGCGCCCCGTCTGGTGCCGGGCCACCCCCGGCTCCTTCTCCAGCACCGTGACCCGCGTACCCGGCGCGGCACGCGTGATCGCATACGCCGTGGACAGCCCGACGATGCCCCCGCCGACCACGAGCACATCACAGTCGTAAGCGATCTTCGGCACGTGCACCACCTCCCGGCTTCGATAGTGCACTGCGCCACTGACAGTGCCTTCAAACCCGGGGCGGGCGTCATGCCGGTCGCGTGTTGCCGCCCTACGCCGGAGTCATCAGCAGGGGCCGGGCCCGCTCGCGCAGTTCCACCACCCTGGGTTCGTCGCCGTAGGGCTCCAGCCGATGCAGAAGATCCTTGACGTACTCCGTGGTGCGGGCGGAGGAGATGCGCCCGGCCACCTCCACGGCCCGCACGCCCTGCGCGCAGGCGGCGTCGAGGTTCCCCGACTCCAGCTCGGCGACCGCCGAGACGACGAGCCGCAGCCCGTGCGACCGCACGAACTCCTCCGTCGGCTGCGACAGCGCCTGCTCGGTGAACCTCCGCACCTGACGCGGCGCCTTCAGGTCGCGGTAGCACTCGGCGGCGTCGGCGGCGAAACGGTCGTAGGAGTAGAAGCCGAGCCAGGACGGGTCGTGGTCGCCGTCGCGCGACCGTTCCAGCCAGCCCTCGGCGGCCTTCAGCGCCGCCCCGGCGGCCTGCGCGTCCCCCGCGCGGGCGTGCGCACGTGCCTCGACGAGCCGGAAGAAGCTCATCGTGCGGGCCGTGGCCAGCCCCCGGTTGCGCTCCAGGGCCGCCTGCGCGAGGTCGACGCCCTCGTCGCCGAAGCCGCGGTAGGTGGCCTGGAGGGACATGGAGGCCAGGACATAGCCCCCGAGGGGTACGTCGGCCGCCGCGCGGGCCAGCCGCAGCGCCTGGATGTAGTAGCGCTGCGCGGCCTCCTGCTGACCGGTGTCGAAGGCCATCCACCCCGCCAGCCGGGTCAGTTCGGCGCTCGCCCCGAACAGGGCCCGGCCGACCTCGTCGGAGTACGACCCGAGCAGCAGCGGCGCCGCCTCCACCCGCAGGCACTCCGGCACCATGGACGAACGCCAGTCGCCGCCTCCGTACTTGGAGTCCCAGCGTCTGGCGTCCTCGGCGGCCTCCCGCAGCTTCTGCACATCGCTGTGGCCGACTTTGAGCGGTGCGCCGGACTCCTCCACGAGGTGTACGTCGCGTGCCACCGAGCTGTCGGCCGGGGTTATCAGCCACCGTGAGGCGGGTGTCGCGTACGCGCTTACTGCGAACGATCCGGCCAGCGACTGCCAGATGCCCCCGGAACCGGCCCGGCGGCCGGCCAGGTCGAGTCGATAGAGCTCCGTGGCCGAGCGCACGGCCTGGTTGACGTCCCTGGGGAAGGCGAGGCCCACCTCGGGTGCGGGATCCGCGTCGGCCAGGCCGATCTCGTGGAGCGGCACCGGGCGGCCGAGCTTCTGACCGATGGCGGCCGCGATGAGGTGGGGCGCGGCGCCCTGCGGCACCATGCCCTTCGACACCCAGCGCGCCACGGACGTCTTGTCGTAGCGAAGAGTCAACCCGCGTTGAGCGCCAAGATCGTTGACGCGTCGCGCGAGTCCTGCGTTGCTGATTCCCGCGAGGGCGAGAACGGCGCCGAGTTTTTCGTTCGGCCCGCGTTGCTCCCTGGACATTGCGCCACCCCTCGACACAGACGGCTGCCGCGCTGGCATAACCATGCGGCATTCGTAAACCCAGCGTAGTTCGCCGCATCCCAAGCGTTAAGGGGCATTCTTCCGGTTGGCGGGATTGTGGTCCGTACGAAAGTCCGGGCGCAGGTACGGACCGTCGCAACGTGCTCCCGCTGTGTGGCTGTGCGCCCGGCCGTGCGCTCTTCTCCGGCCACCGCGGGAGCGGTTCCATGGGCCGTGCGTGGGTCGGCCCGCTGTACTGGATCCAGTGGGCTGGGGGACACCGCCGCCTACATCCCCGCGGGCGGCGGAACGGTCCGGGAGACGGCGTCCGTCTCCCGGGCCGGCGCGAGCCTTGCACGGCACGCGCGTGTGTACGGAGCGTGTGCGAAGCCTGCGCGGGACGTTCTCGACGCGCTTCGCACAACGGGGATTTGGCCGAAAATCGACCCTCTGTTCTGTGGGGGACAACGCCTCCCACCACGGAAATCGAGGGCGCGCAGGGCGTCTTGGGGGAGCGTACCGGGGGCGCATTCACGTCGCAGACGCAGGGGTGCGCAGGGACTCCCCCAGAGGCGCCGACGTGTTGACGCGGGCACAGTCCCCGGATCGCGAGCGGCGCCGCCTCCTTCTACGGCGCGTTCTTCGTGGCAGCATGGTGAACCGTTCGTCCGGTGCACTCGGTTGTCCACAGCCTGTGGAGGCGTCCATGCGGTGGTTGGTGGGATGGAGCAGCACCGCCGCGGGCGCGCTGGGCGGATCCGTGGGCTACGACGGCCGTCACGAAGACGACGCGACGTACGGCGGACGGGTCGGCCACGACGGCGAGACCCTGCACCCGGTCGGCTCCCAACTCCTGTGGGGCGACCCCGATCCGCTGTGGGCCGTCGGCGACTGGCGCCCCGACGAGGTGCGGGTGGTGAAGGCCGACGCCCGGACCCGGGTCGCGGTCCTCGGCACCTGCGGCGCGACCGACGAACAACTGCGTGTCGGACTGTTCGCCGCGCGCGGAGGGGCACTTCGGCACCTGACGGCCTGGTCGGGCAGCTACACGGCGATCGTCCAGGTCGACCGGCGCATCACCGTCTGCGGCGATCTGGCGGGCGCGCGCCCGGTGTTCCACACTCCCTGGGCCGGTGGCACGGCGTACGCGACGGCCGCGCTGCCGCTGGCCGACCTCATCGAGGCCAACCTCGACTTCGGTCACCTGGCGGCCCTCCTCGCCGCCCCCGACGTACCGGCCGCCCTGCACGACTCCACCCCGTACGACGGCGTGCACCGCATTCCGCCGGGGCACGCGCTGATCCTTCGCACCGGGGCCCGTGAGGTCGCCGGGTACGAGCCGGTGGCCTCGCTCGCCGTGGCGGCGCCCCCCGCCGACCCGGACAGCGCGGTCGGCGCCGTACGCGACGCGCTCATCGAGGCGGTACGCGCGCGCCTGGCCGCGCCCCGGCACGTCCCGGACATCGACCCGGGGCCGGTGCCCGGCATGGGGCCCGCGGAACGGCGTGCCGCGCGCGGGATGCCCGCGCCGGGCATCGGCGCCGACCTCTCCGGCGGTCCGGCCTCCGGCACGCTGGCGCTCCTCGCGGCGGGCCTGCCCGGCATGCCGGGCACTCTGCTGGGGCACGGCACGGGCGCGGGGGAGCGGCTGCTGGCCGTCACCTTCAACGACCTGGCCGTCGGCGGACGCGAGGCCGAGCTGCAACGGGCCGGCACCCTCGCGGCCAACCCGCGCCTGCACCACGTCGTGGTGGCCGGCGGCGAGGAGGCCCTGCCGTACGCCGACCTGGACGGCCCGCTGACCGACGAACCCGGCCAGAGCCTGGTCACGGCCGCCCGCCACCGGGCGCGCCTCGCGGCGGGCAGCGCGGACCACTTCACGGGATACGGCGCCCGGCAGGTGCTGGACGCCCACCCGGCCCGCCTCGCGGACCTGCTGATGGACCGCAAACGCCGTCATCTGGTGCGTCCGGTGGCGGCGTTGACGAAGGCCGACGGTTCGGTGCTCGTCCCCGCGCGCGTGTACGGCGCGGCCCGCCGCCTGGCCCGTACGCCGTACCGCGCGGGCGTGGAGGGCCTGGCCGAACGCCTCCTGCACCGCAGCTTCGGCTCCGACGACCCCTCGGGCGCCGTAGGGGCGTCCCTGGCCGCCCTCACCTGGGGCGGCGCGGGGCCGGCCGCGCGCTGGCTGACGGGCGAGGCGCTGGCTGAAGTATCGGTTCGCCTCCAGGGGGCCGCGCACCGTACCGGCGTGGGCCCCGGCCAGCGTCCGGGCGACTACCGGGCCCGTGCGGCCCTCGCCCGGCACGCCATGGACCTGCGCGTCCTGGAACAGGCCGCCGAGATCCGCTCCCAGCGACTGCACGCGCCGTTCCTCGACAACCAGGTCGTCCGCGCGTGCCGCGCGCTCCCCGAGACCCTGCGCGTGCAACCGGGGGCACGTGCCGCGATCCTGCGCACCGTCCTGAAGGGCGCCGGCGTCACCGACCTCCCGCCCGGCTGGGGCGCCCCCTCCCAGGCGTCCGCCACCGCGGCGGCCCGGGCGGGCCTGCGCATGGCCATGGACCCCCTCCTCACCCTCTTCGAAGCCCCTCTCCTCGCGGAGGCGGGCCTGATCGAGGCGAGAGTGGTTCGCAAGGCGCTCCGGGCCGCCGCGGCGGGCGAACCCCTGCCCCTGGACGGCCTGGCCGACCTGGTCTCCCTGGAACTCTGGCTCCGCCGTCTGCTGTCCCGCAGAGGCACCTGCTGGACGGGCACACCGGCACGCGCGCGTGCGGTACCGGCGGGCATCGCTCCCCAGAGACGGGCGGTCTCCTCCGGCGGGTGAGAAACGCGCCGCCCACAAACCCCGTGCCCCACGACTCGCCCCCGGTGACAATGAACGGGTGCGGTACAGAATTCTGGGCGTCACCCAGACAGCGGACGACCAGGGCACCGCCGTATCCGTCCCCGGCCCCCGGCTCCGCGCCCTCCTCACGGCCCTGGCGCTCCGCCCGGGCCGTCTCACCGCCCCGGAGACCCTCATCGACGAGGTGTGGGCCGAGGACCCGCCCCAGGACGCCCCGGCCGCCCTCCAGGCACTGATCGGCCGTCTCCGCCGCGCCGTCGGCAAGGACAGCGTCACCTCCGTCCCGGGCGGGTACCGCCTCGCCGCGACCGAGGACGACGTCGACCTCTTCGTCTTCGAACGGCTCGTACGCCAGGGCGATGAGGCGCTGCGTCGCGGTGACGCGCCCACCGCCGCCCGCACCCTGGACGACGCCCTCGCCCTGTGGCGCGGCCCCGCCCTGGCCGACCTCCCCGACCGCACCGCGGCCACCCGCCCCGAGGCCCTCCGCCTGGAGGCCACCCGCGCCCGTGCCGAGGCGGACCTCCTCCTCGGCCGCGCCCGCGAAGCCGTACCGCGCCTGACGGAACTGGCCGCGGCGCACCCGTACGACGAGCCGCTGCACGCCCTCCTCATCCGCGCCCTGCGCGACACCGGCCGCGAAGCCGACGCCCTCGCCGTGTACGAGACCGCCCGCCGCGCTCTCGCCGACGGCCTCGGCACCGACCCGGGCCCGCACCTGCGCGCCCTGCACACCGAGCTCCTCGCCCGCGCGGAACCGACCCACGGCGCTCCGTCGGCGCACGGCCCCGCACCGGATGCGCCGACGCGCCGCACCCCGCTCCAACTCCCCGAGCGCACCGGCAACATCCGTCCGCGGCTTACCTCTTTCGTGGGCCGGGAACCCGAGCTCGACGCCATCCGTTCCGAATTGCACAGGGCCCGTCTCGTCACGCTCACCGGACCGGGCGGCTCCGGGAAGACCCGTCTCGCCGAGGAAGCCGCCGCCGGGCTCCCCCAGGCGTGGCTGGCCGAACTGGCGCCGCTCGACCGGCCGGAGGCGGTGCCGGGCGCGGTGGTCAGTGCCCTCGGTCTGCGCGAGACCGTCCTGATGACCAGCGAGCTGGCGGCCCCGCAGGACGACCCGGTCGCCCTGCTCGTCGAGTACTGCGCCCCGCGCAGCCAACTCCTGATCCTTGACAACTGCGAACATGTCATCGGCGCGGCCGCCGCCCTCGCCGAGACCCTCCTCACCCGCTGCCCCGGGCTCACGATCCTCGCCACCAGCCGTGAACCCCTGGGCGTCCCCGGCGAGTCGGTCCGCCCGGTCGAGCCCCTCCTCCCCGACCAGGCGCACCGCCTCTTCACCGAGCGTGCGGCCGCCGCCCGCCCCGCCGCGCCGGCCGCCCTGCGGGACGGGGAGGCGATCGCGGAGATCTGCCGGCGGCTGGACGGACTGCCGCTCGCCATCGAACTGGCCGCCGCCCGGCTCCGGCTGCTCACCCCGCGCCAGATCGCCGACCGCCTCGACGACCGCTTCCGCCTCCTCACCTCGGGCAGCCGCACGGTCCTGCCCCGCCAGCAGACCCTGCGTGCCGTCGTCGACTGGTCGTGGGACCTGCTCGACGAACCGGAGCGCACACTGCTGCGCGAGCTGTCCGTGTTCGCGGGCGGCTGGGACCTGGAGGCGGCGGAAGCCGTGTGCACCGGCCCGGTCGCGGACCTCGTCGGCGCGCTCGTCGACAAGTCCCTGGTCGTGGCCGCGCCGTGCGAGCGGGACGGCGGGGGCGGCATGCGCTACCGCATGCTGGAGACGATCCACGAGTACGCCGGCGAACGCGCCGCCGAGCTCCCCCGGTGCCGAGCGGCGGCCCGCCGACGCCATCGCGCGTGGGTGCGCGCACTCGTCGAGCGGGCCGACCCGCTGCTGCGCTCCGCCGGGCAACTCCCCTGGATCGCCCGCCTGGAGACCGAACTGGACAACATCCGCGTGGCCCTCCAGCGCGCGCACACGGCGGGCGACGAGGAGGAGGCAACCGCCCTCTGCCTCGCCACGGGCTGGTTCTGGTGGCTGCGCAACTACCGTCGCGAGGGCGCCGAGTGGTGCGACCGGACCCTGCGCCTGGGCGCCGTCCTGGACACCCTCCGAGAACCCGCGGCCGAGGTGCCGTTCACCGCCGCCGACCTCACCGCCCGTATGGCCGCGCTCGACCCCGTCGACGCCCTGCTCGGCACACCGGCCGCCACGGAGGAAGCCCACCCGCGGCACGCGCAGCGCATGAACCTGCGGATGCTGAACGTGTTCCTGCTGTCGGAGTCCGATCCGAAGGACCTCGTGGCGGACCCGCGCTACCAGGAGTACCTGGTCCGCCTGCGCGCCGACTACGAGCCGGGCGGCCCCCGGGCGGCACGGATGCCCGGCCTGCTCTGGCCGCTGACGGCCTTCCAGATGCGCGACATCGTGGACGTCCGGGGGGTCCTGGACCGGACGGTCGACAACTGCCGTGTCCACGGCGGCGACTGGGAGCTCGGCTGCGCCCTGATGTTCCGTACCCACATGGTCGTCGATTCACCCGGCGGGCTGCACGGCGTGGACGACGACCTGGCGGAACTGCGGGTGCTCAGCCTGCGCGTCGGCGACCGCTGGATGCGGGCCCAGGTGTGCGGCGCGGCGGGCGAGGCGGAGATGGCGCGCGGCCGGTTCACGGAGGCGGAACGGGAGTACCGCGAGGCGCTGCGCCTCGCCCACGAGGTGGGGGCGTACGCCGAGTCGCCGTTCCTCATCGCCCGGCTCGGGGAGATCGCCTACCGCTCGGGAGACGTCGAGGGCGCCCTGGCCGCGCTGGACGAGGCGAACAGCGCCGCCGACCACTACGGAGTGCCCGACGTCCTGGCGTTCGTCCTCCTGCTGCGCTCCCACATCGCGCTGCAGGAGGGGCAGGTGGCCCACGCGCGCGTGCTGTGCGACGAGGTCCGCGTGGCGGCCGGGACGGGCACCCCGCCGCCCCAGTTCGTGGCGGCGCTGAACATGCTCGACGCCGACCTCACCGCCGCCGAGTCCGGCCCGGAGCACGGCCTGCCGATGCTCGCCGACACGCTGCGCCGGGCGGTGGCCGACCAGTGCGCCGAGGCGGTCACGTCGTCGATCCTGGACGACGCGGCGAACCTGCTGACCCGGCTCGGGGACCACCCGCGCGCGACCCGTCTCCTCGCGGCCGCCGACGCCCTGCGCGGCCCCCACCCCCGCCCCGCCCCGCAGCACGCCAAGGCCGAGCAGGCCGAGGCCGCGGCCCGCGCGGCCCTGGGCGCCGTGCGGTACGCGGCCGAGCGCGTCCGGGGCACGGCGCTGACGGTGACCGACGCCCTGCGCGAGCTCACGGACAGCGTGCGCGACCATCCGGCCGGACCGCCGGCCGTGGCCGTGCGGGCGCCTACGAGCAGGTGAACCCGGACTCCGCCCAGTCCGCGAGTGCCACCGAGTCGAGGCCGCTGTGCGGCTCGACCACCAGACGCACGGTGGTGCTGCCGACGAGATTCACATGGACGGGCACGGCCGGGTCGCCGCCCTTGATCACCCCGGACACCCAGACCCGGCGCCCGTCGGCGTAGACCGCGAAGGAGACCGCGCCGAGCCTCATCGTCAGGTCGTCGACACCGACGAGCGCGTCGTAGGAGGTGCACGCCCGGTTGAGGTCGACGGTGACGGAGGAGTCGCCGTGCACGGTCACCCCGCGCTCGTACCGCCGGTCCGCGATGGACAGGCCGTACCGCTGCCACACCCAGCTGCTGCCGCCGAGCCGGATCTCGGGTCCGGTCCCGTCCCCGCCGATGTCGAAGGACAGCTCGTTCAGCGGATAGACGGCCGGAGCGGGCGGCGGCGTGGGTGCGGGAGTCGGCGTGGGCGTGGAGATCGGGGTGGGCGTCGGAGTCGGGACGGGGGTGGGGGACGCGCTGGGCGTGGGGGCCGGTGTCGGCGTGGGCGTCGACCGTGCGGTGCGGGTCGGTGTCGGGGCGGCCGCGGGGACGACGGCCAAAGGCTCCGGCTCGCGCTCCTTCGTCGGCGTCGGCGCGGGTGTCGGCTCCTCGGGCTGCGCGACCGGCGCCGGCACGGACGCCGGGGGCCGGGCCTCGGGCTGCTTCGCGGGACCGCCGTGGCCGATGAGCGCGAGGGCGACCGCGGCGGCCGCCACCGCGACCACACCGGCCGCGATCCCGGCCTTCACGGGGGCGCCCAGCCCCTCCGAGGCCAACGCTCCGCCACCGGCGCCCGCCCCGCCCGAGGAGCCGCCGGCCGCGGCCGCCGCGCCCGCGACGCCCGCCGCCCCCGCCCCGGCACCACCGGCGATGAGCGCCACCGCCTTGGCGTACCCGGCGACGCCGAACCAGCCGATGACCGCGACCGGCACGACGGCGGGGATGCTGCTGGCGACCTCCTCGATCTGCAGGGCGGCCAGCCGGCACTTGGCGCACTCCTCCAGGTGCTTGCGCAGCCCGCGTTCGGCGCGGGTGCGCAGCCTGCGGCGGGCGTAGGTGCCGAGCTGGTCGGCGTAGCCCGCGCACTCCTCGTCGCTGGTGAGGGTGGCGCTGACATGGGCCTGGAGGTAGGCCTGCTTGAGGCCCTCACGGGCGCGGCTGGCGAGTACGCGCGTGCCGTTGGCGTCGAGGCCGAAGAGCATGGCGACCTCGCTCGGCGACTCGTCCTCGACCTCGGTGTGCCACAGCACCGCCTGCCAGCGCTCGGGCAGTGAGCGGAAGGCCTGCATGGCCATGGACTGCTCGGCCTCGTGCATCGCGCGCACATCGGCGCCCAGGTCCGTGCCCGCGCCGAAGGAGCCGCCGGACACCGTGTCCTCGGCGGCTTCGGAGGAGCGGGCCGAGCGGGCGGACTGTGTGGCGAACACCGCGAAGTCGTCGACGAGCTGCTCCCGCTTCGCCGACCGGATCCAGTCGGCGGCCACCCGCCGCACGCAGGTCAGGAGGTAGGCGCGGACGGCGTACTCGGGTCCGGAGCCGCCGCGCACCGCCTGCAGCATGCGGGCGAAGACCTCGGCGGTGAGGTCGTCGGCGGTGTGCGCGTCCCGGCAGCAGGTGCGGGCGTAGCGGCGTACGGCGTCGGCGTGCCGCCGGTACAGCTCCTCGTACGCCGTGTCGTCGCCCGAGCGCATCCGGCCGATCAGGTCGGTGTCCGCCGGCGGCAGGTCCCGCGGCGGCGGCAGGACGACCTCGGTTCGCCGTTCGCGCTGTGCCGGAACGCTGCCCTCGGAGGGGTCGTCGAGCGGACGTACCGGCGGACGGGTCACCGGATCGCCCGGACGGCCGCCTGTCGGACCGCCCAGGAACCCGCTCGCGCGTCCGCCCTGGCTCGGCACCTGCGGTGAGGTCAGGCCGTCGGCCTCCGTGTCACCGTCACCGGATGGACCGAGCGACTCGTCCCCACCGTCAACACTCATCGCGGAAAGCCCCCGCCGCCGGCCCAACCAGTCCTGACCACCGGGTCAGAGTGCCATATTGGCTTTTGTTCAGGACCCCGCGAGGAAGAGTTGTCCACTCGTCCGTGGGGACCTGACGCAATTCAGTACTAGTTCTCACCCGTACGGGGAAGGTTCAACTGTCTTGCTGTGGGCAGCAGTTGAGCCGCGCGTCCGGAATGCCGCGAATGTTCGGCACGGTGGGCGAGGGTGAGGGTCACGCGGTACCCCCACCCCACCGTCACCCTTTCGAGCCACCCGCCCGCAAGCCGCCGACACGGCAGGCGGCCCCGCCCCTCACGAAGAGGGACGCGACCGCAGGCCCTCCAGCAGGATGTCCAGCAGCCGCGCCGAAGCCGCCGCCTGCTGAGCCGGATCCGGCAGCGAGGGCGCCGCCGTCGCGATGACCAGCAGCACGTCCGACACCGACACGTCGGGGCGCAGTTCGCCCGCCTCCCGCGCCCTGTCCACCAGCAGCCCCACGACCTCGAGCAGCGCCGCCGCCCCGGCGTCGTCGACAGCGGCCGTCGTGCCGTCGCCCGCGACGAGTCGCAGTTCGCCGCCGCCCGGCTGGGTCCGCTGCTGCGGCACCCGCGCCTCCTCGGCCGGCACGCCCTCGCCGTCGTCCTCCGCGACACCGACCCGCAGCACCTGCGGCGGCAGCAGCCGCCCGGCGCCGGAGGCCACGGACGTCCGCAGGAAGCGCGACAGCGCCGACCACGGCTCGTCCTCCTGGCCGAGCGCCGCCCGCGCCTGGTCGGTCAGCCGGGACGTCTCCTCCTCGGCTATCCGCCGCACCAGGACGTCCTTGCTCGGGAAGCGCCGGTACACCGTGCCGACCCCGACCCGCGCGCGGCGCGCCACGTCCTCCATCGGCGCGCCGTAACCCAGCTCGCCGAACACTTCGCGCGCCGCCCGCAGTACATGCTCCAGATTGCGCTGTGCGTCCACGCGCAGCGGTGCCGTCCGCGCGCCTTCTCCACGTCCGTTGCCGACCGGCGTACCGACCACGCCGCCTGGTGACAGGGCCGACGTGGACGACCAATGCGAGTTGTGAGTGTGCATGAATGTTCCCCCGGTAATGACGTCTCCCCCCGGAGACTCTCCCCGCCATCGAAAGTCGGGGGCGTGGAACACAGGGGACGGCCTCCCGGGCCCACCCGTCGCAGACCCGCAGAGCACTTCCCCCTGACACCCCGTCGACACACGAACATAGTTGAGAGGGAGTCAATTCAGAAGGGGCAGGTTCCGCACGGAGCGCCCCCCGATCGGAGTACGGGTCGCATACATCCCGATTGCACCCCTTCCCGCACCCCGGTGCACAGCAGCTGACCTGCGCTTCTGCCCCGCACTTCGGTGTTTCGGCCAACCCTGCGCACACCCGACTCGCGGTCACACAAATTGTCGGGGCTGTGGACAAACTCCGGCGTCCGGTGCGTCATGGGACGGTGAAGGAACGTGCGCGCATTCTCGTTGTCGGCGGCGGCTACGTCGGGATGTACACGGCCCTGCGGCTCCAGCAGAAGCTGAAACAGGAACTCGACCGGGGCGAGGCCGAGATCACGGTCGTCACACCCGACCCGTACATGACCTACCAGCCCTTCCTCCCCGAGGCGGCCGCGGGCTCCATCTCCCCCCGGCACGTCGTCGTGCCCCTGCGCCGCGTCCTGCCGCACTGCCGGGTCGTGGTCGGCGAGGTCACCGCCGTCGACCACGCCAAGCGCAGCGCCACCCTCACCACCCTCGCCACCGACGAAGAGGGCACCGGCCCGCAGCAGCTGACGTACGACGAACTCGTCCTCGCGCCCGGTTCCGTCTCCCGCACGCTGCCCATCCCCGGCCTGGCCGACCACGCCATCGGCTTCAAGACCGTCGAGGAGGCCATCGGGCTGCGCAACCACGTCATCGAACAGATGGACATCGCCTCCTCCACCCGCGACCCCGCGATCCGCGACGCCGCCCTCACCTTCGTCTTCGTCGGCGGCGGCTACGCGGGCGTGGAGGCGCTCGGCGAGCTCGAGGACATGGCCCGCTACACCACGCGCTACTACCACAACGTCAAGCCCGAGGACATGAAGTGGATCCTGGTCGAGGCCTCCGACCGGATCCTGCCGGAGGTCGGCGCCGACATGGGCCGCTACACCGTCAGCGAACTGCGCCGCCGCAACATCGACGTACGCCTCGACACCCGCCTGGAGTCCTGCTCCGACCGCATCGCCGTCCTCAGCGACGGCGCCCGCTTCCCGACCCGTACGGTCGTGTGGACCGCCGGCGTGAAACCGCACCCGCTGCTCGCCGCCACCGACCTGCCGCTGAACGCACGGGGCCGGCTGAAATGCACCCCCGAGCTGACCATCGACGGCGTCACGCACGCGTGGGCGGCCGGAGACGCGGCCGCCGTTCCCGACGTGACGGCCGACGAGCCCGGCAAGGAGACCGCCCCGAACGCCCAGCACGCGGTCCGCCAGGCCAAGGCCCTCGGCGACAACATCGTGCGCTCGCTGCGCGGCGAACCCCTCCGGCCGTACTCCCACAAGTACGTCGGCTCGGTCGCCTCGCTCGGCCTCCACAAGGGCGTGGCGCACGTCTACGGGCGCAAGCTCAAGGGCTACCCGGCCTGGTTCATGCACCGCGCGTACCACCTCAGCCGCGTGCCCACCTTCAACCGCAAAGCACGCGTGCTCGCCGAATGGATCCTCTCCGGGCTCTTCAAACGGGAGATCGTTTCCCTGGGATCCCTCGAACATCCCCGCGCGGAGTTCGAACTCGCTGCCGGTGGAAAGCCTTCTGACGAGTCTTCCGGCGACCCGAAGGGGTCGTCCTGACCGGATCCAGGAACTCCACCGACCGCCCCCACGTCTGACGAATGTCGGCCCGGACGGCGGCCACACTGCCAGACTGCTCCCTGCTCCAGTCCCTCCCGAGCCCCTCCCCGCGGGCCACCACCCGCCCCCCGACCCACGAGGCCGTTCCACGTGCTCCACACCCCGGGTGCTGCAACAATGTGCGGCCACCGCCGCGCGGCCACCGCAGCCCAGGCCGGGCCCGGAGCCGGGCCGCCGACGACTACACGAGGCAAGGATTCGTGAACTTCACGCGCTGGAGCGCCCGGCTCCCCGGAACGCAGCGCCGCGCCGCCGCGCGAGCCGAGCACCCGGTCACCACCACGGACCGGCGGAGCGAAGGCTCCGTACCCGCGGCCCGCGCCGAACGACTCACCGACGAGCCGCCCCCGGTACCCGCCGTCGACGAACTCCCGGTCCGTGAGGTCATCGACCGCGTCCCGGCCCTCGTCGCCCTCGTCCACGGACCCGACCACCGCCTCGCCTACGTCAACGACGCCTACGCGGCGGCCTTCGGCGCACGCCCCTGCGGCGAACCGGCCGCCGAGGCGCTCCCCGAGCTCCGCGACCTCGGCCTCATGCCCCTCCTCGACCAGGCCCTGCGCAGCGGCAAGCCCCGCACCCTGAAGTCCCGCAAGGCCCCGGACGGCCGTTCCTACACCTTCACCTGCACCCCGGCCGCCGAGGACAACGGCAAGGGCACCGTCCTGATCTTCGCCACCGACGTCACCGACCACGCCGAGGCCGCCGAACGCCTCAGAGCCAGTGAACGCCGTCAGCGCGAGACCGCCGTCACCCTCCAGCGCTCCCTCCTCCCCCAGGAGCTCGAGGAGCCCGACGACCTGCGCATCGCCGCCACCTACCAGCCCGGCGGCACCGAGGCCGCGGTCGGCGGCGACTGGTACGACGTCATCACCCTCGGCGGCGGCCGCACCGCCCTCGTCATCGGCGACGTCATGGGGCGAGGCGTCCGCGCGGCAGCCGTCATGGGCCAGCTCCGCACGGCGGTCCGCGCGTACGCCCGCCTCGACCTGCCCCCGCACGAGATCCTCCAGCTCCTCGACGGCCTCGCCGCGGAGATCGACGCCAATCAGATCGCCACGTGCGTGTACGCCATCCACGACCCCAACGAGGGCCGGCTGGTGTACGCCTCCGCCGGCCACCTGCCCATCCTGGTCCGTGACGAGAGCGGCACCGTCCTGCGCGCCGACGAGCCCACCGGCCCGCCCCTGGGCACCGGCGGCTGGATGCACGCCTCCGGCTCGATCCCGCTCGGCCCCGGCTCGACGGCCGTCCTCTACACGGACGGCCTGGTCGAGCGCAGGGACGAAGACCTCGACGAAGGCATCGCCTCCCTGGAGCGCGCCCTGTCCGGCGCCACCGGCACCCCTCAGGTCGTCTGCGACCGCCTCGTCCGCTCGGCCGGCGTCACCGCCGACCACGACGACGACGTCGCCGTCCTGGTCCTCCAGCACCCGGCCCGCACCGGCCCCGACGGCGAGCTGTTCCGCAACGCGGCCCTGGAGCTCCTCGGCGGTGTGGAGGCGGCCCCACGCGCGCGTGCCTTCGCCTCCGGTGTCCTGACCAGCTGGCGCTTCCCGCCCGAGCTGCACGACCTCGGCGTCCTCGCCGCCAGCGAACTCGTCGCCAACTCCCTCCAGCACGGCACCCCGCCCATGCGGCTGCGGCTGCGCCGCACCGACCGCCGCCTGATCATCGAGGTCACCGACGGCGACGACCACCTCCCGCGCCGCCGCCGCGCCGAACCGGGCGACGAGTCCGGCCGAGGCATCGCCATCGTCGCCACGATCGCCTCCCACTGGGGCAGCCGCCGTACCCCGGGCGGCGGAAAAGCCGTGTGGTGCGAGTTCGTCCTGCCGAAGCCTCAGCAGTGACGCGGGCCGTGACAAGCGCAGTGACAAGCACCGTGGCGACCGGAGCGACCGTGAGCGCGCCACGGAAGAGTCACGGCCACCCGCCGACACGAAAGGCGGCCGCCGTCCTCTCGGACGACGACCGCCTCCTCCACCCGCCTCACGCCTCGGCGGCCACCGGCTCCGCCACCGCGCCACCTCGCGCGACCACCCGCTTCCGCACCAGCCACGGCTGATCCTGCACGGCGGTCAGCTGCCGCCCCAGCCGCAGCGCCAGATAGGTGATCCCCAGCGAGAACAGCAGGAACGTCACGATGTACGGCGCGTGCAGAGAGGCCCCCATCGGCCCGCCCACCGCCGGCCCGACGGCCAGCGCGAGCTGCTTCACCAGGGCGAACGCCGAGTTGTACTGCCCCGCCAGACCGGCCGGCGCCAGATCGGCCACCAACGGCGCGACCGTCGGCGACAGCATCGCCTCACCCAGCCCGAACAGCGCGTACGTCGACACGAACGCGGCCGTCGCCATCTCCCGACTGCCGTGGCCGAGCCCCGCGTACCCGGCGACGACCCACGCGACGGCCCAGATCAGTCCCACGGCCGCGATCACCCGGGACCGCTTCTGCCGCTCGACGAACTTCAGCACCGCGAACTGCGCGACCACGATCATCGCGGTGTTGGCGGCGAGCGCGGTCCCGAGCGCGGACGTCGAGATCCCGGCGGCCTCCACCCCGTACGCGCTCAGCCCCGACTCGAACTGTCCGTAGCAGGCGAAGAACAGCACGAAGCCCAGCACACACAGCTGCACCATGGCCCGGTTGCCGAGCAACCGCTTCCAGCTGCCCCCGGCGGACTGCGGGGCCTCCCCGACGTTCGGAGCGTGCGGCAGCCGCACGGTCGACATCACCACGGCCAGCAGCAGGAACATCGCCGCCTCGATGGCGAACAGCAGCGTGAACGAGGACACGCGCGAGGTGTCGACGAGATGCCCGCCGATCAGCCCACCCACGCCCAGCCCGAGGTTCTGAAGGAAGAACTGCGTCGCGAACGCACGCGACCGGGTCTCCGCGGTCGAGCAGTCCACGATCATCGTCGCCAGCGCCGGCTGCATCACGGCCTGCCCGGCACCGAGCGCGGCCGCGGCGGCCAGTACGGCGGTGCCGTTGCCGGCGAGCCCCAGGCTCAGCGCTCCCAGAGCGGCGGTGACCAGGGCGGCGAGCAGGACCGGCAACGGACCGCGCCGCACGATCGCCCTACCGGCGAACGGCAGCACGATCAGCGCGGCCACGGCGAAGACGGCGAGGACGAGCCCCGCCGTCATGGCACCCAGTCCTCGCACCTGCGCCACATAGACGTACAGGTAGGGGACGGTGAAGCCGAGCCCGAACGCGCTGAGTGCGTTGCCCACGTGGATCCGGCGCATCGCTGCGCCCCTCGCCCTGGTCACGTTCACCTCTCTCAGGTAGTCGCCGTCGGCACCGGGTCGGAGCTGCCTCAGTACTTCCGTCAGTACTTCCGCTGCCTCAGTACTTAGTGCCGAAGACTTCGAAGCTAAAGTTAGGACCTAAACTGTACACCTCGAAGAACTTCAATGCGAACGAGCCCCGTGCGATACTTGCCCCCATGGGCGACACCCCCGGCACGGTCGGCACCGGCAACGGCGGCGAGCCGACCCTCGAAGAGCAGATCGCGGCCTATCAGCGCGAATTCCAGGACCTCGACCCCCAGGTGGAGAAGATCGTCTCGGCGCTCTCCCGCCTCAACCGCCGGATGAACGTCGCCTACGGCCGTCAGACCGCGGACCTCGGCATCAGCAACGCCGAGTGGGAGGTCCTCAAGGCACTGGTCCTCTCCGGTGCTCCTTATCGCCTGGGCCCCAGCGATCTGGCCAAGCGCCTCGGCCTGACGCCGGCCGCGATGACCCACCGGATCGACCGCATGGTCGCCGAGGGGCTGGTGACCCGGGAGCGGGACGAGTCCAACCGCGTCCGCGTGATCGTCGAGCTGCTGCCCGAGGGCCGCGAGAAGTGGCTGCAGGCGATGCGCATGGCGACGGTCTTCGAGGAGGACCTGCTCCAGGACCTCTCCGCGGACGAGCGGACGGTCCTGGGTGAGGTCCTGACCAGGCTCCTGCGCCGGGTGGAGCACGCCCAGCCGGACGCCGGCGGCCGGCTGAGCGACCTCGACTGAGCCACCCGCCCCGGGTCGACTAAAAGATCTTGACAGGGGTGGTTGACATCCCCATCCAGGGTCCGTAAAGTTCTTCGGGTTGCCGGGGAGACGTAACGGTTCTCCGACAGCACCTCCGCCGCAGTAGCGGCACCACAAACCACCAGCACGATCTCCCACGGGATCGAATTCGGCGTGCCCGAATTCAATTCGATTTGGGGTCGGCAGCCCGATTAGGAACTGCCGAGCGGATCCGCTAAGGTTTGAGACGTCGGAACGGCCCAACAGCCGGGAAGACAAGCCCCCTCTGACTGGGAATCAGCGCCGAAAGGATCTGATAGAGTCGGAACCGCCGGAAAGGGAAACGCGAAAGCGGGAACCTGGAAAGCACCGAGGAAATCGGGTCGAGAAAAGATCTGATAGAGTCGGAAACGCAAGACCGAAGGGAAGCGCCCGGAGGAAAGCCTGAGAGAGTCTCTCGGGTGAGTACAAAGGAAGCGTCCGTTCCTTGAGAACTCAACAGCGTGCCAAAAATCAACGCCAGATATGTTGATACCCCGTCCCCGGCCAGTGATGGTCGAGGATGAGGTTCCTTTGAAACAAAACACAGCGAGGACGCTGTGAACGGCCGGGCTTATTCCGCCTGGCTGTTCCGCTCTCGTGGTGTCGTCCCGAT